>NZ_JACJPY010000034.1 GCF_014696345.1 Pseudanabaena cinerea FACHB-1277
AGTACTAGCATAGATTTGTAAAATCTTATACTGTATACTGTAGCATAGATTAAGTAAAGCCGTGCTGGAAGCACGGGGTTTTAAACCCATTTTTTTGATAACTTGAGTCATAACGGAATCGGGAACCTTACTAATATCGCCATTGTTGCCAACACAGAGGCGATATTTTTCTTCTAGCAACTCACGGGCGGTTTTGACTGGTTTGATAGTACGGATATCGATTTGCTTTTCCTTTCGGGATTCGGGCTTGACTTCAGGGTTTGGTTTTTCGGGTTGGGCGATCGCCTGTTGTGAATTAGCGATCGCATTGCTTTGTAAATCCCACCTAGCCAAGTAGTAACCAATGATTGAACCAAATCCAAGCATTAATCCCATTGCAGCAATCAAAAGCTTACTCATTGGTTTCATCGTCATCCTCCTCATCCTCATCATCGTTATTGCAATCCCACCAATCAGGGTTTGCATTCGTGAGGGCATCCCAAAAAGTCCAAATTTTGTCTTCAGGCTCTGTCATGCTGCTTTGCCCTCATCGTCACTACTTGGAAGTGCTGCCAATTCAGGGAAAGCCGAAATATTGATCGGGCTATCATTGCCGCGAGTGAGCCAAGCAAAGAGCTTAGCGGGGGCTTTGCGAACGATCGCCTGTGTCACCTTTTGCCAGTCGATGCTATCTAAAAGTTGATCGGCTATTTCATCATTTAGGCGATCGCTGATTGCCTCGATGCTTGGGGCTGTTTCTTCTGTGGGTAGTGGCTGTACTACCTCAAGCGGTTTCTTTACTGCCATAATGCTTGATACCTAAGAGATTGGGTAAGCGGTGCGTAAGCTGTCGAAATCTAGCGCACCGCTTTTTAATGTTATACCTTAAATACTGTCAGAATGCACAGTAACTAGATAGTATTTACACAGTGTTTATTATTTGATGTTATGGCTAGAAATTCGCAAAAAGTCCAAGTTATGCTCCCTGACAATATTTATGAGGTTATTAAAGCCATGTCGGAATCTGGCGAAACAGCCTCAGAATATTGTGCAAGGGCGATCATCAATAAAGTTGAGCATGATCTGATGGTTAAGTTGCCCGAAAAATGGCAAGCATTCACCGCAAAGGAGGCAAGAAAAGAATGACGGATCGAGACGTTTTAGAGGTACTAGCCAAAGTATCACCCAGAGCCGCTAAAAGCCGATATATTCGCGAGACATTGAATATACCCAAAAGCTCAAAGAATGCAAAAACTGTTTTGCAGTGCCTTGGGAGGTTACAAGCCAAAGGGCAGGCACAAGCATATAAACCCGATCCTTTGGGGGAGAAAAAATATTGGTTTATTACCGAACAAGGTAAGCAATCATTAAAAAATGAGCAATAAAGAAGAGAGGCGATCGCTAAGTTAGCGATCGCCTTTGCTATAGTTAATATTCGCGGGGTGAGTAGTGGTTAGAGCGCACGCGGCAGTGTGTGAATGGCAGTTCGATTCTGTCCCCTGCGGTTTAGATCACATAACAAGAGAGGCGATCGCTAACTTAGCGATCGCCTCTCTTCTTTATTGCTGTAGGTATGCGCTAATTTCAATCTTGGCTCCTAATCTTCGATCTGGAGAGATATAAAATCCTTTGGAGTGTTGCCCCAGTAAATAGGCTTGAGTCAAAGTAAAACAGGTTTCATCAGGGGATAAATCCGTACTCGATCCTTTTTTCATGAAGAAAATATTTGAAGAAATAGACCACGAAGGGACTTCATTGTTTGGATCGGTCATTTCATAAAACAGGGCATAGCATCCTGCCCCATACAGATCTAATGCTTGGCTGAAGTCCTGCCCTCCATCCTGCCAGCCAAAATTATTGAAATCAAGAAAAACATCCCCCACAGGGTGGTGATTGCAATATGCCCAAAAAAATCTCCCGTAAGCATCAGGATATTGAAAAAGCAAGCCCTGATCTTCAAGATAATTATTAGAAACCGTTATTGGCGGGATGGTGTTTCTCCAAATTAGGTTAGCACCGTCAGCGATCGCTACAAAAATATGCCCGTGCCTAGCGTCAAAATACTGCTCCCCTAATGCAATCGGGGCAGTTTGAGGGGGATTATTGCCTACAGCTATTGCACTGCCTCCCCCAGTGCCTCCGCCATCAGCCCCAACGATCTCTAGCCAATCAGTAGGCAAAATCCCATTAGCGCGGTAGATGCGATTTTGATCCACGCGCACTAAAAGCTGTGTTTGGCTCATTGGCTCAGGGAAAGTCTCGTCAAAGATGACGCGCTGCTCTGGCATTGGCGAAAGCTCTACTAGCTGCCCTTGGTTTGTGCCTGTAGCGCGGTAAACCTTGTTTGTGTCAGTAGCGGTCAGTATTTGATCGAAAAAGTCAGGCGTAATGGTTGCAGGATTGCCCGTAAAGGTTCGCAATCTTGCATAGTGCAGATCGGTGGTTAGTTCACTGTGTCGCATATTTAATCCTCAAAAATTACATTAGAGCCATCGGTCACGACTGCGCCATTAGCAACCACAATCGCGCCCAAAATGGCTTCGATATTGCCGCCATCGGCGCTAACCTGCGCCCAGTCGGTAACGTTGTTAGTCGCCTTGGCAACCCATAGGCGATCGCTAAGCGTATTTAGCCAAAAAGTCCCAATTGCATCTGGGGCAATATCAGGATCTTTGGGGTGCAGTATTGCCGAAGGCGGGGGCGCTTCGGCAACATTGATCGTCAGCATCGGATTTGAAATAGGCATTTAATTAAAAGTCACTCCTTTTGGTTCTTGATCCATCCACAAATCTACCCTTACCAAGTCTTCGGCAAGCTTGGAGCCGTCTAGAAAATCTCGCCCCTCGCCTGTAGTTGTTCTACGGACTAGCAGGGTTGCGTATGCAGGGAAAACCTGCACAGGCTCTTTTTTGAGCGCAATATTCTTCTTTTCGACTTCTTCAGTTACCGAAATACTTAGCGGCTTGGCAGTGCTAAGGGTGAGAAAGCGTTTAAGCACTCGCTCGGCTTCGCTCTTATTGCTGGCATAAATTGCCATTTGCCGCCCGTTATCTAGGTTAGCCGTAGCCCTAAATTTGCCCCAAGTATAGGGCTTGCAAGCATCCTTAATTCGCCGCCAAGATAGCCCCACAACTACATCAGGGATAGTTACGGTGACATCTTTACAGTTTTTACTGCCAATGCGCCATGGTGGTTCTTTTTTGCCTTTTTTGAGAATAATCGTTAGCTGGCGGCGCAATGGCTTTGCGGTTAGGTAGTCTTCGGCAGGTTGCCCGACAATTTGCCCAACGTCACGATTGGCAATTAGGCGGTAATTGTTGAGGGCTGACAGGGTTTCTGTCTCAACATCAATTTGCGCCCCTGTGATGATCATCTCTTCTTTGATCTGTTTGTTTGGGCGTAGTCGTACAGTGCGTTTTTTACCTTTAGTAGCCTCGTTTGCCGCTTTTGCTTGAACGTAAGCATCATCTATCTCCTGAGCGATGATCATTCCATTTTCCCAAAAAGTATCAACAAATTCATCGCTTGCCGATTCTGAAAAAGCACGCCAATTTTGATCTTTTATTCCCTCAAGCTGTCGCTCAAATTGAGCGCTGAAGCTCATGTCTACCCCACCCTCAGTAGCTTTGCCTCCGTTTATAAATTTTCTAATGTTTATGTAACTACTAATTAAGGCTTGATTCCCTACAGAGCCGATAGTCTGAAGTAGCGCTGCCCCAAAACTTTGTACGACTTCCCGCCCCCCTTCTTGAATTACTTTACTGGCGACAGCATTAGCTAAAGCGCCCCCCCCTACTACGGGAACAACTAAAGCAACTCCGTATCCTATCCCCAAAGTCACAATAAATCCAAATAGCCGCCCGAAAAAATTCCCGATGGCGCTAAAAGCTCTTGTTTGCTCTGATTTAATCATTGCCTCTAATTCTTTGTCAGAGGCATTCCAGTTAAAAGCCGCGACTCGTTGAACCGTGCTAAAAAATCCTTGAACAATAGCCACAACAGCCCCTGCGCCAAAATTTAAGCTCTGAAATATTGGACCAGATATAAACCCCAAGAAGCCTTTAAACCCTTGAGTGATTTTTTCTAGGATGTTGCTCCTTTCAGATCGAATAATTGGATTTTTTAAGTCCAAATAGCGAATCTTCCCTTTTATATTCCCTACTTTTTCTCTGATTTTTCTTGAAGTAAGTAGGTTTTTTACTAATTTTAGTTGAGTCATAATTTATTTCTCTTCTTTGATATCTGGGGAAGATTCACCTCTATTAAAAGGGGAATTTGGATTGTTGATGTCCTTTAAAAATTGCTTCCAATCATCCTCCGATTTGAGACGCTCTTTTACTTGCTCATCAGCCTTTTCAAGAACCTCTCTCATTTGTTTTTTGTTGCGAAAAAATACGGATTTAATAATCCCTGCGGCAAACATTAGTTTCATGAAGAAGTCGGCGGCTGTTTCCTTGTCTTCGTTTTGCCAGCCTTTGACGTGACCTTTGACTGTTTGTAAAATCTCGTCTATCCGAACCTCTTGATCTTTTTCTCCTAAAACTAATTTTGAGAAGTCAAATTGATACGTTAATTCTCTGTCGGCAGGATTGCCTTTGTAGCCCAAAAATTTCGCATTGGCTTTTGCATAGTCTTGAGTGATCGCAATCCCATTTTTTGCGGCAATTACTTCGGCTGCAATTCTCAAAAGCATTGCTTGATCTACTTCTTGGTTAACCGCGCCTTTAGCAACCAATCCATAGATTTCAGCGATCGCTTCGGCAAGGTTAGGCAATTGAATTTTTTGCTTTTGATCGCCCTTGGTTAAGGGGTCTATATCCTTTACCTCAATCTCAATAGGGAATTCGCCAATCAGCGAGTCCAGCTGATTGGTAAGCCAAAACATAAAGTCAGTTTGGCTTTGAAGTTTATCTACCTGATCGCCAGTTCCAGTTAGCAAACTCCTAGGAACCTCAATGGGATATTTCTCAATCCCTGCGGTTTTACCCAAAAGGTTTAGTAATCCTGTCAAGGATTGATCCGAAAGTTTAACCGCTTTTTGTACTTCACTAGGCAATTTCCCAGTTCCTAATATTTTTTTGATCTCTTTAAGCTCTTTTAGAAGATCATCAGCTTTCTTATTCGCTTTGTCAGCGTTGTCATTTGCATCGCGGCAGCTATTACAACACATACGTTCCTCTGGATCTTTTTTCCTTTTGCGTTTATCATCCCTACCAAATGGTGGTGGTGGTGGGGGCGGTGGTGGTAGTGGGGCGCAATTCGCAGGGACTCCACAACATCTTCCCACAGTCCAACTGATGAAAGTGAAACTAGTTGTATGTTCAAAAATTGGGCTTTGCGGGGTTGCCTGCCGACTGATGCGGACCAAGACGGATTGATAAATATAGGTGTCTGCGAAAGTGTGATAAACCCAAGGCGCTCGATCCGTATCTGAGAAAGGAAAGGATAGATCCAGATGGCATTCAGGTGCAAGATCGCCATACCCTGGTATGGGTTCTGTCGCGCCTAGCCGTACAATTTTGGCTCCCGCCTCTACCTTGATCTCTTCCTTGAAAACTTCTTCTTGCTGTTCTTGCACGATAAAGCCTCTTATATTTCGCATCGTGCCACGATTCCAGCGATTATGCCATCGATTGATAATCCCTTCCCTAGATGCACATTCTGGGGTTTTGCACTGGTTGGGTTGGGGATTTTCATCATAAGGGGGCGGCATTAAGGCATTTATAATGTCTAGCCCCGATGGGGGCGGCGGGTTATCTTCCTTGCAATTAGGATCGCGGCGGCAAACTATCGTAGGAGTCAGCTTTACCCATCCCACAACGGGATAGGTGTAGAGGCAGGTAGTACAGCCATTTGTGCGGACTTCGATCTCAAAGCCGATGGGTGGTCCCAATCGGATCGTATTTCCCTCGCAGTAGGGAGAGGCAGGATATTTTGAGCAATCACGCGGATCGACAGGCTCAAAAGGATCTGATATAGACCACTCATCATTGATAGGCGTAAGTGTGGGAGGGACTGGTAGCTCTCCAAAAAAAGGATTAGCTGTATTGCCGAAAAGATCAGGCTCTTCGGCTCTTTTTATCGGCCGGGGGCTAAAGTCGCGCCCACCAATTCTTCCTGCTCCCCTCATAGCAATAGTTTCCCCCCTTGCAATGGCTGAATAATGTCATACCGCGATGGCTTTTCATGGCTGACAAAGCGCCAATAAATCATTTCGGCTTCGATTTTGCCGCACTTGTACGGAAGCTCGATCGCTTGCACTTGCTTTGAGCGATCGCCCCGATTGTCTTCCATAAACCAGTTATCTAAGTCAAACATTAGACCGCCTCAATCCCAGTTAGAGCGGCGTTACTAGCACTAATCGCACTAATTGCGCCGCGATAAATATTAGAAAAATTAATTTCGTAGCTACCACCACCACGCATTAGGGTAATGCCCTTGTTTAGCTCTGCCATGCTCCCGTAATTGATAAATATTTCTTGGGTGAGTGACCTGTTAACTAGCGTCACCTGTTGCCGATTTGGGTTAGCTGGCAATATCACCTGTGAAGCGCTGCCAACAGTCCATTGATAGGGCTGTGCAAAGCTTATTTCTTTGCTATCAGTTGGTAATGTGGTTATTTCTTCCCTCACACTGCCAAAAATCAATACTCTATCTGTGCCTGATAGCTTGCCATAGCCCACATCGACAATTTGAGCACCTAATAGAAAATCGTTGCTAGTGTCAAAGCTTACGTTATCGGTCAGGTATGGCAATAAATTCACCTGATAGTAAGGCAATCGATTTAAAAGCGATACATCAAAAACGGGTTGCCAGCCTAGCCTAGAGGTTTTGATAAAAAAGCTTATTTGCTTTCGTGGTGACTTCCACTCCATATCACGTAGCGCTGTCAATCGCTCAGTACGGCTTGTGTCTGCGTCAAGGTTTGGTATGTCTGCCTCAACCATCGAATTTATGTCGACTCGCATTCTCAGTGAGGTAATAAATCCGTAAAATCGCAAGGTCTGCACGCGATCGTATGGCGAGATTGCAGATGGCTGATAAATAATCTGCATACTGTCACTGCCCTGCCCAAACGCTGACAGGATCTGCTGTGTACGGCTGAAGGTCTGCTGCAATTCGCTCATTGTTGCCTCAATAAATATTCCCGTTCGGTCATCAGTTGGTCGTAAGCTTCGCTTTTGGATATGCGGAGAGCCGTAGCAATTCGGGCTATTAGGGGTTGTCTTGGGCTGTATTTCGCCCTTTTGCCAAATCGCCCAATCTTTCGGGCAATGGCTCGTTTACTGCAAGTCGACATCAAAGGATAGGCGCGTAATTGCATATTTACAAAAATTAATAATTGCGAGTAAAAGGTATGAGTATTCTTCCGTCTAATTAACGTCCCCATAGGGTTCAAGCTAAATTTCTGTGCTTAATCGTAGCACGTTTGGGAAGTTCGCACCCCTATATGTGGGGATTGACAAAGCTCAAAAAGCGTTAGATTAATAATGCAAACCCTAGATATGGTTTTTTCTATCATGGCTGATTTAACTTTTGCTAACTTAAATACCGCGCTTGGCGGATCTGCTATTTCTGCTTCTGGGTCTTCGCTAACTATCGATTGCTCTATTTTGATGGGTGAATCTGCGATCGCTTTGACGGATCAGAAAGTTGCTGAATTTATTACTCGTTTACTTGACGCAACCGCAGAGGCTCAAGACACATATAACGACGATCCTGCAAATACCACCAAAATCTCTAGCTACCCTCAACCTGTTTCGGGCGTTCCCTTTGTAGATGCCGCTACGGGGGATTTCTATGTTTCTAGTACTTACAGCTTCCAATCTCGCGCCCCATTGAATAAGGCGGCAACTACTGCGGTAGTAGCTTAGATTTGAGAGCGAGCGAGATTCTATCTCGCTCTTTATCTTCTTTTTGTTCACTTTTGAATAACAGTAACAACAATGACATCTCGTTTAGTTTTTGTGGCTATGGCTGCGCCATACGCCGACATTAAGTATGGATTCCGTACTACGGTTAAAGAATCCACATCAACCATTCTCGGACATCAAGCCCTTGTAGTTGACACTCCTGTAACTGGTTTGATTTTCAAGGCAAATACGCCTAAACCTCGCCGCGCTTCTCGCCGTACTGCAACAGGTCTAGAATCTAGCTTTATCGCTCCCTCTGCTGTGGCTGCTGCTGTTGCGGCTGGCTTTGATATTACCAAGGCTCGTCCTAATGGTCGCAAATCTCGTACTCAGTTCCAAATCCCTGTATATGTAACCGTCAACGGTGTTAAGTATGCTTGGGGAATGCGTGTGGCGCAGAAAGCCAAGTTAGGCGCTAACTTTGCTGCTTTAGGCATCAAAGAAGCGACTGGAGCAGAACAGGATCTAGTTTTCGGCGCTTCTTTCCCAAAACCTCCAAGGGCTGAAAGCATCGTAACTAGCAAAAATGGCTCCGTATCTTCTAGCACTTTTTACGATCCTACGAATGAATCTCAAGTTGCTGGCAAATTCAGAACTGAAGCGGGTCAATATACTGCGGCTGCTTGGGCTGACTTCGTATAATGACCGATCGCCTCATTATGACCCCTGACGATTTGGGCTTTTACGAGATCCTTAACGGCTCCCTGCCAATAGATTTCGATGGCTCTCAGTGTGTTATCCAAAGGGCTGGATCGGGGTTACTCGCATCTGTCTCTTTTAGTGAGGCGATCGAGTACGCCCTTGGTGGTGAATACGATTTAGTTGATGATGAATTTGATGGGGAACTATACGATGAGTGATTGGCAGTACGCAACTACCCAAACGTTTAATAGCGTTAGTGGCGCTGTCGATCTCTCATTTGTTTTCTCACAACCTTTCTTAATTATTGATTTGGGTTCTAATCAGAAAAAAGCTTCTTGGAATAAGGCTGGCGACATCCTGCAACTGGTAGATGTCGAGCTGGCTTTAGGGTTTCATACAAGGGTTGAGGTAGCTGATTCTTTTGCCTATCTGGGCTTTGAGCCAACCCTTTTAAATTTTAATGTTGGGGATTCCTATCGACTGCGATTTAAGCCTGTGCCTTGGCTTACCCAATTTACGCTCACTGTTTATCAAGGCAATATTGCCACCGCTCCAAACTCTTACATTCTAGGTATATGAGCCTGATTTACGCCCCTATTAACGAATTGCCATTTGCTCCAAATTTTGAGGGCAATGATTATTTATTGATTTGGGATATTTCGCAACCCGCAAACCAAGCGCGGCGGCTCACCTTTACGGCTTTAGCTTCGTTTCTTGCCTATACCAGTAGGGAATTTGAGTGGGCGGACATCATCAATAAACCCGACACTTTCCCCCCTGCAAGCCATACTCATATTCCTGCGGATATTCTGGGCTTTGATAGCGCTGTTGACGCAAGATTGGGGAATTTGCCCAATGGCGCGATCATTGGTGGTGCTGCACATTTTACGGATGAGGTTCCCCCAGCTACGCGGCGCGATGGATCATTGATACAGATCGGCGATCGCTTGCTTAAGAATAATGGGCAAAGATATTTTTATGATGGATCTGACTGGGTAACGGAGCAAGCTGGAGGGATTGCGGGGCGATGGACGTTTGTGGGCGCTTCAGAACCTTTTTTGCTGGAAAACGCGACCTTAATTGGCTATCAAGATTTAAGCGCCTTGAAAATTGTTTCGCTGAATATCCGATATTTCTTGCTTACTCAAGGCGGTTTAGAAGATGCCAATAATTATTGGCGGTTTGCCTTCGTTTTTAGAGGCTCTCGAAATCAAAATCAATCGGGGTTTTTCAATTGGGAGATGAGCTTGCGATTAGATGGGATTGCTTTCCCCCTTCCCACACTAACACCACAGCATTTAATTTTATATCCGCCAAACCCCAAAACAGCCTTTTGCGATCTTGCCGCGATATCGGCGGCTGCGTTGAAATTTGGCAGTGTTACTAGTATTTTGCAGGCTAGTTTTGTTCTCGTTACCAGAGGAGTTCACCCATAATGATCAAGATTTCATACGCAGACACAACATATGTACTAAATCCCCCCAATTTTGAAGGATTACCTGCAATTCTCAGAGAAAAATATGATCGGGGCGAGTACACGGAAATCCCAGATCTGCCCCATCCCTCACTGCCTTCTGATTGGGAAGGCTTGCTTAATCGACTGCTCTCAGGTGACCTCTATGAGCTTTTCAAATCGATTACTAATGCAGCTTTTTCTAATCCCACTGTGCTAGTGGCCCGAAATGATATTTATGGCGCGATTAGCAATCCAAAGATTAGCGATCGCTTAGGGGCGCTTCGCGCTGGTTTAGATATGCTTGAAAATTCTGGTTTTGAATTGACTGAGCAGCATAAAACGCTGTGGAATCAGGCTGTTGACGAATTAAATTTTCCTGATGAGGTAAAACTATGAGTTTGCAAGATGCGATCGCTATTTTTGGAGTGCTGACTACGATCATCACCATTGTCTATATGCTTGGGCAACAATCCCAAAAAATCGCCCAGTCCGCCAAAGATTTAGATGCACTTTTTGACAATGTTCGGCTTAACAATGAACGCCTTTCAGATTTAGAAAAGGCATTTATCAGGACTGAGCAGCGCGTCACCTTCTTGGAGGATCGAGTCTATGGCGATGAGACGATCGCTAGAGTTCGGGAGAGATAGGGGGCTTAGGTCTATCGGCTCTTTGCATGAGTAGATCGTATGCTTTTTGATGATGGCGATCGCTAATCCAGTGGTGATACAAATCGCTGTGAACTTTGGCACTATGTCCCATCTGTTGCGCTGCCAGTGAAATATCAAGCCCAAACTCAAGGCTACGGACTGCCCAACAATGGCGTAAATCGTAAGGCTTGAAGGGGATAGAATATCTTTTAAATGCCTTTGATACTTTGGCTCCTAAATCAGCGTTGCTTTTGCCCTTTACCTGCGGCAAGGCAGCGCTTTTTAATTGAAATAAATCTACCCATTCGGGATAGCAAGCCCAAACGCGCCGCGCTCCTGTTTTGCCATCGGTCACGGTCAGGATAGGCAGATCCTCAAGATTTAGATTAAATATTTCGTGCGGTCTAATCCCGTATGTGGCAAGCATCCCATATACCCATTGCCAAGCAGGGTTTGAGATTTTGTAATAGGTTTCTTGGATTTGTTCATCAGTTGGCAGATCGCGGGGGCTAACTTTTAATGGTGAGTGCTTGCCCGCATAGATGGAAAAATCAAAATTTAGATCAGCAAATTTGGATAGGGCATTAGCAACCATGCAATAAATTTGTCGACTGCGAGTGTCAGGGTCAATCCTAAAAATAGTTTCTTTCAGGATTTCGACTGTGAGCGGTGCATCTGGTGGTAAACGCTTCAGTACTTCATAGTAATTTTTTCGCCATGTGGTGAGCGTTTTGGGGTTCTTGTCACGCTTTGAAAAATAATCTTTTTCAAACCTTTCTACCCACTCGCCGCAATTTTGGGCAATTTGGCGATCGCTCAAATAAGGTATCCACGAAAATTCTTTGCAATCCAACAGCGCCCCAACTTTTCGGGCTTCGGCTTCGGCATTTTTTACGCCCAAAGGATTTGCATGAATGCCAAGCGCTAAGCGCTGCTGATATGGCGCTTTTTTATCGCTGTCTGGTTTCGGGGGAAAAGTACCGCGCAAATATAGGCGATCGCCTTGCCTTGTAATTGAGATTCCCACCTTTGCCGCTTTGAGCCGCCCGTTAGCTTGGGCGATCCTTCCGTCTATGTCGATTTCTGCCATGCCTAAAGTTAGCCTATTTTTTCCGTGTCTATTAGGTAGTATTGGGTAGTATTAGGTAGTATTGCAAATTTCGGCATACTAAAAAAGCCTTGCATTGCAAGGCTTTTGAGTGATTTTTAGTCGCTGAAAAAGAGCCGATGAACAGATTTGAACTGTCGACCTGCCGATTACGAATCGGCTGCACTACCCCTGTGCTACATCGGCGCTAGAATTTAGCAATAAATTTAGCAATTAATACTATAGCACTGGAAACTACAAATTTTGTTTTGCCACACAAAAAATGGACTAGCCAAAGATGCGACTAGCCCATTTATTTCACAGTTAACTTGCAAAATTGCACACCTTACTGCACAGTGAGCTTAACATTAGCATTGCTCAATCCTGGGCGCTTGACTTCAGCCAAAGCCTTGTTTACAGCATACTTCTGATTGATTGAGTTGATTAACTCGGTCTGATTGTGCTTTTTGGCAACACCCCAGAGATCAGCAATCAAATCAAAGGAGCCATCGGCATTACGAGACCAACCAAGATCGTAGTCACCTTCGAGAGTTGCTACGATGTCAGCGCGAATGCGTTGGCTGTTGTAACCACGCACATCTGCCTCAGCCTTGACGCTAATACCAAGATCGCGCAACGAAGACTTGAGGACTTCGGCATCAGTAATTTTTGTGCGAAGTGTGCTGAAATGAGACATAATAGTATTGCTCCTGTAAATAAATGTGAACTCAACTGTTGACTCAAACGGGAGACATAAGAGCGCGATTGGTTACTACTCCTATGTTAGCTGCTAGATCCAGAATATTTTGATAAGACATTCTGTAGAATCTAGCCTTAAACCTGCTGCCTACGAAACAGCAGGATAAGCTTTTAAAACTCCATACGCTGATATTCAGCGACTGAAGTGGCGGCGGGTCTTGCCCGCATCCTTGCCCAATCTCGCAAAGCAGCCACCTGCTCTGTCATCGTGCGAGATAGTGGGGTCGTGGACTTCACCGCCGAAATAATATCTAGCTGCGTGAACTCACGATCCTGAGCAAAAGCCTCATACATGGCGGCAATTACCGCCTGTTCGATCTCCGCCCCCGAAAAGCCATCACTTACTTTAGATAGCTGCTCTAGATCAAATCTTTCCAATGTTTCTAAGCTAGGGCGGCGCTTACGCAGATGAATTTGGAAAATATCTCTGCGCTCTTCGGCATTGGGTAAATCCACAAAGAACAATTCATCAAAACGCCCTTTTCTTAAAAATTCCCCAGGCAACTTTTCGATACGATTAGCTGTTGCCATCACAAAGACGGGGGATTTCTTTTCCTGCATCCATGTCAAGAATGTGCCGAAAATCCTTGATGAAGTGCCGCCATCGGAATCGGCTGAGCCTGCACCGCCTGCAAAAGCTTTATCTAGCTCATCGATAAATAGGATCATCGGTGAGATCGATTCGGCAACCCTAAGGGCATTGCGTAAATTAGCTTCCGACTTGCCAACGGTTGAGCCGTCATAGACGCGCCCCATATCAAGGCGAATTAATGGTAGTGACCATAGCCTAGCTGTTGTTTTGGCGATCAAAGATTTACCGCAGCCAGGTACACCTAAAATTAACATCCCTTTTGGCTGAGGTAAGCCGTAGTTTCTGGCTCTTTGGCTAAAGGCATTAGAACGCTGTTGTAACCAATGCTTTAGCTCTTCTAGTCCACCAACGGATTCGAGATCCTCTTCGTCTTCGATATATTCGAGGATGCCATTGCGACGAATTAGCTGTTGCTTTTCGGAAAGTACAATTTCCACTTCCTCTTCAGTCAACTTGCCATTGGTGACTTGGGCTTTGCGGTATACCTTTTCTGCCTCATCTTGAGTTAAGCCTAGGGTTGCTCTGACCAATTTTTCGCGGGTTTCCGATGAGATCTTTTTGGTGCGAATCTGGCCAAGCTGCTGATCTAGTACTTCTTCGATCGCCTGCATATCTGGCAAGGGAAAGTCAAGAACAACTATTTCCTTTTCGAGTTCCACAGGGATAAATTGGATCGGCGACATCAAGATAATTGTTTTTTGAGTGCCTTTAAAGTTGGCGATCGCATCACGCAAACAGCGAACTGTTACTGGATGATCTAAGAAAGGGTGCATATCTTTAAATACGAAGATAGCAGGATCTTTCTGATCGGCGCGAGTAACCCACTTTAAGGCTGCCTCAGCAGATTCTGTATTATGCTGCGATGCACCTGTAGTTTGGCCATATTCAATGATGCCTTGGGTAACAGTCCATACAAACATCCGACGCGCTGGCTTGAGTTGAGAGATTGTTGCGATCGCCCTTTCGGCTCTCTCTTCCTCAGGCGTATTGAGGTAGATCAAGGGATATTGGGCTTGAATTAAGATGCTAAGTTGTTCTTGCATATACATAATACGGAGGCAATAACCTCCATCCTCACCTTGATCTACAGAGTCTATGAAAGTTTAATCAAAATCAGCCAATTGATAGCAGTTCTTCCGAATCATGGCTATCGGTTTTACCGACAGTCACAGGGATAACAGAATTGCGATTTCCCCCGATCGCTAGTAACTCACCTTCACGGATTACAACTGTTTGGGAACAAGATGGACAGTTATAGGTTTGATGAGTATGCCCAATGCCCGATGATTCAACAATGTCAGAGTGAGACAGGTAAAAACTGATTGCTTTTTCTGCTAATTCTGACATGGTGTCACCATCAATAGCAGAGCGGATCTTTAGCTGTTGATGCAGTTGTTCGGGGAGATAAAATGTTACTTTTTGCGTTACCTTTTGCTTGTCTTGCATATTGGTTAAGAACAGTGAATACCCGGGTATGTGATTAAGTTACAGGCATAATTTTATACTGTCAAGGCGCTAGACCATCATGACAGCAATATCGTAACATTTCTTTACAAATACCTTGCGTGGGTAAAAATTTACGATAATTCTATGAAAATCGAATTAAAAATCAAATAAATACCATCGGTTTATTTTTGAGTGGGGCAAAGGCTTCGGCATCAAAACGGTACAGACTGGCAGGACGACCAGCGCCCTTTGAGGTTTTGCTGCCAGTGTCACTTAAAAATCCTAATTTCAATAATCTTGTACGGAAATTGGAATAGTCGGAAAAGTTTTCGCCAAGAACTGTGGTGTAGAGTTGGTAGAGATCGCTGAGGGTAAAGGCTTCGGGCAGAACATCAAAGGCAACGGGGCTATATTCTAATTTGTTGCGGAGGCGGCGATGTCCATATTCGAGAATACGATTGTGATCAAAGGCGAGTTGGGGAACCTGTTGGACAGGATACCAAGCGATGCCGCTTACACCATCGGCGATCAATTCAGCTTGAGAAAAGGGGACTAGGGCAAAATAGCTTACTGAGAGATAGCGCACATTATATTGATCAGGGGCTTCGCGGGGATCGCGACCAATATCGCCAAAGGTATATAGCTGTTCGAGGTAAAGATTTTTAGCGCGGATCTTTTCAGAGAGAATACGATAGGCCGATTCTTCGAGGGATTCGCCTTGGCGGACGAGGGTTCCTGGTAAGCACCAATGATCGCGATAGGGTTCATGTTGACGCATGACAAGTAATACTAGAAGGCGATTTTGGTCGGTATCTACGGAAAAGATCACGTTGTCAACGCCGACCTTAAAATCTGCCTTGAAATCTGCTAGGAGTTTGGAGGCTGTGGGGCGGGACTTGTCTGCCATGCGTAAAGCGACTCTTGTTGGATATATGCTGCGACTGTGGGTATTATGACTGAACTATTACCTTTGTTGCGATAGTCCGATGAAGAAACATTGGGAATTGATGTAGATGCTGGGGCGATCGCTACTTTTGTTCCCATGCTAATCAGGCGATCGATATCGGCTGAGACAATGGTTATTCCTTGACGTGGCACGATCAATAAACTCACCTGACTGAGTAATTCTTGAGCGCGATACCATGTGGGTAGTTGTGGCACGAGGTCGCCGCCAATCACAAGGGTAAAATGGGCATGGGGTAAAATTTGTTGGGCTTGTTCAAGGGTGTGAATTGTGCGGGGATGGCTCAATTCAGGATGAATTGTAATGCTGTGGGGCGGTGGTTGGATCGCAGCGATGGTTAGCTCCATCATTTTTAGGCGATCGCTTAGGCTGGCTTGATGCACTTTAAAGGGGTTATCTGCTACCCAAACCAATACGCGATCATAATGGTGATCTAGCCATTGCAATATTTGTTGGTGTCCAATACTGGGCGGGTCGGCACTAGTTCCAAAAAGAGCGATATTCATTTTTCCTACAAATAAACCATGACCGCGATCGCACCTTACAGCATCGATTATAAACCGATAAAACAAATTAGGATGACCGCAATGAAGATTTACCGCCTATTGAGATAGCGCTGTATAATAGAAGTCCCGTCGTTTTCTATTGGCAATTTGCATGGCTGACTTGGTGGTGTCCTCAACCCAAATTAATCGCGCTGCCCTCACGCCGATGATGCAGCACTATATCGAGATGAAAGAGCAGTACCCCCATGCGGTGATGCTGTATCGGTTGGGAGATTTTTTTGAGGCGTTTTTTGAGGATGCGGAACTAATTGCCCGTGAATTGGAACTGGTACTAACGGGGCGCGATGGCGGCAAAGCGATCGGCAGGATTGCTATGGCTGGTATTCCCCACCATGCCCTCGATCGCTACGCCAATCAATTAGTGGAAAAGGGCTATGCCATCGCTGTCTGTGACCAAATGGAATCGGCTGCGGAGGCGCAAGGACTAGTCCGCCGCGAAGTGACAAGGGTGATTACCCCAGGGACGGTGATTGAAGAGGGAATGTTGGCGGCGAAACAGAATAATTTCTTGGCAGCGATCGCCAATAGTGGCGATAATTGGGGCTTAGCCTGTACGGATATTTCCACAGGCGAGTTTATAGTGACGCAGTTAACCAGTGCCGAACATCTAATCCAAGAGCTATTGCGCTTGCAACCTGCGGAAATTCTTATTCCCATTGATATTCCCAATCCCCAAATGTTTCGGGGTAGCAAGGCAGAGAAGTCTAGCACCCTTTGGGAAGGCATTGCATCTCAAAAAAAATCTAGTCTCCCTGCCCCTTACGATCGCCTCCCCGACAGTTTTTGTTATACGCCGCGATCGCAGTCTGCCTTTGCCCTTGCTGAAGCTAAACAACGCATATTTGACACCTTTCGGGTGAAATCATTAGAAGGGTTTGGTTGTGCGGCGCTCCCTTTAGCGATTAGGGCGGCAGGGGGGATTTTGGAATATTTGGAGTCCACGCAAAAGAGCGTGAAAATGCCATTACAAGGGATCTCTACCTATGCGATCGCCGATTATTTAATTCTCGACAGTCAGACCCGTCGCAATCTAGAAATTACGCAAACCGTGCGCGATGGCACTTTTTATAGTTCGTTGCTATGGGCTTTGGATAAAACCTCCACAGGTATGGGCAGTCGGGCATTGCGACGCTGGCTGTTGCAACCCCTCAAAGATATTACTGCGATCAATGAACGTCTTGACACCATTAGCGAACTAGCTAAGAAACATTCACTGCGAAAGGAGCTTAGGCGGTGTCTCAGTCAGATCTATGACATAGAGAGGCTATGCAGTCGCATCGGTGCGGGTACTGCCAATGGGCGGGATCTGATTGCGGTGGCAATGTCTTTAGAAAGAATGCGCGATGTCTCGGATGTGGTGGTAGAGTCGCGATCAAGCCATTTACAGGCACTGCAATCCGTTCCTTCGGAATTGCTACAACTGGGTTCACAACTGCAAAACACCCTCATCGAAGAACCACCAATTTACATTACCGAAGGGAACTTAATCCGTAATGGGGTCAATGCTCAACTCGATCAAATGCGCCAACAGAGTCGTGATGATGTGGAATGGTTGGCATCCTTTGAGAAGCAGGAGAAGGAACGCACTGGCATTAACACCCTCAAGGTCGGATTTAATAAGGCTTTTGGCTATTACATCAGCATTTCGCGAGGCAAAAGCGAACAGGCTCCTGCGGACTATATTCGCAAACAAACCCTCACCAACGAAGAGCGCTATATTACGCCCGAATTAAAAGAACGGGAAACCAGAATTCTCAATGCCGATCAAGAATTGAAACAATTGGAATATGATCTGTTTGTGGAACTGCGATCGCTGGCGGCGAAACAAATCGAACCAATGCGAATTTTAGCCAATGCCCTTGCTGCTGCCGATGTGCTATGCAGCCTAGCGGAGGTGGCTGTTACTTATAACTATAGCCGTCCTGAGATCAAGGGCGATCGCACCCTTTCCATTACCAACGGTCGCCATCCTGTGGTCGAGCAATCGCTTCCCGCAGGGTTCTTTGTGCCCAACTCTGTCCATCTCGGCTATGAAGACGATCGCCAAAATCCTGATTTAATCGTCTTAACAGGTCCAAATATGAGCGGCAAAAGTATCTACTTGCGGCAGGTGGGTCTAATTCAATTAATGGCGCAGGTGGGGAGCTTTGTCCCTGCGGAGGCGGCAACCTTGGGCATATGCGATCGCATCTTTACCCGTGTGGGCGCAGTTGACGATCTAGCCACAGGGCAGTCAACTTTTATGGTGGAAATGAATGAAACTGCCAATATTCTCAACCATGCTAAAGTTAATTCCCTAGTGCTGCTCGATGAAATCGGACGCGGCACTTCCACCTTTGACGGTATGGCGATCGCTTGGTCAGTTGCCGAATATCTCGCCCAGCAAATTAAAGCCAGAGCCATTTTTGCTACCCATTACCACGAACTAAATGAACTTGCCAGCCTCTTGCCAAATGTGGCAAATTTTCAAGTCACGGTCAAAGAGATGGAAGATGAAATTATTTTTTTGCATCAAGTGCAATCGGGAGGAGCCGATCGCTCTTACGGCATTGAAGTCGGTCGTCTCGCGGGGTTGCCAACCACGGTGATCAATCGCGCTAAGCAAGTTCTTGAGCATATTGCTAGAAATAGCCATATTGCCACAGGGTTGAGATCGGGCAATGACTCGACAACCAAACCTAAGGATCAGCGATCGCCTGATAAATCCAAACCACCAAAAACACAAATGAATATCTTTGAGTAAGCCCAAAACAATCGGCGTTGGTATAAATATTCAGTAATATCAGTAATATTAGATAGGTGCTAACTTGGCATCACTTACGAGCGAGGCAAAACAATAAGCTTGATTTCCCTTCTCAGTAAGCAATTTAGCGGAACCCACTCTACGCACCCCCCTTAAATGCGTTAGACTATTTTAATCTTTAGGGGAAACAACTACATAAGGCAGGCTAAAAAATGGCTAAGCGCGTAAGAATCGAGCCTATTGCTCAAACGGCAGACATTGCTACAAATGGTGCATTGTTGTCTGGGCTAATGGGGGATGAGCTAAATATTTTAAAAGAATGTGGTGGGCGTGGAATGTGTGCCACTTGCCACGTGTACATCCAAGAAGGAATGACATCTCTCAGCCAGATGGGAAAACGTGAGCAACGCACTCTAGAAGTGATCACAACCTGCAAGCCCAACTCTAGGCTGGCTTGCCAAGCCAAAGTTATGGGCGAGGGGATTGTGGTCGAGCTGCCAGTCGGTATGTATGTTCAGTCGATTCAAGATATCGCTGCCTTGATTGGCAGAAGATGCGAGAAGCCTTTACTCAGTCCGATTACAGGACAGACCTTAGTGGAGGTTGGACAGCTAATCACCCGATCAGTTGTGCGTCAACTAGAAAACACCAACTTCAGCGTTGGCGAACAACTGGCAAACACTAAACGGGTTGATGTTTTTGAATAAATTTGCATAAATTTGCATAAATTTGCATGATCTTTCTGCACACACATTTTGAATAAACTTAGGAGTACTGAAATTATGGCCGTTGCTGCCGATCGCCCCAATATTGCCCCCAAGCATAAGAGAAAGAACAATCATTACAGTCTGCAAGATTTTTTTCAGCCCAATCTAGAGAAAGGAATCATCGAAGATTGGAATGGGCTGAGAAATATTTTCGCCAGTGAGGATTTTATCATTGGACTCCAAGAGGGGCTAGAGGATGAAGTCGGTGAAGCTTCGGCGGCGGTAATGTATTCCATCGGCTGCGAGTGGGGCTTACAGGATGCTTTATTTTTCACAACATGGTTTGAGCGCGACTTTGGGCGCAGTATTCGTCAAACCAACTTGCCATTTTTGTTAGAAACTTGGTGGTGGCCCTTTACCTCTCAAGGTTGGGGACGCTGGCAGGTAGACATGAGCGATCGCAAGCAAGGATTTATGTTTATCAGTGTCTATGACTCAGCAGTGGCTCGCAGTCTTGGGGATGTGGGCAAACCTGTTTGTCACCTCTACGCAGGGCTATTTTCAGGATTCTTTACGCATCTCGTCAACAAAGAATTAGATTGCATCGAGATCCAATGTTACTCTATGGGCGAAAATTACTGTAAGTTCCTGCTTGGTGGCAAAAACCGCATTGATGCTGCCGCATTCTGGCTCAATGAGGGAGCGACAACCCGCGACATCGAAGGACGTTTACGCAATGGAGAATTTCTAAAATGAAAAACGACTCAGATTGGCGGGTACAGTCATTACGCAGCTTTTGGCAAGATGTCAATTGGGACAATCGCCCCCTAATTACCACCATTGACAATCGGCAACAGGTAGCTTCCAGCTTGAGCTTCACTATGTCCGTTAGAGAATATTTTCGAGCGATCACCTGGACGGGGGTTCCAGCGATCGCCATGACTAACACTGCGGCAAAGGCAGAAGCGAAGGCAATCCCTGTCGATGAAACAAAAGAAACCCTCGAAGATTTCCTGAACGACATTTCTAGCTTCTTTTGATTATCATTTGTCCAAATATTGAGACGCAACTTTTTTAGCTTTATTACCACCTCTTGCTGTCAGTTTACACAAGTGTCATCACCAGTATGATCACACCTACGTAAAAATAAAACCCCAACCCAGTAAAGATTTTCAAATTAAGAATATGATTCCCAAGATTCAAGAACTAATCAATCAAGCCCAAGATCGCTATCTTGCCACCGATGAGCTTGAACTAATGGAGAGCTATGTCAGTTCTTTGCCCGATCGCCTCAAACTCTATAAATTTATCCGCGATCGCGAAATTGATTTGCTACAAGCGGTAGCCGATCAAGTACCTGCCGAAATTCCCAATATTGTCGAAGCCGACCTAGAGATGGGTATTAAAAACCTAATTTTAGTATTGCGTTACTGCTCAATGGCAATGCTATTGAATGATGAGAATTTTCTCAAAGAAAGATTGTTGAATTGGCTCGAAGGTATCATGTCCATGCGCGATACGCGCCGCCTCAATGAAACCCTCTATAAACTGCTCAATCAAGGACTGCGCCAAAGCCTCAACCCTAATCAGCTTGCTCTTATCCAGCCCCTGATTACTTCAGCCCAAGTTACGCTAATTTACTAGCCCCTTGTCATCTTTAGTCTTAACACTGCCTATTTAAGGGAAAAATATCACCATGATCTCAGTTGCTGAACTCGTCAAAGAACATCGTATCCCTGCCAACTTTTTCGACTATTACGCCTATGTCAAGGGCGATTTAGAAATTGGACTATTGGAAAACCGACGCGGCGATCGCCTCCTCGCCGTCCCCTTTACCCTCATCACCTCCCTATATGCGGGATTAGCCAAAGAAACAGGACAAGCCTCTAGACTCGTATTATTCAACTGTGGCAAATGGTGGGGCAAGAACTTTTATATTCGCTTCACCGAATCCCTCGAAGAATATTATTCACAGACCCTTGCTGAAATGGACATGATCACCTTTGTCCAGAGTCTCAAAGCTTGCTGGCTAACCCACGGCTGGGGCAAATTTGAGTTTGACCCTCAATATCAAGCCCAAGGATTTATCCTGATCAAAACCTATAACTCCCCCTATGTACGTGAGATCCCAGACAATAAGTTGCCCACAGGGTACTTGGAAGCTGGTGTCCTTACCTCATTTTTTACAAAACTGACAGGGCGAGAGCTATTGGCAACCCAAACCACCTGCGAGTCTTTGGGGGCTGACTGCAATACCTACATCGTTGGGCTGCCCGAAAGACTAGAATCCGTGGAATCACTTTTATTTGAAGGACTAACCCACGATACAATTTTGCAAAAGTTAATCAAATGAACAAGCGCTTTGCGCTTAAACAAGCCACAAAAAAAGGAAAGCCCTGCAAAGCAGGGCTTTCCTTTTTTTGTGGATGAATGTCATTGATACAGCGCCTTGCGCTGACTTAAAACCCAGAGAAAACCTAAAGCCTCCATAGGTTGTATAAATCATCTACGGAGAATTTTTACCCTTAGCCATTTGCTGCTGCGATTTCCAAGCTTGGGTCAAATGACCAAAATTTGTCCGAAACTCGGCATAGCCCCACCAACTTCCAACTCGTCCAACATCCCATGACGCAGATATTGCACCATAGCTCAGCCCCAACACACCCATCCCCAGAAATAGCATACTCAGTAAAACAACGGCTGAAGTTGGTAAATCCACAATATGCTTGCTTACCAAAAAATAGCTAATTACAAAGGTGCTTAGCCCTAGGGTTGTAGGAACACCACAAAACAAAGCGGCTCTACGAACAATCCGCCGATTAACTTCATCAGGAATCCCCAATGAATCACGTTTGGAGCTATTAGAGTTAACCTTATTATTTACCTTGGAGGCTGGCTTAACAGAAGTTGTATTTACAGGTTTGCCTTTAAAATTATCAACAGGTTTACTTGCTGATTTACCGTCGGTTGTTTTTGCCACGACAGACTCAGAGAGCTTCTTTGAGTCCTTGGACTTTTTGGCGCGACTATTTGGCTCAAAGGGAAGGCGGTCTGACTTACTCATGGTTAATTACAGACTGTTGAGATTTTGACTACTAAACAAAAATTTAAGCAAAAACTAAATCAAAAAACAAATAAAAAACAATTAAAAAACAATTAAAAAACAATTAAAAATATATTTGATCGCCACACCGCGCCGATCAAATATATTTCTGAGTTGAAACTCAGCACTTAGCACTGTATTCAAGTGGCAGAGTTTAGCCTCTGACACCGAGACTTTGGATTAGTTGCTTGTAATGGGCGCGATCTGCGCTGCGGACATAGGCAAGTAAGCGCTTACGTTGACCAATAATTTTGAGTAAGCTACGGCGAGAAGAAAAATCCTTAGGGTGTAGCTTGAGGTGGGTGGTCAATTGGTTGACGCGCTCTGTCAACAAAGCCACCTGAACATCCGAGGAGCCAGTGTCGGTGGCGTGCTTTTGATATTCAGAAAATATTTCTAGTTTGCGTTCTTGCAGCAGTGCCATGGTGAAAAATTAGTCTTGACTTGATGTGTACTTCAATTATTTTAGGACAATGGCGATCGCCATGCCTTCAAAAAGCGTTTTTAATATATAACAACTTTCAGATCGCCTAGTCTAACACGACTAAGCTAATATAGCAAAATAAAGGCGGCGCAATGCGCCGCCGCTTTTCTAATGGGCTGAGCCATTGCCATGATACTTATCAGTATCGTAAAAGCCGTTGCGAGTACCAAAGAATAGGCAGCTAATCGTAAATAGGACGGTCAGCACAGGCAGAATAACTTTGAGATCTAACATAGAGCTTAGTTTTTTATGTACGGTAATTGTGTGATTAGCAAGATGATAGCCTCAAGTCTTAACAGTTCTGATAATTATTAAGAAATAATTTGAGATTAATTATTTGAGATTAGTTGTTAGCATCAGTGGTGTCGTTAACTTCCGCATTGGGACGATAGCTCTGCTCAAAGGCATAGCGCACGATTTGCGAACGGTTTTCCAAGTTTAGCTTGGTCATGATGCTGCTGAGGTGGGTCTGTACGGTGCGCGGGCTAATCTGCAAGCGTTTACCGATTTCTTTGTTAGTGAAGCCTTGCACGACTTGCCAGAATACTCGTTCTTCGGAAGGGGTAAGATTGGTACGCGAGACGGGAGCCGTTGGTTGCTGGAAAAGACGCATATGGTCAGGGGCAGATCTGTGAGGCTCGCGTTTGTGGGGCGAGAAAAAGTCAATATCGGTTTTGCCAATGGTCATGCGATCGCCGCTTTTGAGCAAGATCGGGAAGGTAATCCTTTGTCCGCGCATAAATGAACCATTGCGACTACCAAAATCCACCAGATAAAAGCTACCTGATTCGTTGTTGTGGTTACGGGTTCGCAAGTCACCACGGGGTGCATCAAAGCCATCATGTTTTGACGCACCAACTATTTGGATGGTGGCGTGATAGCGGGAAACCCACTTATCGGTTAACACTATGGAGTTATCGTAGCCTCTGCCGATCGTCCAAAAATCTGCGCTCGTGAGAGGAACCATTTGCTGCCCTTCATCTGCATGGATGATCAGATATGGGTGTGGGTGTAGAAGAGTCACTGAACTATTAGACAACTTTGTTGTGTGCATCTCAATTAATTGCCAATATAACCTATTTATATATTGTGAGACGAGTTTTAATAATTTTGAGTTCCTATATTGACAATGCAGTAGAACCACATAGATTTAATTGTCAAGGTTCAGCTTTTTTGTACCGCTAGGTACTGGGGCTTTTCTGTGGTTGATTACCCTTGCCACAGAATATAATATAGCCTAGATAAGGCGGTTGAAACCGCCGTTCGCTTATATCTCAGCGCTAAAGCGTAGAGCTTTTCGCTTATCGTGTGTTTCTTTGTAAATCCACTCCCAAAAAAATTAAAGCCATGATTTGGATCGTGATCGCCACACACTTAATAATTAGTATTGGGCTGCTTTGGGCTACTTGGCAGGTGTGGCTCCTTCGCAATGCTTTAAAGGAGACTGTGGTAACTGTGGATAGTTGGACTGAGGCTTGTGAGAGTGGTTTACAATTCTCCACACCAAGTTTGGAAATATCGCGGCAGGGAGTTGGGGCGGTGAAGTCTCAGTATCAAGCTTTGCAAGAACAGCTAGAAAAGATTCGTAAGTTGTTGTCTGTGCTTGGGCGTGGTGTATCCTTTGTAGGAGGTCGTTGGCGTAAGTCTAATAATAAGTCTAATAATATGTCGGGCAAGTCAGTCGGTAGGTCGTCAGGGAGTAGAAGAAATGGCAAGGGGCGTTGGTAAGTTTTTTGGTGGTTTATTGCTTGGTACAGCGATTGGTGCTGCCGTAGGTATTTTGTTTGCCCCACGCTCTGGGCGCGAAACCCGTCAAGCGATCAAAAATTCGGTAAAGGATCTGCCCAAATTTGCGGAAGAGGTGGGTTCAACGGTGCAGTATCAGGCTGATCGCCTCACTGAACAAGCACAACGCACCTTAGATGAAGCTATGATCCGTTTACAGGAGGCGATCGCTGCGGGGCAGGAGGCTAGCCGCAGGTTGCAGGATGAGCTAATCAGCAATGGCAATGTTACGGATAACTCCATAATTGACCTAGACGAGCGTTCGGTCATGGATGATGATTAGGCAGTAAGCAGTTACAGGAAACTATGTCAGAAGCGATTTTTCTGCTGGGTTTATCATTTTTATTAGTGGTGATTTGCCTGACGATTCTGTTATTGACGGCGATCCCCACTTTTCATGAATTGGCAAAAGCAGCTAACAGTGTGACCCGTCTAGCCGATACTTTAACGCGGGAGTTGCCTGCGACCCTTGAGGCAATTCGGATGACGGGACTGGAGTTGAGTGAGCTGAGTGATGAGCTAAATCAAGGGGCAAAAAATGCAGGGGAAGCGGTGAAGCAGGTCAATGAAAGCATCAAGGGCGTGAAGCAGTCGGCATCTAGTGCTAAGATTGCCACTCAAAGCGCTTTTGCAGGAATCAGGGCGGGGCTGAAGTCCCTCGGTCGCCCACGCCGCAACCAGAGAGCTACTGAATCTATTGATGCTTACGATCAGGTTTACACCGATAGTCTCAGTGGCGATCGCACTGGTGATGCCAATCTGCTGAGCGATCAAGAGTTTGATGAACAAGATTTTAACTAATGTGAGTGGGAAGTCTCGCACTCTATCCGTTTACAAGGATGAGTGGCGGGATGAAAACGAACCAGAGAATAAATTGAGCAACAGTGAATCGATGATAAAATGGAACTAAGCGGGGTTATAAAGAGTAAGTCGTGATGAGCTAACTTTCCGTCTTAGAGACGGCTCTAACAAGGCTCTCCCAGCGAAAGAGGAAGCCCTTACTCTATATTTTTATTTACAAAAAAATGAGTGTCGGGTATGTCACTGAGCAGGATGCGATTAGGCGAACTAGCGATCGCCGTGAATGAGTGAAAAAGAGTAGCGCTGCTGCTCTTTTTTTAGTTTGTTGTTAATTTTGTTGGCAGCGATCGCATACACCACTGACGGTCACTTCGTAGTTATCAACCTTCAGACCCGAGCGAATCTGCTCAAAGCCAATGCCCTCAAAGGCATTCCAAGCAATATCCTCAATTTTGCCGCAGCACTTGCAGCGAAAATGGTGATGGGGCTGCACATTGGCATCGTAGCGGCAGACTCCCTGCTCTAATAAAACTTCACGCACTAGACCTGCATCACGTAATGCTTGCAAGGTCAAATAAACAGTGGCTTGCGATGAGGTGGGAGCATCTTGGTTGAGGTCATGCAAAATTGCCTCGGCGGTGGGGTGATCTTGGCGGCTCAGTAAATTTGCATAGACAGCAAAGCGCTGGGGAGTAACTCGTAATCCCTTCGACTTTAGTATTTGCACTACCCGATCCGCTTGCTTTTGCATAATGAGACTTTTAGGCTTTAACTAGATTTATGACTTGCTAGGTTGTCTATAGCACAATCATATCATTACCATTTAGGAACAACAAATATATTAAACTTTTTCTAATAATTAAGTTGCTCTAGCTATTGACTAATTACTAAATAAGAATTATTCTTAGATACATAAACCTTAAATCATTAACCCAAACAAAAAAATGGCAGTTATCGAAACCGTACCCCATGTCGTCTTCAAAACCCGTGTGCGCGATGAATCCATAGAGGGGCCTAACCCTTACCGTTGGGAAGACAAGACCACCGCAGATTTGTTTGCTGGCAAAAAGGTAGTTGTATTCTCATTGCCTGGTGCATTTACCCCCACTTGCTCTTCTAATCACTTACCTCGTTACGAAGAGCTATACTCAGAATTTCAATCCCTCGGTGTTGATGCCGTAATCTGTGTATCCGTTAACGATGCCTTTGTGATGTTTAAGTGGGGCAAAGAAATCGGTGCTAAGAATGTATTCTTGCTACCCGATGGTGCTGGCGAATTCACTCGCAAAATGGGAATGTTGGTAGATAAGTCTAATATTGGCTTTGGTCTTCGCTCTTGGCGCTATTCCATGTTGGTAAATGACTTGAAGATTGAGAAGATCTTCGTTGAGCCAGGTTTCGCGGATAACTGCCCTACCGATCCTTTTGAAGTTTCTGATGCCGATACCATGTTGGCTTACCTCAAGGGTACTGATCCTGCTGGCGTATCTGCCCCTCGTTTGGCTTTCGTTGGTTAGTAATTAAAACGCTTTGCGTTTAGATAAAAAGCAAAAGAGAAACCGTTGCAAAGCAACGGTTTCTCTTTTGAAGTGAGCGATCGCTTAAAGTAGAAAAGTAAATAAGTGAATTAATTTCTGAGTGGGGTTGCCATGAAACTCTCTAGCAAAAATCTTGATCAGCGCCTCGATACCATTTACGATGCGATCGTTGTTGGCGGTGGTATGGGCGGTTTATCGGCAGCAATTTACCTTGCTCGTTATGGTTTGAAATGCTTGATCGTAGAAAAAGGTAAAGGGCGATCGTTGTGGATGCAAGATTTACGTAATTATGTGGGACTCGACCCCACCACCCCAGGACGCGATATTTTGAATCATGGCACTAAGACAGCCTTAGATTGGGGAGCCGATCATCTGCGGGGTTATGTGGAAGATGTCACCGATGAAGGCGAAACCTTTGCGGTCAAGGTCAAGGTTGGTAAAACCAATAGCATTTATCCAATATTTCGCAGTAAATATTTAGTTGCCGCTTCAGGCATCATCGACAATCTGCCTCAACTAGAAGATATGCAGAATGTCTTTGACTATGCAGGTTATACGCTTCATGTCTGCATGATCTGTGATGGCTTTGATATGTGGGATCAAAAGGCAGTGCTAATTGCCAATACAGAAGGACAAATTAATGCCGCCTTTGTATTGAACTGGTTTACACCTTATATTTCGGTATTGACCCATGGTCTTTGTGAGGTCAGTGATACCATGAAACAGAAACTGGCTGAACATGGTTATCCGTTGTATGAAGCGCCGATCGCTAAGTTTCATGGCGAAAATCACCATCTCAGACAGGTGGAACTTACCGATGGCACGATCATCGAAGCAACCACTGGCTTAGTGGGTATGGGTTCGATCTATCACAACCAATATCTCAAGGGGATTGCAGGTTTGGAATGGGATGGCGAAAATCTGATTACCAACGATATGTGTAAAACCAGTCACGATCGCATTTTTGCCCTTGGCGATCTCAAGAAAGGCTTAAATCAAGTATCGATCGCCGTTGCCGATGGCACATTAGCCGCCACCCAAATCTGGCGCAATATTCGCCGCGCTAGTCCAGCCCGCAAATGGGAAGAGAATATCAAGGTTGCCACAACGGTTTAACCCCAAAGCCTCGCGATGCGGGGCTTTTTTTATGGGAATGCCAAGGCGGTTGAAATTAAAGCGATTGTAATTTGCTAGGCTAATATAAATTCATGAAAGCGTGACAACACTAAAGTTACTAATCAGGGCTAGATGCGCTATGAATGTTGCGATCGCACAAACAAAGAATCAATCTCTAAGCCTAGATGAGTTTGTCGCTCGTTATGGCAGTGATAACCGCTATGAACTGATCGATGGAGAGGTGTTTGATTTGGAACCAACGGGGCAACATGAGGAAGTTGCGGCTTTGATCACGGCTAAAATCTGTGTACGGATTGATCAATTAAACTTACCTTGGTTTGTGTTGCAAAGAGGCTTGTTTCGACCTGCTAATGCAAGTATGGTGGCATTTCGTCCTGATGTGATGGTTATAGATCGCCTAGAGGTCGCCCAAGAACCACTCTGGCAAGAACAATCGATCATTACAAAGGGTAGCTCAATTAAGTTTGTGGCGGAAGTTGTGAGTAGTAATTGGCAAAATGATTATGCACGTAAGGTTGAGGACTATGCAGCATTAGATATTCCTGAATATTGGATTGCTGACTATTTAGGCTTGGGCGGGATTCGACATATCGGTAAGCCTAAACAGCCGACTCTCTCAATTTGCACGCTGGTAAATGGAGAGTATCAAATTGATCTATTTAGAGGTAATGAGACGATCGCTTCACCCACATTTCCTAATTTAAATTTAACTGCTGAACAAGTTCTGAATAATCCAGTAGCGAAAAATAGCGTAACTACTTGTTGATTTAATTTTCGACTTAATTTTCGATTTGAAAATTCTTGCTGGACTTAGCTTGTAATTTTCGAGCATACTGTCATGCTTTCATGAATTGTTCGGCTAAGTACATATACTTATTACTCATTATTTTGAATTTAAAGACCGCGATCGCGATATTGCGTCCCTAAATGACCATGTAGCAATGACGATCCTGACTTAATCATTGAGCCTAATCTTAATGATTAATTACAAACTTAACTTTACCTTTAACAGTCCTTAACCTTGTAATGACAGATGCGGTTTAGTATCGATCTTGTCTAGTTTGATTGCTCATCTGCCTTTTCTATGTGGCTGCTCACCTTGATCGCCCAAATTTAGTTGCTTAACGCAGTTTTAACTGTGATGCGATCGCAGTTACTAACTGTAAATTAATCAATCAACCCTAACAGACTCCAATCTAAACAAGAATTATATGATGTCCAAGAAGAATATCAATCGTAATGTCGCAGTGTTTGTAGCTGGCGTTACACTAACAGTCGCTCTCGCTTCCTGTGGCGGCGGTGAGACTCCTACCACACCTACTGCAACAGGCGCAGCAACAGGTGCAGCAACTCCCGCAGCAACAGGCGCAGCAACCCCTGATGCTAAGCCCACTGCTGCCCCTGCTGCTTCTAACTTAACTGGCAACGTTACTATTGATGGCTCTAGCACCGTTGCTCCAGTCAGCAAGGCAGTTGCTGAAGACTTTGCTAAGGCAAACCCTGGTGTAAAGGTTCCTGTGGGTACTAGTGGTACTGGGGGCGGCTTCAAAAAGTTCTGTGCAGGTGACACTGATATCTCCAATGCTTCTCGTCCTATCAAAAAAGCTGAAGCCGAAGATTGCAAAAAAAATGGTGTGGAATTTGTTGAACTGCCCATTGCCATTGATGGTCTGACCGTAGTTGTTAACAAAGAAAATACTTGGGCAAAGTGTCTCACCGTTGCTGAACTCAACACCATGTGGTCTCCAGATTCTGAAGGTAAGATTACCAACTGGAATCAAATTCGTCCAGACTTCCCCAGCGAGCCTCTAGCATTGTTTGGCGCTGGTGCTGACTCTGGTACCTTCGACTACTTCACCGAAGCCATCAACAAGAAGTCCAAGGTTAGCCGCAAAGACTTCCAGCCTAGCGAAGATGACAACCTCACCATCAAGGGTGTACAGGGCAATAAGGGCGGTTTAGGCTTCTTCGGTGTTGCTTATTTTGAAGAAAATGCTAAGACCTTGACTGCTGTTGAAATTGATGGTGGTAAGGGCTGTGTAGCTCCAACTGCTGAAAACATCAACAACGGTACATATGCACCATTGTCTCGTCCTCTATTTATCTATGTGAGCAAGAAATCCCTTGCCCGTCCTGAAGTTAAAGCCTTCGTTGACTTCTACTTCAAAGACATCAAGGTTGTCAAGGAAGTTGGTTATATTCCTCTTCCCGAAGCTGCATTGCCTAAGATCTTGGAACGTGTAAGTGCAGTCAAGACTGGCAGTACATTTATGGATGCTCCTGCGGGCGTACCGATCGCTGAATTGTTAGCTAAGGACTTGAAATAGTCTCTTAAATAAATAAGCCCTTCTGAGTACATTGAATGTTTTAACTAGCCCACTGCTAGCTAAAACATTCAAGAAATTTGCTTGGAGGGGCTTAGATTATTTTGAAACTTGACTAGGAGATTATTTATGAGCAATCCCGAAGGCGATTCATTAGATATTTACCAACGCGCCGATCGCAACATTCGTGAAAGCTTGATCGGCTATGCGTTGCTTTTTTGTGCCTGTGTTTCTGTACTCACAACCATTGCAATTGTCTATGTCCTTGCCTCAGAGACAATTAACTTCTTTGGCAAAGTCAGTGTCGGCGAGTTTTTGTTTGGCAAAACCCTAAACAACGGTCAATATACCTGCACTTGGTCTCCGCAATTTGCCGATAAAAACTTTTGCGTTTGGCCCACGGTTAATGGCACCTTTATTGTGGCAATCCTAGCCATGTTAGTCGCAACCCCTTTAGGACTAGCGACCGCAATTTACTTGACCGAATATGCTTCACCAAGAATCAGCAAAATTTTACGACCAGCGATCGAGCTTTTGGCAGGTGTGCCAACGGTTGTCTATGGCTATTTTGCTCTAACCTTTGTGACCCCAATTTTAGCAAAAATTATTCCAGGTTTGAGTGGTTTCAATGCTCTTAGTGCAGGCTTAGTCATGGGTGTGATGATCATCCCCACGATCGCCTCTGTCAGTACCGATGCCATGACTGCTGTACCCAGAGCCTTGCGTGAGGCAGCCTATGGGCTTGGTTCCACCAAAAAAGAAGTTGCTACCAATGTGGTTTTTCCTGCGGCACTCTCTGGCATTTGTGCAGCAATTATTTTAGGGATCTCCCGCGCTGTCGGTGAGACGATGATTGTGGCGATCGCCGCAGGGCAAAGACCAGTATTAACCCTTGATCCTAGGCAAACCGTCGGCACAATGACTGCCTATATCGCCCAAGTTGCTAAGGGTGATTCACGGGTGGGTAGTGTGGAATATCAAGCCCTCTTTGCGGTTGGTATGACTCTATTTTTGATCACCCTCGCCCTCAACATTATCAGTAAGCAAATTAGCAAACGATTCCAAGAAACCTATGAATAACCAAAATTTAGATGCACTAGGGCTGAGTGAGGGTCAATCTAGTGATTCCAAATTTGACCCAAAATTGGAGTCAAGGCAGATGTGGGGCAAAATATTTGCCTACTTCTGCGTTTTTGCCACCCTATTGGGCTTAATCGTCTTGGCTTTCTTGATTTTTGATGTGGTGGGCGATGGCTCTAGCCGACTCAATACCGCAATGCTAACCCAATACCCATCACGCCGTCCCCTCGAAGCTGGCTACCGTGCCGCTATTTTAGGTACGTTTTGGATGCTTGCCTATGTATTGTTATTAGTAGTCCCCCTTGGGGTTAGTTCTGCGATATATCTTGAAGAGTACGCGCCGAAAAACTGGTTTACTGAATTAATTGAACTAAATATTTATAACCTTGCTGGTATTCCTTCAATTATTTACGGTTTGCTAGGTCTAGGACTGTTTGTACGCGGTCTATACAGTGGACGCTCGGTAATTGTGACAGGGATTTTAACTATTACCTTGCTGATTTTGCCCCCTGTAATCGTGATTTCCCGCGAAGCAATTCGGGCAGTGCCGCAGTCGGTGCGCCAAGCTTCCTATGGTGTCGGTGCAACCAAGTGGCAGACTATTAGACACCATGTACTACCTGCCGCCCTACCAGGCATTTTGACAGCCGTAATTATCTCTAGTTCTAGAGGTATTGGCGAAACTGCTCCCATTGTGGTTTTGGGTGCTGGTACGGTTTTGTTTGACCCTAAAGCGTCGCCAATTAATTTTGGGGCCTTATTTAGTGGTAGATTTGGAGATGTATTCACTGATACATTATGGTCGAACGATAACTTCTTTTCAGTGCTTCCTTACCAAATCTATGAATGGGTGGGCGATGCTAAAGCCGATTTTCAAACCTTAGCTTCAGCAGGAATTGTCGTTCTCTTGGTGCTAGTTTTGGGCATGAATTTGATCGCCATCTTCCTGCGTAACAAGGTGAGTTAGTTCTGATTAGTCGCCTAAATTTAGCACCCTCTAATTTAACGAAGGATAAATAATTACAACTGGTCATTGACAATGAATGCAAGTGATAGTCAATCTGCTGAAAAGCAATCTGTTTTAGTAGCTGAAAATGTTAACGTTTTTTATAGCTCTAATAGCCCTGCGGTTGCAGGTGTATCTTTAGAGATTCTAAAAAATCAGATTACAGCCTTTATTGGTCCATCAGGCTGTGGCAAAAGTACAATTTTAAGATGTTTCAATCGCCTCAATGATTTGATTGAGGGTTGTCGGGTTAAGGGTTCGATTACTTTTAATGGCATCGATCTATATGATCCTAAGGTTGATGCGGTGGCAGTGCGCCGTCATATTGGCATGGTGTTTCAGCGTCCTAATCCTTTCCCTAAGTCCATTTTTGAAAATATTGCCTTTGGTCCTCGCATTAATGGATTTAAGGGTTCCAAAAATGACATGGCTGACTTGGTGGAAAAGTCTTTACGGTCAGCAGCAATTTGGGATGAGGTAAAGGACAAGCTCAATGAGAGTGGCTTAGCTCTCTCTGGTGGTCAGCAACAGCGTTTATGTATTGCAAGGGCGATCGCTGTGGAGCCACAGGTAATCTTGATGGATGAACCCTGCTCAGCCCTTGACCCCATCTCTACCCTCCGCATCGAAGAACTGATGCAAGAACTCAAGCAAAAATATACGCTGGTCATCGTGACTCACAATATGCAACAGGCATCGCGATCGGCAGATATGACTGCTTTCTTTAATACTGAGCTTTCTGATAGCGGTAAGCGCATGGGCAAACTAGTGGAAATTGATCGCACATCGGTGATTTTTAGCAGCCCCAAGCAAACCGCCACCGAAGAATATATTAGCGGTCGTTTCGGCTAAATGCGATTGTAGGTATATTCCAATTACATCAAAGTTAAAAGCCTGTTATTGTGGCGTTTCATCACAATAACAGGCTTTACTCTTAAGCAACATTCAGTGTGTATAAGAATTGCTGTGCCTAGACAAGGGCAGATTCTAGTTTATGTTGATTCCAAAGATTTTGATAGATTGCTGACTCTGCCAATAGCTGAGCGTGGGTTCCTACCTGTACTACTTGACCTGCATCCATCAAAATAATGCGATCGCAAATAGAAGCTGCCGAAAGATTATGGGTAATAAATAGAACGGTTTTGTGTTGGGGGAAATTAGCGAGAATGCCCGTGGCGGTTTGGTTGTCGACACTAGAGAGCGCGTCATCTAGCACCAAAATGGGGGTATCCACCAGTAATGCCCTTGCTAAAGCCGTGCGCTGCCGTTGTCCACCCGAAAGCGTGATTCCCCTTTCACCCACAAGGGTGTCATATTGCTTAGGAAATTTGAGGATCTCAGGTTCAATTTTGGCTTGACTGGCAAAATTTTCTACCTCATGATCGAAGGCTTGGGGTTTGCCATAGCGAATGTTGTCGCGTATAGTGGCGCTGAATAGAAAGCTATCCTGTGGCACGAAGGCAATCAGCGATCGCAGATCCTCAATTCGCATTGCGGTAATATCAATGCCATCAATAAATATTTGTTGCGAGCGCACATTGATAAGACGCATCAAGGCATTTGCTAAGGTTGACTTACCAGAACCGACAGTTCCTAAAATTGCCACTGTTTCCCCTGGCTCCACGCGAAAATTCACCCGATCAAGGGCTGGTACTATGGCGTCGGGGAAAGTAAAGGTAAGATTTTTAATCTCAATGCTGCCTTTGATTTGATCTTTATGAATGGCGATCGCTTGGTCGGGATCGGCGATCGCGGGGGGCATATCAAGAATATTTTGAATCCTTTGCAGACTGACCACGCCGCGCTGATAAGTCACCATCACAAATCCCAAAATTGCTGTCGGGAAAATCAAGCGCTCCACATAGATAATTAGGGTAAGCAGATCGCCAATTTTAAAGGTTGTATTAGCAGGATTAGCTAGTTTCTCACCACCAAACCAAATCAACACCAAAAAGCTAATACTGGCGATGCCCCCTAATAATGGAAATAAAATATTGCGGCTCTTCGCCATTCGCAAATTGGCATCTAGTAGGCGATCGTTGAGGCGAGCGAAAGCATCGCGTTCATTCTGCTCTTGGGCATAGGTTTTGATCAGTGCCATGCCATTGAGATCCTCTTGCAGTAATGAACTAACCTGTGATAGTTCTTCCTGCACTTCCATCTGTTCATCACGCAATTGACCGCTAAAGCTCTGCACAATTACCAACATGATCGGATAAACCGATATTGATAAAACTGTGAGCATCGGATCGATGGAGAGCATTGCTGGCAAGGTCAGACTATAGACAAATACGGAGTTGATAATGCTCAGCAACGCAAATCCCATCAGCCTGCGGATATTTTCGACATCACTGGTGACAATGCTAATGGTTTCCCCTGCGGAATTATTAGAAAAGTAACTGGGTGGCAGCTTCAACAAATGCTCAAAAATCTGCTGCTTGAGGCTAAATTCCACTTTGCGCCCGATGCCAAATATCCAAACACGGGATGTCATTCTAATGATCCACATGATCGAAGATAGCCCCACGATCAGCCAGACATAATTCATAATTTGGCTGGTGTCTATACTTTGAACTTTGCCTAGACCATCTACGGCGACTCTTATCAGTGAAGGTATATAAGTGCCAAGAATATTGGCGGCTAACAGAGCAGTCGTACCGATCGCCAGATCGAACCAGTAAGGACGGAGATAGTTTTGCAGATTTTGAAATTGCGATCGCGCCATATTATTTTTACTTACTCAAGAAGAATTCGGTTAAGGCTTTGACTGCGGGAGACAAAATCACAACGGCGGCGGCAGCGCTGATTAAGCCAAAGGCTAGACTTACGATTTGGGTTGAAGCTTTTTGATAAGCCTCGCTGGTGATTTTCACCTCTTTGATGTTGGATTCAAGACTAATAAATCGCTTGTCCATACCATTTTCTAGACTAATAAACCGCTTGTCTATATCGTTTCCGAGTTGCTCAAGCCTGTCTAAGATGGTTTTTAAATTGTCATCACTCACGGGGGGGGGACTCCATATCTTTGATTGCAAACTAGCGATCGCTGTTAGAAACCATCTAAGAATTAGTTTCTAAGGTCAAAAACTCTAAGAGATCCCCCTCAATCCCCCTTGTAAAGGGGGAAGAAGATAAATATCATATTCTCCCCCCTTGAGTAAGGCAGTCGGGGGGGATCTAGACAATTCTTAAATGGTTTCTCAGAAGTAAAAAGCAAGTGCCAGCACTTGCTTTTTCATTAATACTAAACTGCTAGAGCAGGTTCTTTAGTTGTAATGGTCGGATAGTCGAGTTCAGGATAGAGTGGGAAGCGATCGCATAATGTCTGCACTCTCGCTAGGCAATCCGCTTGCACTTGGTCATTATCTGGACTGAGTAGGCGATCGGCGATGATATTGGCAATCTCGCGGAAATCAGATTCTAAAAGTCCCCGTGAGGTCATCGCAGGTGTGCCAAGGCGCAATCCACTAGTCACAAAAGGCGACTCTGGATCAAAGGGAACCGTGTTTTTGTTGGCGGTAATATTTACGCCGCTTACCAATAAATCGGCAACCTTGCCAGTCATGCCAATGCAACGCAGATCCACCAATACCAAATGATTATCCGTGCCATTGGAAACTAGCTTGAAGCCGCGCTCCTGTAACTGCGCTGCCATTGCCTTAGCATTGGCGATTACCTGCCCCGCATAGGTCTTAAACTCTGGACGCAAAGCCTCACCAAATGCCACCGCCTTCGCAGCGATTACGTGTTCCAGCGGTCCCCCCTGAGAGCCTGGGAATACCGACTTATCAAATTTTTTGCCTAGTGCCGCATCACGGGTCATGATCAATCCGCCACGGGGACCTCTGAGAGTCTTGTGGGTGGTGGTGGTGACAACATCGCAATAGGGAATGGGGTTAGGGTGATGCCCCGAAGCGACTAGCCCCGCAATATGGGCGATATCTGCCATCAAGTATGCCCCCACCTCATCGGCGATCGCTCGGAATTTGGCAAAATCAATGATGCGCGAATATGCTGAATAACCACAAATGATCAATTTGGGCTTATGCTGCAAAGCCAAATCGCGGATCAAATCAAAATCTAACTGCTCGGTTTCCTTATTTAGTCCGTAATGTACTTTGTTAAACCACAGTCCCGAAACATTCACAGGCGAACCGTGGGTCAAATGTCCACCGTGAGAAAGATCCATCCCCAAAAAAGTATCCCCTGGTTTGAGCAGGGTCAGGAATACGGCAAAGTTTGCCTGTGCGCCAGAGTGGGGCTGGACATTAGCATGGGCTGCGCCAAATAGCTCTTTGACACGCTCGATCGCGATCGACTCAATTTCATCGACAAACTCACAGCCGCCGTAATAACGCTTCGATGGCAAACCTTCAGCATATTTATTAGTCAATACAGACCCCTGTGCCGCCATCACCGCAAGGGAAGTAAAGTTTTCACTGGCAATTAATTCAATATTGTGGCGTTGTCTTTCAATTTCCTTGCCAATAAAACCAGCAACAAGGGGATCGGCAGCATTGAGGAGAGAGAACAAATTAGTCATTTTTCTAAAATATGGGACTGGATATACGGACTAAATCTAATATTTATAGGGCATGGCGAAGCAGCACCCTATAAATACTAATATAAACGCTCTAATACATACTCAGTCAGACCGATCAAGGAATGCTTAGGCGCAGAGGCAGGCAGCCATTCGATCGCTGTTAGTGCCGATCGCACATGGGTTTTAGCAAGCTCTCGTGATCGGGCAATACCATCACTGCCGTAAACCAATTCCAAAGCTCGCTCTAGATCCCCCACCTCACTAAATTCTCGCTCGATCAATCCGCGCAGGTGCGGATGTTCTTCTAGGGCAAATAGTACAGGCGCGGTCAAATTGCCTTGCTTGAGGTCAGAACCCGCAGGCTTGCCAAGGGTTTCGGTGGAGCTAGTGAAATCGAGAATATCGTCAACAACTTGAAAGGCAATGCCAAAATGCTTGCCAAAGTTAAATAGCTGCTCCGCCTGCACTTGACTCACCCCACTCAATACCCCTGCTGCCTTAGCGCTGCCTGCCATCAAAGAAGCCGTTTTATAAAAACTCTTTTCCAGATAGTCCTCAAAGGTCAAGTCACTGTCAAAAGCGGTGAGACTCTGGCGGATCTCTCCCTCGGCAAAGTCCGTAATTACCTTCGACAAGAGCTTGACCACTTCGAGATTATCCAAGTTGGCAAGATACCAAGAAGCTTGGGCAAACAAAAAATCCCCCGCAAGTACTGCAATCCGATTGCCAAAGCTGCTATTGACCGTTGGCATTCCGCGCCGCAATTCTGCTAGATCGATCACGTCATCATGGACGAGGCTAGCGGTATGGATCATCTCAGTGATTTCTGCCAAGCGTCGATGACGAGCGGTAATGTCGCGATCGCTCATGGTGGCACGAGACACCAACAACACGAGGGCAGGGCGCATACTCTTACCCTTAGCCTCAAACAGATGCTCAGCAGCAGCATATAGGATCGGATGCCTTGCCCCTACCAACTGCTTCAAATTATCCGTGAGCGTGCGTAAGTCATCTTTGACTGGTGCAAAAAGTTCGGTGACAGATGCGGTAGGAAGGCTCATGCGAATAAACCAGATTTATATCAATTTTTACATATCTTCATATATTGTATGAGTAATGTTGAAAGAGTTAAAGACGTATGTCCATAGGTTTTCTGAATCAGCCACCAGTTGCAAGTCTCACAATGACCGTAAATGGCTGATAATCATCACCAACTACTCCTTTAGCCAGAAATTTCTGCTTACTGCCCTGATTGCTGTGGCGATCGCCACAAAATACCAGCACTAACTGATAATTAGCCGTATGTATTTAAGATCTATACCTTAGGGCTTGATTCTTAAACTTTATTTACGATTGCTATATTATTTAATAAATCGTATTAATCCAATCGTTATAGATGGAAATTTGACTAATGATGCCTAGGCTACTCTTGATCGACGATGATCCAATCATCTCTGAAATGGTGACACTGAATCTTGAACATGCTGGATATCAAGTCAGCCAAGCAAGTGATGGTATTAAAGGACAAGCCCTTGCCATTCAGTTGATGCCAGACATGATCATCCTTGACTTGATGCTGCCCAGAGTTGATGGGTTTACAGTTTGCCAAAGGCTACGCCGTGACGAACGCACTAGGGAAATTCCTGTCATGATGCTGACGGCAATGGGGCAAACTCAGGATAAAGTCGAGGGCTTTAATGCAGGAGCAGATGATTATCTCACCAAGCCCTTTGAGTTAGAAGAAATGCTGGCTAGGGTACGAGCTTTATTGCGACGCACCAATCGCATTATTGATACAGCCAAACATGGCGAAATCTTGATCTTTGGCTCCCTCACCCTTGTGCCTGAGAGGTTTGAGGCAATTTGGTTTAATAAAACTATCAAGCTCACCCATTTAGAGTTTGAGTTGTTGCATTGCCTCCTGCAAAGGCATGGGCAGACCGTATCCCCTAGCGAAATCCTCAAGGAGGTTTGGGGTTATGAACCCGATGACGATATTGAGACGATTCGGGTGCATATTCGGCATTTGCGTACCAAGCTAGAGCCTGACCCACGCCATCCCAAATATATCAAAACGGTTTATGGGGCAGGTTACTGTTTGGAGTTACCCCACGAAGCCGATACTTATCCTACCGAACAGGCGATCGCCTAATATTTATCAAATCAAAAAAGAACTTGCTATGCGAGTTCTTTTTTTGTAGACGATCGCGCTATGCCTGAAAATAGACCCATAACAAATATCAATAGCAAATTACTGAGCATTGCATGAAAATTCTATTTGCGGCGGCTGAAGTTGCGCCCCTAGCCAAGGTTGGTGGTATGGCAGATGTAGTGGGCGCACTTCCCCCAATCTTGCGGAAAATGGGGCATGATGTGCGAATTATCATGCCTTATTACGGCGTAATCCCAGATAAGCTCAAGGAAAATCCTGAATGGAAATGGAAAGGTTATGCCATGTTTCAGGAATTCGATATTTTTGAAACGGTATTGCCTGGTACGGATGTACCTTTGTACTTGATGGGGCATGGCTCATTTATTCCAGCCCGTGTTTATGGCGGCGAAGATGAAGATTGGCGGTTTACGATGTTTGCCAATGCCGTCGCCGAGTTTGCATGGAACTATTGGAAGCCCAATATTATTCATTGCCACGATTGGCATACGGGCATGATCCCTGTGTGGATGCACCAAGTTTCTGACATTGGCACTGTATTCACGATTCATAATCTTGCTTACCAAGGTCCTTGGAAATGGTTTCTAGATCAGATTACATGGACACCTTGGTATATGGATGCTCATAACACGATGGCAGGAGCGATCAAATATGCCGATCGCGTGAATACGGTATCGCCCACCTATGCTCAGCAAATCTGTACCCCTGCCTATGGTGAAGGGCTAGAGGGGCTACTCTCCTTCTTGAAACCTTGGGGGATTTTGAATGGCGTTGATACTGATGTCGAAAATCCTGCAACCGATGCGGCACTAGTCCAAAACTATTCCATCGACACCCTAGACGATCGCCTCGCCAATAAACTTGCGCTGCAAAAGGAATTGGGACTAGGTGTTAACCCCCGCACATTTTTGATCGGCATGGTCAGCCGTCTAGTCGAGCAGAAGGGGGTGGATCTAATTTTGCAGATTTTAGAGCGCTATCTTGCCTATACCGATGCTCAATTTGTGGTGCTAGGTACAGGCGATCGCTACTACGAGTCCCAGCTATGGCAAATTGCCGCCCGTTATCCTGGACGGATGTCTGCCCAAATCCTCTTCAATTCGGCATTATCGCACCATATTTATGCAGGCTCCGATGCCTTTTTAATGCCTAGTCGTTTTGAACCCTGTGGCATTAGTCAATTAATCGCCCTCCGCTATGGCTCTATTCCCATTGTGCGGCGCACGGGGGGCTTAGTGGATACCGTCTCATTCCACGATCCGATCAATCAAGTGGGTACAGGCTTTAGCTTCGATCGCTATGAACCTTTGGATCTCTATACCTGCATGGTACGAGTATGGGAAAGCTATCGCTATGCCGATGCTTGGAAAGCCTTGCAACAACGCGGCATGAGCAGTAACTTCAGTTGGCAAGCCTCCGCCGATAAGTATGTGCAGCTATATCGTTCTATCCCTGGTTTAGAGAACGCCTAAAGTTAGTTTCATCTGCATAGCGGGTGACAATACATAAAACTAGAAGGATGTTAAAAGTATGACTGAGCCTTACTTTTAGCATCCTTTCTAGATTACTTCAAGCCTCAATAGATTACTATGCGCCAGTTCCCAATTATTCTCATTCCGCCACCTGTGCAGCGAATCGCGCAGTCAAAACCTGATGCGCCAGCCTTCACGGGCAATTTACCGATCGCCCCTAGTCAAGCGCCACAACCCATCGAAACCCAAGAAGCAATTCTACTTACCATTGGCTTAATTTTAGTGGTTGGTGTGGTCACGTTAATTGCTAAGGAATTGGGGATTGTGGTGCTGATTCTTGGCACGATCGCGATTATTTTCAAAGTGCGTTATCAGTTCCAAACTTACCGAAATCGCTATCAAAAGTATCAAGATTCTTTGCAAGGTTATTTGCTGCAATTGGAAAGCTATTCCCGTGAGGAGTTGCAATATCAAAAGAAGTTGGCGATCGCCCATGGGTCTGAGCGTGTCCTTACTTTTCGGCAGCAGCAATATAAGAAGCTATTTGCGAAGTTAGCTTTGACCGATCAAGGCACTGCAATTAATGAATTGGATAATTCTATCCATTTAGCAACTAATGCCGTGCGATTTGGGAATGCGTTGCGAAATTATCTTTCAGGCAATCTCTATCAAAATGCCAAGCTGCATATTCCTAGTATTGATTATGAATGGTCGCCAGATTTGGTATATCGCGATCCTGAGCTAAATTGTCACATTGCGATCGAGATTGTGTCGTCGGTAGAAGATAGGGCAGCGATCGCCCAAAATGATTTGGCGGAAAGATTTTTGATCAATGCTAATTGGATCATCATTAAGTTTGCTGAAGCTCAAATCCAGCGAAAGACCCTAGAATGTTGTAAAGAATTTGCTAAATTGCTCGATCGCCTTAGCCTCGATCCTAAGCCAATTGACCAGTTAACTGATGTTGCCGATCTCAACTGAATTTGGGTAATTGCAGGTTTGTCGATCTTTCTGAAAACCTAACTTTATTATTTCGAGCTGTCATAGGTTGTATATGTCATTAAAATACTCGCAAACCATCGCTAAGTCTCTGCCGATCGCCATTATCTATTTATTCCTAGTCAGCCCCGCCGCGATCGCCCAAAATGTATTTGGTGATGTAGGAGAACGCGGACAGTCGGGGCGCGATGGACGTAGTGGCAGGGATGGACAAAGTATCAAAATCGTTGGCGATGGTAAACCTAGTAGCCATGACCTCACGGGAACAGATGGCGAAGATGGCGAAGATGCCACCGCAGGGCGATCGGCGAGTCGTTGTGAGCAACCCTTTCGCCCCGAATATTCCCTAATTGGCGCGGCAGGTGGCAATGGTGGCAATGGTGGCAATGGTGGCAGTGGCGGTAATGGTGGCAATGCTTTAATTTTTTATACAGATCTTGCCAATTTGCAGCAGATCGAAATCCGTAATCGTGGCGGCAGGGGGGGACGCAACGGCAGAGGTGCATCAGGTGGACAGGGCTGCGAATGTAAGGAGTCGGAATGGCGGATCAAATATTGTGACATTGAGACACAGCGCCGCCCTCACAATGATGCCAAGGCAGCTTGGGTATATCACAGTCGTGAAAGTCGCATCTGCGGACGATCGCGGGATGGATGGGGCTTTGATCTCGATTTTGAACGGGAATATAACAGAAATTCGGAATATCGCCGTGGTGATTGGCTCTATCGGCGCACCAATAAAGGGGTTACGCGCACTAACTATTACAGTTGCAGTGCAGGACGGGATGGCAGCAATGGCAATGATGGTCAAAATGGTGCAACGGGTAGTTATGGCAGAGTTACCCTCGTTCCGCGCCTTGATATTCCCACAGAGATCACTAGCGATCGCGCCCTATTAGGCGACGCTTTGAATAAAAAAGTCCCCCTGATTAAAAATATTTGGGTGGAGCGCAGTGGGCTATCGCGGTTATTGCGTTCTAGCTCTGATGTGGGCGATCGCTATACCTATCTCAAGGACACCGCAAGGCTATTTTATCGCTTTGAATGGGCGGCTCAAGCATCACCTAGCGCCCTAGGCGTGGATCGGGTTGCCATTGGCGCGACGATAAATGTTCGCAATGAAAATGCCGAAATCACTTACCAACTGCCAGGTACACTCGAATATCAAGTCATGCCCGCCAATCCTGAAAACTTGCAAGTGGTCAAAATTACAGGCGGATTTAACCCCGATCGCGTCAGCACCTTTGAAATCACCAAAATATCGGGTGCTAGTACCGATAATCAAGTATCCTTGAGCGATCGCGGCAATGTACGCGAGCTATTGCAAGACACGCAAATTCAGGTGCAATGCTTCAGCAAAGAATCGGCAACGGGCATAATTAGCAACGACTATGTGGAACGCCGTGCCATCACCTTCAAGATTCCGCCCAAATTTACTCCTAGCAATGGGGCGATCGTCAATGGCAATAACTACAGCCTGCCCGTTGGTCGCTACTGCTCCCCTTGGCTCAGGCAAAATAACAATGTGCTTTACAAAATTAATATCAGCCAAACCACCAAAAGCGGCGCGGTTTACGAGCAGAACCTAGAATCAGCCTTTTCAGCCTTTAATGTAAATCCATAATTGAGTAGCAACTGCCCAATCATCCCCCAAAAACGCGATCGCCCAATAAATCTATTTTCTCCATTCAATATGTCCATTAATATTAAAGTCTTCAAAAGTGTTCAAAATTTCTATGCAAAAGTCTTGTAGTTCCTGATGATTTTCTTTCTTAGCTAGTTCGTAGAGACGGATAAACATCTTTTTTCCTGTCTCAGTTTGCTTAAGATTTTTCTTGAGGAAGTTATGCTGACTGCACAAAGTTTGGCCATTCTCAATGGTAGCTAAACCACCCATATCTTTAGGTTTAATATGATCGACATGAAGTTCTACTCCATTCTCTCGACCTGCTCCACAAATTACACATTTGTAGCCATCTCGCTTTAAAATCTCTTTTTTCTGAACAATTGTAAAATCTTGTTGTTGCTTATTTTGAGCATATTGAGGATCATATTTATAAATACCTTTTGCTATTTTCTGTAAAAAGTCTCTTTGATATAAGGATCTAATGCCTCCAACGAATTATTTACAGCAAGAAAAATCCCCTGAGTCTTACGTTGACCGCGTTTGAGATCCTTATCCGTATATTCCTTACCTTCAACCTCAGTACGAATCTTTTCTAAAGCTGTCACCGACTGCTCAAAAATTCGCCCCAATACATCAACGGACACCTCCACATCAAAATCAAAATCCGTAATCTCTTTGAGATCGCGGCAAAGCTCATCGGGAACCCGTAAAACCTCGTCCAGCATAGGATCATGTTTAAACAATCCCCCGTTATAGCCATGAATCGCCTGTTTTGGATTGCCAACATTAGACCTGTTGGGAAATAAAAGTAAAGTACAGAAAGGGTTTTACTTTTTCCATCCATTTTTAAGCAGAATCTAAATAGAAGTTCCATAAACCAGCAGCATTC
>NZ_JACJPY010000035.1 GCF_014696345.1 Pseudanabaena cinerea FACHB-1277
GTTGGATAACATCATAGATATTATTTTTTTAATTTATGGCTTCTAGTTTAACAAATTAGGAGCGCTTTTTTCTGATTATTTTCTATCGTTCAACACTTCTGGATTGGAGCTATAGTCAGGAAGCCTTATTCTAATAAAAGAAGCTAAAACTTTCATCACTAGCCAATGATATTCAGGAGAATCTCTCGCTATTGTTGACAAAGTATAGATACCTGATAGTACGACTGTTATATTGTTAGACGTTATTAACTGTTCGACAGCTTTAGAAAAACGATCAGTAGCCAATCGTGATTCTGCAATTTCTATATCCTTTTTAGATTTTTCTGCATCTAATTGAGCTTTTCTTTCTGCAAGTTTCAAATTTTGATTGGCTACCCTGAAATTTAGGAATAGAACAACTCCACCTACAATTGTTGCTAATGTTCCGACTCCACCTACAATTGCCTTACTAATTTCTAGTGATGCTTCAAATTTTTCTTTCCCATTTTGGAGATTCACATAGTTATTAGTAACTTGAACACCCCAAGATATAATCCACAATACTAGGGCAAAACTTGCAATTAGTAATGGAAAGATCCAAAAATATTTTTTTATGAGACTACGATTTCGCATTATATGCTATTAGTCTTTTTTACTAAAATTCATGTACTATTTTAACTTTATCTTGCCGATTTGGGATAATTTTGAAATTTTTGTTGCTTGCGAGGCTTCGATGAATTAGAGATTTCTATTTGTAGAGATTATTGGTGCGATCGCCTATCTTTACCTTACTTACATTCTGACTTTTGAGGCGATTATTTTTGTTTGCAAGGCTCTGTTAGCGATCACGCTTGATGATGATAAAAGGCGATCATCAGCTAAACTAACACATGAGATCAATCTGAGAGCATAGATTTCAAGCTATGAATACAAAACTAGTAGAATCATTAGCCCAAGTCATTGAATCCCTTGCACCAGACGAATATGCCCTATTGCAAGAAAAACTAAAATCTCGCGCAATCCAGAAAACCATCGGCGTATGTGGAGGTCATGCAAGAATCCGCAATACCCGTATCCCCGTTTGGACGATCATCTCACTCCAACAACAAGGAGCCGATACCCCAGAGCTTTTACGCAACTTCCCATCATTGACAACAGATGATTTGAGCAACGCCCGATTCTATTACACTACACATCAAGAAGAAATCGATCGCGCGATCGCCTCTCATCAATACGAGCAAGAGGAAGCGATCATTGGCTAGACTTTATTCCAACGAAAACTTTGCGATCGACATCGTGCAAATCCTGCGCGATTACGGTCATGATGTACTCACCTCCTACGAAGCAAGACAAGCAAATCAAGGAATTCCCGATCCTGAAGTTCTAAAATTTGCCACAAATCAAAATCGAATTCTAATTACTTTTAATCGTGATGATTTTATCGATTTACATCGTAGCGGAATGAATCATAGTGGCATCATTATTTGTAAAGATGATCGCGACTATCAGGGACAAGCCAAATTTATCAATGACTTTTTGCAATCTCAAACAACAGAACTTAGCGATCGCCTAATCCGTATCCAAAAGCAAAATCAGCCCAAGTCCAGCACACCAGCATTTATCATTCGTGAATACTAAGGGATATTTAGCGATCGCGCATGATGATGACAAAAGGCAATCGCCCCTAAAGGAGTAAAATTTATCCCCAGTCGTAAAGCTACCAAAAAATATCTAGGTGAAACCCATGATTAACCTTGACCCCGAAGAAATAGAAATTCTAGAAGCATTTGACAGCGATCGCCTCACTCGAACAGCCAACTGGCAGGAAGAACTAGAGCAGCATAAACAAATTGCCTCCGCAACCTTTGCCCAAAACAGTACAATCAACATCTCTGTTTCGGAGAAAGACCTGCGATCGCTCCAAAAACGTGCTTTAGCAGAAGGAATTCCCTATCCATTATTTATCTCCAGCATTTTACATAAATTTATTGAAGGCAAATTAGTAGAAATTTCTTGATCGCGCTTGATGATGACAAAAGGAGATCCGCTTGATTACTAAGTTTTGCTAAACTAAAACTAACTTGAGCGTGAATCCAAGAACTTAGTATGAACACTATTAAAAGCGAGATAGTACAACGCTTAGAAATTATCTCTGATGATAAATTGCGAGAAGTTCTTAGCTTCTTAAACTATCTGGTATGGCAAACTGAAAACTCACATACTCAAGAAGACACAGACTGGCTAGAGAGCGACCTGTCAGGTTTAGGTAATTATGAACCCTATGAATGGCAAGAAGGAGAACTGCAAGAAGGGCTACCCGTTAAATTTATCGCCGAAACAGGGAAAATTGAGATCGGCGCATGACAGAGCATATTTTACAAATCGGTGATGTCGTCACAGCCAAATTTCCTAGCCCAAATCCTAGTGGTAGAGAGCAAGAAGGCTACAGACCTGCAATTGTTGTAGGAATCCCCAGCCGATTAGGGAAAATGCGTTTTCCACTAGTTGTAGTTGCACCCATGACTACAGATCTAGGTCAAGAATGGGCTGGCATCAATTCTAGTTTATTTTGAAATAGTCCGCATATATTCCGCGATCGCCTGTGGATAGATGATATGCTCCTGTACCTGAATTCGTGTCTGCAAGTCTTCTAGGCGATCGCTATCAAGCACAGGAACGGCAGCTTGCTTAAGGATTTTCCCACTGTCAACTTCAACGCTGAGCAGATGCACAGTGCAGCCAGTAATTTTGACCCCGTAGTTATAGGCTTGCTCAATAGCATGATTGCCTTTAAAGCTAGGCAGTAAACTGGGATGAATATTCAAGATGCGATCGGGGAAGGCATCAATGAGAACTTGGGTCACAATTCGCATCCATCCCGCCATGATCACCAATTCCACTTGATATTGTTGCAGCACCTCAATGATTTTACGGTCTAGATCTTGACGTGATTTGTAATCACGATGATTAATCAAGATTGCAGGAATACCGAATTTTTCAGCTCGTTGACGCACAAAAGCATTGGGTTCGTTATAAATCACCACAGCAATTTGTGCTAGTAAATCACCATTGGTGATCGCCACAGCGATCGCCTCTAAGTTACTGCCACTGCCCGAAGCCAATACGCCCAATGTCACCATCGTCTTAGTTTTGACATTATCCTCAATCAAGTTTGTCGACAAATTCACAGATTTCCTCATATTGTTATATTTATTACGTCTTTAGCATAATTAATTAGAACTGTCGCAATACCAATCAAAATATGGATGCCATCAACAATATCAAAGCCATCTTGCAAGATAAATTGGGCGCAACCATTGTGGAGATCACCGATCGCAGTGATCAACATAAGCATCATCAAGGGCGAAAAAATGCGCCTGAGGGCAGTGGTCATTATGACCTAATTATTGTGTCAGAATGTTTTGCTGACACAACGATAATGCAGCAACATCGCATGGTTTACAACGCCCTCAGCGATCAAATGCAAACCACGATCCATGCCCTCTCCATCAAAACCTATACGCCAGACCTATGGACAAAGACAACAGCCTCGACACTAACCTAGACAACCAAGCGGACAAGCCCAATGCTCTTAGCAAGCTGCAACAGGGCAATGATCAGCATGGCAACCCGATTTTGTATTGGATGTTTAAGTGGTTAGTTGTCAGACCAATTTTGTACTTGTTTTATCAAGAGCGCATCTATGGTGCAGAAAATGTCTCACTGACAGACAATTTGATCGTGGTGAGTAATCATGCAAGTGACTTTGATCCTTTGATTGTGGGCAGTTGTATGGGTCGCCCTGTGGCATTTATGGCAAAGGAAGAACTGTTTAAAATCCCTGTGTTGAGTCAGGCTATTACTGCTTTTGGTGCTTATCCCGTCAAACGGGGGGCAGGCGATCGCGCTGCCATCAGATCGGCGATCGCCTCGATTAACCAAGGCTGGGCAACGGGGATATTTTTGCAAGGTACGCGCACCCTTGATGGGCGTGTGACTGAGCCAAAATTAGGTGCAGCAATGATTGCTGCCAAAACCCAAGCGCCATTTTTGCCTGTGAGTATTTGGGGAACTGAGAAAATTTTGCCCAAGGGGGCAAGGTTTCCTAAATTATTTCAGCCTGTGACCGTGAGAATCGGTGATTTAATTGCACCGCCACCTAGCAGCGATCGCGCCACCCTTGAGGCTTATAGCCAAAAATGCGCCGATGCGATCAATGCTCTCCATGCCCTTGGGCGTTGATTACTATAGCTGTCGGCTTTTTAGCCCCAAAGACTGGCGGCGGCGCAGAGCGCCGCTACCAGTCTTTGGGTTTTAGAGAACATGAATTTTAATGAAATTTGTGCCGCCCTGAATGCTCATGGGAATACCGCCAACAATCAGGATGCGATCGCCCCTACTTGCCAAGTTGCGCCCCAACAGACAAGCCTCCACCTGCTCGATTACCATTTCAAAGGAGCTAACCTCTTGATCTAACAATAGCGGCTTGACCCCCCATACCAAATTGAGGCGATGGTAAACATGGATATTGGGTGAGAGGGCGATAATTGGCGTTTTTAAGCGTTCCTTAGAGGCAAGAATTGCGGTGTAACCACTGGCAGTAAAGGCAACAATGCAACGAAAATCAATCACATCGGCAATCACATGGAGTGCCTCACTAATGGCATGGACTTCATCGGTGCGAGAGGCTGGATAGTTCATAAACTTGGCATCCTTTTCCACCTCCGCCGCAATTCTGGTCATCATCGTCACCGCTTGTACAGGATATGCACCCACCGCCGACTCCCCTGATAGCATCACCGCATCAGTACCATCTAAAATCGCATTGGCGACATCACTAGCCTCGGCTCTGGTGGGGCGTGGATTTTGAATCATGCTTTCTAGCATTTGCGTAGCGGTGATTACAGGGATGCCGTTCTCATTACAACGCCGAATGATATGTTTTTGAATGATCGGCACTTTCTCAGGGGGCATCTCCACACCCAAATCACCCCGCGCCACCATCACACCATCAACAATTGCCAGAATTTCTTCAAAATTAGCGATCGCTTGGGGCTTCTCAATTTTGGCAATGATCGAGACCGACTTACCATAATCATTAATTAGCGACTTGAGCATTTGCACATCCGCCGCCTCTCTCACAAAGCTCAAAGAAACCCAATCCACATTATGTTCTAATCCAAATGCCAAGTCTTGACGATCCTTATCTGTCATCGAAGGAAGACGCAAATTTAACGTGGGAAAGTTTACTCCTTTATGACTGGTGAGACAGCCGCCCTTGATCACTTCGCAATCTACCGCATTTCCATGGAGCGCCGTCACCCGCAATTCAAAAATGCCATCAGCTAAAAGAATTGGTGTACCAATCGTGGCTTCTTCGGCAATATATGGATAGTCAATGGTAATCCCATTGGCAATAGTTGCGGTTGCTTGAGCGCGATCAATGGGCAGCAGCGTAATTGTTTGCCCTTCCACTAGTTGAATGCCTTGATCGGACAGTTCGCCCACCCGAATTTTGGGACCTTGCAGATCCTGCAAAATCGTAATGGGAATATCTAATTCATCGGATACAGCACGAATCATGGCGATCGTTTTCGCGTGATCTGCATAGCTGCCGTGGGAAAAATTCAGTCGGGCGACAGTGACACCTGCCTCCACCATTTTGCGAAATACTTCAGGCGATCGGCTGGCGGGTCCAATGGTGGCAACGATTTTGGTTAAATGCTGCGGAATTGCCATAGATATCACCAACTAGAACGTCATTGCTTCTAATCTATCCTTAGTGTCTGAAAGTGGAAAGTCAAAATGATACAAACATGACAAAGCCTTGCGCTTAATTCAAATTTCCTCTGCACTAGATAGCGGTTTTCACATGAGTGTGTACTCTTGTGAAAACAAAAAGCCAATCCCAGTAAGAATTTTGAGTTTTCGTTTTGTCGTAGGCAAAATGAAAACCGCTATATCCGAAAAAAAGCAGTGCGATGCACTGCTTTTTTATTTTTTAGTCTGAATTTTCAGTCTGAAATTACTCAGGAGTATAGGCTAACAAAGTGCCATTTTGTCCCAAAACAAAACCGCGATCGCGGGCAAAGAAATAAATCCGATAGAGATTTGCCCCCACATTGGCTGCTGACTGATCCCGCGTCCAAGTCTTACCACCATCCTCACTATGGATCAACCGTGAACCGCCACCCGAAATCCATACGTTATTGTCATCCTGATACTTCAAATCTAGCAGACCAAAACCGCCGCTTGCCTTAGGAGTCAGCTTTTTACCCCAAGTTTCAAAATCACCAACCTCACTAAATTGGACTTGCCCCCCACGATTGAGCATCCATAGACGATTGTCGGGGGTATAGCCCATATTCTGTACCCTTCTAGAGCTATTTCGATTATGTTGAATCCATGTCTCATCGCCAGGATTCCAAGTTGAATAGAAATTACCATTGGCAGAAATAGCAACATAGCGGCCATCATCGCTGCGGTTGAGGTTACGCGCATTACCAACGGCTTGGGTGACTAGCGCTCGCCAGTTCTGCCCTTCGTCTTGAGTGCTATAGATTGCCCCTAGATCCGTAACCATCTCCGCCGAGTTGTGACCTGTTGCCACGATCGCAAAGGGATCGCCAGGTAACTTTGAGCTAAGCCCAATGCGTGACCATGACTTGCCATCATCGGTAGTATGGAGCAGTAGGGCGGGCTGCCCCGTAATCCAACCTTCCTGACCATAAAAACTGACGGATGAAAAGCGATAGATGCCATCACCAAGATCAAGTTTGCGCTCTTCCCAACTATTACCGCCATCATTGGATTCGAGGAGGGTGGCTTCAGTACCAACGAGCCAACCATGATTGGTATTTACCTTGTCAAACCACAAATCAAGGGGGGTAATTGCCACAGGCAATTCAATCTTGCGCCAACTGCCTCCGCTTGCTAGGGCTTGGGGAATATTGCCAAACCAAGCACTGCAAAGTACTAAGAGGCTCAAGAAGAAACTAGTTAGTAGTTTGCCCAAAGACTGGTGGGATTTTTGAGGAAATATGGGATTATGTTGAGTATTAAGCAGGTATTTTATGTTTTTTGGCATATACATTTATGAATTAGCTAAATTGATGGGTCAGAATTAATTGGTTTAATTGGGCAAAAAAATTTTCAATGATTTTGGTAATGACTTCGGTGGGGTTTTTGCGAAGGCAGTTAAATGATTGACATCCTATACGCACTAGCCAAGGCATTAATCTAATGCGTATAGGCTAATAAAGAAGATGACGGCTAAAGCTAGGGAGCCAAATATAAGTAAGTTCTTCTGCCCTGGAGTCAGCACGTTAACACCAAAACCATAGCCAAGATTTTCACTAAATCCTGATGGTTTAGCAGGAACACCAATATCAGCAAAGGCTTTTTTCTTGGTGTTGCAAACGGGGCAGCGCCAATCAGGGGCGATCGCTTCAAAGGACGTACCCGCAGGGATATTACGTTTGATATCACCAATAGATGGCTCATAGACATAGCCACATACGCCACATTCATAGCGATGTAACTCTACTGAGATCTCTGTTGCTGTGCCAGTTTCAAGATTGCTTTCAAGATTAGGTTGGGAGCTATCAACGGTACTGACGGGTTCCGCATTAGTTAATTCGGGTTCCATAGATTTGAGCGTTAGATCGAGGTTGTGGGCGATCGTTGGTTATTTCTGTTACAAATTATTACATCTTTTTGACAGCGCTACTTACTTGCAGAGAGTAGCAAGGCATAAATTTGAGTCCTAATCACAATTATGTGTGTGTAGTTTTGTATACTGATAGGTTAATCGGATCTAAAAAACGGTAATTAACAGCGTGAGTCAGCATCCTCTTGAGCAATTAAATCGCTACGATGCACAAGCCAACGCCGCCTATTATGGTCGTCGTCCTTGGTTGGCGATCGGACGCATTTTTAAAATAATTTATTTTGCTATTAGTTTTTTCCTTGCTTTTGCATGGGATACCCTACTGGGCAACACCACCAGTCAACCTCGTCTAGCTGAACAGTTGCGGCGCACGATCACGGCTTTGGGGCCTACTTATATCAAGGTTGGCCAGGCGCTATCAACGCGACCTGACTTGGTAAGGGTTGATTTTTTGGAAGAGTTAACCAAATTACAGGATCAATTGCCGCCCTTTGACAATGAGCAGGCTTTTGCAATTATTGAAGCAGAGTTAGGCAAGCCTGTAAGTGCAGTTTACAAATATATTTCTGATGACCCTGTAGCAGCCGCAAGCTTAGGGCAGGTCTATCGTGCCACCCTTTACAGTGGTGAAGATGTGGCGGTAAAGGTGCAACGCCCCCACTTAATCCCAACGTTGACCCTTGATTTGTATATCTTGCGCGGGATTGCCGCTTGGCTAGGACCAATTTTGCCGCTTAATCTGGGTAATAGCTTAGAGGCGATCGTTGATGAATTTGGGCTAAAGCTATTTGAAGAGATCAACTATGCCCATGAAGCGACCAATGCCGAGCGCTTTGCTGGTTATTTCCGAGACGATCCCTATGTCAAGGTTCCCTGCATTTATCGGCAATTTAGCAGCCATCGGGTACTGACTTTGGAATGGATCGATGGCATCAAGCTCAATGAGTTGGATAAAATTCGTGAGGCAGGACTAGATACCGATAGCTTGGTGCGAATTGGTGTGATGTCTGGTTTGCGTCAATTACTAGAATTTGGCTTTTTCCATGCCGATCCGCATCCTGGAAATCTATTTGCCACCTACGATGGCAAGATGGCTTACATTGACTTTGGCATGATGGATCAATTGGATCTGCAAACTAAGGAACAGTTGGTGGATTCGGTGGTGCATTTGCTAAATAAGGACTATGACGAATTGGGGCAGGACTATGTAAGGCTGGGCTTTTTGCAGCCCAATATCGAAATGAAGCCAATTGTCAATGCCTTGGAATCGGTACTAGGGGATATCATGTCTGAGAAGGTGAAAGACTTTAACTTCAAGGTTGTGACCGATCGCTTCTCAAAGGTAATGTACGATTATCCTTTCTGCTTGCCTGCCAAGTTTGCCTTGATCATTCGTTCGGTAATTACCCAAGAAGGGGTTGCCCTGAGCCTCAATCCTGAATTTAGGATTGTGCAGGTAGCTTATCCTTATGTGGCGCGTCGCCTCTTAACCGATGAGTCGGAGAGCCTGCGCCAAAGACTTTTGGAAGTTCTTTTTAAAGATGATAAGTTCCAATGGTCACGCCTAGAGAATTTGCTGGCGATCGCTAAGTCCGATGGTGAATTCGATCTTATTCCCACCGCGAGTATGGGGATCAAGTTTTTGACTTCTAAGGATGGTGAGTATATTCGCCGCCGCATTCTCTTGGCGCTGACGGAAGATAATCGTCTGCACACGGAGGAGGTGATGCGAATTTGGAATATGCTCAGTGTGGATATGGAACCAGCTAAATTGTGGAATATGGCTGTTAATGCCTTGACGGGAGCAGTTTCAGGAGCCGTTCCCAAGGCGATCGCTGCCGTGCTGCCCTTCGCCGCTTTCCAAAATCTCAATTAAACCTTAAGTTTAAAACCAAGAAAGGGCATAAAAGTGTTGAAGGGCAACGCTTTTATGCCTATTTTTTGTTGACTTCTCAAAAGCATTACAATATTAATTATGAAACAGCCAAACAACCATAAAGGCAATAAATCATTTTTACCGAGTAAAGATTGCATCGTTTGCGGTAAACCCTTTACATGGCGCAAAAAATGGGAAAAGTGCTGGGATGAAGTGAAGTATTGTAGCGATCGCTGTCGCAAGGCTAAGCCGTAATACCAAGCGCGATAAACTCAACTTCATGATCAAGATTTATACGCAACTAAGCCAAGCTGAGGAATGGTTGGCAACCTATCGCCATCAAGCGCCAGTTTTTGCCTGTGTTTTAGGTTTTACAGAGACGGGCTTGATTCCCCATATTTCCGCCGCAGGGGCAACTCCTGAAGATCGCAAATTTACGGCGATCGCCGATGCGGAATATCTGGCTACGGGGCGGAATATTAACTTTCCCTTACCGCCCCTAATGGCAGGGGCTTCACCTGTTTTAATTTCCCGTGCTGTCATTGCCGCCCAAAATATTCCCCTATGGATTTTTAATGCAGGTTTACCGATCGCACCCACGATTGAGGCGATCGACCTAGATGGCAGCCTCGCCCAATGTGTCAGCACAGGAGCCGCCTTACCCCTGCCCATAGTAGAAAAATTATTCAAAAATGGCTTGGCATGGGGAACTAAATTGGCAAGGTTGGGGGCGTATGTGATTCTTAGTGAATGCGTGGTTGGAGGAACAACTACCGCCCTAGCAGTTCTCACCGCATTGGGAATTGATGCCGCAGGGAAGGTCAATAGCTCCCATCCCACCTGCAACCATGCTCAAAAGCGGGAAATCGTGCAGCAAGGGTTACAGAATTTGCGCCCTGATGCTCATCCTTTAGAAGTTGTGGCGGCAGTGGGCGATCCGATGCAAATTGTGATCGCAGGCATGGCGATCGCCGCGAGTCGTGAGGCTGGTGTGCTATTGGCAGGGGGAACGCAGATGTTAGCGGTCTATGCACTGGCTAGGGCGATCGCCCTTGGGCAGCATTTGCCGCCAAGTTTATCGCAAAATTTAGACTGGCGACCTGAAGCGATCGCGATCGGTACAACCCGATGGGTGGCGGAAGATCCCACAGGCAGCACAGTAGATCTTGCTTTAACCATTGGTGACGTTCCCCTGTTAGCAACTGCCCTCAGTTTTGAGCATTCCCAATTCCCCCAATTACGTGCCTACGAACAGGGCTTTGTGAAGGAAGGGGTGGGTGCAGGTGGCGCAGCGATCGCTTCCCATTTATATCAAGATTGGACTCAGGAGCAGTTATTGGCGGCGATCGAATCACAACTATAGCAATTCTAAATCATTTGTAAGGAAAGCAAGGGGCTTAAACCCCTATCAAGCTTATGCTTAAGTGCATTGCTAAAGCTTCCTAAGATACCAAATGTGTTCTATGGGTAAATCTACTAGGTTTATTTAATGTTATCTTCTTCGGTACTGTGCCACGCTTTAGGACGAAACGATATGACAATTAAAACTGCAATAAAAGCGAATACCATAAATATGCCTAGAAGATAAATAAACCCCAAGTTTATGAATAATCCTAAAACACCAATATCTGTTATCTCTGTGGTGATGGCTTCAGTTTGACGCAAGCTCAATTCATGAATGCTAAATAAACCACCTAGGGCATCGGCTCTCTTATAGTTTTGATTTGCGAATCTTTCAATTGTTGATCTATCTCTGGCTACTTCCAATGCACATGACTCAATAGAATCCCTTGAATAACTAGAGGAACTTCTGATTGAATTGGTTCTACAGACACTTTTAGCAATCTCTTGAACAAATGTATCGTTGTCCAATTTGGAATCCATGTAACGTCGTCGTGAAGGATTGCTGGCTAACATGATTACGGGAACAATCACACATACAGCAATAATGATATTCTTCCTCGATAGTTGCATTTATGTAAAAAATTAGGCTTACTAGTAGATAAGCTACATCGTTTTTTTTTTCGTGTCAAGCTTGTAGACCGATTGTTTTTTATCCAATACTCACTTTATAAGAACATAGGATTGATTACCCCCGTTAAGGTGCAAAAATAACTGACGATATTCAACAGGTATTGTCACCATTGCTTTTGACAGATTACTTTTGGCTGACTGTTGTTGATTATAGCAAAGCGATCGCCCCATACCCTCTAACTGATTATCCCCCAACCATCTTAATCCTTTGAGTCCGCACTGATAGCTACTCCCTTTTCACCCAAGAATTAGGGGCGCGGCACATGGCTGATTGCACAATGAAAGCTATAGTAAAAATCGGCATCATATAATAAAATAGTTAAATAGTTGCCCAATAGCTTTTCACTAGGTTCCTAATCAGAGAAAATAGGCTTAATTTCTAAGATGGTGCGGCTCGACTAAACCGTTAGACCGCTAAACAATAGACTGCTAGAAGAAGTGTGATCTTTCCCTCTGGCAATATATTTGATCAAACTTAAGGTAATTGTGATTCAAAGGCAGATTAATGAACTGGGACAATAATTCAATCGTAATTTATTCCAACTTCCCTTTCTATGTGGAAGATTGGTCGCCTTTGTCTTTAGATAAAGGTATTGGGGGCAGTGAAGAGGCAGTAATTTACTTAAGTCAAGAACTAGTTAAGCTAGGATACCAGATTACTGTTTTTAATAGATGTGGTGACATGGAGGGGGAGTATGGCGGTGTAGTTTACCGATCTGTTGACAAATTTAATCCCCAAGACAACTTTAATATATTCATCTGTCATCGCGCTTGGCGACAGCCTATGCAAATGAAGATCAAAGCCAAAAAAACTGCTGTTTGGATGCATGATAACCCTAAGTTATTTCCTCCCATAGAAGAATCTCAGCGTTTAGAATTTTTATCAAGCTTTGACAAGCTTTTTATGTTGTCTAAATTTCATAAATCACTTCTCCCAGATTGGATTCCTGAAAACAAAATACTGTTAACAACGAATGGTATCAATCTAGGAGACTTTAATCTAGAAGGAATTGTTAGAAACCCTACGAGACTAATTTCAATTAGCGACTATACAAGGGGTATTGAAAATTTACTTACTCAATGGCATCAGGTTCTCAAAAAAGTCCCAAATGTTGAATTGCATATTTTTTATGGTTGGCAAGGAATTGATGCTTTAATTAATTCCCCATATATCAATCAGTTTCCCCAATTGCCAGACAAGAAGAAAAGGCTTTTACAACTTTTTGATCAAAAAAATGTCTATGAACATGGCAGAGTTGGTCATAAACAGCTAGTTGAAGAATTATTCAGATCTGGCATCTGGGTTTACCCTTGTCATACAGATGCCGAGATTTTCTGCATTAGTGCGTGGAAAGCACAAGCTGCTGGTTGTATTCCTGTAGTAACAACATATGCGGGTTTAGACGAAACTGTGAAATCAGGTGTCAGAATCAAAGGACCTGCTGGCAATGAACAAACAAATAATGCTTTTATTGAAGGTTTGATAGACTTGTTGATAAGTTCTGATAAACAAGAATCTTTAACACAGGAAGCCTTTGCCCTTAAAGATTCGTTTGGCTGGGATAAAGTTGCTCAACAATGGCAGCAGGAATTTATAGCTGTTTAACTTACGCTGTAGCTTGAAACCGTTATTACAACGTTGTGACAATTCATGAATTGCCACGAGTTCTGCCTGATTTGCATAAGCCCTAATTTCTTTATTAGGTATATATTGTTCTTAAAAGAAAGGGGAGTCGCACATAGCGCGACTCCCCTTTCTTTTAGCTTTAAATACTTATCTAGCCCAGTAGATCACCTTTTTCTCGATCACTACAAACAACGAGTAAAGAATCACCCCCAAAATTGCCAAGGCAATCAGCGCGGCAAAGGCAAGGGCAACCCTAAAGTCAGAAGCCGCCTGTACGATCAAGTAACCTAACCCCGCATTAGAAGCGATCGACTCCGCAATTACCGCACCGATAAAGGAAAAGGATACGGCAATTTTGAGAGAGGCGAATACATAGGGGAGGGTGTGAGGCCAGCCAACCTTAAGGAAGATTTCAAAATTGGAAGCTCCTAAAGCATACATCACATCCTTCATCTCAGGCTCGATCGTTTCTAAGCCAAGGGCAACATTCACCGCGATTGGGAAAAATGCTAGTAAAAAGGCAGTGACGATCGCAGGAATTGCATTTGCCCCAAACCACACCGCCAAAAGTGGCACGAGTGCCGATTTGGGAATCGTATTAAAGGCAACTAGCAAAGGATAAAAAGCGAGATAGATAAAGCGGGAATAGCCAATTAAAAATCCGAGAACTATACCCACTACACTAGCGATCGCAAATCCTGCAAAAGTAGTCCATACAGTTCTCAGCGAATTCTCTGCTAACTGTGGGGCAAATTCCCTAGCTGCTTCCCAAATTTTAGAAGGGGCAGGTAAGTTGAAAGTTTGAATCTTAAAAGCCCAAACCGCCACTTCCCAAATTACAAACATCAACACCGTCGCGATCGCGGGGAGAATAATCGTTGCCGCCTTTGTATTGAGAAATTCATTAAAGTCGAATTTCTTAGGCGATCGCCTTACACCATCAACAGCACCCTGCATAATTTTTCTCTCAATTAATTTTTGGATATTACATAAAGCGCAAAGCTCTGACTTAAAACCCAGAAATTTTTTAAAGGCGCTGCTTTGCAACGCTTTTAAAAAATTTCTGGACTACTCAAATTAATTCTTATGAATATGACGACGCAACTCAGCCGCCAAATGGGCAAAATCATCACTCAAGCACATCTCCAAAGTGCGTGGGCGTGGCAAGTCAATATGCAACTTAAAGGCAATTTCACTAGGACGCGGACTCATCACATATACCGTATCAGAGAGAAACACCGACTCACGCAAATCATGGGTGATTAAAATGCCAATACACTGAGCCTCCATCCACAAGTTTTGTAACATCACCCACATCTCTTCACGGGTGAACGCATCCAAAGCGCCAAAAGGCTCATCTAGCAATAGAATTTCGGGCTTATGGATCAAAGAACGACATAGGGATGCTCTCTGACGCATTCCTCCCGAAAGTTGCCAGGGAAATTGTTGCTGAAAATCCTTTAGTCCAACGGCACTCAATAGCTTTTGTGCCATCTCCACGTAATGCTGGTGATTTACCTTAAAATCGCGTTTATAAGGATGCACGACTTCCAATGGTAACAGCACATTATCGATAGTGCGCCGCCAAGGTAGCAAAACAGGATTTTGGAAAGCGATACCCACATTTTTGAGGGGCTTAACCACTGGCTGACCATGACAACGCAATTCACCAATCTTGGTGGGGCTTAGTCCCGAAACCATGCGAAGAATCGAAGTTTTGCCGCAGCCGCTAGGACCAACAAAGGATACAAATTCCCCTGCTTGGATATCAAGGCTTACTTCCTGAATAATCGTCCGCATCGTATCGCCGAAAGGATATTCTAAACCGATGCGATCAAATTCTAACAATGGTCTTGAAGGTTGTGTCCCTTCCGCAGAAGCAGTAGCTACAGGTTGTACCATTTGTATTCTTAGGGGAAATGTTAAAGTATTCTAAAAGCCATTGTGGGCGGCGTAGAGCGCCGCCCACAATACATGGGATCAAGTTGCTAGTTTTACATCAGAGGCTTGCGATCAGCCGCAGGGGGAACCAAACGCTTATCCTTTTCAGGTAAGAACTTATCAGTGAAGATATCAGCAGCCTTGATGGGCTTCAGACCGAAACCCTCAACTGTTTGAGTGATGCTCTTCTCTAGGCGTGCCATATCTACGCCACCAAATCCCGACGCTTCCACTTCAGGAGTCACATACATTCTCTCGATCGCCAACTTGAGGCGCAACTTCTCCGCTTCGCGATCCATCAGCTTGCTTTGGTCGGTAGAAATAACTAGATCCAGTCCAGCATTGGGATCTTTGACCACTTCCTGCATACCACGGAAATAAGCCTTAAGGAATGCCTTGATTACTTCAGGATTCTTATCGGCAAAATCTGCTTTAACCAAAATACCATTACCATAGAAATCCATACCAAATTCATCATAGAAGAAGATTTGGATGTCATCCATAGTTTTACCGCCTTTAATCAAAGAAGGAATAATAGAAGTATAAAACCCACTCACTGCATCCACTTTGCCTTGCAAAAGGAAAGTTTCGCGTAGTTTCGGCTCCATTGTTTCCCATGTCACAGAGTCTGGCGCAATTTTGACTTCTTTAGCAAACAGAGGGAAGAGTTTACGCGGACCATCCCCTGCGGGAGCGCCTAATTTTTTGCCAACTAGCTCGGCAGGAGTCTTGATGCCATTGGCCTTGAAGGTGACAATCGAGAATGGGGCCTTGTTTTGGTACATCGCCACGCCAATAATCTTGTCATTGGGATTTTTATCGTTAAATTCCATGGCATTGTAGATATCGCTAAAAGCTATATCATATTTGCCTGTTCCCAACTTGCTGATGGTGTCAGCATTACCAAAGCCACGTTCGTAGCTGACGTTCAAGCCCTCTTCGGCAAAGTAACCCTTCTCGATCGCCCAAATTAGCGGAGCGTCAAGACTCTGTTTCAAGAAGGGCAACTGAACGCGAATATCCTTCTTCTCTTTCTTGTCAGTACTGGCTGGCTGAGTTGAAGTTGCTGTAGTTGCAGGTTTGTCTCCAGTGGCTGGGGTTTCGCTCGTCGGTGGAGCAGAATTACAAGCAGCAACAATTGTTGCTGAAGCTAACGCTAAAAGGATTTTACCCACTTGCTTTTGGAAAGTTTTTTGAAAAATATGACGCATTGTTGCCCTTTGAAGTCTTAAGTTTGCCTAAAATCTATGGAACTTTGTAGTAATCGTTACCTACATAGCGATCGCTACATATTCGGAGTGTATACAGAATACATAGTTACGAGTTCATTTAAGTTCAGAGAAATGCAAGTTTCTGTATATGCCAATACAAAGGGGAATCATTAAACAAATCAGTAAGTCTGCGATCGCCAAAATATTTTTTTGACATTACGCAAATTGCTGCTACAATTAGTAACTGCAAATGCGAATGTAGTTTAGTGGTAAAACCCCTGCCTTCCAAGCAGATGTTGCGGGTTCGATTCCCGCCATTCGCTTAATAAACTAAAAATAACCAAGTTGGCTTTACCTACTTGGTTATTTTATTAGGTCACGGATCACAATACTGGCGAGGTTGATACCAAACAATGCGGGTAAATAGGAAATTGTGCCGTAATATGATCGCTTAAAATTACTACCATCGGTCAACTGTAATGAGTCACGATTGACAAGCTCCTCAGAATATACCGCCATAATATTTGCATCGCCGAACCCCTTCCGACGCAGACCCTTACGGACTTTATAGGCAAATCGGCAGCAGTCCGTCTCAAAAATGGGCGCGATCTTAATTTTTTGGGGATCAACCCTGCCCCCTGCCCCCATACTACTTGCCACCTTCACGCCATTGGTCACTGCGGCTCCCAAAAAGTAAAGCTTTGGTTGCAGGCTATCAATGCAGTCTAGTACCCAGTCAAATCTTGGTGTTGCCAAGTCCATCATTAGATCGGGGGTCAAAAACTCCTTAATTACTGTCAGGTTCAATGCGGGATTAATATCCCGCATCCGCGCCGCCATGATGTCAGCTTTGGGCAAATCGACCGTACTATCAAGGGCAACAAGTTGGCGATTTTTATTAGATGGATCAACTCGATCACCATCAACGATCGTCATGCTACCAATACCAGCGCGGCAAAGAAACTCAGCAGCAAAGCTACCCACTCCCCCCAAGCCCACCACCAGCACATTGCCCTGTTGGAGTTGCTGCAAACCCTCTGTGCCAATCAATAATTCAGTGCGTTGCAACCAATCTGCCATCAAAGTTAATCACCACAAAATTATTTCTATCGATTTTTATCAAAAAGGAGAAGTGCCGCTTCGTACAGATTCTCACTTTCGAGTTTAGTCCCAAAAATACGCACATAGATAGCCATTGAGATTATCTAAAGACATTCCCAAGCGTTGAGCATCGGATGCCGTAACTTGGCGCTGTAACAAGGGGCGACATTGATTTAAAAATTGGGACTTATCGGCGGCTTTGGTTTTGATTTGTGTCAGTTGATTGACCACTTCGGGGGATACATTAGCTGCTAGGGACTCGGCACGTTGTTGAATGTTAGCCCATTTGCTGATTTGGTTGAGTTCGTTGCGATAGGTTTTGATTCTTGCTTGCACATCGGCATAAATTAGGGAATCTGGCGGGATCTGCGCCAATATTTTTAACGCTTCTTGGCGTTTTACTTGTGCTGCTTTCCACACCTTGGAATGGTGGGGCGGATTTAATACTAGTTTTGCAGCCTCTAGGGTGGTACTTTTGCCAAGTTCTAGATTTTTATTGGCGGTTTGCTCTAGGTCTACTCTGCGATCAAAGGCTTGCAATCTGGGCTGGAGATTGGCGATTTCTGATTGAGCAGTGGCATAGAGCGAGACAGGGCGATCAGGGATTGTCTGTAATTGGGCGATCGCTGTTTGAATTTGGTTGCGCGATGCAATTAGTTGATCAACTTGATTGATTGTGTCAGGGTTGAGATTTTGATTTTCCAGACTTCGGGCAGCCTCTAGATAACTCTGCTGTACCGAACGATCCCAAATCAGCCATCCGCAAATCCCTAAAATAGCGATCGCCCCAGTCGCAAAAGCGATCGATACGAGCGGCAAATTCGCTAGTGGTTTGGTAAGACGCTCAGACTCTATTTTTTGGTGCTTGTCATACTCCTCAGCTTTTTTGTGTTTGGTGGGTGGCGGTGGCAGTGGACGAGGCATTGCCACTGTAGTGGCTTCAAAATTAAAGTCAGCATTTAACTCTATATTGGTAGGATCTTGACCAAGGGTGATGTCATTATCAATTTCAGGTAAATCAATTTTTGATGAGTCGAGATCTAGTGCTAATGGGGCGTTGGCATTGCTAAGCTCCATCTCTCCAATTTGCAAAGCCGCTAAGTCAAAATTACCATTGGCAGTTTTATTCTTAACCTCATCGGGATTAGGCAAGCTGGGGTTAATTGTAGTGATCGGCGAAGGATATGGGGCATCTAGATCAGAAATATCAAGATTGGCGGCGATTTCTAAATCCTTGGTGATTGTATTTTTAAAGTTATGGTATTCATCATCGCGATCGCTAATATCGATATTACCAAAGTCACTAACTTGCTCCTCGACCCGATCGCCAATCTGGTGACTGACTGGCTCAAGGTTAAGATTTTTGCTCGCAGAGATTTCTAAGTCACTAGCAGCGATCGGGAATGTAATATTACCTATATCGCCTATGTCCTCTAGATCGTCTAGATCTAGCTCAATTAATGGTAATGGTGGCTTTATTTCTCCTGTTTTTTGCCATTCAGGATTCCTTGCACCTGCTAATCTGCCATATACAATAAGGCTGTCGACCCCCTCAATTGTCAAGGTGTCAAAGCGGCGCTTGACAATATCATAGATAGCGCCGTAGTCGAGGTCATCCCCCTCGGCTCGCGTAATCAGCACATGAAGCTGAGATTCCTTGCGGCGAAGTTGGGTTTTTACCTTATAGTTTTGCAGGTCTTCTTGCAAGACACTGACAATGCTTGACTCATCCATTTTCAGATTCCCATCCTTGCGTTTTGATCGCACATATTAAACGAAAAGTCTCACCAATGCCTATAAATAAACTAAGAAAAAGCCTCAAAAAAGACTATAGCTAACGACTAAAAAAGTAAAAAAAAGATGAACTTTTGGTTGCAAATTTACTCAGCACCTAGACGATGGTGGATGGAGTTTTCGGTACAAACTAAGTTAATGGCATTAATCACGCTGTTAGTTTCTTTGCTGATGAGTGCTGTCACCTTTTGGGCAGTCAACGATATTCAAACCGATGCTCGCCTCAATGATACGCGCTTCGGCAAAGATTTGGGTTTGCTACTTGCGGCTAATGTTGCCCCATTAGTGGCAAAAAACGATCTCAATGAATTAACACGTCTATCTAAAGAATTTTACGATAGTAGTTCCAGTATTCGCTACATTCTCTACGCTGATACTGACGGTGAGATTTTTTACGGGATTCCTTTTACTGCCAATGAGGTGCAAAATTCCCTCAGCATCAGGCGGCGAATCCAGTTACCTGAAGATCCGATGTCGCGCCCTGATCGCCCCCTCGTGCGTCAGCACCTCACGCCGCAGGGTGAAGTTACCGATATCTTTGTGAATTTACAAAACAACGGACAGGCGTTGGGGATCATTGCGATCGGCATTAATCCTAACCCCACGGCTGTTGCCTCTTCTAGTCTGACCTTAGATGTGACAACGGCTGTATTTGTGTCGATCTGGGCAATGGTGATTTTAGGAGCCGCGTCGAACTCGGTAACAATTACACGACCTTTGCGCGAACTAGTTGCTGGGGTACAAAATATTGCTAGTGGTAATTTCAAGCAAAGGATTGATCTGCCCTTTGGCGGAGAATTGGGGGAATTGATTCGTAGTTTTAATGAGATGGCAGAGCGACTGAAAACCTATGATGAGCAGAATATTGAGGAACTGACCGCGCAAAAGGCAAAGCTAGAAACATTGGTTTCCACGATCGCTGATGGGGCGCTCTTGCTCGATTCGGATCTGCGGATTGTATTGGCAAATCCTGCGGCGATCAAGATTATGGGCTGGGATCAAGAGCCAGTCAAGAATGATTGGAAAGGCAAAAGTATTCTCAATATTCTGCCCGATCGCCTCACCGATGAGCTAGGGCGATCGCTGACCCAAATTGCCACGGGCGATCGGGAGGGGGGCGAATTTCGGGTCATGGCAACAGGAGAAAAAGGCGATACCATGCTTGCCCATGCTTTTCGGATTTGGATTACTAGCGTTTTGAGTTCTAGCAATGCCGTTAAGGGAATCGCGATCACAGTTCAAGACATCACCCGCGAAGTGGAGCTAAATGCGGCTCAAAGTCGATTTATTAGCAATGTCAGCCATGAATTACGCACGCCACTCTTCAATATCAAGTCATTTATTGAGACTTTGCATGAATATGGCGATGATCTCAGTGATGAACAAAAGAAAGAATTTTTGGGTACTGCCAATAATGAAACCGATCGCCTCACCCGCTTAGTAAATGATGTGTTAGATCTATCGCGTCTAGAGTCGGGGCGACAATATCATTTCACGGCGATCGATCTATCGGAAACCGTGGAGCAAACTGTGCGTACCTATAAGCTCAATGCTTCTTCTAAAAATATTGAGCTTAGCTATGAGATCACCCCTGATTTAGAGAGAATCTGGGGCAACTATGATTTGATCTTGCAGGTACTATCCAATCTGGTGGGCAATGCTTTGAAATTTACGGAACCAGGTGGCAAGGTCACAATCCGCATTTATCCTTGGCAAGATCAAACCATGACCCACCCTCAACGCATCGTCAACTATGTAAGGGTTGAAGTCGAAGATACAGGTTGTGGCATTCCTGTGGAAGACTGTGATCGCATTTTTGATCGGTTTTATCGGGTCGAAGATAAGGTGCATACCCTTGAAGGGACGGGCTTAGGCTTATCGATCGTCCGCAACATTATCGAAAAGCATCAAAGTACGATCCATATCAAGAGTGAAATAGGAATCGGCAGTACCTTCTGGTTTGATCTGAGCGTTTACAAAGATCGCTGTGATTTGCCTAGCACCAATGATCATCTATTAAATCTAGAAAAACCTGCGCTATCAGTTTTAACGCTGTAATTACAGCGCTTGACACTTACTTAAGAATCTTTCTGTTACCTTGATTTGGTTACTCGCTTACGATCGCTGAAGATCCTGCAATTTCTGCATGGCTAAGCCATTGTCAATGATTTCTTGAGCATAAATAATCGCCTGACTGATATCTGTTGCTAATCCCGCAATCCAGAAATAAAAACCGCAATTCCAAAGTATAGAGTTGAGGTATTCCGATGGCTCACCCTTGAGGGCTGTGGTGATGTAATTGGCGATGGTATCAGCATCGGCGATCGCAGGATCTTGATTACTAAAGCCATATTTTGATGCCGCGAGAATTACGCGCTCAAAATGATCCCCGTGATTGATGCCAATGATATTAGTGCGCGATCGCGCTAGATCAACGCTGCCCTCCCAACCCTTGACGGTAACAAATTCGCTGATGCCGTGCATGGCAAAAGCCTCTCGGATATGCACCTCCGTGGGGGGATGCACAAAGCCCGAAATGATGCATTGGTTGCCTTGGTAAGGCGACCACATTAGCTCAAGGGTGGCGAAAGGGGGGCGCTTGCCAATTTGTTCGCGATAGGGAACGAGGGACTGTGCTAGTGGGAAATGCTGCGGTAAATAGACAAAACTAAGATGCTGCTGTTCTAAGGCTTTATGTAAATCAGTGATCGCCCGATCCCGCCAATTGATCCCCAAGGCTTGCCAAATGTCAATTAGTGGCATTCCTTCTTTGGTGGGCATCCGATCGCCGCCATGCAGCAGTACAGGAATTCCTGCCGCCGCCAATACGAGCGATGTGGCAAGACTAACGGGTGCAGTTTTGGATCTGCCATCGTAGGGGGAGCCGAATACTAGTACCTGTCGCTCATGGGCGATCGGCGCTATGCTTGCACCTAACAATTTGTAAGCATCTAACATTCCTGCCAATTCTTCACTAGTGGGGCGTTTGATGCGATGGGCGATCATAAAAGCGCCAATTTGAGCAGGGGTTGCCTCTCCCTTGAGCATCATGATTGTCGCCATTTCTGCCTCTTGGCGCGTGAGGCTTTTACTGGTATGGGTTCCACTGCCCACCTTACGCAAAAATTCTCGAAATTCTTTACTCATGATCTTAGGGCTAGTTTTTGGGGGCGGATGAATCGTGATAATTAGCGCGATAATTTTTGATTATCGCTGTTGCTAGTTTACAAAAATGTTGGATTGGCGGAATTTGGATGCGATCGCTGGTGGTGACTAGCACAATTTCACGGGTGAGACAAGGATCGTGCAAGGAGCGCACCACAAGGTCGCGATCGTGGCTTAACTCTGCCAAAAAAGTTTCGGGCAGCAATGCCACTAAACTGCCCTGCTTGACCACTCCCCGAAAAGCATCAAGGGAGTTGAGCTCTAAAGCGGAGTTGAGATGCAAACCTTGGCGGTTAAACTGCTCTTGCACTAGCCTCTGTAAACCATAGCCATCTTTAAAAACTACCTGTGGGCAATGGTGCAGGTCTTTCCATGTTAGCCGTTCTTTTTTGGTAAGGGGATGTTTAGCGGGTAATAGCAATTGAATTATCTCTTCGTATAAGGGTTCCACCACCATTTCGGCACTGGTCGCCAAATAGGGGCTATTCATGACAATAGCAATGTCAATCAAGCCGTCCTTTAAAACCTTGAGGGCGCGATCGCTGCCGAGGGTCGTTACCCGCAACTGCACATGGGGATAGTCTTTAGAAAACGCTTGTAAGATTGGTGGTAGCTGGTAGGCACAGGCGGAGGGAATCCCTGCGACACAAAGCTCTGTTTGTTTACCTGTCTGCAATTCCTGTAATTCCTGCTCAGCGATCGCCCAAACTTGGCAGATTTTTTTGGCATGGGGTAAAAAGCGATCGCCACCCAAGGTAAGTTTGGCATTGCCATGACGATGAAATAGCGACGTTCCCAAAGCTGTTTCCAAGGACTGGACTTGACGACTGATGGTTGATTGGCTTACCCCGCACTTTTGGGCTGCTTGCTGAAAATTCCCCGCCTCCACGATCGCCAAAAATGCCTGTAACTGTTCCAAACGCATAGCAAATAAACAAACTGTAACTTAATAGTAATTTAATAGCTTGCCCACAATAAAGCCTTGGGCAGATGGGTTTTGTCAAAAGCGCTTCAGAGATAAAAATAATTAGGGCTGAAATTAGGGCTTATCGCCAACTCCAAAGTGCAGTAATTACTTGGGGTTATGCCAAAATGAGTAAAACCGATGGTTCTGCTCCCCTTGCCATCTCCGATATTTGTGCTGCTACATATCCATCCCCTCCATCGCCCCGAACTTAGCAATCGCGATCGCTTAAATATTTGGCATCAACTGGCTGTCCATACAAGGCTACTATGTATTTTTCTATTAGTCTTTGCGATCGCCCTCACCCCCAATGGACGCTGGTTGACTTGGCTGATCTATGGAATAGCCGCAATGCCAATTCTCTATTGGAGTCAAGTTAATCTTAAATTACTCGCGCAAAGAATGGCGATCGAGTTAGGCTTTGCCAGTGTTGCCCTCTTAGGAACATTATTTCGGCAGGGGGGGGAATTGCTGTGGCAATGGCATTGGTTGCAGATTAGCACTAATGGCTTGATTGTCTTAGGGAGTGTCAGCATCAAAGCCTTTCTATCGCTATTACTTCTGAATATCCTCACCCTCAGCACTTCTATCCCTTTACTATTGCAAGCCCTAGTCATCCTCAAAATGCCGCCATTACTAGTGAGCATTATGGCGGCAATGTATCGCTATATTGGGGTTCTCACCCAAGAGTTTCAATCTATGCGCCTTGCTGCCCAATCGCGCAACTTCGCACCCCAAAATCTCTATGCACTGCACCGCCGCGATCGCCCTTGGCAGCGTCAAGTTTTGGGCAATATGCTAGGAATGCTATTTATCCGCACTTACAATCGCGGCGATCGCATCCATCAAGCCATGATCGCAAGGGGCTATCAGGGGATACCGATGACTGTGAAATCAGTGGCAATGGGCTGGCGCGATCGCCTCACTTTGGGCGGCGTTATATTTATCATTCTATTAGGGCAAACTTTAGAGCAGATTATTTACATAACTTTGCGCTAATTGGCGCTAACTTGAATCTCACAAAATTCTTCAAAGCAAGGCAAAACTGCAACATCTCAAAAATATTGACGAAAAATCCAAACTAACAAAGACTTGATGACAGGAGAGTAGCCGCCATTGGTTGATCATGTACTATCTAAAACCAATCACTTTGCCAAACACGCAACAGTTTAGCGAGCAATGCACCATAACCCCATTTCTATCCATAATCTCAGTTACACCTATCCCGATGGCATTCAAGCTTTAGATCATATTAGTTTGGAAATTGCGGCGACAGAGCGAGTGGCGATCGTGGGTGCAAATGGTTCAGGTAAATCAACCTTGCTACTGCATCTCAATGGGATCATCATGCCTCAGCAAGGTGAAATCGTAATTGGTGAAAGCCCGATGCTACCCCGAAACCTGATGGCAATTCGTAACTTTGTGGGCTTAGTATTTCAAAATCCTGACGATCAGCTATTTATGCCCACAGTTTGGGAAGATGTTGCCTTTGGTCCCATGAATCAGGGTTTGCAGGGCAAGGATTTGGAAGTGCGGATTGCGGAAGCGATGGTGGCAGTGGGTTTAGATTTGGCGAAATATCGTCAGCGTCATTCCCAAAATTTATCGGGTGGTGAGAAAAAACGGGTGGCGATCGCTGGGGTTTTGGCAATGCAGCCCCAGATTTTAGTATTCGATGAGCCCTCAGCCCAACTCGACCCGCGATCGCGGCGACAATTAATCCAACTGTTGCAAACCCTGCCCGAAACTCAGTTAATCGCCACCCATGATCTCGATCTAGTTTTAGAGCTATGCGATCGCACAGTAGTACTCAGTGATGGGGCGATCGTTTATGACGGCAAAACCATAGAGATCATGGGCGATCGAGAATTTCTGCTAGCACATTCCTTAGAAATGCCTCTTAGTCTTGGCAATACTGCGAGATCTGACAACTGACCGCTATAATCTCTGAGATGTCACTGGACAAAATTTGTGTACAAAGTATCCTCCGAACAAAAGCAATATCTCACCTATACTCTCGCTGACCCATCGACCAAATCGCAAGTGGAAGTTGTGCCTGAACGTGGCGGTATTGTTGTTAGTTGGCAAATTGATGGTCAGGAAGTTTTTTATCTGGATGCCGAACGTTTTACCCATCCCGATTTAAGTGTTAGAGGCGGTAATCCGATTCTATTTCCACTCTGCGGCAATCTGCCCAACGATACCTACAATGTCGATGGTCAAGAATATAAAATTAAGCAACATGGATTTGCAAGGGAATTGCCTTGGACGGTTACGGCTGAGAGCGATCGCGAAGGGGCAAGCCTGAGTGTTGAGTTGACTAGCAATGAAGCAACTAAAGCGGTTTATCCCTTTGATTTCCGCGTAGTCTATACCTATGTTTTGCGTGGCAACACCCTCGAAATTCAACAGGATTATCAAAATCTATCGGCATCACCCATGCCTTTTTACTCTGGCTTCCATCCTTACTTTCTCTGTGGCGACAAAGCGCAATTAGAAGTGCAAATTCCATCCACTAGCTTCAATGACAATCGCACCAAACAGAACTTCGATTTTGACGGTAAATTTGATTTTGATCAAGAAGAAATTGATGCAGTATTTGGGAATCTCTCCAGTCATACCACTGGCGTAAGCGATCGCAGTCGCAATCTAGATATCGTCATTGACTATGATGATTTTTATACTTGCCTTGTTTTCTGGACAGTCAAGGGCAAGGACTTTTACTGTCTAGAGCCTTGGAGTGCCAACCGCAATGCCATGAATACCAAGGAAAATCTCACAGTTTTAGAACCCCACAGCAGTTGTCAAGCTGTGGTAAAGATTTCCGCAAGTTTTAACTAAGTACTTTAACTAAGTACAGTGCTTTGCGCTCAACCCAGCTACAAGCAAAACTCTTGAAAGTGTTGCTAAGCAATGTTCTCAAAATTTATCTGGCTTGAGGTTTGAGCGCAAAGCGTTGTCAAGCCGCCATAGGCTTTATAGGCACAGCCAGTCAAACTAACCCAAAAGTCGAAGGTAATTGCCAAGCAACGCTTTCGATATGGTCGCTGCTTGTACCGTCAAACGGTAATCAGTTTGGCGGCGATCGCATGAGGTAGGCTATAGATAGATCCTATGTAGCAGCAAGATTTTATGCGTGTTGTCTTTTTTGGAACTCCAGACTTTGCGGTTCCCTCTTTAAATAGATTATTAAATGAGCCAGATTTTGAAGTGGTGGGAGTGATTTCCCAACCCGACACAAGGCGTGGGCGCGGCAGTCAAGTCAGCCCGCCTCCAGTCAAGGCAGCAGCGATCGCCGCTAATCTAGATCTCAAAATCTGGCAAAGCGAACGCCTCAAAAAAGATCAACAAATACTCACGGAACTAAACGACCTAGCTGCCGATGTATTTGTGGTGGTTGCCTATGGACAAATTCTTTCTCGCAAGATCCTGAAAATGCCTAAATATGGCTGTATCAATGTACATGGGTCACTACTGCCCCGATATCGCGGTGCTGCACCCATCCAATGGGCGATCGCCAATGGAGAAAGCACCACAGGTATTACCACAATGCAAATGGACATAGGCATTGACACGGGCGCAATGCTACTCAAGCGAGAGTTGCCTATTTTGCCTGAAGATAATATCCATAGCCTCAGTACCAAATTAGCGAATTTGGGAGCAGATTTATTGATTGAGACATTGCGCCACCTATCTGACATTCGCCCCGAAGCGCAAGACGATCGCCAATCTTCTTATGCACCAATGATTGCAGCAGAGGATTATGTCTTAGATTGGACACAAGAGGCGATCGCTTTGCATAATCGTATTCGCGCCTTTCACCCTAATTGCTATACCGATTTCCACGGTCAGCGTTTAAAGATTACGCAAACAGAAGTCATACCTGAAAACAAAAATCTAGATAGCATTGGCAAGATTGTTGAAATCTATAGGGGCAAGGGATTCGCATTACAAACTGGCAATGGCTTGCTGCTCTTGAAAGAATTGCAACCCGCAGGCAAAAAGCTACAATCAGGTTGGGATTTTGTAAATGGAATGCGCTTAGCGATCGGTACATCTTTGGTATAGGCGCTAGCTCTGTGACAGGGTGCGAATTTTACTAGCCAGTAGTTTATATACAATTTTCCGATCTTTAATTTTTGTTACCCCTTTGGACGGTTGCTTTAAAATATTCCTTAGCTTTGGAAAAAGCATATTGAAACTTGTCCCCAAGGGTTGGCTCTGGCATTACGGCTACGGTAATTTCTTCATCGGGAAATTCCTTTAGACGATAGCCATATTCCAGATTTTCCTTGTACTGGCGAAGAATGGGATACAGGCGCACCGCCCCTTTGAGAAGTTCAGCTTCCTGTTGGAAAATGGCACGGCTAATTTGATTGCTGCGTTCCACAGCCATTGAACCTGCGGGAACCCATTCCTTGCCCTTGATGCGAATGTAAATATTGAATTCAGGCAGTCCCTTAGACTTCATTTCATCGTATTTGTTTGCCGCCACCTGATGTTTGTTGGGGGCTTTGGGCTTTTTCTTTTGACCCGACCCACCTGCAAATCCCACTGCTTTAGTTGCACTCATTGTTTTACCTGCTGCTGCTAATTTAATTTTTGATAGGAATTTTTGATTAGAACTTTTCGTAAAAGTTTCTAATGAAAGTTTTTGATAAAAGTTTTTTAAACTATATTAGGAAAGTTTACTTTAAGAAATGTTACTAATACAATCACTCCTTAGCAATAATCAGCTTCTGTGAGAATTTACTAAACTTGATATGTAAGCTTATGTTTGCCGCAATGTTTGAGAACAATCCCATTCCCTCAATCTGGTTAATCGCGATCGCCTTAAATACGGTTTTAGGGGCGATCGCCCTGCTATTGCCACGTAAGGTCTTGACGACCGCAGGTATTTGGCACGCATGGATCTTAGGGATTTTGGTTTGGGGCTGTTTGGGATGGCAAGGCTATGTTGTAATTGTTAGTTATTTAGTCATTGGTTCGGGTGTGACCCGCATTGGCAAAGACATTAAAGAGGCTAAGGGCATTGCCGAAAAACGGGATGGGGCGAGAGGTCCTGAAAATCTCTGGGGTTCTGCCGCAACGGGGGCGATCTGTGCCATTGGTGAGGCGCTCGCCCCCCATCCACTTTGGACATTAGCCTATGTCGCTAGTCTTAGTACGAAGTTGGCGGACACGGCTGCTAGTGAAATCGGTAAGGCATATGGCAAAAGTACATTTTTGATTACTACCTTGCGCCCTGTGCCTGCGGGAACTGAAGGCGCGGTGAGCCTAGAAGGGACGATCGCTGGCATATTTGGCGCATTGGCGATCGCCAGCATAGGTTTAACTGTGGGACTATTGACTAATGCTTGGGACTTGCTCTTTTGTGCGATCGCCGCTTTTGTGGCAACAAATATCGAGAGCTTGATCGGCGCGACCTTGCAGGGGCGCTATGATTGGCTAACTAATGAATTGGTCAATGGCATCAATACCACCATTGGCGCAGCGATCGCGGTTTTGATCGCGGTTGCCCTATAGAAAGTTGCGCTTTGCACAGTTGCCTATAATTAACAAAATAAGTAATCAGTAAATATTATAAGTGGACATTCTGCGATCGCTCCCCATTGGACTATATCTTGAGCAACCTGCCACATGGCTGCATCGATTAGATCCACGCATTAAGCTGTTGGCATTGCTGACGTTTTTACTGTCGCCAATTCAAGCTAACGATCTTTGGCGCGTGGCGATCGCCCTAATATTAGTCGTCTTGACTATTACCGCCAAAATTCCCGCCCGCGCTTGGAAGCAACAAATGGGGATTTTGCTATTGCTGGCGTTTATGACCTTTGCGATCGCCACGATTTCCCCCGATGGATTTAACGTCAGCATTCAGCCGCGCCGTCCCATTCCTGAAATTCAAACCGCCACGGCTCCTAATTCCCCTAGCCTAACCCTAAATCTGCCCCAGCCCACCCCTTACAAATATGTTTTGCTAAAGGCGGGCAGTATCACCGTTACCCGCAAATCCCTAGATTTGGGTCTGCGCGTCTGCACCTTAATCTTCACCTATCTCTATGCACCGACCCTATTTTTATTAGTAACTGCCCCCGAAGAAATTACGGCAGCGATCGCCGCCTTATTTTCACCCTTACAGTTTTTCAAAATCCCCACTGTCGAGATCGTCCTCACCCTCACCCTCGCCCTGCGGTTTGTGCCATTAGTCCTCGAAGAAGTGCAGAACCTCGGTCGCGCTATCCGCACCCGTTCCATCAGTTGGAAGCGGCTAGGGTTTAAACGCAGTACCCAAATTTGGTTGATCCTTGCCGAAAGGTTAATCGACAATCTGTTCATTCGCGCAGAACAGACCGCCAGCGCCATGCAAGTACGCGGTTTCACCAGCCCCAATACCCACCTTGTGCGTTGGCATCCTTTAAAAATGCTGCCCCTCGATTTGGGTTTACTAGTTGCAATTATTCTGATGTGGGGGATGCGTTTTTGGCTAGGTAACGATGTTTAGCAGTCAAAGCGCTGTTCTGTTACAGAACGTTAAGGAGTAATAAGTACCTACAACAGCGATCGCGATATCCTGATAAGCTCTACCAATAACATAATCATTTCCAGTCCAATTCTTATAAGAAACGCATTTACGATATGAATATTGCAGTTGTTGGCTTGAGTCACAAAACGGCGACTGTGGAAGTACGCGAAAAGTTGAGCATTCCTGAAGATCGCATGGAAGCGGCGATCGCTCAACTAATGAGCTATCCGAGTATTGAAGAAGCTGCGATTTTGAGTACCTGTAACCGCCTTGAATTGTATGTGGTTACTAGCGAAGCCGAAAGTGGTATTCGCGAAATTATGCAGTTCTTATCGGAATTTAGCCAACTACCTCTACAGTTTCTCCGTCGCTATCTATTTATTTTGTTGCGCCAAGATGCGGTTATGCACTTGATGCGCGTGGCTTCAGGCTTAGACAGCCTTGTTTTGGGTGAAGGTCAGATCCTCGCCCAAGTCAAGCATACCCACCGCCTAGCACAGCAACACAATGGCGCGGGGCGTATCCTCAATCAGCTATTTAAAGATGCCCTATCCGCAGGTAAGCGGGTACGCACCGAGACCGAAATTGGTACGGGCGCAGTCTCGATCAGTTCGGCGGCAGTTGAGCTTGCCCAGATTAAGCTGCAAGATCTATCGGATAAACACACCACAATTATTGGCGCTGGCAAAATGTCGCGCCTATTGGTGAAGCATTTAATTTCTAAGGGTGCACAGAAAATTGCGATCGTCAACCGATCGCGCAAACGTGCCGAAGACTTGATCAAAGAATTTGAAACTAGTAATGCAGAATTTGATATTCGCCCCCTAGATCACATGTTTGATTGCGTGGCAATTTCTGACTTGGTATTTACTAGTACGGCTTCGACTGAGGTGATTATTAGTAAACAACATTTACTAGAGATTTCCTCAAAGCATACGGGCTTGACCCTTATTGATATTTCTGTCCCCCGCAATATTGGCTCCGATGTCAATGAGTTGCCCAATACGCGAGCCTATAACGTTGACGACTTGCAAGCTGTGGTCGCCGAGAACCAAGAAAGTCGCCGTCAAATGGCAATGCAGGCAGAGACTTTATTAGAAGGCTGTGTGGGTGGTTTTGATCTTTGGTGGCGATCGCTAGAGACTGTCCCCACGATTAGCAAACTGCGGCAGAAGATGGAAATCATCCGTGAGCAAGAAATGGAAAAAGCCCTATCCCGTCTCGGCAATGACTTTGCGGACAAACATCAGGATGTGATCGAGAGCATGACTCGCGGCATCATCAACAAGATCCTCCACGATCCGATGGTGCAGCTTCGCGCCCAACAGGACATCGAGACGCGCCGCCGTGCTATGCATATGTTGCAAGTTCTCTTTGACCTAGATTCGCCCTCTAGTCAACTAAAAGAAGGTTAATAACAAAAAGCCGCCAACAGGCGGCTTTTTGTGGAATGTGCGCTCTTTGAAACCGACTATGATCATCGATGCTTTCACTTTGCAGCAACCTTGCAGCAACATTTTTATTTTTTTGCTTGTCAAAACTGCACATTATGTTATGATAAGGTTCGCGAGTTAAGGGCTTGTAGCTCAGTGGACTAGAGCACGTGGCTACGGACCACGGTGTCGGGGGTTCGAATCCCTCCTGGCCCGTCCAAAATAACACAAAAAGGCATCACCTTGGTGATGCCTTTTTGCTGATATATAGCGAATCCAACAATCCTCACGCTTTCAGACTGAGCAATGGCAATTTGGTATGATTATTTAGTCTGAAACTTACCAGCGATCGCCTCATCAATGTCTTCGGGGCTAGTGATCCAGTAGCTATAGCGAAACTCGTTGGGGTAGCTAGGTCGCCCACTGAGCTTTGATACTTGGATATTTTCCGATTTGATCGACATGGCAAAGGTGGCGATCGCCATCATTTCGTCAAAGCTTAAACTAGAATCAATATGCCTTTGCAAAGTATTGAGCAGAGAGGGCAGGTGCAAGACCACTGAAGGATTCGCCAATTTATCCTTAATTGCTTTGAGGACAATTTGCTGGCGCTTAATCCTGCCAATATCGCCATCTTCATCATAGCGAAACCGTGAAAAGCCTTCAGCCTGAAGACCATTGAGGGTCTGTATGCCTGGGTAAAGATCGATATAGAGTTTTTGGGTATGATCGGTATATTTCATGCGCTTAGGCACATCGACCTCAATACCACCAACGGCATCGACAAGGGAAATGAGTCCAGAGGTATCCACGCGCACATAGCGATCGATCTCAACCCCGTTCAGGGTTCCTGAAACAACTTCTTGGGCAAGCTTCGCACCGCCATAGACATTGGCAGCATTAATTTTGGTGACACCATAGTTAGGAATCGGCACTTGGGTATCACGGGGAATTGAGAGAATCTTGATGGCGCGATCGCTAGGATCGAGACGTACTAAAAACATACTGTCACTGCGCCCATTGAAGGAATCCGCAGAACCAACAGGCGCATCGGCAACCCGATCCACACCCATTACCAAAATTTGATAGGGCTGCTCTAATTTACCACCTAGCCCCTCCATCAAAACTTCAGTAGGTTTGCGCCCTGTCACCAAGCCCGCCCAGTCGATCGCATTGATCGGAATTACCCGACCTAAAAAAGCCCCAGCCCCCACAGAAACCAGCAGTGATAGGGTAAAGGCAATTCTTGCGCCAATTTTGGCATAGGGTATCGGGGTACGACTTTCAGTAATGGGCGGCGTAATGGGCGGCTGCGACCGATCGATTTGCATTGGTTCAGGAGAAATATTGGTTAAACTACGCCGATAGGAGCTATCGGCAGAGCGAATCTTGGATGCAGTAATCGGTCTATTGGTCACACACCACTCCATACTTCTATAATGCTCACAAACAACATATACCGCAAGTCAACAACTCTATGCAAGCTGTAATTATCGCTGGTGGTAAGGGAACTAGACTCAGACCTCTAACCTATGGCTGTCCAAAGCCCATGTTGCCCCTAGTCGATCGCCCATTTTTAGAATGGATGATTAATCGCTGTCGTAATGCTAGTGTGTGCGACATTCTGCTAAACGTGCAGTATCAAGCACGACAAGTTATTGACTATTTTGGTAACGGCGATCGCTTTGGGGTCAAAATCCGCTATGTGGAGGAAACTACGCCATTGGATACGGCAGGGGCGCTCAAGCTGGCGGAGCCATACTTTACGGGCGAGTCTTTGATTGTTTTTAATGCTGATGTTCTGACCAATTTAGACTTAAGGGCGTTGATAAAGTTCCATCAAGAGCATCAAGCAGATGCAACCCTTACCCTCACCAGAGTTCCAGACATTACGCCTTTTGGCTTGGTGGAAGTTGATGGCTCTAATCAAGTGCAAGCTTTTCGCGAAAAGCCCAATGCTGCCCAAGCGGTAGAATTTTTAGCTCAGGGTATTAATACGATTAATGCGGGAACCTATGTGCTGGAGCCGAAGATTTTTGATATCTATGGCAGTGGCGAACCTCTGAGTTTTGAGCGGCGCGTATTTCCTGACGTTTTAGAGCGCGGGCTAAAGATGATGGGTTTTGTGTGGGATGGCTATTGGATGGATATGGGTACGCCTGAGAAATATTTTCAGGCGCAGATTGATGTTTTAGAGGGCAAGGTTCCTTTTGATTATGGCGATCGCCTCACGGAATTGCGATCGGGGGTTTGGGTAGGCCGTAATGTCACCATTGCCGAGGGGGCGGTATTAGAGGCTCCCTGCTATCTTGGCGAAAATGTGGCTATTGGCAGTAAGGCTCATGTGGCTGCCCAAACCTTGGTTGGCGCAAATTCATCGGTTAATCGGGCGATCGCCTCAGGGATTTATGCCGCAGGTTCATTGCTAATTTAGCTAGTTGTGAGTTAAACCCAAACCCAGCAAGGGTTCTCAAAACAAGAAATGGCTAAGCTATTTCTTGTTTTGGTATAGCGGCTAGGGACTTTTTTATGACAACTATTGACAATTATAATCAATAAGGTTAAGGTGTTAGTCAAGTTTTGATACGGCTTGACTCTAGCTTGAATCAATATCGTTTCATTATTCATAGTTCAAATGCGTTGATAGGACTAGATGTCGATCCTAAACCCTGTAAGTGTTGCGGAATATTTTGCAGGACTTTTTCGCATCTAGTTCTTTTTATCTTATTTATATAAATAGTAATCAATCTCAATAATATTAGCTCCCATAAATCTTGCCATGACCTTTAGACAATCCGCCTCACCTCAAGTTGTCGGCATTTCCACTAGCCAATCTCTGCAACGTTTTGATCTGCAACTACTGCGATCGCTGTCGCGGCAATATACGATTGCGCGGTGGGAATATTGCCAAGCTGCCGATGAACCCGTTGATCTAAACTTAGCAGTTGCGGGATTGCACAACTATCTGCAAACCTGTGAGCAGCCCGTGCATTTGGTCGGGCATGGCATTTCGGGCTTAGTGGGGTGGCTCTATGCTAAGCAATATCCTGAAAAACTGCGATCGCTAACCCTGCTATCGGTGGGCGTAAATCTGACGACTAGTTGGCATAGTCATTATTACGAGCAGCGCCAATTATTAGGTTGTAGTCGCGAAACAATGCTATTGCGAACCGCCTTTTATTTGTTTGGCTATCGTGACACCGAAATGCTGCATTGGCTAGCCAATTTACTCAGAGAAGACTTAGACAATTCCCTTATTCCCCATTCCCTTTATGCCCCAATGCATATTCCTCTCACCAGCATTGATACGCCTATTTTGGTCTGTGGTGCGATCGATGACTATGTAATTAATGGTGGCGAAAATGCCTATCACAAGTGGGAAGCATATCTTAAGGACAGCGATCGCCTATGGATGAGCAGTCAGGGTAAGCACTTTTTTCACCATTCACAATCACAGATGGTCAGCAATCAGATTCGTTCCTTTTGGAATTCACTTTTATTAAGACAGAATTTAGTTATGACTCACTAATTATTTATAAGTTTGGACTGTTTGCAATAGTTCGCCTAAATAGGCGATCGCTATGTACGCTCCATGTTGATAATATACACAGGATACCGAGCATACAAACCATGGGAAATTCTTTACTTGTTGGTGCAAAAGCATTAATGAGTAAAAAATTTCTTGGTTTGGGTTGGAGCGCAGAGCGCTATAAGTTTAATTAAGGGGCTTGCTAGTGGTAAATTTTTCGCAGCAAGAGATTTGACAAGGGGATTAAGCCCTTTGTGCTGTTAGATCACCAGTTAGGACTTACGCAAAACGACCAAAATTAGGGGCGACTCATGAATTTGCCCCTACGCTAGAATCAGGGTTTAAATGTCTCTTGTGTAAGTCCTAACCAGTATGAAAATTGTCAATAAATTGCAGACTGGACAAACTAGATTGGAGGATGTCAATGAATTTAACTGAAGCCTTGATTCAAGAGCAGTATCAGCCAAGGCTGCAACAGGATCGAACTAAAGCGATCGCTAACCTTGAAGCTTCTCTCAAGAGAGCAACAGAAACAGCATCAGTTCATAGTTCAATTGAGCAGTTTTTTGAATATGTCAATCTGAATCTCAGTCTTGCCTTGGTGCTAATCGCAACACGACAGCCTCGGCTCTCAAATCGGGCTAACGAACTGATCCAGACTGTGGCGATCACCTTGCAAGCAAATATGGGGGATGCCAATACATCTGTATTTGAGCAGTTAACCGCCCATTGGCATTATGTTCAGGCAGTACTGGCCCTAGAGACTGGCAAAAATCAGGATGTATTACCACGATTAGAATTAGCTTTGCAAGGTTATCTAAGCTGTGGCTTGGATGTTAGTGCGGTATATGATACTTTCGGTCATTATTATTTAAGTATTAATAATTTCGATGGAGCGCTTTTTAATTTTGAAAGATCGCTTAAAGAGAGAAAGCAGATCAACCAAAGTGCAGCAATTGGTAAAAGTTATGTCAATTTGGGTGAATGGTATCTAAACGTTGCGGAAGTTGGTCAGGCGGGGCAACTATTTCAAAATGCGTTGGATCTGGCTCTAGCAGTGGAGGATTACAATTTGCGTCTGCAAGCTTTGAGGGGCTTAGTAAAGGTGGCGATCGCTGAGTCCCGTTATGGCGATGCGATCGCGATTATTGAGGATGTGATTCCCCAATTTCAAGAACCAATTGATGCCATTGACTTAGGCTATTGGTACTGCGACCTATCGAAGGCACTATTGGGGCTGGACAAGGTTGAGGAAAGCCTGATCTGTATACGGATTCATGTATTGCCGCGCTTTCGTGAATTTAATGATCAAAGGGGTATGGCAATCGCCCGCCAGTTGCGTGGACGTATCTATACCCGCCGAATGCTAGAAGGGCTAGATGTCGTTGATGAAGATGCGATCGAAACGGCGGCGGATTCATTGCTTGATGCAGCTTTTAGTTTTGAGCAAATGGGAATGCTTTTGGACTATGCCAAAACCCTATATGACCTCGCCTGTTTGTATCAGTTGAGTAGCGGCTCACATTTTTATTATCAGTATCAAGGTAAGTCCCTGCGATCGCTAGAATTAGTTGTCAGCATTTTGGAACAAATTAATCTAGGTGAGCATCCCCTTGCCAAAAAAGCCGATCAAATGCTCATGCAGGTGCTACAGGGCAAAGTGAAGAATTAATTTCAGGATCTAATTTCAGGATCTAATTTATGTGCTTTTACGTCTTAATCTGTGTAGAGGCTGTGGATATGTAGAGCCTTTATATCCATAGCTATCATTCATTGAAATATTTTGAGTAAGTACTATGAAACGCCCTGCTGTCAATAAAACCTTTAATAAAGCCACTTGGGTTAGCCTGCTAGCTGCGGCAGTCATCGGAGGGTCAGCAACTGCAATCCTGCTAAATAATAGCCCCAATGGTCAAACCAACTCACCGATCGCCAATCCTACCTCCATCAATCAAGTTACGCAGTCGCCTCCTGCGGCTAGAGCCGTAGATGGAGAATTGTCTGCATATTGGATTGAGTCAAAACGCAACAAACTTGTGGCTGTACCGATCGCCATCAAAGCCAAAAACAATGATGAAGCAATTAGTCAGGTGGTGAATAGCCTGATTACCGAAAAGCCACCCGAATCAGAACTTCATAGCGCGATCCCTGCTAAAACCAAAGTTTTGAATGTAAGTGTTGAGAATCAAGACATCCGCATTGATTTATCCCGTGAATTTACTCAAGGTGGTGGCTCTGCTTCAATGCAGGGAAGAATTATTCAAGTTTTATATAGTGCGACTAGCCTTCAACCCGATGCCAAGGTGTATTTATCGGTTGAAGGAAAATCTTTAAAATATATTGGCGGTGAGGGTTTGGAAGTACCACAGCCAATGACACGCAAAGATTTTGCGCTAGAGTTTTAAAGTCATCTGCTCAAAACACCACTTTAAAAAAATCATGCTGCCGATCCTGAATTCGATCAAACTGCCTGATCTTGACCGACTGAGTTTGGTTGAACAAATTTCGCAGATGCTGGTAGTGCGTACCTGCGGAATGCTCTATGACCATCAAATCCAATATCCGCGATGGGAATTAACCCGCCCCGACTTGCAAAGGTTGATTGGGGAATTTGGCGTGGGCGGCGTGATTGTGATGGGGGGCAGTGCGGCGGAAGTGGCGCTCAAGGTGCAAGAGATGCAGTCTTGGGCAAAGATTCCCCTGTTGGTGGCGGCGGATGTGGAGGAAGGTGTAGGACAGCGCTTTAGCGGCGCGACATGGTTTCCACCACCGATGGCTTTGCAGGATGTGTCGGTCAAATATGCGGAGGCGATGGGGCGGATTACGGCGGCGGAGTCTCTGGCGATCGGCATTAATTGGATGCTTGCGCCGATTGTGGATGTGAATAATAACCCTGAAAATCCTGTAATTAATGTGCGTGCCTTTGGGATTACGGTGGGGGAGGTGATGGGGGCAACTAGGGCGTTTATTGCAGGCGCTCAGCAATTTCCGATTTTGACAACAGCGAAGCATTTCCCAGGACATGGTGATACGGCGGTGGATTCCCATTTACAAACGCCAATGCTGCCCCACGATCACGATCGCTTTGAAAATATTGAATTCCCCCCTTTTCGCAATGCGATCGCCGCAGGGGTAGATGCGGTAATGAGCGCCCATATTTTTGCGCCGCAGCTAGATCCGCAAAATATCGCCACCCTCTCACCCCCGATCTTGACGGATATTTTGCGCGGTGAGATGGGTTTTGAGGGGTTGATTACCACCGATGCGCTGATGATGGCGGGGGTGGCAAATCTGGGGAATGCGGGGGAAATTGCGATCAAGGCAGTCTTAGCGGGGGCGGATATTTTATTGATGCCAACAGATGCGATCGCCACAATTGAGGCATTAGCGGCGGCGGTGGAGTCGGGACAAATTAGCCGCGATCGCATTCGTGAGTCTGTCCAAAGAATTTGGCAAGCCAAACAAAAGGTTTGTGGAGTAATGCCAGATTTAGTGCCAAATTTGCATAGGCTGGGCAATCCTGAAAATTTGCAAGTTGCCCAAGAGATTGCCAGCCGCGCAATTACCGTACATTCACAAATTTGTCATACTGCCGAGAATGTCGATTTGCGTAAGCTTAATTTATTGATTGTCGATGACACCTTGACCTGTAGCGAGTTTTTGACGGCGAGATCGCCTGCGGTGGTTCTGCCCAAAGCCCAAGGCTATCATCGCATTGTCACCGATGGGCTAACTATGGCAAATCTAGATTGCTGGCAGGGCGATCGCTTTACCCAAGTTTTGATCCAGATCTTCAGCCGTGGTAATCCTTTTCGCGGTAATACTGATTTTCATGAACAGCTTGGACAAATAATTGAACAGGCGATCGCCTTACAAAAACTTGAAGCCGTAGTTGTTTATGGCAGCCCCTACTGTCTCGATCACTTTTTGGCGATTTTGCCGTCGGATATCCCTTGGGGTTTTGCCTATAGCCAACAGCCCGAAGCACAGACGGCGGTTTTGCAACAAATAGGTTTAGCTAAGTAAAAATTCGCGATTGCACAAGGGCGATCGCAAATTTTTATTTTGCCTGTGATAATCTATGGTTTATCTTGTTCATGTCGGGTTTTGCCTTGAAAAAACTGATATTCACTGCAATTTCTTTGCTGACAATTTGTGCAGCAAATCCTAAGGATGCTTATGCAAACAATGCGTCCCTAACCCAAAAGGACAATATTAATCAAGTCGCTAATCAAGCCATTTGCACGGAGCAGTTACCCAAAGCAATTGCTCAAATTGTGAAAACTCCTGCCTATCAACGCTCTCGCATTGGCGTATTCGTGCAGACCAATCAGCCTCAGCCCAGGGTGTTAGCTGACTTTGACGGTGATCGCCTATTTATGATTGCCTCAAATACTAAACTTTTTACCACTGCGATCGCCCTACATACCCTCGGCGCAAATTATCGATTTACGACCAAATTGCGTTCAGCTAGTCGCCCTAACGCGCAGGGTGAACTCGTCGATGGTTTATGGATTGAGGCAAAGGGTGATCCTAGCTTCAAGCAATCGGACTTACAAAATTTGGTCAAACAGCTTAAAGATCAAGGTGTAAAGCGGATTCAATCTGGAATCTGGGCAACGACCTCGCGGCGCGGCGGCGAAATCGCAGGTAGTTGGGAATGGCAGGATTTACAGGAATATTATGCGGCGATCGCATCCCCTTTTACGATTAATGAAAACTCCCTAGATTGGCAAATTTCGCCAAATCAGCAGGTGGGCAAACCTGCAATCTTTACTTGGCAAGATCCTGAATTAGCAAAAGAATGGCAGGTTGAGAATCAATCAATTACTGTTCAAGCTGATGCGGCATTTGATCTGCAAGTAATTCGTCCTTACGGCAAAAAGAAAATTACGATCACGGGGCAGATTCCTGAAGATGCTCCCCCCGAACTAGGTGCGGTTGCAATTCCTAATCCTGAAGTTCGGTTTTTAGAATTACTGCGCCAAGAGCTAATTGCCCAAGGCATTGCCATCCCTGCTGAATTGTCAAGATCGAAGAACAACTCTGTTTTAGCGTCAACTCCTGCCAATCAAGACCTAGCTGTTCATCAATCGGCTCCCCTTTTAGAACTGGTGATTGCCACTAACAAAAGCAGTAACAATTTATATGCCGAATTGCTGCTGCGGGCGGTGGGCGATCGCTATCGCCAAACATTAAATACTGCTAACAATAATTACATCACCATTAGTAAAGATAAACACCATGAAGAGGATAGCGATAGTAATGGCATGATCGCCATGCAGCAATATTTGCAATCCCAAAATATTGACCCTGATGATATAGCCCTTGCCGATGGTTCTGGTCTGTCGCGGCATAATCTCGCTACGCCTAGGGCGATCGCTAAGCTGCTGCACGTTATTGCTAATGACAAAATGGTGGGTAAATATTTTCGCCAGTCATTGCCCATCGCTGGGGTTGATGGCACATTGACCCGCAGATTTAGCAATAGTGATGCTAAAGGTCTATTGCAAGCAAAAACAGGAACTCTTACAGGGGCGATCGCCCTATCGGGATACGCTCAATCACCAAAGTACGGCGAAGTTATTTTTAGTATCATGGTCAATAATGCTCACTTGCCTAATCGTAAAATTCAGCAAGATATCGATGCGATCGCTACGCTATTAACTCGACTCCATTCTTGCAACTAAATTCTTGCAACTAAGCACAGCCCTGATGCCTCAAACCGATCAACAGCGTAAGCTCAAGAAGATTACAAAAAACCTTGTAAACCGATATTGGATGCAGTTTTTGATTGGATTGCTGCTAAGTGGCATTGCTACCTATTTCATCTCTAATGCCACAGTCAATCGATGGCAAGCCCTATGGTCTGGTCATGATCATGCAAACTTACCTCTATGTTCAATGCCAATGCCAGAGTTATCTTCCAATCAATTCCCCAATCAATCACTAAATCAATCTCAAGATCGGCAAAGGTTAGCATTTAAACCCATAAGGTTAGTGGTTGAGCCTTGGCGGGGTGAGCATAATGTTTATGCCGTTTTTGCAGTGCCTTTGACTTACTACGAGACTTACTATCGTTCGCTGATGCAGGTGGAAGGCACTAAAAAAGGTTGGGAGGCGACTATTGCTGATGCAAAGGGAATGAGATTGGTAGCTCCTGAAGGGCATTTTTTGATGGTTAGTTTTTTTCCCACAAGGCTATCGATTTGGTATTGGCTCACAGGTAAGTTTGCCAACCTCCAAGATCCTTGTAACTGGACTCTGTATATTTATCCTTGAAAAATTACAGGTAAATTGATACTTTTATCATAAATAAAGAAATGGCATAGCCATTTCTTTATTTCAATACTTCGGACATAAAAAAAGGGGAACAAAAAAGCTATTCATCGGATAAGGTGCAAGTAATGAATCAAAGCACCAAATGAATAGCATTAATGACATATTACCGAAAGTAGCAACCAAGGCACAACAGAAATTTCTGTCAATCCTG
>NZ_JACJPY010000036.1 GCF_014696345.1 Pseudanabaena cinerea FACHB-1277
ACTGCATTTTCTTGTTACTATTTTTATTCCTCTTTATTCTTCCTATTTCTTCCTTGCTTGTACATAAGTATATTTACTTACCGCAAACTTGGGATGCTCCCTTAGAACTTAGAACATCGCCATCCTAATATTTTAAAGCGTATTGAGGATATTGATGAAGAAGATCTCGCCATAACTATCATTACGGCTGAGGAACAAATTCGTGGTTGGTTTAAAGTGATGAACGAACCCAACATTAAACCTACAAGATTAGTTAATGCTTACAAAGAATTTAAAAATACACTTGCCTATCTGAGAACTGTTAACATAATCGACTTCGATCTAAAAGCTCATGCAATTTATTTAGAGTTACGCAAAGAAATTAAAAATGTTGGCACGAAAGATTTACGAATTACTGCGATCGCCTTATCTGTAGATGGCATAATCGTTACTCGTAATCAAAAAGATTTTGAGAAAGTACCAAACTTAAAAATTGAAGACTGGACTCTCGAATCATGACGAAAAATTAATCGCTAACAGAAACCAATCGAATGATTAACCTACTTTTAAATAACTGGTAATTTTTGAGAATGTTTGCTAATAGACTGACATTTAATCGCACATATTTTTACTTAGCAGTTCTTTTGTTTTTGATCGAAGTTTATATTGCTGTTTTTGTCAAAGACCAATTTATTCGCCCCTTTGGTGGGGATGTCTTAGTCGTGATTCTGATCTATTGTTTCGTCAGAGCTTTTTGGAAAATTAATACAAACATCGCGGCTCTATCCGTATTTATCTTTGCCTGTACGGTCGAGGGATTGCAATATTTTAACTTGATTGACAGATTAGGCTGGCGACAGTACCCGCTTTTAGTGATTATTATAGGTACGACATTTAGCTGGGAAGATATATTTGCCTATGCGCTCGGCACAGCGATCGTCTTGGTTGGGGAGAGCCTGAATTTAAAATTTAGTCGCCGCAAAGATTGATTTGCCCCAAATGCTTTAAATACCTACTATAGTCGTTTACAATGGTTAGAGTTAGATTTTTTTACCTTTTGCGGTATGCTCTAACCTTAAAAATTATGTAACCCTGAGGACATAAGCAAATGCTACATCGCAAGATTTATCAACTTTGTGAAGCCAAGAGCGATGTTTGGATTTACCTGAGGGATCAGGGAAGGTGGCTAGAAAGAGCCAAGATACTAGATATTGAAGGCGACGTGGTGACAATTCGCTATGAAACTGAAGATGAGGATGAAATCTGCTCTTGGGAGGAAATGGTTCGGTTGGAAAGTATTGGCGCTGTAACTCAGAGACTATCATCCTTTACCAAGTCGCCGATGGCATCCCATGACTTGTTGGTATCCGATGATTGTCCTGAAGCTGAGCAAATTCGCCCCCGCAAAGATCCTGACAAATAGCTAGTACGGCAAATTTTTGTAGGCAAACTTTTCTAGGTAGATTTTCCGCAAATCCCATAGAGTGGGCGCAATGCGCTCACTCTATAGTTTTAATAATTTTAATAATCCAGTACTTGGCGCTGACTTAACCACTCCAAGCCTCAATCGGCTATCAGAATTTTAAAAGCACAAAATGGCGATCGCTGTTTTGTGCTTTGGTATGAGACGAAAACTATGCAAACTGTTGACCTGACGACGCTGATAGCTTTGACCCATGAGCTAAATCAAACCTGTGTGCCTGCGCGATTGGAGCAGGTGCATCAGAGCGATCGCCACACCATTCATTTGCAATTACGCACCCTAGAACAAAAATTATGGCTATTACTTTCTTGGCATCCTCAGTCCGCTAGGTTACATCTCAGTGCGCCGCCGCCCAAGCAGCCTGATACTTTTACCTTTAGTCAACAAATTTTGCATCAAGTTGCAGGCTATGCTCTGGTGTCTGTGGGGTTGACCAGTGCATGGGAGCGGGTGGTGGATCTGCGATTTGCTAAGCGTCCTGATGACCCTGTGGAGTGGCACTTGTATTTGGAGGTGATGGGCAAATACAGCAATGCCATTTTGGTAAATGCTGACAATGAAATTGTGACCGCTGCCCATCAGGTTAGTAGCAAGCAGTCACGGGTGCGCCCGATCCAAACAGGCGATCGCTTCGAACTCCCCCCCGCATTGTTAGAAGCGATGCCCAATTTACAAGAGCCGTTTGAAATTTGGCGCGATCGCCTCGCTCTTATTCCTAAGCCAATTAAGCAAAATTTGTTAACAAATTATCGCGGGGTCAGCAGTTCACTAGTGCGATCGCTGCTCAATATTGCCCATGTTCAGGGCGATCGCTTAGTAACTGATTTAACCCTTGATGACTGGCAAGCTTTATATGCAGCCTGGCAACTATGGCTCACCTGTTTAGAACAGCAGCAGTTTAATCCGCATTTAGAGGTAAAAGGCTATGGATTAATTGATAAACTGCCTAATTCTAAGAATCCCCTAATAGTTAATAATTTTTGCGATCGCTACTACAGCCAACAAACTGCCCAAGTCGCTTTCCAACAATTACACCAACAGCTTAGCCAAGCCATTCAAAATCAATTAACAAAACTAAATATTAAACAGACCGAATTTTTAGAAAGGCTCAAACTAGCGGCACTTGCCGATGATTTTAAAAACAAGGCTGATTTGTTAATGGCAAATTCGCAATTGTGGCGGGTGGGTATGACCGAGATCCAACTGCCCGACTTTCACTCTAACAAGCTCATGGCGATCGCCCTTGATCCCACCCAAAACGCGATCCAAAATGCCCAATCTTTATATAAAAAGCATCAAAAACAAAAGCGAGCAGTCTTGGCGATCGCGCCATTGTTAGAGGCAGTACAGCAGGAAATCGCCTATCTAGAACAGGTTGCCACAACGGTTAGTTTATTGGAGCAAAGTGACTTAGTGGTATTACAGGAAATTCGATTGGAACTAGGGCAGCAGGGCTATCTCAAAACTGCTGAAGAATATATAAATCGCCCTAAAAATAAAAATACTAAAGGAATAAGCAAGTACCCTCATAAAAATTCTGCAAAAAATCAAAGCCAGAGCCAGATTAAAGGCAATAAACCTAAAGTATCTAAAGGTAAAGAAGAACTTCCTAGTTTGCATCGCTTCCTTACCCCTAACGGCTTTGAGATATTAGTAGGGCGCAATAATTATCAAAATGATCTCCTATCCTTTCGTATTGCTGGGGAATACGATCTGTGGCTCCATGCTCAAGAAATATCAGGCAGTCATGTATTATTGCGCTTGCCTGCGGGGGCGATCGCCGAAGATATTGATCTACAAACTGCCGCCGACTATGCCGCCTATTACAGTCGCGCTCGACTCAGCGATCGTGTACCTGTCGTCTGCACGTTGCCCAAATATGTATTTAAGCCCAAGGGTGCAAAACCAGGGATGGTGGTCTATACCCATGAAAAAATCATTTGGGGACAACCGACCGCGATCGCTATTCCCAAAAGTTGATATTTAATATGGAATTAATATCGCGGCTAAATTGCCATTGATCGGGAAAGTTAAAACCTTTAGGCTGATATTCCTTACGAACCCTGCGTAATGCTCCTTGCCATGACAAGTCAAACAACTCATCCCAAAATCTTTTTAAACTAGGTGAATCCATCAACTCTTCTATTATTTCTTCGCGTTGCTCTTCAATGGTATTTTCCCAGCCGTTAAAGCAATCAGGCATATCTATGTATATACGTTTGAGTAAATGCTCCAACAAAGTTTTAAGGCGGCTTTTAATCTCTTTTTTTTCAGATCTGCCCAAACCTGCGATCTCCTCGATTAAATTTTCAATATCCACACGATCAAAATTTCGTGCCTTTAGCTGAGCAATTGTATCCTCAGTCCAGAGAAAGTAATCGGATTCATATAAGGATTTTTTAACAAATGTCTGGTTTTCTGCTTGAGCTATGGCTTGAGTCATTACTTGACCTCCTTTGATTGCCCCGTTGATATTATCGCTTATATCGCTGTAGCCAATTATGTTAGGACACGACTCTCTTTTGGGCTTTGATAAAGAACTCACAAGTCATCTAGCACAACATCAAATTCAATTTGTCGATATAAGTCACTAACAGCTATGTTGACATTTACTGATGTAAGAAATATATGATCGCTTAAACCATATTCACAAAACAACCATTGTCCCTGCTCATTGCGTTGGAATATTTCGACAATTGGTTGATCGACTTGGACTAATACATATTCTTGCAAAGTCTCAAACTTACGATATTGCGAGAACTTAAAGCCGCGATCGAAAGATTCCGTTGACGGTGAGAGAACTTCGACAATCAAACAAGGAAAAGCGACAAACGTTGGTTCTTGGCGATCGCGTTCATCACAAGTAACAACGACATCGGGATAAAAATATTTTCGCCTTGACTGTACTTGAACTTTGACATCAGCAATATAAACTTCACAGGGGCGATCGGCGAGAGCATTATCGAGTATTGAAAGAAAATTAATTGAAACTCGATTATGATTACGAGTGCCGCCCGCCATAGCCACCACTTCCCCATCCCAATATTCATGGCGGATTTCTTGGGTTGCTTCCCAAGTGAGATATTCTTCGTAGGACATTAACAGGTGATCGGGTAAAGCAACCATATTTTCCTGCTGTAATTTTGCAGCTAAGCTTTTAGAGATTACTGATACAAAAGCAACCCAAGTAAGGGTTTTCAAGTTAAGAAATGGCTGCGCCATTTCTTAACTTGGTATTATGCCGATATTTTAACGCGATCGCACCAGCTGGCACTGGTTCCGCCCAGTGAGGAAGTAAAAGCCAAGCATAGCAAGGGTTATGGTTTTAATTAAAAGAATCTTGTATGGCAGTAACCTAACACAAAAACAGGGTGTACAGGCACTTTTTGCTCAAAAACCACGTTAACCAGCTTTGACAACAGATTCCTACACTCCTTGCTGAATAAGACTTTCTGCTCCTCATTGGGCGGAACCAGTGCCCACCAGCTTAATAGCTACAAATAAAAAAGCACCCCCAAAGGAGGTGCTTTTTTATGGGAATCTAAAAGCGATTAGCTAAGAGCATTGATTGCATAGTCAATGTAGGAGTTAGCTTCAACAGCAGAATCTCCAGTCAAACCATGGTTAGCCTTGATGTACTTCAAAGCTTCAACGTACCAGCTAGGAGAAAGATCAAAGGTGCGGTTGATTTCAGCAATACCAGCAACCAAGTAATCATCCATAGGACCTGTACCACCGACTACACAGCAATATGTAACCATACGGAGGTAGTAACCGATATCGCGTACACACTTGTCCTTGCCAGTTTGGGTGGAGGCGTAGTTAGGACCAGTCATGCTGGTGGTGTAAGGGAACTTGCTGTAAACAGCGTTAGCAGCACCAGAAGCCAAGGAATCAGCCTTGTCGCTGAGAGCCTTTGCCGCAGCTAGACCTGCGGTGGCTTGACGGAAACGACCGAAAGCAACTTGGGTTTCGGTGGAGCTAAGGAAACGTCCTTGAGAATCGGCGGCTGATACGGCTTCGGTTAAAGGGGTCTTCATAGTGAGATATTCTCCAAAATAGTCTTGATAAAAGTTTTGTTAATTGCGATGCAAAAGAAATGCAAGTAGGCGATGCGAAAAAAGTGAAAGACTAGGCAACAGCAGCAGCAGCCTTGTCGAAGTAGCTACCAACTTCGCTCATCAAAGCGGAGCAATCACCACGGGTTACGCCATTAGGATCGTTAGCGATCGCGATCGCAGCATCCTTCATCTTTTGTACGCCAACAGCAACGGAAGCACCAGGAGTACCGAGAGCCAAATATGTTTCACGCAAACCGTTCAAGCAACGATCTTCCAAGATGCTTGCATCGCCAGCGTAGATAGCATAGGTGACATAACGCAAGATGATTTCCATGTCGCGCAAGCAAGCAGCCATACGGCGGCTGGTGTAAGCATTACCACCAGGAGCGATCAAAGCAGGTTGCTCAGCAAACAAAGAACGAGCAGCGTCAGCAACGATCTTAGAGGAGTTGCTGGTGATGCGGTTTACGGTGTCCAAACGCTTGTTGCTTTCAGCAACCATAGCGCTAAGAGCATCAATTTGAGATGCGCTGATGAATGCACCTCTGGAATCAGCTTGGGATACTACCTTTGCAAATGCGTCGAACATATACTGTTATCTCCAGTTTTTGTAAATTTATCTTTTATATTTTGGAAGTTACACAACAATCCATTTTTAGCTAGGATATGTCGCTTTTCTCTCCATTCTAATCTCTTCTAGTTGCTCGAATTGAAATCAAACGACTAGCGAAGATTAGAAAAATCTTTATTTTTAAAATAAGACATGGTTAGAAGTTTTATTTAGATTGAAGCTTGCTTCACTTCTAAATTCAAACTTTAATTTCTAACCTATTTGTTTATACTATGTCGTTGGATCGTTTTGTGTTACAGATTGTCACGATTTATGACAAGTCAATTTACAAAGCCCAAGAATTAGCGTTACAGCACTAAATCCTTTGGCTTTGCAAATAAGTGCTCCAGTTTTGATATGCCATTGTGGTGGTACATCTTTAAGGTTTGGTTAAGGTTTGTTTTCTGAGGTTTTATAATTTGCGCTCTAAGTCAAACAGGAAGCCATGTATATATTCTTCTGTCCATTCTGAACCGTAGAAACGATTGAACATACCTCTAGCGGGATCTTTTTCGGCGCGGTAGCGTAGGTAGCGTAGATGGGCAGCTTTGATTTCTGCAAGTTGACTCACATCGGTGATAGGTTCGGCGCGATCGCAAAAATCTAGATAGGCTTGTAAATAGTCCTTAAAAGCATTAAATACATGGGTTTCCACCAGGGCGTTTTCCTTAGGGCGCGTCCAGAGAAAGGCAGGTGAGAAAAATTGCTGTGCTTCTGCGGGAAAATCGCCACCCCAAGGCAAATCTGGCTGATATTTCTCAAAGATCGGCAGGACTGGTTTGGTGTACTGATGTTGATAGTTGGGGTCATCGCGAAAGAGGGGCTGCATATCAATGGCGATCAAATGCCCACCAGGCAGAGTGACTAGATCGCCGCCAAAAAATGGCAAATCGTAATGGAGCTTTGGAAAAATTACAAAATTTAAAACCTGTAGTGAACTACCGCCCTGCACATGGGCAGCGCGAATTTGGCGCAATTTGGCAGATTGATAGCCATAGCTGGTGGTTACGACTTCATTTTGGTGCGCCCCTTTGCCCACGATCGCCGATTTGGAAGCAAAACCTTCGGGGATAGGATAGTCCTGCAAGTCGGGCAGTCGCTCTTTGAGAGTGGCGATCGCGTAGTCTAGAAATGGTTGGTATAGGGTCATATAGGAGTTACTTGGTGGCAACAGCTAAGGGCATAGCATCTTCAAACAAAAATCCATAGAGGAATTTCTCAGACCATTCGTGACCAAAATAACTGCTGAATAATCCTGAAGCGGGATCGCGATCGGCGCTGTACTGGTCATAGTCCTTTTGAGCCTTGACAATGCGCTGAATGTCCGACTGATCTTCGAGGGGTTGAGCATCTGCCAGCATCGCCCAGTAAAGATTTAGGTAGTCTTTAAAAGCTTCAAAAACTCTGGTTTTGACGGTATCGGGATCGGTTTTGGCAAATAGTAAATATTTCGAGAAATATTGATTGGCATCGTAAAACTTCATTTCCAGATTTTGTGCCAGGTCAGGATATTTGTCGTGGAGGGTTTTGAGAGGATAAATGTATTTTTCCAGATAGGCGGCATCTTGGAATAGGGGCTGAAAGTCCATGACGATCAGGTTTTTGACGGAGCCGAAGGAGAGAAAATCAATACCTAGCAAGGGTAGGTCATAGCAGTGGCTAGGATAAATCACACTGTTAAAGATTTGGGCGCTGATTCCTGCATCGATGTATGTGTAACGAATTTTCCGAAATTCTGGACATTGGTAGCACCAACTGCGGATTGTGGCAGGATGGCGACCGCGATCGCTGACACAAGACTCTAGACCTGCGGGTATCAAGCGACTTTGCAAATCAAATCTTGCAAATAATGACTGTTCAAGATACTCAAGAAAGGGTTTATACATGAACTTTAAGAATAAGATTTTATTATAAATAAACGACAGATTTATTAAAAAAAACTAAAGAGGCGATCTCTTACAATTGCATGGATAGCCTTAACCATGAGGATAAGAGATCCATGGGGTGGATGTTTTTATTTATTCAATAAGTTAATAATCCTTAACGCGGTGCAACACAATGCCTAGACCGAGATCGCCAACTCAGATCCTAAGGGAAAGCCCAAAGCTTCGCGCTGAGCATAATATAGCTTAGCGACCTGCCGCGCCAGATTACGGATGCGACCGATATAGCGAGTACGCTCTGTAACGGAAATTACGCCCCTTGCATCTAACAGATTAAAGGAATGCGAACATTTCAAAACATAGTCAAAGGCGGGAAGTACTAGCTCGGACTCTAATAAATTTCCTGCTTCCTTTTCATATTGCAAAAATAGTTGGAATAGTAAATCTGAGTCCTGAGGCTTGCCGCCAAAATTGCCGAAGTTGTAGCCACTATGCTCCACCTCACCTTGGTGATGTACCTGCCCATATTTGATGTTGCCAAGGGTGGGATGCGATCGCCACACAATGTCATAGACCGAATCGACACCTTGCAAATACATAACTAGGCGCTCTAAGCCATAGGTGATTTCGGCGGATACAGGGCGACAATCTAAGCCACCTACCTGTTGAAAGTAAGTAAATTGAGTAACTTCCATGCCATCGAGCCAAACTTCCCAACCCACACCCCAAGCGCCGAGGGTGGGCGATTCCCAATCATCTTCCACAAAGCGCACATCATGATCGGCGGGGTCAATGCCTAGATGCTTCAGACTATTTAGATACAAATCTAGAACATCATCGGGGGATGGCTTGAGAATTACTTGAAATTGGTAATAGTGCTGCAAGCGGTTGGGATTTTCGCCATAGCGTCCATCGGTGGGGCGGCGGCAAGGCTCGACATAGGCAACGCTCCAAGGTTCAGGACCGATCGCCCGCAAAAAAGTATGGGGACTCATTGTCCCTGCGCCTTTTTCGATGTCGTAAGGTTGAGCAATCAAGCAACCGCGATCGCTCCAATATTTTTGCAATTCCAAGATAACCGACTGAAAATCCATAGCTGAAATAAATGGGGCATTGTCCTTATTTATTGTTTTATCTTACAAGGCTTTTGGCGATGCAAATATTTCAGTAAACATTTCAGCAAACATTATGGTGCGTTGTTTGGTAAAGCGCTGTAGAATTTGGCAAACTGGTTTTGGAACTTGGAGATGGTCTTAAAGTGTGTTTAAGCTGATCTACCACCACCGATCGCTGTCTTTGCATAGATTGGGGCGATTTTATTTTAAGCGCTTTTATAAGTCGTGGCATAGGTTAAGATTTTGGGCTGTCTTGATGGCTATGGCGGCATTGGTAGCGATCGCCACAGTAGCTTGCCAAGGACAAGCAGGCATCGTGCCGCCCCTAGAACAGCATCCGCAAATTCAAGTATTTTTCAATCACAATCAAGCTGCTAAATACACCGATCCCTATCGCAATATTGAGCGACTCGGTGACAATTTGGAGAAAATCATTGTCGATAATATTAATGCTGCTAAATCTAGTTTAGATATTGCTGTCCAAGAATTGCGCTTACCCAATATTGCCCTTGCGATCGCTGATGCCAAAGTCAGAGGTATAAAGGTGCGCCTCATCCTTGAGAATAGCTATAGTCGTGGTTGGAGCGAACTCTCCGATGCTGAAATTGCCGACCTTGCTCCCCGCGAACGCGAGCATTACCAGGAATTTTTTAAATTTGCCGATCTCAATAATGATGGGCAGTTATCTGAAAATGAGCGCGATCGCCGTGATGCCATTCGCTTCATTAAATTAGTCAATATTCCTTGGATTGACGATACGGCTGATGGCTCTAAGGGCAGTGGTTTAATGCACCATAAATTTATAGTCATCGATAATCGCATTGTTATTTTAGGCTCTCCCAATTTCACCATGAGCGATATTCATGGCGATTTTACAAGACCTGACACTAGGGGCAATGCCAATAATCTATTGCGAATCGAAAGTCCAGAATTGGCAGCGAGATTTCAACAGGAGTTTGACATTATGTGGGGGGATGGACCTGGCGGCAAGCCCGACAGTCTTTTCGGCACGAATAAGCCGCTACGAAAAATTGATTATTTTATTATCGGCGGGGCGCAGGTCAGGCTAAAATTTTCACCAGCAGCCAAGGATGTTGCCCGTGAGCAGACTAGTAACGGCTTAATTGCTACGGCGATCGCGGGGAGCAAAAAAAGTATTGATATGGCGCTATTTGTAGCATCCGATCGCTATCTTTCCTCTATTCTTCAAGATAAGTCTCAACAAAACATTCCGATCCGCGCCCTTGTTGATTCGCGATTTGCCTATAGAGACTATTCCATCACCCTTGATATGTGGGGAATCCAGTCAGCAAAGGATTGTAAGTTAGGGACAAATAATGCTTGGAAACAGCCTATCAAAACCGTTGGTGTTCCCAATCTCGTCACTGGCGATCTACTGCACCATAAGTTTGCTGTTCTCGATCGCAATTCTGTAATTACAGGCTCCCACAATTGGACGCTGGCGGGAAATCATACCAATGACGAGGCGCTAGTTGTGATTCAAAATGATAAAGTGGCGGCGCATTATCAGAGGGAATATGATCGCCTCTACCAAGATGCTAGCTTTGGACCAAGTGCCAAGCTATCGCAAGCAAGCACCCAAAGCTGCAATGGCAAGGGCAACCTCAAAAAAGAGGATCTCAAAGATCCAGATATATAATTGTAGGCAATTGTAGGCACACTTTTATGGAATGCAACGCTTCCAAGGTTTGAAAGGACAATTCCCGTGACTTCTAAGAAAAAATCGAAATCCACCCATAAATCTCTGCAAAACGGGTTTAGCCGATCGTCTGAACTGATAGGTTTAAGCCTATGCTTAGTTGTCAAAAATGAGGAACAGCATCTATCTCAATGCCTCAATAGTGTCAAGTCCATTGCCGATGAGATCATTCTTGTGGACACAGGGTCAAGCGATCGCACTGTAAGTATTGCCAAAAGTATTGCTAAAAATACTGCTAAGAAACATCCAACTAAAATCTTCCACTTTCAATGGTGTGATGATTTCTCAAAGGCACGTAATTTTGCAATTAGCAAGGCAAAAGGTCAATGGATTTTGATGATCGATGCTGATGAAGTGTTAGAACAGGAGGCGATCGCCGCTTTGCAGATGGTCATAGCTCAGGATGATTGTCTTGCTGCCAATATATTACGTACTGAATCTGGCACAAATCAAGCGCCTTATTCCTATGTAATGCGTCTATTTCGCAATCATCCTGAAGTGCGATTTTGGGGATACTATCACGAATCCATTGATCAGAGCATCACAAAATTACAAGCAAGAGAAACCCATTGGCGCTTGCTGGATATCGATGTGCCTGTCCTTCATCACTGTGGCTATACAGCGCAGGAAATCGATCGCAAGCAGAAATATGAATTTGCAAAGCGTTTGATGACCAAGCATTTAGACGCTTTCCCCGATGATATTTATATGCATTCTAAATTAGGGGCTTTATATATCAATGCGGCGACTGCTCAAACTGGGGCTGAAGATGCGGATCATTTATCTCTAGGATTGCAACTCTTGCAAAGGGGACTATCTTTGACTGAAAACAGAGAAGATCATGTCTTAACTCGCTTTGAACTGCTCTTCCATCTAGGGCTTGCTTATGAACATGGCGGTGATTCGTTATTGGCTCAAGATGCTTATCTTCAGGCGATCGCTTTAAATATAAGCGATTTAGTCAAGCTTCCTGCCTATATGAATTTGGGCGGTATCTCTCAAGAGAAGCAACAACCAGAAGCGATCGCCTATTTTGCGAAGGTCATCGAAATAGCGCCCGATTATGCCCAAGGACATTTTAATTATGGCGCTGCCCTCAAAACCGCAGGACGTTTTACTGAGGCGATCGCTTCCTATGAACGGGCGATCGCCCTTCAGCCCCAATATGCCCAAGCTTACCAAAGCCTCGGTGTAGCCCTAATGAAGATAGGGTATTTTCAAAAAGCGATGGCTGCTTTTACTAATGCGCTGCAAATCTATGAACAACAAGGTAATTATTCGGCATTGGAACTATTACGAGAGGGGCTAAGGGAATTGTAGGGCAGTAGTACTTCTTTAACACTCAAAAGTTAATGGTATAGGGGGAGCTAATTCTTGGGTTTTAATGGCTATTTTGAGGTTAGGCAGAGAGTATGATGATACTTCGAGAACTATCAAAACTATCAATCAGTTAAAGATAATGAAAATTGCGACTTGGAATGTCAACTCAGTGCGTACCCGCATCAATCATATATGTGACTGGCTCACCACCAACCCTGATGTGGATGTTCTATGTTTGCAGGAAACTAAGGTCATCGATAATGACTTTCCCCACGCGCCCTTTAGCGATCGCGGCTACCAGACCTATATCTATGGTCAAAAGTCCTATAACGGTGTTGCGATGATCTCGCGATCGCCCCTAGAAAATGTGCAGATGGGATTTGCATCGGTATTAGGCAAAATCGCAGAGCCAAGTTTGGACGATCAAAAACGCTTGATTACAGCACAGCTAGCGGGTATCCAAATCGTGAATATGTACGTTCCCAATGGCTCGGAGGTGGGCGGTGAGAAGTATGAGTATAAATTGCGCTGGCTAAGGTTGTTAAAGTTATATTTGCAGGCATTGTTAGCCCAAAGCCCTAACGTGCTAATCTGTGGCGATTTTAACGTGGCGATCGCCGATATTGATATCTATGACCCGAAGAATCGGGAAACTAAAGTAATGGCTACGGATATAGAACGTGACACCTTGGCAGAAGTTCTCAATCTTGGGTTTCAGGATGTATTTCGGAAATTTGAGCCTGAGGGGGGGCATTTTAGTTGGTGGGATTATCGTGCAGGGGGGTTTGCCCGTAACCGTGGTTGGCGCATTGACTATCATTTCCTAACTGCCCCACTTTATGAACGCGCAACCGCCTGTGTAATCGACAAAGAGCCGCGCAAAATGCCCCAACCTAGCGACCATACCCCTGTGATTGTGACTCTTTGATCGCTTATTCTTTAAAACTATTAGACGCTAGATCAAGGGTGACTTGACGCATTTGGAGATAGTCAATTGGGTCAACGGCGGTTTTGCCATCGGGCTGAATTTCAAAATGGAGATGGGGGCCAGTACTGCGTCCAGTGGAACCCACCTCGGCGATCGCCTGTCCACTCTTCACCCACTGCCCTTTAGTCACATAAACCCTATTGGCATGGGCATAAAGAGTCGTTGAACCGTCACTATGGCGGATTTCGACAATATTGCCATAGCCCCCATCTGTCCAACCAGCATCAATCACTTCACCGTCAGCCGCCGCAAAAATTGGAGTTCCTGTCGGAGCTGCAAAGTCAACCCCTTTATGCAAGCGCCTCTCGTTTGTAATCGGATGCACCCGCCACCCAAAACCAGAACTAATCACACCGTTAACGGGCAAACTAAACCGAGATAATGTATTGAGATCGATCGCGGCGATATTTTGAGGTAGCTGCATTGACCAATGCCCAGGCTGACTAGAGCGCAACCGCAAGTCTTGCGGGTTAATTGTCACATCAGGGGCAAGCTCCACCACCATGCGCGTAGTATTGCTATCCACCTGACCTACCCTGACCGACTGCACACCCCGACCCACCCTGCGCCGCACCGTTGGACCTTCATAGACAATCCCTGGCAAGTCAATCACAATGCGGGTGGGATTGCTAATTACCACTCCTTTGGGTTCAATGTCATTTTTTAAGGAAAATGCGATTGTACTATCGGTCAAATCATAGACAAAGGTTTCGAGTCGATTTGCCTGGGCTGTGGGAGGGGCGATCGCCAAACTAGCGACCAATCCAAGTACGCTCAACCCTAACACGCCCACTTTCGGCGATCGGTAACTACTAGATGCCTTTCCTGATGGAGATAGATTGGCAGTATGTCTTTGGTGGAAAGAATAAGGATATTGCATGGTTGGACTATGAGTAATAGCGATGAGCTTTGATCTGAGCGATTCCATTCGGTATTGGTGATCAGTGGAATTACTTTGCAGGGTAAATTTTTATATGAAGTTCGCCGCAGATTTTACACTAAATTGGTAATAATGCCACAACACCACAAAAATTAATCTAAACGAATATAGCCAATCTGGACTGTGAGTAGTATCGAAATATTTTTGCAAGCATTGCGAAGAACCCTCCCAATCAAATAATAATATCAGCTTAAAATCATAATGTAATCATAATATATACAGATTGCGATTTCGGGTTGATTACTAGTGTTTCCCTGCTAGGATGAAGCGGTTATACCAATTCACGAAAGCATAACAGCACTTTCGTGGGTCGCAACCAGTGAGTTTTTTTAAGTAAAGACATGGCATGCCATTTTTTCACTTAGTATTACGTAGTATCACTTGGTATTACTTCTCTTTACGCCATCAATTGCCAACTTTGCAGAAATAAAATCATGCCGAGAATCATGTTGAAATCTATTTTTACAGGTCTAGCAACTCTTTTCTTTTTATTCTCATCAACTCTGAGCAGCTTTGCGGCTCCCTTGGCTGATGTTGCTCAAACCCCATCATCTGCCACCACAGCCACCTGCGAGCTAGAAATTGGCAAAGAATATATCCCTAGTTCAGAAGCTGAGGATATTGCTAAAATCACCGCAGCTTTTAAACAAGGCTCAACGAGAGAAACAGCATCTCGCAAAGAAAAAGGGCTTGCCCCGATCGCTTTGAGAAGGACACATCCCAAAACTCAAGCTATCGTCACAGCAAAGTTCACCGTTTCCAAGGATATTCCTGAGCAATTCCAGTATGGAATCTTCGCAAATCCTAAGAAATACAATGCCGTTGTGCGTCTTTCTAATGCGGCTCCCACAGAAGGAGGTGAGTTTCGCTCCGATGCGATCGCTGATACCCATGGCATCTCGATCAAATTGAAAGGGCTAGAGGGTGGCATGAGTCAGGACTTTTTACTGAATGATCATCCTAACTTTATTGCCGCATCTCCCAATGAACTGATTAACTTTATTCTTGGAGGCGCTGCCGTAAAACAGGGGCAGCAGATTAATCAATTGCCAGTGGAGCAACAAAAAGCTCTGATTAGAGGCATCACCCTCACAAAAGCGTCTGACTCTCTCACCAAAAACCCTTTAGATCAAGCTTACTTTAGTCAAACCCCTTATAAATTAGGGAACGGGGCAGTCAAGTACATTCTCAAACCGCGTGAGGTCAATACACCAGCACCAATTAATGCTAAAGATCCCAACTATGCTTTGCAAGAAGCTCTTGTGGAAACCTTGAGTACTAAAGACGTTTATTTCGATCTATTTATTCAACCTCAAACCAATGCCTGCACAGAATTGATCGAAGATTCATCAGTGGAATGGAAATCTGCATTAATTCCCGTAGCAACCTTAAAAATCCCCAGTCAGGTTATCGACTTCGACAAACAGAATAAGCGGAATGAAAAGCTTGTTTTCTCGCCTTGGAATGCACTCCCCGAAAATCAGCCTTTGGGTGGTCTCAACCGTGCGCGTAAAGCTGTTTATCCTCCTTTAACAGAACTGCGTCAAGAATTAAATAAGGCAGCCAAAAAAGAAGTATAGGCGCAAAGCCTCGCACTGCTAACTTTTGAGTATTAAGGGAGTAAGTAGCTAGGCATAAGTAAACGAAAAATCTAGAAAACTGTCCCGATCACTATGCGATCGGGACAGCTTCTGTTTTTAGGTTTTAAATAGGGCTTCCTGAAAAGGAGTAAAAATTTAAACGTGATTTTCAGTAATATAACCAAAGCCACAGTTAAAGATGCGGCCAAAAAATCATGGCGATCGCACAGGTACATGCCTTTTGCGTAAGTACTATCTAGCTTAGAGAATTTCTAGAAAATCTTCCAAAACTGTCCAGAGTAATTGCCACAGTCTGCCATAGTCAGTTGATTGTTATCTCCATCATTAACGATATCCAAGCACTTCCTATTGCCTGTAAACTGTGTTTGCAAACGATAGTATGCTCCAGCTTTTTTGATGCTCCACAACTGTCCAGAGTAATTGCCACAGTCTGCCATAGTCAGTTGATTGTTGTCTCCATCATTAACGATGTCTAAACACCTCTCATTGCCTGTAAACTGTGTTTGCAAACGATAAGACTTTTTTGGAAAATTGGCAGGTTGAGATAAGGCAATTGGTGATAGGGAGACTGAAGCTAGAATTCCTACCAAACCTAGCATTCCTACTTGGAGGCTTTTTAACATAATGTATCTCTGTAATTTATCTCTGCAAGTGATACTGAACTTGTCCTTCAGCGCGAAACCTCTAACATTGTCTGCTCCAATGATGTGTTATGCCCCGATCGCTTAATTATTATTTATCTTTGCTATCGCCAATAGTTTACATTTAGCCCCAGCGAAATACTGCCGATCCCCAACTTAGTCCAGCGCCAAACCCTGCGATCGCCACGAGATGATTGGGCTGAATTTTTCCTGCTTGCACCCACTCATTAAGGGCGATCGGGATGGAGGCGGCGGAAGTATTGCCATACTTGCCCATGTTGCTGACCGCCTTAGCAGGATCGATGCCGAAACGATTTACCACAGCATCAATAATGCGTTGGTTGGCTTGGTGCAAAATTAGCCAATCGAGATCGTGGACTTCAAGACTGGCATAATGCAGCGCTTTCTCGATTACTTCAGGCACACGGCGCACCGCAAAGCGATAGACCTCCTGCCCATTCATCGTAATTGGATTAAAAGTACTACGTCCCAAATAATTCACATTTAACAGATCATTGCCCTTGCCATCGCTCCGCAACTCAAACCCCAACAAACCATTCTGCTCAGGGCTACAGGCTTGCAAAACCACAGCCCCTGCGCCATCGCCAAACAAAATACAGGTGCGTCGATCGTGCCAATCCACCCAGCGCGACAGTACATCTGCACCGATCAGTAGCACATTTTTATAAACACCAGTGCGGATATATTGGGCGGCTGTGACCATGCCAAAGACAAATCCTGAACAGGCCGCCACCAGATCAAAGGCAACTGCCCCATCTGCACCAATAATTTTTTGTACTCGCCCTGCTGTACCAAATAGATCATCGGTGGTGGATGTCGATAGGATAATCAGGTCAATATCTTGAGCCGTTAGCCCTGCGGCAGCGATCGCTTGCTGACCCGCCTTTGCCGCCAAATTTGCCACCGAATCCGCTTCGCCATCGGCAATATGCCGCTCGTGAATCCCTGTGCGTGAGGCGATCCACTCATCGGTGGTATCGACCATTTGCGAGAGATCGTGATTGGTGAGGATGCGATCGGGAACCGATGCACCACTGCCAAGCAAACGCACTCCCATCAGTGCGGTGGGGGAAGAAGCGGGGGCGGATTCCAAATTAGTCATGGGCTATGTTTGAGGTCTGGATTGCTGAACAAGGGGTTAGGGGGGATCAATCAGTATTTTCTAGCAGGAAACTAGGTGGGTGGATCATCGGGCAAATCATCCACAGGCACGGATATCTTGGGCTTAATCTGACCGCGAATTCTTTCTAAAACATCATTATCGACAGCATCCTTAGCCACCCGAATAGCATTGCGAATACTAATCGCATTCGAGCTACCATGCCCAATCACACAAACACCCGCTACGCCTAGCAACAATGCCCCACCATACTCATCGGCATCAATGCGTTCCTTTACTTTTTTAAGGTTGGGTTTTAGCAACATTGCGCCGAGTTTACCGCGCCAACCTCTGGGCAGTTCTTCCTTGAGGATTTGCATGACCGCATTGCCGACTCCTTCCGCAAATTTCAAAACCACATTGCCCGCAAAACCATCGCAGACAATCACATCAAACTGTCCCTTGAGAATGTCGCGCCCTTCGGCATTACCCGCAAAGGTGATTTGGTGGTTATCCTGTAGAGCCTGATGTACGCGCAGTGCCAATTCGTTACCCTTGCAAGCCTCTTCGCCAATATTCAACAAGCCCACTTGCGGATCTTGGATACCGATCGCATATTTGCTGTACAGGGAACCCATGATCGCAAACTGCTCTAAAAATTTGGGGCGACAATCCACGTTTGCGCCGACATCTAATAATAAAACAGGCTTATGGGGGATCTGGGTGGGAAATAATGCCCCGATCGCAGGACGATCCACGCCTGGCAAGCGACCTAGCCGCAATAATGCCGCCGCCATCGCCGCACCTGAATGTCCCGCCGATATCACCGCGTTGGCTTGTTTGCGCTTGACCAGATTCATAGCAACGGCAATGGAGCAGTTGGGCTTACGGCGTAAACCTTCGAGAGGCTCATCCTCCATTTCAATGATGCCTTCCGATGGCACAATTTCGAGGCGATCGCTTTCGCGATGACCATTTTGCTTGAGGTAGTTCGCAAGAATATCGCGATCGCCCACCAAAGCTATGTCTACATTTAATTGAGTTTGAGCTAGTATGGCTCCCTCAACCACTTCGCGTGGGGCAAAATCCCCACCCATCGCATCTACGGCAATTCTCACTATGGGCGATCCTAATCTAACAACAACCTTGACATCCCCTTGATTTCGCCTATGTCAGCGCTGAGAGTGTCAACTGAATATCAATGCATTTAATTTAAAACGTATTTAAACTTAAAAAAAATTTTAACAGTTCGAGTCACATCACCCACTAGCGATCGACAAAATATTTTGATTTTGCATCTCAAACATGGCAGGAGAAAGGTGTAAAGTACCGCTCCCCAACTTTTAGGGATTGCTTAGGGATTGCGTTCTACGGGCAGAATTAGCGGCGTATTTTGGTTGTTGCCAAGGATGATAATTTTAGAGTTTTGCGATTGCGCTAATTTTTCATTTCCTCGATCGCTTTTAGCTGTAACACCGCAGGTGTTAGCCCCTCCGCTAATATCTTTTGAGCATCGGCACTGCCTTGAGCCGCAATGCGTTTGCGATCTGCCTCCTGCCTTTCCTTTTCTAAGACAAATTTCATTTGGAGGTTTTCCTGTTCCGCTTTTAAACGCTGTTGGATCGCCGCCTGTAAAGTTTCAGGTATTATCACATTGCGTAACAATGCCTCATCGACAATAAACCCTAGGGGGGCAAGCTGCTCTCTCAACTTTTCGGCAAGTTTTATACTTACTTCTTCCCGTTTCGTGGCATAGACCTGTTCAGCAGTATAGCTGGCAATCACTTCACGGGAAATGGAGCGAAATCGGGAAATTACAATTTCTTTTTCCTGAGTACCAATGTTTAAATAAATCTTTGGTGTTTGGCTGGGATCAATCCGATATTGGATTGCCACATCAATGCCTAGGGCTAGTCCTTCCCTAGAAGTGGCGGCGATCTCTTCCTTGACGTTGTTAATGCGTGTGGAGTACTGCACAATACGCGAGAAGGGATTGATGCCATGTAAACCTGCGGGTAAAGCCCGATCGATAACCTTGCCCTGAAAGTCCTCCACGCCCACATTGCCTGCGGGGATCACAATTACCAAGCGGGAAACTGCACTGAGTGTGGTTAGTACGCCGATTAAACCCGCGATCGCTCTGATCACTAGTTGAGCAATGCGATTCTCAACAATATGCTTACTATTGAGAAATACCAAAATCGAAGTTAAAGAGGCGATCGCCGAGACAATAAAAGCCATAGGTACATCTCCTAAAATGGTCAAATAATATTCTTAAAAAAACAAGGTCAAGATTTTATAGTCATCGCTAGTCTTGCTAGGGCATAAACCCAAAAAGTGAGTGGACTCGCGCTTATTGGGTTGACAGTCCAGTCTGCAAGGTTTGCAGCACTGCGGACATATCGTTACTCAAAATAGCATTTACATTTAGCCACAAACCCGCAAACTCTTGGCTACGCATAACTCCTAATGCATCAGATTCTAATTGACTATATTTGCCATTTTCGAGAATAAACCAATCAATTTGGCGATCTAGTGTCCGCCAGACAATGTATTCTTTTACGCCGCTACGTTCGTATGTACGTTTTTTGCTGTGCAGATCATAGAAAACTGTACTAGCAGCGATTTCAGCGATGAGTTCGGGTGCGCCTGATATATAACCGTCATCGTCAATTCTGGCATTGCCATCAATACGAAACAGAACAGCATCGGGTTGGGGTTCATTGTCATTATCCAGACGGACGGTTGGCTCAATGCCCACTTCTAACCCCGCGATCGCCGCTTGGTATGTCCCAAGCCAAGTAATGATGTTGCTGTGAGGTTTACCATGAGGGGTAAAGCGTAAGGGAGATGCCACGTGGACGATACCTTCGATGAGTTCGGCTTTTTTGATTTTTGATGCTGTATAGCGCCGCTCAAATTCTTCACGATTGAGGCGATCGCCATTTTCGAGGATGGTTAGTGATGATGGAGAGTTGGCAATAACCATGATGTTTAGAGATTGTACCTGCAATAATTTTAGCAGTCTAAAAACCAAGAAGTTTGTTCCGCCCGCTACGCGGGCGGAACAAACTCTGGTTTTGGATTTTAATTAAACTGAGCTACTTACAACATTGCATTACATCGCTCAACAGTTCTTCTTAATTCTTTACAGCAGAGTAAAGATTATCTAAAGAATCGCCCACAAGTTCCCCTAAACAAGCATTAATAGACTTAATCTAAATAGCTCAGCATAGTTCAAACTAAAACCCAGAGCCTTGACTGCCCGCTACGTGGGCGGTCAAAGTTTCAGGGTTTTAAGTTTACTTATAATTAGCTACTTAAATGAATTTTTTAGATCTAATAACTTCAATGTGAGCGCGAATGAAAATAGGCGTTATTAAAGAAATTGAATTTGGAGAACGGAGAGTTGCTCTCATTCCTGAAGTAGTCAGTCGATTAGTCAAAAATGGCTTAGAGATATTGGTTGAGAGTCATGCGGGTGAAGCGTCCTATTTTGCCGACAGCACCTATGTCGAAGCTGGGGCAACGATTGTCACTGATAAAGCTACCTTAATCACAGAGTCAGACATTCTCCTCAAGGTGGGCGCACCCCGTGAGGAAGAAGTGGATATGTTTCGTTCTGGTCAAATTACCATTGGTTTTCTCAATCCTTTGGGCAGACCCGAACTGATTCGCCGCCTTGCTAATCAGGGTGTGACGGCGATGAGTATGGAGATGATCCCCCGTAGTAGTCGGGCGCAGAGCATGGATGCTTTGTCTTCCCAAGCCTCGATCGCGGGTTACAAGGCAGTACTAGTTGCTGCTGCCGCCTTGCCCAAATATTTACCGATGTTGACCACGGCGGCTGGCACGATCCCGCCTGCAAAGGTGGTAGTGTTGGGGGCAGGCGTGGCAGGATTACAGGCGATCGCCACTGCCCGTCGTCTTGGTGCACAGGTTGAGGCTTACGACATTCGTCCTGCGGTGCGCGAAGAAGTGCAGAGCTTGGGCGCAAAGTTTATTGATGTGATTCTCCAAGAAGACACCACTGCATCAGGCGGCTATGCTAAGGAGATTTCGGAAGCGGCGAAGCAACACGCGCAAACTGTGCTGGCAAAGCATATCAAGGAAGCCGATATTGTGATCACCACTGCCCAAGTGCCAGGACGCAAAGCGCCTGTGATGGTCACAGAAGCAATGATCGCCCAGATGCGGCGTGGTTCGATCATTGTCGATTTGGCGGGTGAGCAGGGTGGCAACTGTGAAGGCACTGTGGCGGGGCGCGATGTGATCAGTCATGGGGTCACAATTATTTCTCCCATCAATTTACCTGCCTCGATGCCGATCCATGCTTCACAAAAATATGCCAAAAACTTGCTGAATCTTCTTAATCATTTGATTAAGAAGGGCGAACTTCATCTTGACTTTGAGGATGACATTATCAGTAGCACCTGTGTCACCCATGCTGGTGCAATTCTCAACCAGCGCGTTAAAGACGCGATCGCGCAACTAGTCCCAAATTAAGCAATCAATTAAGCAATAAATAATTCACACATGAATGAACAACTAATCGGCGCTCTCTTTGTGCTAGTGCTTGCCTCCTTTGCGGGCTTTGAAGTGATCAATAAAGTACCGCCCACATTACATACGCCGCTAATGTCTGGCTCTAATGCAATTTCGGGGATCTGCGTCATCGGAGCGTTAATTGTGGCGGGTAGTGATGTCCATCCCAATTTGTCGGTGATATTGGGCTTGCTTTCTGTGGTTTGCGCCACGATCAATGTGGTGGGCGGCTTTCTCGTTACTGACCGAATGTTACAAATGTTTAAAAAGAAGGAAGTATAATTCACCATGATTGCAAATATAACTAGTTCCTTCTCAAATTCCTTAGCGGACTACTTGCCAACAGGGATTCAACTTGCCTATTTAGTCGCGGCATCTCTGTTTATCATCGGACTTAAGCAGATGGGTTCCCCTGCGACGGCTAGGCGCGGTAACTTGCTAGGGGCGATCGCTATGTTGTTGGCGGTGGTTGGCACATTGCTAGACAAACAGGTTTTGAGCTATGGCTTGATCATGGTGGCGATCGCCATTGGGTCAGCGATCGGCTCCCTCATCGCTTACAAGGTCGCTATGACCGATATGCCGCAGATGGTGGGCTTACTCAATGGTCTGGGGGGCTTAGCCTCTTCCCTTGTGGCGGTGGGAGCCTATTGGCAGGTGACTAGTCTGGGTAACGATCTGCCCATTGTCGATAATCTTTCAATTATTATCAGCGTTCTAATTGGAAATATTACCTTTACAGGCAGTGCGATCGCCTTTGCCAAGTTGCAAGGCTTGATTGGCGGCGCACCCATTCGCTTTGCCTATCAACAGGTTCTCAATATTTTTCTATTAGTGGGCTTTGGCATTGGTACGGTGCTGCTGGTTGTCAATCCTCAAGACCTGCCCGTTTTTATTACCATTAACGCACTTTCCTTACTCATTGGTGTATTATTCGTGATCCCCATTGGTGGCGGCGATATGCCCGTAGTCATTTCCCTGCTCAACTCCCTATCGGGGGTTGCCGCCAGTGCCGCAGGTTTTGTGGTAATGAATAATGTGCTGATTATTTCAGGAGCTTTGGTGGGAGCATCGGGCTTGATTTTGACGCAAATTATGTGCAAAGCCATGAATCGCACCCTGCCAAATGTGCTGTTTAGCGGCTTTGGTACTGCGATCGCCGCCGATGGTAGCGCTGAAGACAATAGCAACAAAACCGTGAAAACCATCGATCTTGAAGAATGTGCAATGATGCTCGGCTATGCGCGATCGGTGGTAATCGTGCCAGGTTATGGCATGGCGGTGGCGCAGGCACAACACGCCGTGCGCGAACTGTCGGATATGCTAGAGCGTAAGGGGGTGGAAGTGAAGTTTGCAATCCATCCTGTGGCTGGCAGAATGCCTGGGCATATGAATGTGCTGCTGGCGGAAGCCAACGTTCCCTATTCGCAACTCTATGATATGGATGATATCAATACGCAGTTTGAGAATACGGATGTGGTGCTGATCATTGGTGCAAATGATGTGGTTAACCCTGCGGCAAGGACTAATCAGGCAAGCCCCATTTACGGAATGCCAATTTTGGAAGTGGATAAGGCTAAAAATGCGATCGTAATCAAGCGGGGCATGAATGCAGGTTTCTCTGGTGTGGAAAATGAATTGTTTTACCATCAAAAAACGATGATGCTATTCGGCGGCGCAAAGGATATGGTTGCTAAGCTGTCGAACGAGCTAAAGCAGATCTAGAATGAAGCTAGAATGCACTTACAGTGGTTTTCTAGATTGAAAAGCGGCGCTTCGCGCCGCTTTTCAATAATCTTATATATTTTTTAAGGTTTATGGCGCAGCATCCTTTGAGCAAATGGTTTCGCAATATTTGGCATTGGCGCACGATCGCCCAAATCATCTTTTTGGCGATGGTAATTACTTGCAGCATCTTGGCATGGAATACCCTAGCGCGAAATATGCGAAGCTCTGGGCTGGCGATCAGTTTTGACTTTCTCGCCGATCCCGCCTCCTTTGATATTGCCGATACACCTTTTCCTTACAAAGCCTCTGATAGTTATACCAAAGCCCTACAGGTGGGATTGCTCAACTCTCTCAAAGTGATCGCCGTGAGCATCCTATCAGCAACCGCGATCGGCATAACGGTGGGGGTTGCTAGATTATCAAATAATTGGCTAGTTAAGCACCTGTCGCAGGTTTATGTGGAAATCTTACGAAATACGCCGTTGTTATTGCAACTGTTCTTTTGGTATTCAGCCATCTTTTTGAGCTTGCCCGCCACTGGCGATCGCCTCGGTTTCGCGATCCTTGCTAAGGATGGCATTACTTTTCCTGCCTTGAAAATGACCTTGAGTTCCGAATTTTGCGCCTTGGTGATGGGTTTGACCATGTTTGCCAGTGCCTTTATTGCTGAAATTGTGCGCGGCGGCATTTTGGCGGTTCCCAAAGGACAAACAGAAGCAGCTAAGGCTCTAGGTTTAAGCAATTTCCAAACCCTGCAAAAAATCGTATTACCCCAAGCATTGCGCGTAATTATTCCCTCCCTCACCAGTCAATATGTGAATATTGCTAAAAATTCCAGCTTGGCGATCGCGATCGGCTACACCGACATTTATCGCATTGCCTCCACTACCATCAATCAAACGGGGCGACCTGTAAATGTCATTTTGATCATTATGGCGGTCTATCTCACCATTAGCCTAAGCATTTCTTTAGGAATGAATCTCTTAAATCGTCAGTTTCAAATCGTGGAGCGTTAAAGTCAGAAAAAATTTTAAAAGGCTTGCAAAGCAAGCCTTTTAAAATTTTTTCTATAATAACTGATGTTACGTAGAACCCTCACCCCCCAGCCCCCTCTCCCGCAGGAGAGGGGGAGAAAACTCTAATATTTTCTTGTTCTCTCTCCTACGCGAGAGGGGCTAGAGGTGAGGGCTTTAGAAGTTTCCACATAACATTAGTAATAATCAAAATATTAATCGTCAAAATGTCTCGTCAAAATATTTTAGTTTGGTTCCGTAATGACCTGAGAACGCAGGATTGTGAAACCCTATACCGTGCTGCTGAAACTGTAAAGCAAAAGGGTGGAAATATTTTCCCTGTGTATTGCTTCGATCCGCGCCATTTTGGAGAGACAGCCTTTGGTTTTGCCAAAACTGGAGCATTTCGTGCCAAATTTTTACTAGAGTCTGTCACCAACTTACGCGAGAACCTGCGATCGCTGCATTCCGATTTAATCATCCGCATCGGCAAGCCCGAAGATGTACTGCCAGAGCTTGTCCAAACTTTGGATATTGGCGCGATTTACTACCATCAAGAAGTGACCGATGAGGAACTACAAGTAACTAAAAATCTGCGATCGCAAATCCAGAAATTAGGTACTGACATTGCCCTCAGAGAATTCTGGGGCAGCACCTTGTTACACCCCGATGATCTTCCTTTTGCGATCGCCAAATTGCCAGAACTATTCACACATTTTCGGAAGCAGGTAGAACGGGATTTGCAAGTACGCGATCCATTACGAATTACGAATTACGAATTACCAAATCCGAGAGATCATCACAATAAAATCGATTTTGGTGAAGTTCCCAAATTAGAAACCTTTAATTTGACCGAACCAAGTCTAAGCGATCGCCAAGTTTTGCAATTTAAAGGTGGGGAAACCGCCGCATGGCAAAGGTTAGATCATTATTTTTGGCAAAGCGATCGCCTCCAAGTTTATAAAGAAACCCGTAATGGAATGCTCTATGCCGATGATTCTTCTAAATTGTCGCCTTGGCTGGCTCTGGGTTGCCTTAGCCCCCGCAGTATCTATGCTCAGGTCAAAAAATATGAAAGCGATCGCCTAGCCAATGATTCTACCTATTGGCTAATTTTTGAATTGCTGTGGCGCGATTATTTTCGCTTCATTGCTGCAAAACATGGCAATAAACTATTTCAGATTACGGGCTTGCGGGGGCTAGCTTTGCCTTGGCGCGAAGATTGGCAGCGTTTTGAGATATGGCAAACAGGCAAGACGGGTTATCCCCTTGTCGATGCAAATATGCGTGAACTCTCAGCAACGGGCTATATGTCCAATCGCGGTAGACAGAATGTCGCTAGTTTTTTAACCAAAAATCTGGGCATTAATTGGCAAATGGGGGCAGAGTGGTTTGAGTCTTTGCTGATTGATTACGATCCTTGCAGTAATTGGGGTAATTGGAACTACACCGCAGGCATCGGCAATGATGCGCGGGGTTTCCGCTTTTTTAATATCAATAAGCAGTCCCAAGACTATGATCCCCAAGGTGAGTACCTTAAACATTGGCTACCAGAGTTAGCACATCTTCCCGCCAGCAAAATTCATCAACCTTGGCAGTTACAAGCGATCGAGCAGAAGCGGTTTGAGGTGCGACTAGGGGTTGATTATCCTCGCCCTGTAGTTGATTTATTTGCGTCCGCAAAGGCGAACGAAGCAATTTATAACAAGGCTTAGAATGCTGCAAATAATAGAGGCGGCGCTTCGCGCCGCCTCTATTATGACTCTAGAAACACGCCCATTTTCCGAAACTTTTGATAACGTAATTCCTGCAAATCAGTTACGGATAATTTACTAAGGCGATCTAGGTTCGAGACGATCGCGGCTTTAAGGTTTTCGGCGGTTTTTAAGGGCTGACGATGAGCACCCCCTAAAGGCTCTTCGATGATGTAATCGACAATGCCTAAACGTTTCAGATCGGGAGCAGTGATTTTGAGGGCTTCAGCCGCTTTACCTGCTTTGGAGGCATCACGCCACAGGATCGCCGCGCAGGCTTCGGGGGTCGCCACCGTATAGACAGAATTCTCAAACATCATAATGTGATCCCCAATGCCGATGCCCAATGCTCCCCCAGAGCCACCTTCACCAATGACAGTGCAGATAATCGGAACGCGCAACCCAAACATTTGCCGCAGATTTGCCGCGATCGCCTCGCCCTGTCCCTGCTCCTCCGCCGACACCCCCGGATATGCCCCAGGGGTATCGATGAGGGTAATAATCGGCAAATTAAAGCGATCAGCATGATCCATCAACCGTGATGCTTTGCGATAGCCCCCAGGGGATGCCATGCCAAAATTACGGGTCATGTTGTCTTTAGTATCGCGCCCCTTTTGATGCCCCAAAATCACTACGGGGCGATCGCCAATACGAGCCAGTCCGCCCACTAACGCAGGATCATCATTACCTCGGCGATCGCCATGCAGTTCTAGCCATTCATCAGTAATCGCCTGTACATAGTCAAGGGTGCTAGGGCGACGCGGATGCCTAGCAATCTGCATCCTTTGCATTGCGCCTAGCCCTGAAAAAATCTCTCGCCGTAATAACTCGGCGCGTTGCTCTAGCATCGTAATCTGCTCGCCCATATCCACATCATTTTGATGTGCGAGTTCCCTAATCTGGGCAATGCGATTTTCTAGTTCAACAATCGGTTTTTCAAAGTCAAGCAGAATTTGGCGATCGGCCATGATGCAAATTTTGTATATTAAATACCATTTCCCATTTTAGGGTATTCAGTCACATTTACAAAAAATCAGGAGATAACGATTCCCCTAAACCTACAGTAATTACCGATCAAACGTACCACAGGAGAAAATTTAAAGTATTGCCAAGTAAAGCTCTTAAATTTTCTCCTTGGTTTGGGTTTAAGCACAAAGGGCTATAATTATTTGCTTTCCAGTCCCAGCATCGACACTAAAAGCGGGAAAGAGTATGCCATCTCTAGCGTTGGCATTATTTAGGTTTAGGCAGCCATGACCAATGGCGGTAGTTTTGATGCAAATGATCGGCGGGTTCTTCGTTGTCAAGAGGTGCTAGAAATCTTTGGCGATCGCGATCATTATTTTTGACTTGCTGATTAATTTTGTTGGTTTTCATATTTTTAGGATCACAATCCGAAACTTACTTCTGTATTATACACTACATTTTGACAATCTTGATTATTGGTAATTGCTGTAAAAACCCTTTTTAGGTTTGGTTTTTAATTCACAAAAGTGTTGTTATACTCATGAATTGGCATAAAGCATAAATTTTACCTCCATGATTCCAGAACCCAGTACAGATTTTAAATCAGGGTTTGTCGCCCTAGTTGGTCGCCCTAATGTCGGAAAGTCGACATTGCTCAACGCCCTGATTGGTCAAAAAATTGCGATTACCTCCCCCGTTGCCCAAACTACCCGCAATCGGCTACGTGGTATTTTGACTCTGCCCCATGCCCAAATTGTTCTAGTGGATACCCCAGGAATTCACAAGCCGCACCATTTACTAGGGCAGACAATTGTTAGAAATGCCATCGGCGCAATTTCCTCAGTGGATCTCACGATTTTGATGGTTGATGGAGGCGATCGCATGGGTTCAGGCGATCGCTTTGTGGCGGAAACGATCTTACAAAGCAAAGCACCTGCGATCTTGGGCGTAAATAAAATCGATAAATTGACTGATGGTGGTGCAGAAATTATCGCCAGTTATGAAAGCTTTGCTGCCGAGCATGGCTGGCAAGTTGTGCAGTTTTCGGCAACTACGGGCGCAGGTCTAGCTGAATTACAAACCATCATGTGCGATCGCCTCCCCCTTGGTCCCTACTACTACCCCCCCGACCTTGTAACCGATCAGCCCGAGCGCTTCATCATGGGTGAATTAATTCGCGAACAGGTTCTATTGTTGACAAGGGAAGAGGTTCCCCATTCTGTCGCGATTAGCATAGATCAAGTGGATGAACAGCCAAAGATTACCCGTGTGATGGCAACCCTTCATGTGGAGCGTGATTCGCAAAAGGGAATTCTCATTGGCAAAAAGGGACAAATGCTCAAGGAAATTGGCACAAAGGCAAGAGAACAGATGCAAAAGTTAATTATGGGCGCGGTGCATCTAGAAATTTTTGTCAAAGTCCAACCCAAATGGCGATCGTCCCGTTTTCAACTAGCCGACCTTGGCTATCGTCCTGAATAATCTCATCTGTTTGCAGTTTGCAGCTTTTATGACAGAATCAATAGGCACAACCTCAAACCAAATTTTCGTCTAGCCATGCTCAAAGCTGGGATTGTCGGACTCCCCAATGTGGGCAAGTCTACGTTATTTAATGCCCTCGTTGCCAATGCCAAAGCGGAGGCAGCCAACTTTCCCTTCTGCACGATCGAACCTAACGTTGGCTCAGTATCTGTCCCTGACGATCGCCTCACCACCCTTGCCGAAGTGGGCAAGTCGGCACAGACTGTACCCACCCGTGTCGAATTTGTGGATATTGCGGGGCTAGTCAGGGGCGCAAGCAAGGGCGAAGGTCTAGGCAATCAATTTTTGGGCAATATTCGCGTCTGCGATGCGATCGTCCATGTGGTGCGCTGTTTTGAGAATGACGACATCATCCATGTGGAAGCATCCATCGATCCTGCCCGCGACATTGAAATCATTACCCTAGAGCTTGCCCTGTCAGATTTGACACAGGTTGATCGCCGCATCGATCGCACCCGCAAGGCAGTCCGCAGCAATGATTCTGAAGCAAAGACTGAATTAGTTGCCCTTGAGAAGGTGCGAGAAGTCCTTGACGCAGGTAAACCTGCCCGTCTGGCGAACCTGACCGATGAGGAAAGACAGTCTCTTTCGGTTTTGCAACTATTAACCCTCAAGCCCACGATCTACGCCGCCAATGTTTCTGAAGATGATCTCGCCACAGGCAATGCCTATGTTGATCGGGTAAAAGCGATCGCTGCCAATGAGAATGCCGAAGTGACGATCGTCTCGGCGCAAGTGGAATCAGAATTGTTAGAACTGCCCGAAGAAGAAAGACTAGACTTTTTAGAATCTCTCGGTGTCAAAGAAGGCGGTTTAAAATCTTTAATTCGCGCCACCTATCATTTATTGGGCTTACGCACCTATTTTACGGTTGGGCCTAAGGAAGCAAGAGCTTGGACAATTCATGCGGGTATGAAAGCGCCCCAAGCCGCAGGCGTGATTCACTCTGATTTTGAAAAAGCATTTATTCGGGCGGAAACCGTCGCTTTTAAAGATCTGATTGAGTGCGGCTCTATGGTTGCGGCTAAGTCTAAGGGACTAGTGCGAAGTGAAGGCAAAGAGTATGTCGTGCAGGAAGGTGATGTCATTCTTTTCTTGACTAGCGCCTAATGATAGAGGCGCAAAGCGCCTCTATGAACAAGACTTGACCGATAAAAACCATGTGGCAATTTTTTGAATTTGAAGCTGATTTTGTGGAATCCTTGCGCTGTATCCCCATGCAGGTAAGGTACAAACTGGATACCTGCGGCGTTAAGCTGAAATTGCAACATTGGCTTAGTTTTGATGAGCTACATCGGCAAATGCTGATCGATTTACCCTGCGATCGCCCCTCTGAAATAGCTAATTATCGCGAAACCCTGCGATCGCTAGTATTTGCTCAATTCCAGATTTATCCCAATGATTTGGCGATCGCCTCTGTTCCTGAATGGTTCTCTGATCAAATTCCTGAGACAGTCATGGCGCATATTCAGGAACTATCTTTAGAAATACAACCACAGCCGATCAATCTGCACCAATGGCTACATCTTACTCCTCTGCAAAAATTTGCCCTCATCAAGCTCAGTACCTCCCACCACGAAAACAGTAACTTTTTACCCGCCCTACAGGAATTTGGATTTTTGGCTCAAGGGTGAGTTTACCGCGCTTACGCTTCAGCCGAACTGGCAGGGCTGAGTTGATTTATGCTTTTCTGAATATCGAGAACTCGATAAATACTGGTTTCTTGGGTTTTGCCCTTGAGGGCATAACGACAGACAAACTCAGTGGCAAAGTTATTTTCAAGACGGTTATGGGTTTCTTCGCTAATCAGAATATGGTGGGGACCACCATCGACTTCTTTATTAAAGCTTTCTAACCTTGCTGCAATATTTACCGTGTCGCCTAAGACCGAATATTCCAAGCGATCGGAGCTTCCCAAACTACCCGCGATCACAATTCCCGAATTGATGCCGATGCCTGTGGTTACGGGTGGTAAGCCTTGAGAGACCCAAACATCATTCATCTCTTTGAGTTTTTGGGCGATCGCCAGAGATGCCGCCACCGCCGATTGAGCATCGCGGGTACGCTCCGTTTCATTGCTATGGGGAATTGGTACACCAAATACCGCCATCACCGCATCACCAATATATTTATCAACCATGCCGCCATGCGCCAAGACTTCATCGGCGATCGTGCCAAGATAATTGTTGAGCCAATTGAGGGTTTCTCCAGGGGCTTGGGCTTCCGCCGCCGTACTAAAATTTCGCATATCCGTAAACAAGACGGTCACATAGACTTCCTGCCCTGTAATTCTGCCATCCTCCATAAATTGCTGTCGATTATTCCAAATAATATCCACTAATTCTTTGGAAACATGGCGCGAGAATAAGCCCATCAACAATTTGCGCTCTGCCTGCTGCACTGCCAGTTGATAAGCCATTACTAATACATTGGCGGTTACTAAGCCAAGTAACGATGGGAAGATCGGTAGCCATAGGGCTTGGGCAAAAGCATAGGTACAGCCATAGGTAATGCCGCCACTAAGTATGGCTAAGAGTCCCAAATTTTTAAATACGTTGGCAATGAAAATCGCGATCGCCCCGCCCACAACTACACAGCCCACTATCCATAGTTTTTCAGATTCCTTTGACCATACTTGTATAAATGGGCGATCTTCGAGGGTGGCACTGACTAACTGACTGACAATATTGGCATGAATCTCCACCCCATACATCACTTCATCATCGCTATTAACGGGGGTGGGGTAGCTGTCTTTGAGGCTTTCGGCGGTGACACCAATAATGGCGATGCGATCGCGAATTAAAGCGGGGTCAAAATTGCCATTAATAATATCCGTGGCGCGAATATGCTTAAACCCCCTTGGCGTACTGCGATAACGGATCATAATCTGATAGCCACTGGCATCTTCTTCATGGTATGCCCCATAATCTTCGGTGAGTCTAGGAATAATTTGTTTACCAGCTTTAAATTGAATTGCACTGGGATTAAACTCAATTTGTTGATTATGGATTCTCTGGAGATATAGATTGGCAATTTCAAAGGCAAAGGAGCCTGTATCTGCCACGATCGCTGTCCGCCTTGCGATCGCCCCTTTGTCAGTAATTAGGTTCACATAGCCATGGATACTAATCTTTGCCAAATCCGCCGCAGGTTCAATCCCTTTACGTCCCTCCACGATTGCAATAAACTTGGCATTAACAACATTGCCAGCGTCTTTCACCGCCTTGACCAGTTCGTCACGCCCTTCCAGTACAGGCAGATCCAAATATTTATCAACGCCAATCACCGCAGGCTTAGCCCGCGAAAGCTGGTTAATCATTTTCGCAAATAGGCGATCACTAAAGGGCCAGCGATAATTCTGAATATCATTTTCCGAAATCTCGATGATGACGATGCGCTGATCGGGCGGCTCATGGAGTTGCGATCGCATCATCATGTCATAGCTCCATAGCTCCACCTGTTTAAAAGCACCATTTTCGCGCATTGCCAACATCCCCAAGGACACCGATAGTGTAATTACGCCAGCAATTAACTGTTGTTGATTGCGTTTGCAAAAATCACCAATTGTTGAAAGTACGGCGGGGATTTTCATGACCATGACTAAGGCAAAAATTTGAAGATAAGGTGGCTTTCTACCCTGTGACGTTTAGGTGCAGAAAATAGCACTAGCGTTTTGGCTTAGAATCGCTCAGAGAAATTTCTGAAAGCGTGACTTCGCTTCACTTGCAAAAAGTCCCTTGTTTGATAGCTGTCACTACTCATATTTGATCTTGCAGATGTCCTAATGCAGGGGGCAATAGCTGCATTTCCTTATCTAATGTAACTGTATTGTTTTGTATCTATACATCAGCGAAATAGCTGTATTTGCCATAAAAAAAAGGGCAGTGCTTAGCACAACCCTTTTTGGAAGATTTTAAAAGCAAAAAATGGCAAGCTATTTTTTGCTTTTCTTTTATTATTATTTCCAATTCTTCGCTACGACTTCAGCAAGGTCTACTACCCTTTGGCTATAGCCCCACTCATTGTCATACCAAGCTACAACCTTAACCATGTTGCCACCCATAACCATAGTCAAGGATGAATCGACAATCGAAGAAGCGTCTGTGCCGCGATAGTCAATGGAGACTAAAGGCAATTCATTGTATTCCAAGATGCCTTTCATACTGCCTTCAGCCGCAGCACGGAAAGCTTCGTTGACTTCTTGGGCGATCGTTGCTTTTTCAACTTCTACAACAAAGTCCACGACTGAAACGTTAGGGGTAGGCACACGCAAGGCAATGCCATTGAGTTTACCTGCGAGTTGTGGCAATACCAGCGCTACAGCCTTAGCTGCACCTGTAGAAGTCGGGACAATGCTCAATGCCGCAGCCCTAGCGCGGCGCAAGTCACGGTGGCTAGCATCTAGCAAGCGTTGGTCGCCTGTGTAGCTGTGGGTGGTGGTCATCACACCTTTGACAATGCCAAAGTTTTCCAAAATCACCTTTGCCACAGGAGCCAAGCAATTGGTAGTGCAGCTAGCATTACTGATAATGTTATGAATGTCGTGGTTGTATTGATCTTCGTTTACGCCGACCACAAAAGTGCCATCTTCATTTTTACCAGGTGCAGTGATCAATACCTTCTTAGCACCCGAATTGATGTGACGGCTTGCTCCTGCCTTGTCAATGAATACACCCGTAGATTCAATGATCAAGTCAATGCCCCAGTCTTTCCAAGGCAAGTTGTCGGGGTTACGGTCAGACACTGTTTTGATCGTGCGACCATTGACGGTAATTGTGGTGTCATCGGCGCTTACTTCAGCATCAAACCTGCCAAGCATGGAGTCATACTTGAGCAAGTGAGCGTTGGTGCGAGGATCAGATGTATCGTTAAGTCCAACTACTTCTATGTTTGTTTCTTTGCGCCCAGCCCAGCATCTGAGAAAGTTACGTCCGATGCGTCCAAATCCATTAATCGCTACCCTGATAGTCACTGCTGTTATTGCCCTTTATATAAATTTAATTTTTACTTGGAATATGCTGCTTATGATACCGAAAAACCGTACCTAATTTGTTGACTGTTTTGGCAAAATTTTTTGGCAACTCATTCATGCACAATACCAAGGCACATCCAGTCATAAATAAACTAACAACCTAGCCATCTGTCCTGCCCACTACACGGGTGGAACAGATTCTGGCTTTAGGTTTTAATGCCTAGCTACTTAAATTGCAAAACTGACGCGATCGCGTGAATGCTAGTTGTTCATTTTGCCAACTAAAGGCGAAGTGACTAATGGAATTTATCGATGGGAAGGCGGTGCGGATTGCCTGCATTTGCACTTCCAAAGAGGGACGATTGGCAGAGGGTGAACCCCATTGCCCAACTAAAATTGGCGAGATCTTTGTCCTCGGCGATGCGGTCTGAAACACCCTGCGGACTTGGTTAACAATGCAGTCAGGTTTGCCACAGACAGCATAGGCCATTGGTTGCCATTCATAATTGCTACGGAAGACGTGCCAAGGCTGCATCCGTGAGTCAAAGCCATTGCCCACAGGCTGATTGCCATCAGAGAAAAAGGCGACCCCTGCGGTTATCCCTTGGCGCAATACGGGCTGAGCCATGATGTCCAAAAAATAGGTGACACCAATAAAAGCGTGACCGACAGCTAAGCGCCAGATTTGATTTTGCCAATAGGTGAGGGGCGCTTGGGAAGATGAGGATGGTAATCCTTGCCAGAGGGGTGTGGTTTCTTGGGGATAAAGTTTTTTGACGGTTAGCAAATCGTTATTGGTGATGAAACCCTGCTGGAGAAATCGCTCTAATAGGGCGCGTCCCTGTTGGTTTTGGGCGCGATCGCGTAGAGCTTGTAAAGAGGCTTGACCATAGATCCAGAGATAGCGCACATTGCTCACGATCGAAGCTGCACCTGCGCCACGTTTGTAACGAATATAGTCAAAAACCACGCCGTCAGGATTGCGCCTCAAGGTTTCATTGACCACTAAATACAGGTCAATTTGGGCTTGGCGATTGTACGGATCGATAAATAACTGCTCCGTATTGGGGACTTCACCTTGAGGATTTTTGCCAGTTTCTTCGATGATGGAAATGGTGCTGTCGCCGTTGCCATTGCGGGCGATCGCCTCCTGTCTTGCCGCCGACTGACGCGATATGCCCCGATAGTCAACCCCTTGGGCGTAACCCTTGCCAAAATTCATGGCAAATAGCCAAGCATGGACTTTTAAACCCCGCGATCGCCCCTTTTCGATCGCCAGTTTCAACAGGTCAGCATCTTTGTAGCGATCGCCTGTCACCAAAGAACTCCATGCAGTGGTATTGGCAGACTCAGGTAACAACACCTTACCATCAGACAATACTTCCACAAAAACTTGGTTATAGCCTTGATTGACAATCCGATCCATCAATGCCTCTAGCCTGCCATTTTGCAAATCGCAAGGATAGAGCCGCAGCCAAACCCCTTGGGTCTGTAGCCAAGATTGGCGACGACAGGCTTCTAGCTGTTGTTTATGCTGCGTGACGAGATCCAGATATTGCTTGACAGCATTGAGTTTGGCGCTATAGCTGGCATTGTCATCAAAAGCAGCTAGACGTAACTGCTCCTTGCGATCGGCATCCGCCTGCTCAAATCGGCAATATTCGCCCACCTGTGATAGGGCAGACTTGCCATGACCTTGCCAGAGCATTATCCCTAACAGGATTGCCCAAGGCTGACAATAAAAGGACTTTTTACGAGAAATCATAGACTAATGATCGAACCACAAGGGAAAATTTGAAAACTTAGGACTTACGCAAAATCATTTTATTGTAGGGGCGATTCATGAATTGCCCCTACTGTAAAGTGCGATTTTCAAGCCTTTTTGGGTAAGTCCTATCAAAGTTTTAAATGCGCTCTGAATCTTTAGTGTTACTGGTCGCAATAATGTGAATATCAACATTTTTGAGCAACCGTAAAATCCTTTGAGTGAGCGAACCTTTAAATAGAATTTGCCATCTTGACTTTTGGCTTTCGCCCATGACAATTTGCGTAATTCGATAGCCTTTAGCCGTATCGATAATCGCTTTTAAAGCGTTACTATCGCGCACCCTAATAAAGTTACCACCAAATTCTTTGCATAATCGCTCACAGGTCTCAATATGCAAACTTTCGGCTTTGGTCAAAAAGCGATCAGGATCATCGACAAACAAAACATAAAGTTGCGCGTGCATATAGTTGGCAAGCCTTGCGCCCCTGCGTAATAGCTGAAGCGAGTTAGGATAAGTAGAAACGCATACTAAAATCCTTTCATGAATATTACAAACAAGGTTAGTAGAAGAACCTGAACAATCCTGAGCTTGTAGATCGTCTTCGATATTGTCAGCAATTTCCCGCAAGGCTAGTTCTCTAAGTGCAATTAAATGGCGGCGCTGAAAGAAGTTATTTAGGGATTGATCGATTTTTTCAGGAGCATAGATTTTGCCTTCCTGTAAGCGTTCTTGAAGAGTTTCAGGCGTAACATCAACCACCACCACTTCATCAGCATTTTCGAGAACGCGATCGGGAATCCGTTCACGCACGATCACACCCGTAATCTTTGCCACCGTATCATTGAGGCTCTCAATATGCTGAATATTAACAGTGGAATAGACATCAATGCCAGCCTCAAGGAGAATTTCCACATCTTGATAGCGCTTCTCACGGACTGCATTCGGTATATTTGTATGCGCTAATTCATCCACTAGAGCTAGTTGCGGCTGCCGCTTGAGAATTGCATCCGTATCCATTTCCGTGAGTGTTACCGATTCCCAACTAATCTTTTGACGGGGAATTAGCTCTAAACCTTGGGCTTTTTCCGCAGTCTCAGCCCGATTGTGGGTTTCTAGCAAACCAATGACTACATCAATGCCTTCTGCTTTTAAGCGATGTCCTTCCTCTAGCATTCGATAGGTTTTGCCCACGCCTGGACTCATACCGATGAATATCTTATGTTTGCCGCGCCGATGGGTTTTAATCATGATGTTTGCCTTTCCTTTTTTTATATGCTCTATGCTATACTTTCTATGATTCTTGGGTTGATGTATTAATGGGCAGAAAGAAGGATCTTGAGCAGGTTGATGCGATCGCTAAAAACTACAATATGTCAGTACAACAGAGAAAAGATTTCGGAAAGTTTCTTGAGATTGAGAAAAAGCTTGGTTATGGTGGGACATTAAATTATAGAGGAGATTTTACTTGGGATGAACTTAGTCAGAAAGCTAAAGATTTTTTGGAGAATATCTAGTTATGTCAACTCAAACTTCTATCTTCGACTCGCAAACGGAGTTAAAGCAAATTTTTCAAATAATTACTAAAAAAATTGTTGGTGAAACTTGTCATCAAATTGACTTTAGTTATGGTGACGAATTGCAGTTAGATTTTGGTGAGATGAGAGCATATTCTCATCCCAAATTGGCACATTTGACTAAAGGAAGTTGGCAGTTGAGTACAAGAGCAACAGGATGGCTCTTAAAGCACAACAATAAAGTTCTCATATCCGATATTGACAACTACAATAGAGTAGAACAAGAAATGTTTCCATTTGCTTGGAATTTCATCGAATCAAAAACTCAAGTTTTAGAAACAGCAAAGCAACTAGAACAGAAGAAATTAAATGATCTTGTTATTGATGATATCTCAATGGGTTTAACTTTGTTTTTTGAAGACAATTATCAATTTATTGTAAAGCCAGATTCACAGGATGATTCTGGTTTAGCATATTGGGAATTGATTATGCCAAATGAACAAGTTTTGATCGTTGGTCCCAAATTATTTTGGGAATATAAATCAATTCATTAATGCATCCAAGAATATATCCAAGTAAATCAATTTTGGGATAAAGAATCCAAAGCTAAATTTAATTTCAATACATTTACACCATCTTCGCCAAAGATACCGAGAAAACGGCGATCGCTATTTTGATCAATTAGCTTTTCGAGTTGACTAGGTTCAACTTTGCGGACTTGAGCGATTCTGGCAACTTGCGCTTTTGCGGATTCAGGTGTGATATGGGGATCGAGACTAGAACCAGAGGTATAGACCAAATCAGCAGTTGTTGAGATTCCTGATTGTTGGAATTTCGATATATCTGCTTTAATTCGCTTCAGCAAATCAGGATTACTAGGAGCTAAATTGCTTGCCCCCGAAACACCTGTTTTAAGAATACCCGCATCATCTTTATTCGGATCAGCAGTGCTGTAGCTAGTAGTACTAGGGCGACTATGGAAATAGCGATCGCTGGTAAAAGGCTGTCCGATTAGAGCCGAACCAATTACTTGCCCTTGAGCATTGCGGATGAGGCTGCCATTGGCTTGATAGGAGAGGAATGGTAATTGGGCGATCGCTAATATTCCCAAAGGATAAATCACAGCAACGAGTACCCAAAGGGTGAGGGTGATACGAAGGGCTTTGATAATTTCGTTCATAGATTTGGGGATTGGTAATTGGGGATTGGCTTTTAGCTATTGGCTTTTAGCTTTTAGCTTTTAGCTTTTAGCTTTTTCAGATTTACTAGCTAACCGCTAATGGCTAACCGCTAACCGCTAATCGCTAACAGCCAAAAAACTAAAACTTCTCTGGTTGGAACATGACGATGAATAGATAAATAGAAAATGCAAAGGTGACGATTCCTAACAGCCCTAAAGCGTAGGCTTGGAATTTGGTGAAGCTTGCAGCATTAGCGGCATAGAGTGCGGGAGCTATGATGAGGTTGAAAAGCATCAAGCTAAATAATTTGACTGATACTGAGTGCTTGGACTTCGATAGAGTGGAAAAATGTAAATTTTTAAGTGATTGCATCATAATATCTATTTGTTTGGTGGATAAATTAGATCTAGGGATTCAGAATTTGCTGAAAACAAAAACTCTGCTAACTCTGGTCTATGCCATCGCATATAAGAGCTTGATTGCCAATGATGAAATGCTTGTTTAGCTGTAAGAATCGCGGTATGCCATTTCTCTAATAGTTTTTCAGGTATTGATATACTTGAATTCCAAGGAAAGCATACAAGCCTCACGTCTTTTCCATTCGACCAGCGCCCATCAAACTTGTGTTCTTTGAAAGCAAAATCTATTGATTCAAGGGCAATATCATTTTTCCAAGCATATTGTCCTTTTAAATCAGTATATTCAGAGAAATCAATACATATAGTTATCTCTAAAACTGACTTCTGGGGAATGTATTTGAATGTTAATACTTTCCATTGACCTAGATTTAGAACTAATCGACTATTACTTCTAAATGTTACAGATAGCCCTCTTTCTAGAAATAGATCATCATTTACAATACGTCTAAGCATATTAATTAGCTCTAATGCTTTCAACAGATCTGCTTTTCTAGGAAAGACAGTTTGCAAGATCTGGACAACTTCTGTATTAATTTTTAAAGCTGATTTAGGATTTTGCTTAGGTTCTTTCTTCTTGCCGTACTTAGATTTAGAAACCTTGATTGACTTGGCAAGATACGTTTTAGAGACTGCCTGATTTTCATTAGCTTCAACTCTTTTCAAAATTAATGCTGACTGATAAGCAGATCTTAGTTGATCTAAATTAATTGAATCTCTACCATTAGTTAAACTCTCAACCCATTTGAATACCTCTAAAGTAAATTGTGCATCGTGTACGAAAATACTAGCTTCATGGTTTTGTCCAAGTCCAGAATTTGTGAAATTAGCTGAACCAATAAGAATCTTTGTTCCTCTCACAAATATTTTGGCGTGAAGAGACGGAATATCAAATAGAGTTACCTGATTATTTTCAATTAGCTGAACAAATGATTCAAACTCATTTTCACTCCTAATGTTGTTTCTGATTTCTTCTAAGTCTGTCACCAAATGCAAAACACAATGTATTTCGCTACATATATTTTGAATTACTGATAATGAGAAGTAAGGAGTAACCATTACAGGATAACCTTCTTCATTAACAATTTGCTCAATCGCTTGGTCGAAAGGATTGGCTGTATCAAAATTTAAGCTGTGAGCAACGAATTGTAATTGCATAAGGTGTGTTACCTAGACCAGATTCATTAAGCTTACTTTAACAATACTTCGGACATAAAAAAAGGGGAACAAAAAAGCTATTCATCGGATAAGGTGCAAGTAATGAATCAAAGCACCAAATGAATAGCATTAATGACATATTACCGAAAGTAGCAACCAAGGCACAACAGAAATTTCTGTCAATCCTG
>NZ_JACJPY010000037.1 GCF_014696345.1 Pseudanabaena cinerea FACHB-1277
TTGTTCGTCCATTTCGCGGTATCCATAAAAAGTATCTGCATCTCTATGTAGCCATGTTTGAGTGGGCTTACAATTTACGTTGGATTGATTTTGACTTCCTCCGCCGTCTTCTTGTCCCTCCTTTCACCTATTTACCCACATGAGCGAATTTTTGATTTTTTGAATGCTGGGAGTGGGGTGGAGTTGTTGGGCGATCGCCAGATTGGTAAGTCTTCGGTTTTGCAACAAATTAAGCATCGTGCGGCTTCAGCGCTGAGGCTCGAACGCAAACCAATTTATTTAAATTTGCAGGAAGTCCATACAGAGATAGAGTTTTATGCGTCTTTGTGCGAGAAGTTAGAGATGGCAACTTGTAAAGGCTATAGTTTTTTTAGGGCGATGCGCGATCGGCGGGTTTTGCTGCTACTAGATGAGGCGGAGAAAATGTCTTGGGATGGTTTTACAAGAGAGGTTAGGGAGCAGTTACGCAGTCTTGCGGAGGGTGAGAATGCGCCGTTGCGTTTGGTAGTGGCTGCAAGGACTCCTTTGGATCGTCTGTTCCCAGATAGTCATGAGAGTGGAATGACTTCGCCTTTTCAGGGAATTTGTGTGCGGGTGGAGCTAAATACTTGGCATAGGGAGACAGTGCAGAGGTTTATTATTTCAAAACTTGAGAATACTGGGGTTTGCTTTAGTGATGCAGAAATAGAAAAATTGTGGCAAGACAGCCAAGGACATCCACAAAAACTAATGAAAGCTTGTTTTGATCTTTATCGTCAATATCGCTAAAAACTATGAATGAAGAAACATCGACACCACAAGTACCGCTCCTTGATCTCGCGCCAAAACGCAAGCGTCCTCTATCACTTTGGAATCCACTTGATTATCTATTACTACTCTATTGGGTGTTCTATTTTCCAAAAGCGATTCCTTGGTATATTAGTGTATATGAAAATACCTTTGATAGCTTCTATCATAATTTAGTTGATCTGCGTAGAACTTATAAAAGACTTCTCCTTCCCTCCTTTTTTAGTCAATTTACTCCTTGGCATACAAGAGTATTTAGATACTTGATGTATGAGATTATTGATGACACTAAAGACTTTATTTGGGAAAAATTTTTAATACTTAAAGAGGTAAAACACCCAAGGACACAGCTTGTAATAATGGCAATATTACTTAATATTTTTATTGCTATCTCTTTTTATTTTGGGTTAAACAAGATAGGAATAAAAATTAACTGGATTGAATTTGCAGTTAGTAATCTATTTAGTTTGTTTTTTATTTTTAATGATCAGATTGCGGCTGGTATTAGCATAAGCATAGTAGGAGGGTTAGCTTTCAGCATTGTAAATGCTAATCCTATTGTGTCAAATATATATCATTTATCTAATGGGACTGAATTGAGTGTAATGAGTGCGTTGAGCTTAGGAAGCTTATACGGATCAGCAAGTGGTTTAATATGTGGTATAGCATATAGCACTGTTGGCACTTTAAAAGAGAAAATCTATGGTTGGATTGGAGCGATAACTATCAATACTTCTTTCATTATCATGGGATTTATTGTTGGCAATATAAAAGGCGGTTTATCTTTTTTTGTTGGATTAACACTCTTCCTTGTATTGTTAGTTAAGTTTGCAAAAAAATGGTTAATTCTAATTCTAGGCTTTTTTACTGTTTGTTTATTAGTAGGTATTTTAGTAGGTGGATCTTTAAATAGTGTAATAAGCACGTTAGTAATTATTTTAGCTTTTTGGGTCACTAACTTTTTAATATCAGCCTTTTCAATAGCACGTCTAGATGAATTGTGTTTTTCTTTTGGGCGTATCCCCCATACTTCACAATATAATTTTTCTTGGATTCGTCATTTACTTATTAGATGGTTAGAGAGCAACTGGATTAGTGGAATTAGTAACGCAAATCAAATTTTTCTTTTTTCTCATCAGAGTAAAGTTGTTCAAGAGTCAATCTTTGAATCTCTAGCAAGTTCTTGGCATACTGATTTAGTCTATAGAATGGCTATATTAAGTGATCTCATAACTGATATAGACATTTTGCATAAATTGACACTTCCATCCATCAAATCTAGGCATGTTTCTATAGCTGCTCAAGGATTTTGGCACTTTCATAAAGCTAGCTCTATGAGCGACTGTAAAGAAAAAAGATCTGAAATTTTGTTGTCTATCAATTCTTTTGAAAAAATAAGAGATATTCGATATGGCGAGGAAATGTATGTTCTATCTATTGATTTGCATAACCTCAGTATTCCACAAAATTATCAAGAACTTCTAGATTATTCTACTAGATTTAGGAACAGACATGCTTACCTTATCGAACAAACTACAGATTTAAATCAGAACCAACTAATCCGTCTTGATCTATGGAATGTAATTAATCAATTCTATAAAGTTTTAGATGACATTTATACATTAAATCAATCTATTTCTCGCACCTCCAGATCTTTCTCACTAAATCGTGCGCTTGGAGAAATTAGTAAAGCTATTGATATCTTAGGGGCTTTATCGCTTGAAACTTCTCGTGCTGAAAAACCTATATTAAAAGATATAGCAACCCGTTGGCGCGATATACTCCTCGCTGAGGCAGGTAGCATCGGACAAGTAAAAATTGACAAGCCAATAGCAAATCCCTACACCATCGGCGATCCAGTTATCGGTGAGCGTTTTATAGGACGAGAGGATATTCTCCGACAACTTGAAGAACTGTGGTTTATCAATCCCATACCTCAATCAATTATTCTGTATGGTCATCGCCGCATGGGTAAAACTTCCATCCTCCGCAATGCCACTACCAAGGTTAATGATCAAGTCCGTATTGCTTATGTTAATCTCCTCACTATAGGTAATTCCCCTAATGCAACTATAGAAACTCTAATGGCAATCTGTGATGCCATCGCAATCGCCGCCGATATCGCTGCTCCAAGAGATCAAGACTTCATCCAATTTCCAGCAACAACCTTTCGTCGTCATTTAGAGTATATCGACAAGACCTTTACAGGCAAACTGATAATTGCCCTAGATGAATTTGAGAAAATCGAAGAATTGATCGATTCAGGTAAACTCAGAAAAGAACTTCTTGGCTTCCTGCGTGGCATGGTGCAAATGAGCAGCAAGCTCGCCTTTGCCTTTGCAGGACTGCACACCCTCCAAGAAATGAATGCCGACTACTTCCAGCCCTTCTATGCCAGTTTCATTCCCATCTCCGTCGCCTTCCTCAACCGTGACGCAACCCACCAAGTCCTCGCCAACCCCGATCCCGAATTCCTACTGGAATACGAACCCGCCGCCCTTGACCATATCTACGACCTCACCAACGGACAGCCCTATCTCACCCAACTAATTGGCTTCCAACTCGTGCGAATGTTTAATGACTATGTATTCGAGCAAGGCAAACCCCGCGATCGCACCTTCACCATCGATGATGTCCGCACCATCTGCTCAGGCGAAAACTTTTTCACCACAGGCTTTAACTACTTCAATGGAGTCTGGCAACAAGCCTCTGAGGGGGCAGCGCATCAACAAGACATTCTCAAAGCCCTAGCCCCCTATCCTCAAGGAATCACCGAATCAGAATTAATCTCACAAACTAATCTACCTAGCGAAACTCTGCAAGCCGCCCTCAAAACCCTCAAAGATCACGACGTAATCCGCAGTCAAAAAACTAACGAGATCGTTAATTGGGCGATCGCTGTTGAACTCTTCCGTAATTGGGTCGTTAAATATAAAGCATAAAGCGATCGCCTATCTGGTGTGTTGAGTCATTCTTATCATGCCAAAATTCAGGATCGTGAAGATGGGTCACAGGTAGAGCATCGTGTTAATGTGGCAATAATGCCTGAGTCTAATTCTTTGCGTAAAGTTGCTTGAATGCGATAAAAAACAATGACATCTCCGCAATCCCAAGACAACCCATCAATTAAGCAAACTGCGTTAGAAAACGTGACGGCTGGCGGTGATATTAATGTCACTACTCATCAAAATATCACTATTCATCAAGTGGTTTCTGCTCAACCCGTGGCGATCGCTGCAACCCTGAATACGACACCGCCACCTGTGGATGAATGGCAGGGACGACAGGATGAAATCAAGGAACTCCAAACTGCCCTAAGCAATGACAAAGTCCGCTTAATCGGGATGACCGCCGCAGGAGGCTATGGTAAATCGGCTTTAGCGGTGAAATTCAAGGAGCAGTTAACCCCTGATTGGCGGGTGTTGTGGGTGAGTTTTATCCAGCCTTATCCTTTGGCGCAATTTGGGCGATGGTTATTGGAGGAGTTGGGACGAGATTATGATGAAAAATGGGACGAGGAGACGTTAATTGGGCAGATCGTCGAAGGGTTAATTGCTGAGCCTTGTTTGTTGGTGTTGGACAATATGGAAACGGTGATACCAGCAGAAGGGAAGTCGGTTTATGGTCAATTTTTGAGCCAATGGTTAGGGAATGGGATGCATAGTAAGCTACTGCTCACCAGTCGGGAACAGCCAGTATTTAGCGCCAATTTGCTACCGCGTTGTTATTGGTTAGCGCTAAAGGGGTTAGCAGAAGCCGATGCGATGCGTTTGGTAACGGAAGACTATGGTTTAACGGGAACGCAGAAGGAATTAGCCCATTTTGTGAACCGAATGGATCGGCATCCTCTCTTGATGCAACTGGTATCGAGTTGGATGCGGGAGGAATTGGGGGAAGGGGTTGGTGTGACAGAGACGGAAAATTTGGGCTTAGATTTGTTTACGGTGGAGGGTTATCACCGTGATACGGAAACCTGTGTCAGGGAAGTGGTAGCGGCGAGTTTGGCGCGATTATCGGCAAGGTTAGGGGATATTTTAAAGCGGTTGTCGGTATTGCGAGGGATTTTTGATCTAGGGTTAGCTCAGGGGTTAACTGCCGAGGTAACGGAGGCAGAGTTACGGTATTTAGCCCGTTTGTCGTTGTTGCAGGAGTTTCCACCCGAACCGCTCAAGGGAAAACCGCGACGGTTTCAGTTTTTGCCTTTAATTTCGATGGTGGTGCAACAGCAAGCGGATTCTGAGTTGTTGCGATCGGCGCATCAGGCGGCGTTGGATTATTTTTTGGCACATTTACCTGCGCCACCATGGGAATCGTTGGAGGATTTGACGGCGTATTTAGAGGGTTTCTACCATGCAGGGGAGTTGGGAGAATGGCAGTTAGCTTTTGATATTTTGAATGAGGAGAGAGGAGGAGAAGGGAAAAATAAATCGGTTGATCAATTTCTGGAATTTCAAGGGTTTTATCGTCAGCAGGCACAGTTATATGAACAGGTAGTTGCGGGGAGTCAGCGAGAACAAGATTGTCATCGCAAATCGTTAAACAGTCTGGGCAATTGTTATAATTCCTTGGGGCAGTATGAAAAAGCGATCACCTATCACCAGCAACATCACAACATCAGTGAAGAAATGGGTAATCGACAAGGAGAGGCAAGTTCTCTAGGTAATTTAGGCAATTGTTATGCATACTTGGGGCAGTATGAAAAAGCGATCGCCTATCAGCAGCAATCTCTCGAAATCGAAGAAGAAATAGACAATCGGCAAGGCGTAGCAAATTCTCTAAGCAATTTAGGAAGTTGTTATTATTACTTGGGACAGTATGAAAAAGCGATTGCCTATCAGCAGCAATCTCTCGAAATCAAAGAAGAAATCGGCAATCGGCAAGGCGTAGCAAATTCTCTAGGCAATTTAGGAAGTTGTTATTATTCCTTGGGGCAGTACGAAAAAGCGATTGCCTATCAGCAGCAATCTCTCGAAATCAAAGAAGAAATCGGCAATCGGCAAGGCGTAGCAAATTCTCTAGGCAATTTAGGCAATTGTTATTATTCCTTAGGGCAGTATGAAAAAGCAACCGCCCATCACCAGCAAGATCACGATATCAGTGAAGAAATAGGTGATCGGCTAGGCGTAGCAAATTCTTTAGGGAATTTAGGCAATTGTTATTATTCCTTGGGGCAGTACGAAAAAGCGATTGCCTATCAGCAGCAATCTCTCGAAATCAAAGAAGAAATCGGCAATCGGCAAGGCGTAGCAATTTCTCTATGCAATTTAGGCAATTGTTACTATTCCTTAGGGCAGTATGAAAAAGCGATCGCCTATCTCCAACAACAGCGTGACATCAGTGAAGAAATCGGCGATCAGCAAGGGGTGGCAATTTCTCTACACAATATAGGGAAGACATTGCTCAAACTTGAAAACTACAGCGAATCAGAAACTAAAATTCAAGAATCCTTAGTTATTTCCCAAGAGATTAACTATAAGAATTTAATCGCCGACAGTTTAAAAGCTCTTGCCGATATTGCCCATCAAACCAATCAACCCCAACTCGCCCTCACCCATTGCCAAGCCGCCCTCACCCTCTCCAAAGAACTTGGCATTCCTTTAGTCAAAGAATGCGAAGAACTCCTAGCAAAAATTCAGAAGGACTTAGATCCCCCTCAATCCCCCTTAAAAAGGGGGAAGAAGAAAAATTAATTCTCCCCCCTTTACAAGGGGGGCTGGGGGGGATCATTTTTGGTATGTATCATGTCTTTTGAATCAAATGTAATTTCTGTTTGCTATCTATGGCTAAAGGCAAGAATAAGAAAATCCTGTTCTTTATCGATGAATTTGGGACTGCGGGGGTAAGCGATTTATATTTCGGAGGGGTTATTGCTTTAGCGAAAGATACTGGACGTTTAGATAAGTGTTTTAGCGATCAGTTAGAGGCAAGTGCGAATGAAATTCATGCTGTTAATATGGACGATCAATATCTCAAAGATCTTATGAGGCGCTTCAAGCAGTCTGCATCTCAAGAACATTTCATTTTGATTAATCGTGCTGTTAGTATTCGACAGGGTGCTGCCCCAATAATTTATGCCCAAGGTTTAATCGAGACAGTAAAAGTTGGTTTAAAGCTTTTCAGAGAAGAAGTGCTAAAAAGTGAGCATATTAACAACGTAGAAATTATTATCGACATCAATCAACACAATACTCACCGTGATTTTGAAAGTGAAATATCTAGAGAACAATCTGAAGATAGAAAACTCAATCCAGTTAAACACATCGCTAGAATTGATTCTGCTGCATCACGGATGCTTCAGATTGCTGACATAGTGGCTTATTCTCGCAAATTCATTATTAATAGAGAACTAAATGCCGAGCAACTAAAGAGAGATTATGGTATTCATACAAAATGAGATAAGGGCTACCAATTGGCAACCCTTACTTAAGATTCTTTATGGAATAAGAGATTATAGTGATCGTCAACCAAGGCTTTTTCCCTCTGGGTAATCACGACTCTTACTAGGCACACGGCTGAGTAAGTCGTCTTTTTTGATCTCTACTACGATCATTATCTATCTAGATACATCTCTTAATTTATCCTACTATTCGCTAAAAGTCAATCCCCCTTAAAAAGCTTAGCTTAAATCCTACTAATAACTTCGTATGATAACCCAGTTGATTCGGCAATGATTTCTATAGCTATATTTTGCTCTTTCAATGCTTTGGCAACCTTCTCAATACCCTTCTCAATACCCTTCTCGATACCGACCTTTTCACCTTCTTCAAAGGCTGTATCAAATACATTTTTCACTTCTAAATACTGAACTAAACTCTTTTTATACTGTTCATACTGCTCTAAATCTAAGTGCGATATTTCAGCGATTTCAAACCCTTTTTGAAAGATTGGTTCATTGAGTATTGTGGGTATGTGATTAAAACTTTCTAGGTTCTTTAAAAAATACAGCCATTTATCGAAGTGAGTTACCAATTCATTCTCTTGTTTGTTGAATAGCGGCATTTGCAAAAATTTAAAATTTAATTTATCGAAAAACACATCTCCATCTTGGTCTTTGAGGCATACATCGCGCCTAAACTTGGGTGTAGTATGCTCCTCATACTCAAAATCTAATATCGCAATAAAATAGATTGGTAATAAATAGAAATTCCAATCACCCTTTTCCGACTGTTCTCGAATTGGGAATGTGGAATAGAATAAGGCTCGATCTTTGAAATGCTTGATTTTCGCTTTTTGCATTTCCACAATAAACTTATCACCAGTTTTGCTTTCGCAATAAATATCAAAAATAGCTTTACGTTCCGATATGGTGTCGGAGAGATTTTCAGGATTTTTAAATGTTAATTGTTGGATTTGATGATGTATCGGTAACAGTTGATTGAGAAAATCGATGAGTAAATCTTTACTGCCCTCTTCGCCAAACAGTTTCTTAAAGCCAAAATCAGTATAAGGATTAAAGTATTTCGCCATCATGATTTCCCTAAAACATTCGTATAATTTAGCTGTGAAAACCTTGTAAACAACCTTCTGTATAGCACAAAAAATGTGGTTAAAGATGTAACAGCGACTTTACTGCACGATATCCCTTGACACCAAATTGCCCATCAAACCAATCACCCCCCTCAGCCATTGCCAAGCCGCCCTCACCCTCTCCCAAGAACTTGGCATTCCTTTAGTCAAAGACTGCAAAGAACTCCTAACAAAAATTTAGGATGACTTAGATCCCCCTCAATCCCCCTTTGTAAGCAGGGTGGTTTCATTTTCGGAAAGGGCTAATGGGTATAGATTAGAGAAAAAAAGTAGACAAAAAACAGGGAATAAAAAAGGGGCAAAAAAAGTAAAAAATGGTCTGGTAAAAGCTAAGCAATTTGTGAGAAACATTGGGGAACCCTGCAAACAATGCTAGAGCTACCAACCAAAAGTCGAATCCCCTCATATTCAACCTTCTGCCGTGTCATTCAGGGAGTAGAGATCGAGCCAGTAGTCAAACTGTTTAACGAATGGTGTAAAAATAGCCAGAAATGGCTGGCGATGGATAGCAAAAGCATCAGATGTACTGTGACCAATCAGACTGACTTCTAAGCAAAACTTTACCAGTACCGTATCCGCTTTCACCCACGAAACAGGGGCAGTAATCGTCCTTGCTATATCTGAAAATAAGCAAATTAGCGAAATCGAAGTAGTTAAGCAAGTGATTACTTCCTTACAAGCACAGTCAGCCTCTTTCACAATGGATGCCTTACACTGCCAAAAAGATACGGTGAAATTAATAGCTGAGCAGGGACAGCATTATTTGATTGCCTTTAAAAATAATCAGCCCAGATAGTCAAACACATCTTGGTACGGACGGTGAAACCCGAAGACAAATAAATATGGATTTGATGGTTTGCAAGGTGTCCTTGACAATTTGCAAACTGAGATATTGAGAGGATACCAATTATCTATATCTGTAATGATAAATCAAAAAAAGTGCGCGGCGAAGCCGCGCACCTACAAAACAAAGCAATGGCTTAGCCATTGCTTTGTTTCAGATTAATGAGGATAGCGCCAGTTGACGATTTCGGGCTTGTCGATGCCATGCTCAAAGGCATAGTGGCGACATTCAATCTGTTGGTCGAGCAGTGCTTGCTTAGCATGAGCGCCGATCGCCTGTAACTTCGGCACGCGGTCAATTACATCGATCGCCAGACTGAAGCGATCGACTTGGTTGCTGATTGCCAATTCCAAGGGCGTGTTGATATTGCCCTTCTCTTTGTAGCCACGCACGTGCATATTTTTATGGTTAGTGCGGCGATAGGCGAGGCGGTGAATCAACCAAGGATAGCCGTGGAAGTTGAAGATAATCGGTTTGTCGGTGGTAAAGAGGGAATCAAAATCGCGATCGCTGAGCCCGTGGGGGTGTTCTGTATCAGGCTGCAATTTGAAGAGATCCACCACATTGATAAATCGAATCTTCAATTCGGGGAAATGCTCCCAAAGTAAAACGGTGGCGGCGAGAGCTTCGGCGGTGAGAACGTCACCACAACCAACCATCACCACATCTGGTTCCACACCCTGATCATTACTTGCCCAATCCCAAATGCCTAAGCCCTTGGTGCAGTGCTTGATCGCCTCATCCATATTCATAAACTGCAAGTGCGACTGTTTATCAGAAACAATCACATTCACATAGTCAGTACTGCGGAGGCAATGATTGGCAACGGAGAGCAAGCTATTGACATCGGGTGGTAGATAGATGCGGGTAACTTCAGCGCTCTTGTTAACTACCACATCTAAGAATCCTGGATCTTGGTGGGTGAAACCATTATGATCCTGCCGCCAGACGGTGGAAGTAATCAGCAAGTTAAGCGAGGCAATAGGCGCTCGCCAAGGGATCTCACGACTGATTTCTAACCATTTGCAATGTTGATTGATCATTGAGTCAATCACATGGACAAAGGACTCATAGGTGGAGAAGAAGCCATGACGACCCGTGAGCAAGTAGCCCTCTAGCCAGCCCTCAAGGGTATGCTCACTAAGGATTTCCATTACCCGTCCATCGTTAGACAGTTCGCCACCATCGGCATCTTCTTCTAGATATTCCGCAATCCAGAATTTTTTGCTGACCTCATAAATTGCTTGCAGTTTATTGGAAGTATTTTCATCGGGACCAAATACACGGAAATTAGTCATGTTCTCCTTCATCACATCCCGCAAGAAAACGCCAAGGGGCTTCGTGTTTTCTACTTCGATATGGGCAGGCTTTTCCAACTTTACGCCATACTCACGGAAGTCGGGCATTCTCAGGGAACGGCGTATCAATCCACCATTGGCGATTGGATTGGCACTCATGCGGCGATCGCCTGTGGGGGCGAGTTCTTTTAATTCGGGAATCAATTTGCCTTCAGCATCAAATAGCTCTTCAGGCTTATAACTCCGCAGCCAATCTTCCAACATTTGCAGATGTTCAGCGTTATTGTGCATTCCCGACAATGGCACTTGGTGCGCTCTCCAGAAACCTTCCACCTTGTGACCATCAACCACCGCAGGGCCAGTCCAGCCTTTAGGTGTCCGTAACACGATCATCGGGAATTTCGCCCGCTTAACAACACCTGTTGTTCTTGCTTCCTGTTGAATGGAACGGATCTCATTGACACAATGCTCTAGGGTAGCAGCGATCGCTTGGTGCATTGTTTCAGGATCAGAACCTTCCACAAAATAGGGTTGATAGCCATAGCCCACAAATAGGCTCTCTAGCTCTTCATGGCTAATGCGGGAGAGAACCGTGGGATTATTAATTTTGTAACCATTCAAATGCAAAATCGGTAATACTGCACCATCACGAATCGGATTGATGAATTTATTGGAATGCCAAGCAGTGGCAAGGGGACCTGTTTCCGCTTCGCCATCACCAACCATCACCACCGAAATCAGATCGGGGTTATCAAAGACCGTGCCATAGGCATGGGAAATGCTGTAACCAAGTTCCCCCCCCTCATGGATTGAGCCGGGAGTTTCAGGGGTGCAGTGGCTACCGATCCCACCTGGGAAGGAAAACTGCTTGAAAAAACGTTTCAATCCCTCTTCATCTTCACTAATATCATGGTAAACCTCGGAGTAGGTTCCTTCTAGATAGACAGGACCTAAAATACCAGGCGCACCATGCCCAGGTCCAGCTAGAAAGATCGCATTCAAATCATATTTCTGAATCAAACGATTCAAGTGGGTATAGACAAAGCTCATCCCAGGACTTGATCCCCAATGTCCAAGGAGTCGATTTTTGATATGGGTAGGGGTGAGGCGATCGCGCAATAATGGATTGTCGCGCAGATAGATCATGCCAATGGCTAGGTAATTGCAGGCACGCCAGTAGGCATCTAGCTTTCGTAGTTCTTCACCACTAAGGGGCTTGCCCGTCACTGTAGAACGAGCAGTTCCATAGGCGCTGATTGATTGGTTTGGTTCCATATTCAAAGAGTCTAAGTCAGCCGTTTTGAGGGGGGTAGATACCATAAAGTTACAATTCGCTCTTATTTGGTGATTACTTTGACCAATTCGAGAATCACTTTACAGGAAATAACCTAACTTGATGGCTTAAGTGAATACTTAATTTAGATTTGTCGGGGTGATTTTTACTTTGGTATAGGGAAGTAAAAGCTCTAGACATTGGCTGTGTTTGACTTTGACCATAAATAGGTGATTACTTGTTGGCAAATCGCTATATTTAAAATGGATAGATTATATCTAAGTATAAGGTTGAGATAGGGTTTAAAATAGATAGATGGATTGTATCTGAGTATAGGGTTGGGATGTTGAAATAGGGTTTAAAATGGATAGATATAGCGCTTTGCGCTTACTTAAAATCCAGAAAATCCAGAAAATCCAGAAATACTGTCTCCGTAAATGGGCTGTATGCTTATATCTTGATATAAGGTTTGACAATAATCCCCACCTGCCAAATGGCTAAACCCACTGCCCAAGAGCAGGCGATCGCGATCGGTACATACCATAGTCCGCCAAGGGATTTGCATGGATCAATATGGCGCAGCACCCAAACATGGGTTAAATATGTTGTGAAACTTGCCTGAGCCAAAATCTCGATAATATTCGCCCCCACAGTAGATTTAATCGGCTGCCATGACATCGACCACAGCAAAAAGAGCAGTGTCATCAAAACCACCGTTGGGCGGGTGTAATGCCCGACATCTTCGGCGGCATTGTGCATCTGCGCTAACCAATAAAATTCGCCAAGCTCCAAACTAGCAGCGATCGCAAAGAGATTGCGCCATTGCCACGATCGCCACTGCTCAACAAGTTGGTTGCCCCATGTTGGAGCCTTGGCTAACCAGATCCCGATTTGGAAGTAGGGTAGCCAATAGATTGCATGATTGCCGTGGGGCAGCAGTTCGGCAAAGACAGGCACATATTTCACCGTTGCCCCGATCCATCTCAGGGTAAACAGCAGGAAAGTAACACTAATTAAGAGCCATAACCGCCGATTTGTAAATTGCCAACGCCGCATGATGGGATAGCAAACATAACATTGCAGAATGATCCCCAAGAAATACAAATGGTAATCGCCCATGCCAGAGCTTAGTGCTTGCCAAATCTGCTCCCCCTTGCCACCCCAATCAGCATTCTGATACTGCGATCGCCCAATCAGATGTAGCATCGTAAAAAAGACATAGGGCGGCAAAATTCGCCATAGGCGGCGCTGCACAAACACCCGAATTGTGAAGGGGCGCTTGTCTTCAGACTTGGCAATGGCAAAGCCAGACAAAATCACAAATATGGGTACTGTCAGCCGCCCCACCTGATTGATCAATGTATTGACAAATATTTCCCCGTTGATCGTGGTGGTGTCGTTAACCCCAAACCACCAAGCATGGGAGGCATGAATCCCGATCACGATTGTCGTGGCGATCGCCCGCAGCAGATTAGATAATTCCCAAGTCATATCACGAACGAATAAAAAGCCTGATGTTACTTGGCGGCACTAAGTGCCGCCAAGTAATTAGTACAGATAATTTTGAATCATCAGCGTAATGTGTCGCTAATTAATTATAAAAATTTTAGGAAGCCGCAAATCCCCATTGGCAATATCGGTTAAGGATTGGGGTAAGCGCTCTTTACCGCCCTGCTGCAAAGTTTTCAACAAGTGCAGACTATCATCTAACAACATCTCCACGTTAATTGTCATATATTCGGGCAGATACATCGGTAAACGGCTAGTCCCTTCCCCTAGTAAAATTACTGCCCCGTTCCAATTGTGATTGTGCAAGTGATATAGCCCCACCGCGATCTGCAAGATACCTTGATAAAAGGCGCGATCGCTTTGCCAAGCATTATGCCAAATCTCCTCTAAGGTGTCATGACAACTATAGTATTCGCCACCATTAAATTGGGCGATCGCAGTTAAAAAATCACCATCCAGATCACTATCAAAATTATTACCAAAGCCAGAATCAAGATTATTGTCATTCATTAAGCTAATTAATCGCCACTAAGGTGATCAAGACAATGATTGGGCAAAAATGCTGTCCAGCCATTGTCCAACTTAACCCGACAGCTTACGCTAATCACCTGTTCAACAATGCCCGTGTGGTTCGCATATTGCTGACGATTGGCATTTACACAGACGCGATCGCCAATTTTAAAGGTCTTACTATTTTTAGAATCAGTACTATTTTGTTTCTTTTCGGCAAGTTTAGGAATAGCCGCTTTCTTGAGCGTCGGCACTGAGTGAAAGGTCAGTGAAGCCGCCTTTTGATCCCCAACTTGATAGTTGTAGCCCCTGCCTTGAATCAGTTGCAAACTACCAATCTGCACATTTTGCAAATATTCCACAAAGGTATCAATGGAAATTTCCATCAACTCCGCCAAGTCCTCAAACATGACAGGGTAACTCCAATAATTTTCACCCACCTGTAAATCTGCTAATTCTTGCCATGCTTCAAATAGCTTTTGTCCAAACTGGGGCTGAAGATCATCAATGCGATCGCGATTTGCTTTTTTTGCCGCATCTACCGCTTTACCCTCTGAGGCAATGGTTTCTAACGTCTTGAGCAAGCTTTGAGCCACGCGATCGCCAGATTCTGAGCGCGTTCGCAGATAAACAAGCACCTGCTCAAATAGTGATTCACTAACATTGACAGTCATAGGAGTTTTTACAGTAATTGCAGTTTTTACGGTAATTGATTGAGCAGACAGCTAAAGCGCTCTGCCTGATTCTTTTATGACTCCTTTAGCGTGTCATGGCAATTAATCGCAACTTAAGTTAACACCTTATTGGAGCCAATCATAATTTCGGGACGCATCGCGCCCCAAAATTATTTTTTGTTAAAAAGCACTAACCCTCACCCACTGTTGGCTCATGGTTTGCTCGTATAAATCCTCAAGACGATCAATATTTTTGGTAAGTGTATAGCGATCTAGCACCCTTTGCCTTGCTTTTGTGCCAATAATTTTGGAAAGTTCGGGCTGATCAACAAATAGTTGCAATAACGTGGATAACTGCGATGTCACTTTATGGGAATCGAGAATGATCCCTGCCCCATTTTCGATTACTTCACCATCTGCTCCCACATCCGTGGCAATGCAAGCCACACCGCAAGACATCGCCTCTAGCAAAGATAGGGATAACCCCTCCACCAGTGACGGTAAAATAAATACATCCGTACCCCGCAAAATCTCGATCCTTCGCTGCTCATCGGCTATATAGCCCAACCAAATAATATTAGGATCACTGCCATAAAAAGCCTTTAAACCAGCCAATAAGGGACCAGTCCCCACGATCGCCAATTTACAACCCTCTGGCATCTTGCATTTACGCCATGCCCTCAATAGTGCTTCCACATTCTTTTCGGCGGCAAGACGACCCTGATATAGAAATAGGACATCAGCTTTTAATTCCTCCTTGATCGTTGAAGCCCCTGGAGAGTAGCGATCGGCATCCACCCCATTGGGGATCACCGCAATGCGCGTATTCGGTACACCTAACTTATTGAGCAGTTCTTTTTGAATATTGGAGAAAATGATTACCTGATTATAATCCGCCAGCGAGGGGGCATAGATCTGGTAAGTAAGCTGTTGGGTGCTAGAAGCCAGATTGCGGCGCTTCAGGTCAAAGGGCTGATGAAAGGTGGCAACTAATGGCAAGTCTAACTCGGCGCATATCTCAGGCAACCGAAAATCAAGGGGTGATATGGCGAGAGAAGCATGGACAAGATCTGGTTTAAGCGATCGCAAAGAATCAACCAAAATCTTATTTGCCCTGAGGGAAGGCACTGTATAAATCGTAGATTTGTACAAAAAAGGGAGTGTGACATCCTGCGCCTCTTGATTAGCAGCTTCTATGATTTCAAAATTGTCACCATGATCACTGTCGGCATCTGGGGCAAAGTGCATAAAACTAACCCGATGACCGCGATCGAGTAAAGCATTTGTGATTTCACGACTATAGGTCACGTTGCCACAGGCAGGGGATTTTTTACCGAGCCATGCAATATGCATGATTTACACCACATGATTGTTAGAGCCTATGATACAGCGCTTTGCGTTTTGCATAAATAACATAAATAATAAGGGAGTCACGATGTGACTCCCTTATTGCGCTGGTGTTTCAGCTAGTTTCTTTTTTATGGGTCGCCCGGGATTCGAACCCGGAACTAATCGGTTAAAAGCCGAGTACTCTACCGTTGAGTTAGCGACCCTTGCGTTAAGAATATTAAACTAGATTTGCTTAAATTAACAGGATTAACTTAGCGCTTAACTAGTATAGCATAGATTATGCAAATTTCAAAGGCAATCATTAATTTTTTTAGGGCAGCCGCCCATGGTTAAGAACCATGGAGGATACATTTCGTAACAATTTGTACAAATATAGACACCGTTTGTACTGCGTCTTTGGATGTTCCCATAAAGCTGTCCCGTCTGCGTAGAGAGTGGGATAGCTTTATGGTTTTAGGTTTTAACTATGCCTAGCTACTTAGAACATCCTCGCTAAACATTTCAGTGAGGGAAATTAGATATGGCTCAAATACATTGACATAAGTTGGAGTCAAATGGGAATACATTTCCTGATTGAGAAGTCTTAATAGAGTTCTGACAAGTTCCCAACTTACTTTCAATGGCGGATAAAGCATCACACAAAGGGGAAATAGTTCTTGTTGAATCGCGTTAACACTATGCTCAAGCACACATAAACACAGATAGACCTGAAACATTTCAATGTCACGTAGGCTGGAAACTCTTACCTGTGGGCAACTGAGCAGCCCACTATGACATTGATAGTCTGAGTGCATAATCAATGTCCTTTGCGAAACCTGTCGGGCAATTTTGCTGGTTAAGGGCAACAGTTGACGCACCGCTTCTAGGGCAATGTCGTCATATTCCAGATTTGCGGCGGCTTCGTAGCATCTTTGCAGAGGCATATACAAATGATCATCAATTACTTTAAGGTAAGAATTAACGACCATTTGTTCCATTGGTGGTAAAGAATTTAAAAGCATCTGACCACTATAATGGAACTGCATACTCACAAAGCCGATCACACGGGGATCGATGGATGTATATTTCCTGCGAATATTGCCAACATTATTGGCGATCGCTACCGAAAGTTGCCCTGTGTTGGGAAGTTGGGTTGGGCTAGAAAGCTTGATGTTATTTTCTGGAAGATTTAACTCAATTTCGACTAGACGATGGGAACTGTTTTCTGTATAGACACTGAGGGCTTTTTCTAATAAAAATCGCGAGTCAGCAGCAATCTGCCAAGGATCAACGAGGTCTGAGGTGATCCCGTGAGATTGTAACTGCCCGATCAACAGATCCTCAGTTTTTACCCAAGCTTGAGCGCTGGCAAACCGTAACGATTGCAATAATTTAGCGGCAGTCGCACTGCGCCTTTCCGAGGTCAAGATCTCGTCTAAATCATTAGAGCCAAGGTCTTGATGTGAGGCATCTGGCTGAAGATTTTGGATATATTTTTTTGCCCAGATATTGGCAAGGGAAGGTATTGATGCTTGGGGTAAGGGTGGAGCATCTCGCAGAATATCTTTATTCATTAAGTGTTAAGGGATAAAAGGTATAGTAAAAAGCTTTGTTATGTGTCGCTCATTATATTTGCTAAACTTGACATTATTAAGACTTGATTAAAAATGTTTACTTCCCAATGCCATAGCACAATGGCATAACGCGATGGCACAACTCAGTAAGATTTTGTTGTTTCCGATTAAGTCCCTAGATGCGATCGCTGTCGATCAAGTTGGCATTGCTTCGGGTGGCTCATTGCAAGGCGATCGCGAGTTTGCCTTATGCGATCAAACAGGAAAATATATCAATGCTAAGCGCTACCCACAAATCCATCATATTCGCGCTAACTATGATTTAGCAAAGCGTTTAGTCATCTTACAAACCCCTAAACACCCTCAATCTATCACCTTTCATTTAGACCGCGATCGCCCCTCATTAAGGGAATGGTTTAGCGATTTTTTTGAACAGCCAGTAACTATCCAGCAAAATATTGCCAACGGCTTTCCCGATGATCCTGATGCTTGGGGGGCAACACTGATCTCTGTTGCCAGTTTAGAGACTGTGGCAAGTTGGTATCCTGAGCGATCGCTAAACTTGGCACAGATGCGGCAAAGATTTCGCACAAACTTGGAGATCGATGGTGTTCCGCCCTTTTGGGAGGATACGCTATTTGCTGAGGCTGGGCAATTAGTGCCATTTCAAATTGGTGAAGTGCAGTTTTTAGGATCTAATCCCTGTCAGCGCTGCCCTGTTCCCACTCGTGATCCCATTACGGGCATAGTTTATCCATCTTTCTCAAAAATATTCTCTCAGCATCGGGAATCAACCCTACCAAATAATGTTGAGCGATCGCGTTTCAACCATTTCTACCGCCTAGCGGTCAATACCCGGATTCCTATTACCGAAGCTGGCAAGATTCTCAAATTAGGAGATACTCTTAACATTTGACATTCATCAACTGTATGGCATCGGCTATTGCGAATGTAGGCTGCTAATATCAACTGTTTTCGCCTAATTCAGCAAGTCCTAATAATGATGATGATTACGAATTATTTTGTGCTGGCAGAGGACTATTAGTTTCTGATGGCTTCACCTCAACTTGCTTATCAGAACCTTTACCAGTTTTTGCTAAATAGATACCACCGATAATCACGGTAAAGCCTAGCCAATTGATCAAACTTAAGCTTTCGTCAAACAGCACCCATGCCAGAATTGCCGCAATCACAGGATCTAGCAGAAACACGATCAGAATGAATGTCGAAGAAAAGTGTTTGAGGCTATAGACCGTTAGTCCATGTCCCAAAGCTTCACAGATCACGGCGAGTCCAAATACGGCAAGCCAACCTGACCAAGAAGCTGGAAAGAATTGCTCTTGATGAAGCAGTATGAGCGGTAACGTCAAATAAGCGCCCACCAAGCACCGCCACATAAGTATAGTTTGCACTGCAAAATTATTTCGCAGATACTCTAAGATTAAATAAGTGCCTGCATATAAAACGGCACAGCCAAGAGCAGCCAAATCGCCAACAAGACTATCCTGAGACACCAGTAAATCATCTAATCCTAAAATTGCAGCACCTATGATCGCCAATACCATACCAATCAGAAACTTGCGATCAAAAATCCGTTGAAAGAATAACCATGCCCCCAAGGTAGTAAATATTGGACTTAAGCCACCCAATACATTGGCGTTAGCAACACTAGTTTGCGTCAAAGACCAAGTCCAGAGCAGACGACCCAACATATAGGCTAGGGAGGCTGCCAGTAATAGGGCATAGTCACCTGCATGGTGGGGTTGTTTGGGTATAGACGGAGTATCAGATTTTTGAGCGCGTAACTGATAGAGTCCATTCCACAATCCAAATATTAGTGCCGCGATCCAAGAGCGATTGAATAAGGTTACATTAATGCTCATTTCTATTAGCGAAAATTTGACCAAAATCCCCGTAACCGATAGAGCCAATAAGGCGACAATTAGCAATATGAAGGGAATGACTTTTGATCGAGATTGAGCCGATGGGAGACCGATATCTGCTATTTCTTGGTTATTAGTAGTCATTTAAATTTTCGGTAATTAGGAGTTCATCAAGACTATCGATCAAAGCATTTATTAGATTGAGGTGGCGATCGCTAAGCTGAGAAGAGTCGAACGTCAGGCATCCTGTTTGATCTGTCTGATTGAGTAAATTTGACAGGTGATTTTCCATATCTGGAGGATATTTTGGACAAAGCTGCTTGACAAACTCTACCAAACGTTTCTCCCCAGGATGAGGGACATAATTAACCGCAAAAATAATATCGAAATAACTAGCAAGCAAAGCCGTTATTCGATGATTAATACTAAAGTAGTCTCGGCGTTCTATGGCTAATTCTATTTGATGCAAATATGATGAGATGTTTCTGCGGAGAATCGGATAATTCTTGGCAACGATCGCCTTTCTCAATGGTTCAGGATAGGGCTGATTGGCAAAAGATTGGAGCTGTCTAAACCATCCTGTTTTGTCGTATAGAATTTGGGAATGCAAAACATTAGACCAAAAGCAAGTGGTATAGCCAATGCTGGGTTGATGTTTGACTAAAATCGCTTCAAGCTGTGCTTCAATCCAAGCAGGATCTCGATACATAATGTCTACACCAATACCTGACTCAGTGACGATCCACTCATCGCCATTCTCCCAATATTGGTTGTTAATTTCAACCCTCACAGCAAATTTTTGAGCGATCGCGGTTCTAATTTGCGGAGGAATTTCCTCGGAAACATAAACATAAAAATCTAAATCTGATCGGCGATCGGCAACGAGACTCGTTTGAGAACCCGCTAAAACAACAGCCACAACCTGAGCCAAACCGCTAAATTGATCGGCGACTGTTTGAACAAAATCAGCAACTTCTTTTTGCATACCAAGCCGCCCCCTGTAAGCCTGTGTATTGATTGAGAATAACGTATACAGGTATCGACTGCAAAAAGTTACGCATTTTATCCTTATTAACGAAATTCTCGACAAACAAGGGCTGGCGCAAACTTGCTAAAATGCGAGGAGCCATCCCCCCACCCAAATAAATTCCGCCAGTACTAAAATACTTAACTGCGGCATTACCCGTTTCCGCCGCCAAAATTGAGACAAAAAGACGCAGTGCCTCCACGCATATCGGACATTCACTACCCTGAGCAGCTTGATTAATAGCCGCAGCCTTGTCATCAATTTGCAGATTTTGCTCCAATAATTGAGGACTATCTTTAAACTTGGTATCGCGCAGGAAATTGTAGATCTGCACTAAACCTTGACCACCGAGAATAACCTCATAGCTCACCCTCTTGTAGTCCCGTTGCGTGTAACAAAGCAGATCCCATTGCTGTTGATCATAGGGACCAAAATCAGAATGTCCACCTTCCGATGGAATTACGTGGATCTTACCTTCCACTTCAACGATCGCTGCTTCTCCTAAGCTAGTCCCAACGGCAACGACAGCGCGATTACCCCCTGACAACTTATCACCAATATTTAATGTTACCAACTCATCGTCCCGCAAAGTTTCCACACCATAGGCTGTGGCTTCCACATCATTGAGTAAACTCACGGGGCTATCAATCAATGTAGCCAATATCTCGGCATCGATCACTTCCCAAGGAACATTCGTTAATTTACATTTACCCTCTTTGACAGGACCTGGCACACCGAAACAAGCAGCTTTGATGGCATATTTAGTGTTTTCCAGAAACTGCCGCACCACATCCTGCAAGCTCTTATACTCTTGGCTTTTATAAAGATGTTGATCAAGGATGGTAAGGTTGTCGTCAAATACCGCTAATCGAACGTTAGTGGCTCCAATGTCGCCTGCTATAATCATGGTTTAATCAAGGAAAAAGGAAAAAGCTGGATGGTAGGATATTCAATGTTTTTAAGGAAAAAGTGGAAAGCAAAAAGGAAAAATTCGATTATTTCTTACTTTTTACTTTTTACTTTTTTCTTGATCGTTTTAGGGGAAGTCTATTACTAAAGCTCGGCAGTCCGATCGCTGATGGATATCAACTGCATCGGTGGTCAAGTTAGAGGACAAGACTTGATGAGTTATTATAGGACTTAAATCTATTTGTTTTGTACAGATTAGTTCTAATGCTCTGCGGAAATGCTCTGGCTTGTATCGATAGCTACCATGAATTTTAAGAGAGCGGTAGTGGATGAGGTTAGGATCACCTGTAAATTTTGTGCCTGGGGGAGTGCCACCAAATTCCACAGCCGTACCGCCACAACGGAGTAGGCTCATCGACTGTTCATAGGTTTGTCGGTTGCCTACTGCTTCTATGATCACATCAGCGCCATAGCCCTGCGTTTCTTGATTCACTACCGCTTCTAAGGATTCATGTTGAATATTTACGACCCGAAATGCACCCAAATCTAGGGCTTGTTGCAGCGCTTCATCATGTTTGCCAGCGATTATAACCTTGGTTGCCCCTTGAAGACGCGCTAACTGCACAAAGGTCAACCCCACGCCCCCATCCCCTAAAATCACGACAATATCTGAGTTGCCAATATCTGACTTGCCAATATCTGACTTGCCAATATTAGACAAGTCCATAGCTTGAAGGATGCAGGCAAGGGTCTCAGTATAAGCACCCTCCGCATAGGTGATATTTGGAGGAAGTTCAAAAATGCGATCGACCAATGGCGCAGGAACCAATACATACTCAGCCATGCCGCCTGAAGCTAATAGGGTTGGATTGAGGCAATGTCCCCATTCCTTAACTTGACAATAGTAACATTGACCACAAGGACGTTCGGGATTGAGTGTGACACGCATTCCCACTTTAACATTGGTGACATTTGCTCCCACCGCTACGACATCACCTGCAAACATCCTACCAAAAATTTCGGGTGGCTGATGCTTGGCATGTCCAACTAAAACTGCCCGCACGTGCATAGCCGAAAAAAAGCATTTCTTGACTTTAATCAGCACTTCTTCTGTATTCGGTCCAAGGAGATCCACTTGTTCCCATCGGAAATTTTCGCGCCCAGCACCGTACCAGATCGCCGCCCCCATCTTTGTGGGGATAATTGGCTTGGTTAGGATAACTTTATCTACCCTATTAGATACTTGATCGGGGCTAGGATCTGCGCGATCAGCAAAGCTAGATAGAGAAATAAAATGCTTTAACCAAGATTCAGTGATCTGGGTGAGTGAGTCTAGTTTGGCATCGGCGATCGCTAGTCGCGTATCTTCTCTATCCAATGGTGCAGGAATAGCAATACACCGCATGGAAGCAGCTTTGGCACTGATAATGCCGCGAATAGAGTCTTCAAAGGCTATACATCTTTGGGGAGCTACACCTAATTTCTCAGCAGTGTGCAGATATACCGCAGGATGGGGTTTGCCGAATGCTTCGTACTGGGCAGAACTGACTACATCAAAGGCGTTTTCTAAACCTAGTTTATGCAGTACTGCCCCCACTAGGCGCATGGGTGATGATGTTGCCAAGGCTAAGGGCAATTGCAGCCGCCGACAGAGTTGCACAGCTTCTACGGCTCCATGCAATGGTTGTCCGCAGGTAGCTACCAGTTCACTAACACGACTAATAATCCTTTCGGCTACCACGGTTTGATCGGGAGCTTTCCAAGGAAATCTTGCATACCAATAACTAACGACTTCATCGGTTCGCAAGCCCATAGTTTGACTACACATACTTAACTCCAAGGGTACGCCTAGATCTTGGAATACTTCCAGTTCGGCTTTGCACCAGAGAGGTTCGCTGTCAATTAGCAAACCATCCATATCAAAAATTAGGGCTGAATTTAGCATTGCGGATCTCCTGTATTCAAGGAAAAAGTAGAAAGGCAAAAGGAAAAAGAAAGTAGATTACTTTTTACTTTTTACTTTTTACTTTTTACTTTCCCTTTTAAGCGTTCATGTCAACAAAGGTACGAGTACCTAGTTGGGGGTTCCAAGCGGTTAGTTCTTGGGGCAGATTTTGCAGAGAAATCACGCGCCCTAGTAATTGTTCAAAGAAGGCTTCATCATTGCGAATGTAGTCGATCGCTTTGCCCATAGTCTGCTCAGTCGCACCCGCGAAGGATGTGATTACGGCAATTTCCCGCATAAACAACTCATGGGGAGAGATCGGCAAAGGGATTCCGACTTTGGGAACACCATAAATGCAGACTAGTCCAGCCTTACGCACAGATGTCAAAGCCGTATCTAAGCCATTGGGAGAACCAGAGCATTCAATCACTAAGTGAGCTTTGTCTTTTACGACTTCCGTTATCCTTTCTATCCCCAATTTCTCAGCCCAAAGAATTGGCTGGTTGACGATATCATACAATTTGATATTGCCTTGGAATTGAGGAGAATGCGTCAATAAGTAACCGACTAAAGATCCTGACAGTCCACCACCGATAATGAGAGTCGTTGGTTGGTCAACTGACCACAGATTTGCAGTAGCCAGAATACGTTCTACACCCCTCACCGCACAACTCAAAGGTTCGATGAGAATCCCCAAAGATGGATTAGAAAAGACAAAGGGGTATAGAGAACTTCTAGGCGCAAGCATTTTTTGGGCATATCCGCCGTTACAGTTTACTCCTAATTCTTGCAAGTTCTGGCAGTGGCTGGTGAGTCCTTCTTGGCAATAGCTACATTCACCGCAGGAGATTTCGTTGTTGAGGGCAAAGTAAGTCTGTTCATCAGGTATTTGGCAAACAACCTCATGCCCCAAAATCAATTCTTGACCTTTTGGCAATTGGTTAGGGGCTGTGGCAGTTATTTGTTGATCGGTTTTACAAAGTCCCACAAATTGAACATCGGCGATTACTTCTCCTGCTTGGGCGATCGCTGGTGTGGGAACATCGCGAATTTCTATTTTGTTAGCTCCGTAGAGAACTGCGGCTTTCACTTAATGGCTCCTGTAATTGGTTTATTAGTTAAAGATAGGCGGCGCTTTGCGCCGCTTATCTTTAGTTATTTAGAACTACTCCTAGTTTTTGGAGTACTTGATCAAGCATCTCAATGACCAAATCAATTTCTTGATGGGTGATGTCGAGATAGGGCGCAAATTTAAGGGTGTTGAGATTGTAGCCGCCTGTTTGTAAGATCATGCGCCAGGTTTTGCCCTGCACTTTAAAATCATTATCCTGAGCGATCGCGGCGGCTATTTGAGCGGAGTTTTGGTAAGGGATACCCTCCTCATTAGCAAAGGTCATGTTTAGCAACAATCCCAAGCCATCGACACTATAGACAATAGAATGTTTGGACTGCAACTGTTGCAGCTTTTCTAGGAAATAAGCGCCCTTTTCTGGGACTGACTTCTCGTAGTCCTGAGACATCATGTATCGCCAAGTACCTAGAGCCGCCGCCGTGCCTAGAGGATGGTTCGCAAAGTTGCTATGGGCGTGCCCGGGGGTGAATACATCTGGATGTACTAAATCTTCCCTAGCCCAAACTAGGCTAACTGGACTCAAGCCATTGGTAAAGGATTTGCTGAGGGTAATAATATCGGGAACGAATCCAAAGTGTTCAAAGGCAAATAATTTCCCTGTACGGTACATCCCCACTTGAATTTCATCGGCAACTACCAACAGCCCTCGATCTTGCAAATCTTGGACAAAGCCTCGATAGAAATCCTTAGGTGGAATAGTGTAACCACGTCCTTGACAAGGCTCAATCACAACTGCACCAACTTCGGCATCACTAACACTAGCAATACCATAATACTCGTTGGAAAAAGCTTTACTAATCATGCGAGCACAATATAGGTCGCAGGTTTCTCTCTCCTTTTCGTAGAAGCATTGGGAGCAGTTAGCAAAGGGAAACATGATTGCGCGATCGGGAAACTCATTATAGTACTGTCGATAGCGATGACTACTAGAAAGCGATAGAGTGCCAAGAGAGCGCCCATGATAAGCACCCATTAACACAGCGACCTTATTTTTTTTAGTGTTTTTTCTAACAATTTTGAGCGCATCTTCAACAACCAGAGAACCACCAACATTGAAAGATACACGACCCTTCACACCCGTTCTTGCATAAATGGCATCAACAACTTCTTTGGCAATTAATAACTTCTCTCGGTGCAAAAAATCTCCACAGGCTTGAGGCAATGTACCCAGTTGCTTAAAAACTGCTGATTCAATGTAAGGATTGCGATAACCAAAGTTGCAGCTTGAGTGCCACATTCCTGTATCAAAGTAGGTGTTGTTATGATCATCAAACAACAGCCCACCCTGACACCCCGTAGCCATAATCGGCTTTTCTTGGTAATGAACCGTGTCTCCCCAACTCATGTATTCTTGGTCAATCAAGCGTAGATCATCATGATGTGTTGAGCGATTGTTGCCGTTGTTTGGCTCGTCACCTAAAGTAAATCTCGGATTTTCTAACTCTAACATTCTGTGCCTGGGCTTGTGGATAATGTAATATTGGGATTTTATCTTTATTGTGTTTGAATTGTATTTATATGGGATTTCTGAATGATTTATTATAAAATCTTTCACTGAAATCACATTTTAAGTATTTTTATGCTACTTAAAAGATTGATCCTATATGCAACGATAGTACAAATATAAGGATTACTGTTGTTTTGAGTTATACAATCGGCGCACTATTAAATATCATCAGGATTGATTCCCAACGATCTCAAGTAAGCAGCAAGTTTTTCATTTTTATTACGTTCTTGGAGAGCGACTAAACGCTCTTGCTCCGCGATCGCCTCCGCCTGTTGTTTAGCCAGCCGCTCTTGCTCCGCGATCACCTCCGCCTCTCGCCTAGCCTGTTGCTCATACAATCTCTCTAACTCAGCAATCGAGCGATCGTGTTCTGCCTCAGCATAGGATCGCAACATCTGATTAGAAATTGGATCAAAGAAACGAAAGTTTAGACTTGGATATAAATGTAAATCTAAACCTAAAACCTCACTATGTAATGCTAAAGTTCCATCGGCTAAAACTGAAGAGGCGATCGCCACATATTCTCCATGCTCCAAACGCACACCATTTAACGCGCTAGGTTTCAAGATCTGGATGGAAGGATCATATTGAAAATATTCCTTTACACCTAGATATTTATAAATTAATGGGTTCTGTTTACGATCTTTTGTCCTCGTTCCTCTTGAAATTACTTCCAAAACGAAATCAGGTGCTTTGCCACCATCTTCCCCTATCGTATAGCTAACCCGATCTTCTTTGCTCATTCCAAACACAACAAAAATATCAGGCGCGACTCTTTTCTCTACTAAATCTTGCTCATAGCGAATAAATAGATTCCCTGAAACATAGACATTCTGTTGTTTCTCAAACCAAAGTTTTAAAGCTTCAGTGGCATAGCTTAAATTTCGACGCTGGATATCGCCTTCGGGCATCGGCTCAAAGTCCTCATCAGGCAGTTCTATTCTTGTTATTAGTTTGCGGCAGGACGCATCCGCTAAGGACTCGCCAGAAATAGTCATAACGGCACTCCAAGTCACGTCTATAACATAACTTAGCATATTTAGGACTTACGCGAAATAACCAACCTTGTTAGGGATACAATCTAGAGCCATTTGAAACTTAGTTGACTCACCTTACGCAGATAGAAGTCCTGAGATAGCTAAGGTTTCGGGCTGGCACGCACCATCTACAGCCCCTACAAAACATGAATGATTCAGGTAGGGGCAATCTCCCTGTAGTTGCGCTTGGCTAGCAGTAAGAGATTCATCAACTGCGTTCTGCGTAATATGAATTAGTTGATGAATATAGCGCTTTTCATGGGCATCTGCATCAAAAATAGGGCGATCACGTAGGTTGAGAAGCCTAAGATCGTGCAGACTGGTAAGGTTAGTATCCAAGCTAGCAATAGGTTTTTTAAAGTATTCATCTGTAAGCCAGAACGATTAGCCACCATTGAACCCGCAATCCCTGATGAGAGAATGTGCGTAGTGCTAACGGGGAGTCCAAAATAATCGGCAGCGCTAATTGTAGACATTGTAATTAACTCGGCAGCAGCGCCCTGAGCATAATTGAGATGTTCTTCGCCAATCTTTTCGCCAACAGTCACCACCACGCGCTTCCATCCCACCATTGTTCCCAAACCTAATGCCAAGGCTACCGTAATTTTCACCCAATAGGGAATGAATTTACTGATTTGATCCAACTGCTTTCTGTAATCAATGAGTAAACTGTGTTCGGGAATATTGGCTAATTTTTCTTGTTTGGCTAATTTAGTAATGGTACTAGCAACAAGGTCAATATCATTTTTCAGTTCATGGCGATCGCTGGCTTCTAGATCCAAAAAACTATGGTTATTGACTAAACTTTTAGTGATTACTTGACTTTCTGCAATTAATGCTTGCCAAATATCTTTGTTAACCTGTCCTTGGGGTTTTAAAAAATCAATCAAGTGATCGCGACTCTGCTGAGAACTTTGATCATGAGTATAATTGCGGGTCTGTGACTCTAATATGGGAATTACCGCATTTGATGTGGCAACTAATTGAGCGATCGCTTGGGGACTGGTATCCATATTTAGTGAAAATAAGCTGGGTAAAATCGCGATTAAAACCAGCATCATTAGCCCCATTCCTTTCTGACCGTCATTAGAGCCGTGGGCAAAACTTACGCCTGTACAGGTCAAAATTAATATCCCGCGCACCCACAGTGATGGAACCTTGTCTTCGGGTGCTGTATAAAGCTCATCTTGCTTGATCAGTCCCTTTGCAGCTAAGAATAGTAGCGCTGCGCCCAGAAATCCTGCTAAGGGCGAAATTACCAAGGAGAGCAAGACTTCCTGTGTTTTTAGCCAATTGATTCCATCCCACCAAGGCTCTGCTGACACAAAGGAGTGGGCAATTCCAATTCCCATAATTGCACCAATTAAGCTATGGGTACTAGATACAGGTAATCCTAAATACCAAGTTCCTAGGTTCCAAATAATCGCTGAACTTAGCAAAGCCAAGGTCATTACTAGTCCTTGTCCTGAAGATACGTTGACAATTAATTCCACAGGCAATAGGGCAATGATTGCAAAGGCAACAGTGCCACTGGATGTTAGTACACCAATTAAATTCCAAATCCCTGACCAGACAACCGCATGAACAGGTTTAAGGGTATTGGTATAAATGACAGTGGCTACGGCATTAGCAGTATCATGAAAACCATTTACAAATTCAAAGCCAATTACCAAAGCGATCGCCAAACCAAAAAATAAATATTCCATAGAGTTGGACTTTGAAAAGTAAAACCGTATGTACAGAAAATGGCACTGGTTCCGCCCAATGAGGAGCAGAAAGTCTTATTCAGCAAGGAGTGTAGGAATCTGTTGTCAAAGCTGGTTAACGTGGTTTTTGAGCAAAAAGTGCCTGTACACCCTGTTTTTGTGTTAGGTTACTGCCATACAAGATTCTTTTAATTAAAACCATAACCCTTGCTATGCTTGGCTTTTACTTCCTCACTGGGCGGAACCAGTGCCCAGAAAATTGAAGGTACAGCAGGTGTATTATACTTTAAATGGAATAGGGACGCGAATTGGAGAATTGCCAAACGTTTTGTCATGGCTGCATTTTCAGGGCTGTTGTGAAACTAATGCTGCCTTGACTACCTGACGGATATTATTGAAACCGCGCCGAAGGCGATCGCTGTCGCTATACAATCTCACCATCAGCAATACCCCTTCGAGCATCGTTAAAATTTGTTCAGCCAGTAAATCAGGATCAACGCGATCGCTGAGTTGCGCCTTACCTGCTTGCAATAATTCCGCAAATAGGGCTTGCCAATCATCAAAAATCTGTTGCAAATGTTGGCGAAAAGACTCATTATGCTCAACCAAATCGACAATTAGATTCCCCAATAAACAACCAGCACAGTTAATTTCAGACAGATGTTTAGCTTCAATTTTGTCAATCACTAAAAATAAACGGGCGATCGGATCTTCTGCTAGTTCTTTAGTTGCTTCAAAAGTATCTTCTCGAATTTGCTGCCATTGAAAATCGATTAGTGCATGGGCAAATTCATCCTTAGATGGAAAATAATTATAAAAACTACCCGATGAAGCTTGGGTAACGGCAAATAAGTCTTTTAGTCCCGTTGATTGCAAGCCTTGTCGATGTACAGTGGCGATCGCCGATGTGAGAATGTCTTCGCGGGTACGTTTGAGATTTGCCATAAACTTTTGTTTAAATATGCCTAATCTTTGCTTCACAGAGCGCCTTGCAATGCATTGCACTCTGTGAAGTTATAAATACTACCACTTTTTATAGGGTAAGAATTTACCATTCATGGTCACTTTGACGCGATCGCCTTTAGGGTCTTCCACTTTTTCGATGTCGAGGGTGAAGTCAATGGCGCTCATGATGCCATCGCCAAACTTTTCATGGATCACTTCCTTCATTGGATAGCCATAGACCTGCATGATTTCATAGAAGCGATAGATCAAAGGATCGGTGGGAACTACGGGACCTAAGCCTTTACTGGGGTAACTAGTCAGGGCAGCGATCGCCTCTTCTCCTAAGCCCAATGCCTCGGCAATTTTTTGAGCCTCCTCAGGACTGGCGCTATTTTGACCGTAAAATAGCGAAGCAATCCATACTTCATCACGGCCTAAGATGGTTTCGAGGTCAGCAAAACTAATGCCTTTTGCTTTTTTGGCAGCGAGAATTGTATGGGTAAATGCGGGAAATTCTACTGTCATATTTACTAAGACTCCTTAATGTTGATATTGGGATTGCTAAATTCTCGCGGCTTCAACAGCACGAGTTTCACGCATGAGATGATCTTCCATTTCCGCTTTGAGGTCATGGTAGCCCGCCTGTTGATCGAGATTTTCACGCGATCGCGGACGGGGAAAATTCACATCAAGGATTTCATCAATCCCTGCGGCGGGTCCCCGCTTCATCATGACAATTTTATCAGATAGAAGCAAAGCTTCCTCAATACTATGGGTAATCATCACTACGGTTTTGCGTTTCTGTTCCCAAATTCGCGCAACTTCATCCTGAAGGAAGCCTCTGGTAAGGGCATCCAATGCGCCAAAGGGTTCATCCATTAACAGGATTTCAGGATCGATCGCCAAGGCACGGGCGATGCCCACCCTTTGCTTCATACCGCCTGAGAGTTCATGGGGATGTTTCTTTTCCGCCCCCTTCAGTCCCACGAGTTCAATATATTCATAAACCCGACTTTTGCGATCGGCGAGGGACATCTGCGGATAGACCGTTTCAATGGCAAAGTGGAGGTTCTCTGCCACTGTCAGCCAAGGCATAAGGGCATAGTTCTGAAATACGACACCGCGATCGGGCCCTGGCTTGTAAATGCGATCGCCATTGACAAACACAGCGCCACTAGTGGGCATCGTCAAGCCAGCAATGAGACTGAGTAATGTGGATTTGCCACAACCCGAAGGACCGATAATTGTCACAAAAGTATTCGGGGCAATATCAAAATTAATATCTGATAGAGCCACATAATCCTTGGAAGTACGCTTGGTAATTTTATTGATCCAACCACTTCGCCCACGATAAACCATCGAAACATTCTGAATAGAGATCTGGGCATTATCTATGGCTGAATCGGCTTCTAATAATGCCCCTGATTCTTCGCTTGATTTTTCCATTTCTCCTAGAGATAAAATCATGATTCCCTACCAAAAGATACCGAGTGTTGTAATAATCCAAATAAGCGATCAATAATTAAGCCGATCGCACCAATCAAGAGAATCGCGGTAATGATACTGGTAATGCTGAGGTTGTTCCATTCATTCCAAACGAAATAGCCCACACCAGTACCACCGATGAGAATTTCCGCAGCAACGATGACCAGCCAAGCAATACCCGCGCTAATTCGCATTCCTGCCACAATACTCGGAGCCGCCGCAGGTAAAATCACCCTTGTGATCGTTCGCCATTGAGAAGCACCAAGGGTACGGGTGACATCAATGTAAGTGCGATCAACATTGCTCACACCGAATTTAGTATTGATCAACGTGGGCCAAAGGCTGGTAATCGCAATTACGAAAATAGCAGTGCTTTCGGAATCCTTGATCAAGCCTAGACCAATGGGCAGCCAAGCGAGGGGCGAAACTGGTTTGAGAACCTGCACAAAGGGATCGATCGCTTTGGAGACGACGGGAAATAGACCGACAACGATGCCAATGGGGACAGCGATCGCCGCACCGACAATAAATCCGATCGCCACACGACGCAGACTCGTGAGCAAATGCCAACCGATGCCGAGATCATTAGTACCTTTGACATAGAAGGGTTTAGAAATCCAGCCCCAAAAGTCGCTCATGGTCAGTGTGGCAGAGGGCATTAGGGGTGAGAACCAACCAGAGTTTGCACCAATTTCCCAGAAGGTCAAGATTGCTGCCAAAATCAGGATAAATAGGGCAAAGGCTTGATAATCCTGATTTGGCAGTACTTTTTGAATGACTGCCATAACAGGATTTTCTTGCGGTTGTGTTTTGGTAGGGCGTGAGGGTGAATAATTCATAAATTTTAATTAGGATTTCAATCAATTTCTCTAAATCTCAAGAATCACTCAAAAACAACTTGAAACCCATAATCCATCGTAAGGACAATCCATGAATTGCCCTTACGATCATTATTTTGTGTAAGCCTTAAATCTTAAACTGCTTGATTTGTTCTTCGATGTAAGCTTCGGGTTTGGCAGGATCAAAGGAGTCGAACTTGAGCTTCTCAATCCGTTCGGTTGCCGTTGGTGGTGTTTGTCCCAGTTCCTTCGCCAATTCGCTGGCTAATTCAGTTTGATAGATGTTCTCAGCGATCGCCTTGTAATCAGCCTTCTCTTTGGGCATCAGTTCCCACCGTACCATTTGGCTAGAAATCCATTTCGCGAAGCTCTTCCAAGGATAGGGATCGAAACCAACCCGATCAGGCACATCAAGGGTATTGCCCTGTCCATCTTCAAATTTGCCCGTTAATACGGCTTTGAGTACAGGTTCGGGTTGATTGAGATAGTTTTTACCAGCGATCGCCTTGGCAATTTCCTCTCGATTTTTCGCATCATTGGCATAGCCAGCACCATCAATAATTGCCTTGTTTATAGCCCGATAGGTGTTGGGATTGGCAGTAATCCATTTTTCACTGGCAGCAAAGGCACAGCAGGGATGCCCCGCCCAAATATCTTTGGTAAGTAAATGGATAAAGCCGATTTTGTTGAATACGGAACGCTGCACCACGTTATCTGGCAACAGGAAGGCATCTAATTGTCCTGCCGTCATCTTGGCGATCGCATCGGGTGGCGGAATCACTTGAATCTGCACATCCTTATCGGGGTTCAGCCCACCAGAGGCAAGGTAATAGCGCAATAACAAATTGTGCATGGAGAAGGCAAAGGGAACGCCGATGCTAAATCCTTTGAAATCTTTCGGCTCCTTGACCTTGCCCAGATGCTGATTGGCAACTGAGATCGCCTGTCCGTTAATATTTTCAATACTGGCAAGCTTTATAGGAAAAGCGGCTGAACCTAAGCCAAGGGACATAGAGATGGGCATCGGTGAAAGCATATGGTAAGCATCTAACTCACCAGCGATCGCCGAATCACGAATTGCTGCCCAACTAGGCATCTTCACCAGTTCCACCTTCAAACCATGCTTAGTATAAAAACCAAGCGGCTCCGACATGATGATCGGGGTTGCACAGGTAATTGGTAAAAAGCCAACCTTGAGGCTAGTTTTTTCCAAGTTTGCCGCAGGGCTAGGCACATTGGGAGAACCTGCTTGAGGTGTAGGGGTTTCGGGTGGGGCAGAGGGGCAACCTGTGAGCGTAACTACCGCCGCAGCCGCAGCCACCTTAATCAAAAATTCACGGCGGCGGAAGGTACTCGATTGCAGGGCATCACCAAAAAATTCCTGCGCTTGGGGACCAAAGGCAGCGCTAAAGGCTTCTTCCACACCACCCGCTAATTTAATCAGATCATAGCAGATAAGCTTTTGGCTCTCTGTGGCATTAGCCAAAGCCCCTTGCTCTAGCAATTGCCAGAGATCGGCTTTCATCGCATTGGTTTCCCATGACATCGCCATTAGCTGGGCGCGATCAGAATAATGCCCCATTTTAATGAGGTCATTTACCAGTTCTGCGGGATCTGTGGGCATTCCTTCCATAACACGCTGATGCTCGTCAGCATTATGATCTGCACCGCAAGGGCATGGGCTAAAAAGACTGTTTATCTTGGCACTGGAATAGTAAGAAGTTTGAGGACTAATGTGATCAGAATTATTGGCGATCGCGGATGCGACCATTTGTTCTATCAATGTAGATGTCATGGTGAAGTCCGATCTATTTCTAGTTATGTTTAATTCACTAAATTAAGTGGGATTAAATAAGATATTTTTAACCAAAAGCTAAATAATAATTTAATCACTTCTACTCTAGCAACATAGGCGTAGTGAATCGGTATATGCCTATACGAAAAGTCTTGACAGATAAATTAAAAATACTTTTTTAAAAGGGATTTTTAAAAGGGCTTTTTAGTGGGGCAAAGAAAACAAATTAAAATCGTACCAATAATGCAGTCAAATTTTTGATTGCTGTAATTTATTGCTACCCAATGATGTTTTGAGCAATCCAATCATATTTTCAAAAATATTGCCTTAGAAGTTGTTTAAAAATTTTTGATTCTCATTTTTAAGGGGAAATTCTTTAATTTCTTTTTTCCTTTCTTAAGATGGTTTAGGGGCGATAGATTAGTATTTTTAGCAAAAGTCAAGACTTTTAAAACAATCTCCTATGCTAATTTCAAAATTTTTTAGGATTTGCAATCTAGCCCAAAGTACTGTAACTGCTCTCTAAATCTAGTTTTCTTGAAAAGCTTGATAACATCAGCAGAATAATATCTTACTTGTAAAATGAAACTATTTTGACATTGCAGAGTAAAGTGCCAAGCAAGCAAATATTTTAGTCAGCACCATACGCTGTAATTACTACATAATGCAAATATAACCATTATTTAACCTTTTATTGGTATTAACTAAACAAGGTCTCGATCTATATTTGCTTCTAGTTTTCATGGCTAAATATGTTAAGTAATCTTAAAAGAAGAAAGTTAGTTAAGCTGTTCACCATGTACGATGCGTGTAATAGCGGATTTCTCAAATTTGCCGACTATGAAAAAATCGTCGCTAGACTAGCAAACTTAAGGGGATTTAAAATTGACTCCAACGAGTATCAGCTAATGATTGAGAAGTATGGCTTCCAATGGATTAAAATGCGTGGTGACATTCAGGAAATTTTACAAAAGCAACAGGAACCTGTTGTTTCTCTTGAAGATTGGCTGGCTTATCATGAAATAGTTTCGCAGAACAGTGACCATCAAAAAATGATTAGCTCATTGGATGAGCTAGTATTTGACACTGTTGATGTCGATCGCAGTAACAACTTAGACTTATCGGAATGGAAAATTTTCTTTTCTATCTTCAATATTCCAGTTGTATATGCAGATGAGAGCTTTCAGCAGATTGATCGCAATGGCGATGGTTCAATTACTAGAGAAGAATTATTTCCCCTCTTGGAAGAATTTTATTACAGTGAAGATGAAAATGCTGCTGGCAACAAGGTATTTGGTCCTATTTAAAAATCCCGATTTAACAAACCTATAGAACTTACGCAAAAGAACTTGAACACCTGATTTTATCGTAGGGGCAATTAATTGCCCCTAGTTTAGCTATTGTGCGTAAGTCCTAGTTTTTCGATTAGACCTCTACCAGATTTAGAGGTTGGCTAAAACTTTGCGGAGATGTTTGAGAGCAGGTGTCACCATGGCCACAAAGTAGGATTCGCGGAGGCGGCGATCGTATACACTGCCATGGACATAACCGATCGCCCCTGCATGGAGCATTAAGGATTGCGAAGCCCTCAATGACAACTCAGAAGCGGTCGCCCTTGATTCAACTACTCCGCGCAATACATCTTTGCTAACCAACTGCCGACCATTGCCGATCGCTTCTGCTAATCCGTAGGATTTTAGCCGCAATGCTTCCAATTCTGATTCCAACTCTTCGGGGCGATCGTCAAGGTATTGATTGACGTGCTGCTTAGTGCGGTCGATTCTTCGCATGAGGTCAATGCAATTTTGGGTCAAACCTAGTCCCATACCCACCTGCATCAATATAAAGCCTGGTTTGATATATTCCACATAGCGATCGCAGGGAGCAGCCAAAATCCAATCATTGCTAATAAATACGTTCTTAAATAAGCATCTAAAAGTTCTTGTGCCTTCCAAAGCAATGAAATGAACATCCTGCTTTAGTTCTAGACCTGCCATTCCACCTTGGGCGATCGCCATCAAGTAGTCATCGGTCCCAGCGATTTGGGCTGAGACTCCAAACAAATGATTTTCGCCCAAATTTGACACCCAAGGCAATGTGCCATTGAGAATATAGCCACCTTCACAGGGGGTTGCGACAATTTTGATCTTCTCAATTCCCGCAAAATGCTTCATTGGATTCGATAAGCCTGTCGCTGCTAAAACTTCGCCCCTCGCAACTTTCGGCAAAACCTGCGATCGCAAAAATGTATTATCTGAATTTTGCAGATACCAAGCACAAGCATTGTGACACCAAACCATGAAGCCACTACTCAAACAGGTTTCCGACACCATCTCGATCGCCTTGAGAGCAGGCAATACACCCCTCTCTGTACCACCGCAATTAAGATCTACTCCCTGACCATAGGCTCCGATCGCCCCAATATGACGCAAAAATCCTTCTGGGTAGATACCTTGCAAGTCAATCTTGGTGACATCAGGGGCTAATTTTTGGGCGATCGCATCTTGCAAACTCTGCATTAAAGCCCTATCGGTAAGCAAATCTGGCGTTGATTGCTTAGGACTGATTTCACTAACCTGCATTTTCTCTATTCTCCAAGCTTCTTTTATCAATTGTAATTCAGCCAAAAAAGGTTTGGTTAGCTTTAAATACTCTCTTGCTAATGGTTAGCATTGCGGCGCAACGCTAACCATTAGCAAGGGTTTTGAGTTTTCGTTTTGCCGTAGGCAAAATGAAAACCGCCACACTAAGCTAGTGATACTTCCATATCAACAGGATTACGGAAAGTATTTGCCACAGGCGACCAATGGTTAGCATGGGCGAGCAACTCTGCAAGTTCTTCCTTAGTTGCGTCAGATTCAATATCCACCTTGACACGCACTGCACTAAAGCCTAGGCGCTTTTCTGATAGATCGCCGATCCCCCATACACCTGTGATATTGATATCCCCTTCAAGGTGCAGTTCTAACTTAGATAGGGTAATGCCGCGCATAATTGCATTAGCATGAATACCAACAGATAAACAGGAGCCAAGGCAAGCGAGAAGAGCTTCCGATGGGTTCGGCGCTGTATCTTCACCAAGCAATGTTGGTGGCTCATCAATAACGTGTTCTGGCAAGTTGCGGACATAGGTGAGGTTACGAAACTGACCTTCGCATACGGTTTTAACTTTTAAAGTGCCGATCACGTTAGGATTTGCCTGTGCTTTGGCGGCAAGTGCCTGTAGTCCATCTTTGCTTACGGGACGCAATGGGGTAATTACTGAGGCGGTTGCAGTTTGAGTCATATTTTTTGCTGATTATGGTTCAATCAAATAGAACGTTCTGTACAATTAAATACTATACAAGATTAAGACAATTCAGTATAGCGTGACACAAAATTAAAAGGCTAATACCCATACACAAAAGTTTTGTCACACTTTTGTGTATGGAAAAACAAACCCAGTATGGTTTTTAAAATGAGGAAGTGGCTACGCCATTTCTTCATTTGGTATGAGAGGTTATAAGCAACTGACTCAGGTATTCACGGGCTTGGATAGAGGTGGGATCAAGCGCGATCGCTGACTCTAGACAGGCGATCGCCTCATCAATATTGCCAGTATTGCTAAAAACGATCCCAAGATTAAAGTAAGCCTGGGCAAACTGCGGATCGATATCGATCGCTTCTTTATAAGCTAGGACAGCATCTTTGACCTGATCTTGCCGCAAAAAGGCACTGCCAAGATTGCAATGGGCATCGGCATAGGTGGGATCGATGGCGATCGCCTTTTGAAAACAGCTAATTGCTTGGGGCATTGCCCCTTGATCTTGGACAGCCGACAGTTCCGCTTGCCTTAGCCATAACACGCCCAAATTGTTATAGTCCCTTGCTTGCCAAATTGCCTCACTATGTTGATTTGCCCTTGCGTAGGTTTGCAGAATTATGTCAAGGGAGCTATTCGTCTGGATTTGGATCTGTACCAACGATCGCCAACCAATTACTAGATCTGGATTAACCATTATTGCTTGTTCATAACAGGCGATCGCCTCAGCCACCTTGCCCCTCTGTTTAAAGCGATCCCCTAACCGACAATGATCCTCAGCCAGAAATTGCTCAGGGGCGATCTCCAAAGCCTTTTGCAAATGTGTAATCGCTAATTCGTCCCAACCCATCTGTTGGTAGGCATTGCCCAGACCTAGATGCGCCTCTAGAGACTGCGGCTCCATTTCAATGGTGCGACTAAAATTAGCGATCGCCTCCATAATTTGCGATGTATCATTCATAAAAATTGATGCTGTGGCTACAGATGTAAGCTTCCTAAAAAGGGATTTTTGAAACACTCACCGAGCTGAAGCGACGGTGATTCTTAACGCATCACTGAGACTTGCTACCGAAGTAGTCTTATTGTCTCTCCGCATTCGTTTAGAGTCGTGGCAGTTCCCTATCCCGACTTTATCTATATTTTTAGCGGCATTCTCATCGCGGTCATGAGTAGTCCCACAACTTAGGCAAGAAACAGTCCTGACACAGAGATCTAACTTACCCCATTGGTAGCCGCAATGGGAACAAACCTGACTGGTAGGCTCCCATCGACTAACTGTTGAGAAAGTTCTGCCATACTTTTCAGACTTAGCCTCGCAAAGAGTTCTAAATTCTCTCCATCCTTGCTGACTAATTGCCCGTGCAAGTTTGCGATTTTTGACCATGCCAGAAACATTGAGATCTTCTAAAGTGATTGCTTGGTTTTTGCGTACCACGACCGTAGAGACTTTATGTAGAAAGTCATTGCGAGTATCAGCAATCTTGGTATGTTTTTTAGCTATCCTCAAACGGGTTTTATGTCGCCTGTTAGAGCCTTTAGATTGCCTTGCTAATTTGCGCTGTAACTTTCTAGCCTTTTTATCCAGTTTGGAGTAATTAGGGCTTTGAAACTTTTCACCCGTACTGAGTACAGCAAAGATTTTGATGCCTAAATCGATCCCTACCGTAGGATTAATTGGTTCAATATTTTCTGGTTCTATGTCCACTACAAAGCTAAGAAAATATCGGTTTGCACAGTCTTTAATTACTGTTACAGAGCTAGGCTCCGATGGTAGTTTTCTAGACCATATTGGTTTGATATCTCCTACTTTGGCTAAATAGACACTATCCCCAGAAAGAGAAAAAGCCGCTTTGGTAAATTCAGCAGATTGATTATTGGTTTTCTTTTTGAATTTTGGAAAACCAACTTTTTTACCTTTGCGCTTTCCTTTTAAAGAATTAAAAAAGTTACGATAGGCAACATCTAAATATCTTAGGGATTGCTGTAAGGGTACAGATGATACTTCTTTAAGCCATTGCCTTTCATCAGTCTTTTTTGACTGAGTGAGCATAGCTGAAAGCTTATTAAAACCAATCGCTTTACCAGATGCTTTGCAAAGCGCTAAAGCGTCATTCCAGACCACACGAACACAACCAAACAATTGAGCTAGGCTCTTTTGTTGTTGGTCAGTTGGGTAAAATCTGTATTGATATCTAGCTTTCATTGCTTATGCTAAAATTGGTCTGTAGGTTTATTATACATTGGTCTGCTTAAAATGACAACTCATTTACGCAAGGAACGACATAGTGTTTCCGACCTTAAAATACATTTGGTCTGCGTTACAAAATATAGACGCAAGATTTTTACTTCTGAGAGCCTTACTGTAATTGAAAAATCTTTTAAAGAAGTGGCAGCAAAGATGGATTTTCAAATACAGGAGTTCAATGGTGAGTCAGATCATATTCATGCTTTGATTGAATACCCACCCAAGCTGTCTGTATCTCTAATAGTTAATGCCTTAAAAGGTGTCTCAAGTCGAAGATACGGTCAAGCTGGCTATACTAAACCTTATGGAAAGGATGCACTATGGAGCCCAAGCTATTTTGTTTCTTCTGTTGGAGGTGCGCCCTTGGAAATTCTTAAACAGTACATTCAAAACCAAGAAAAGCCGTGCTAGAAGCACGGGGTTTTAAACCCAATTTTCTGATAACTACAATTCGTATAGCCCTTGATTTGCATGACAATGTGAATTTGTTGCAATTTTAGGTGTTTGGTTTATTAGCGATCGCCTGTTCGAGTGAGTAAGCAAACAAAAAAGCAGCCTGTATGACGGACTGCTTTTTTACTAGGCGAGCATACAGCCTATTGAGGAATTAAGGGGTACAATAGCAGCATTTGGAAAACCAGTTTGAGAAGAAAGATTTATCGAGCAAAAGAAAGAATGTTTTCAAGACAATCTGGATGACAAGTAAACAATGCGGTTTAAATTTGCGAACAAAGGACTTCAGTACCGACCACAGCATTTCAATGGGATTAAAATCAGGAGAATGGCGAGGTAAATATAAAGGCTTTGCGCCAGTAGCCGTAATCAGTTGCTGCACTTGAGCCGATTTATGGGAGTTGAGATTGTCCATCACCACCACATTGCCCGAGGATAGATGAGGACATAAATCATC
>NZ_JACJPY010000038.1 GCF_014696345.1 Pseudanabaena cinerea FACHB-1277
ATTGTCTTGAAAACATTCTTTCTTTTGCTCGATAAATCTTTCTTCTCAAACTGGTTTTCCAAATGCTGCTATTGTACCCCTTAATTCCTCAATAGGCTGTAGCTGTCAAAAAATACATAAAATAACCTCTACGATATAATCAAAACAACAACATCAGTTCAGGAGACAACATCAATGGTCAGTCAACTGAGTCAAACCGAAATCATCTATCCCGAAAGCGATGGCAAACCCATGGCTGACAACACCAAACAATTTGAACTCATCGTTGAGATCAAAAAAGGCTTAGACCTCCTCTTCCTTAATGATCCACAAGTATTCATCGCAGGTGATCTCCTCTGGTATCCCATCCAAGGACAACCCCACATCGTCACCGCCCCCGATGTGATGGTGGCTTTTGGTCGTCCCAAAGGCGATCGCGGCTCATACAAACAATGGGAAGAAAACAACATCGCCCCTCAAGTCGTATTTGAAATACTCTCCCCCAGCAACAGTCGCCTCGAAATGAGCAAAAAGCTCCTTTTCTTCGATCGCCACCAAGTCGAAGAATACTACCTCTACGACCCCGAAACCAACACTCTCGAAGTCTGGATACGCACCACATCAGGCTTAGAGCCAATTGCCCAACCCGACAATTGGACAAGCCCCCGTCTCGGCACGCGCTTTGATACCACATCTGGCAGACTCCAACTCTACAAACCCGATGGCACAAAATTTCACACATACATTGAGGTAAATTTGCTACTAGATCAAGAACGCGATCGTGCCAATCAAGCCGAAGCCCTGCTCCAAAAATATCGCGATCGTTACGGCGAACTACCTAGCTAAGGCTGATAAATCTAAAGGAGAATGGGGTTGCGAGACATCCGACCCTCTATGGATGTATTTTCCAAGCGATCGCTTCCCTAATGCGAAGGGTAATCTCAATCTCTGAGGATTCAGAGATTATGAAAGGGGGGGCTAGTTGATCGCGTCCCCTAGCGAGTAGGGGATGTAGTTGCTGCTGTGCGTATTCCTATGTTTATGCCGTTTCCAATTGATCGCGTCCCCTAGCGAGTAGGGGATCTTGAGCAGTTTGTCCAGAGCATTGAATCGGAATAGTTTCCAATCGATCGCATCCCCTAGCGAGTAGGGGATCGCCCTGCATTACGCAAATCTTGATATCCAAGCGCTAAAGTTTCCAATCGATCGCGTCCCCTAGCGAGTAGGGGACACCCGTATATGCAGCAGACAAACTCAATCCCGCAAGTTTCCAATCGATCGCGTCCCCTAGCGAGTAGGGGACTAATCAGCGTGGCAGTCTCTGTAGTGACACTTTTGTTTCCAATTGATCGCGTCCCCTAGCGAGTAGGGGACTAGTAAAAACCTGTCGAGTAATTACCATGAAGAAGTTGTTTCCAATCGATCGCGTCCCCTAGCGAGTAGGGGACATCGGGCTGAAATGCGATCATTGCGGGTATCACACGTTTCCAATCGATCGCGTCCCCTAGCGAGTAGGGGATTAACAACCCTGTGAATATGCTACAGGGTGGAGGCACGTTTCCAATCGATCGCGTCCCCTAGCGAGTAGGAGAAATACGGCTCTAACACTACCTCCATTTTTGTACCTGCGTTTCCAATTGATCGCGTCCCCTAGCGAGTAGGAGACTCACATCATGGACTCCGAAGTTTTATGTCTTCGGGCTGTTTCCAATCGATCACATCCCCTAGCGAGTAGGGAACAAAAGGTGAGAACGATGGTTTCAGGCTGGCTAAGTTGTTTCCAATTGATCGCGCCACCTAGCGTGTAGGCGAATGAATTTTCTGACTTTTTGGGTGAAGTAACGATGTTTCCAATCGATCTCTTCCCCTAGCGAGTAGGAGAGTTGATACTAAGAAAGTATCGGCACTGATTGATGAGGCGTTTCCAATTGGTCGCATCCCCTAGCGAGTAGGGAAAGTACAAGTATGGATTCCACAATCTGAAGCTGGCAATACATTTCCAATCGATCGCGTCCCCTAGCAAGTAGGAGATCATCAAACGAGTCCTCTACCTCGATCGTGTTTTCAGGTTTCCAATCGATCACGCCCCCTAGCGAGTAGGGAAGTTGTCTGTGGTTTTTTGTGTGGGAATACCAAAAGCGGTTTCCAATCGATCGCGTCCCCTAGCGAGTAGGGAACTGATATGTCTGATTACCGTAAGCGCAGTGTGGCTAGTTTCCAATCGATCGCGTTCCCTAGCGAGTGGGGACAATCACGATGGTACGATCACAAAACAGATAAGCCATAGTTTCCAATCGATCGCGTCCCCTAGCGAGTAGGAGACCAACACAAGCGAGAACCGCCTGACTGGAACCAACGGCAACGGGTTTCCAATTGATCGCGTCCCCTAGCGAGTAGGAGAATGGGGCAAATTTTCTGTCCTGATATTGTTGGGGCGTTTCCAGTCGATCGCGTCCCCTAACGAGTAGGGAAGTTATTTGGGAAAATGTACGAAATGTGATCGCTAAGTTTCCAATCGATCGCGTCCCCTAACGAGTAGGAGACTCTGCGGAGAGATTGAAGACTTGATCGACATTCTACGCTTTCCAATCGATCGCGTCCCCTAGCGAGTAGGAGACGCTTTTTTTTGTCCAATTCGATTAACTTTTTAACGTTTCCAATCGATCGCGTCCCCTAACGAGTAGGGAATGTAGTAGAGGACTACTCAACATGCGAGAGAGAGGCGTTTCCAATCGATCGCGTCCCCTAGCGAGTAGAGGTAGGGTTTAACAAGCAATCTAATGTCTGTGCTATCTAGTTTTCAATCGATCAAGTCCCCTAGCAAGTAGGAGAGTTATTGGTTTGTACTGATTTTATTTCCGTGGGTGAAGTCGAAAATAGGGAAAATAAGAGATCGGCTATCTCCTCTTCGTACTCAGGGGCATCTAGTCCTAGCAATTTAATTTCCTCATCAAATTGTTCCTCGCTTTCAGTTTCGGCGAAAGCTATGACCACAGCTTTTTTCTGTTCGTCTGTCATTTCACGCATCCTTGCTTACTATTTCTATTGTCAAGCCATGAATTTAAAGCATCCATACTGATTTGCGGGTTCGCGTCCCCTAACGAGTAGGGGGAATGTTCAGAGGGCTTCGTCACGTCAAGAGTACATCAAGTTTCCAATTGATCGCATCCCTTAGCGTGCAGGGGATTAATGATTTCGCTCACGATCAAGCAAAGGTTTACTGGTTTCCAATTGATCGCGTCCCCTAGCGAGTAGGAGACTAATTTTGATACTGCCAAAACTGACAATAACTCATCAGCTAATAAGAAGCGATCGCCTTAATCACCTCCTCCAAATCCTTATGCACCTGTGACATTAAACTAGCAGATTTTAAGGATACAAAAGACTGACCAGCGACTAAATTTAAACAATCAAGCAAAATCTTTGTCCATTGCTCCTGATTCCCTTTACCCCAAGCCTCATAAACCTCTTGGGGAGTCATTCCCCTTAACCGATGAAACAACTCGTTGCGTTCATCCGCTAACTGTTCCCAAACAATCGAAATTGGATGATCAGTTAACCGTGAATTCGGTTCAAACGTAGATTCAAATAGCGTGTATAGAACTCGCCCATACAAACCAAGCTTATTACGATTTAAATCATCCTTTTGATTTGGATATTTCAGAGCATTTCCAAATTTAGCATCAATCGTATGTTTTGCAATTGGCGAACCTTCTTTATCACCACGATAACGCCTAGAATCATATTCTCGAATTTTACTACCCCTTGCATCAAGCGCAGGATTACCATTGCGATCTAGTTTAATGAAACTGTAGTGAATATTAGAACCATGAGTCGCGATCGCCCATTCACAAATCAGCCCCTCGATCGCTCTCACACTATGAAAAAGCGCCTCAGTCGGATCGCCATTTTTCATCCTCACCACAGCCAGATAAGCCATCTCATAACCCTTCCACCACCATTCCCTAACTCGAATAGGTGTCACTAATCCCATCCTGTTAGCAAACTCATCAAACTTAGCCGCATTCCACAACTTCGCCAGTTCCAGTAAATGCTCCAACTTCACCTTTAGCACAGAATCTTCTAACTCTAGACTTTGCACAACACTAGCAACCCCAGCATAATCATCCCTTGCCAGCAAATCCTCTAACTTCTTAAATTGCAACGTCTCAAAATAGGACGACCCCTTTAAAAACTTAGTCCTATCTGGCGCTAACTCACTACTAACCAGAAATTCCACCTTTTTACCAAAGCGAATCAAACAAGTTAACTGCACCGCCGAAGAAATTGCAGGAGTCCCCGCCTGATGACTCACAATCACGCGATCGCTTTTAGAAATCCACTTGTTTTCCTCCCACCTCGCCAACTCCAACCTTACTAGCGTCAATGTCGCATCCCAATCATCTAACCCATCCGCCCCCTGTTGCGGTTTCAAAACCGAAAATTCAATCTTTTCATTGGCAAACTTTTCACCGAACGCTTGCGTAAAATAATGCTTCAAAATTGGCTGAAGCGTATATGTATCCTGCCAATAAGGACAAGCAGCATCACCGCGACTGTAATCATCAAAAATTGCCTCCTGATCGGTCAGCAAAACAATAATGCGATCGGGCTTATTCTTTTTATCAGTCTTAAACTCCTGACAAAAGCCATCCAACAAAGGAAAAGTCAAACGCTCCCAATATGTCTCAATTGCATCACCATAGGCAATTCCCATTACCCTTGCTGGCAAAGTCAACAAATCACTATTACTCTCTTCTGTTGGAGAAAATCCACAGGAATATAATTGCTCAATTTTTTTAATCCGCAAATGTCCCCAGCCAGTATCATCTGTCAGCTTGACATCACTATTACCCGTCGTCACAATCCAAACTACAGACATCTCGATTACGCTCCCAAAGAAATACTACTCAATGCGATCAAATTCCTGCTTTTACAAAAAACTGCTCAACCGTCACCGCCAACTCTGGAAATAACTCATCAGTCAATAGGCGATCGCCCCGATAAGTCTCAGGAGCGCGATCGGGATAAAAAACAGTCAAGGTTCTACTCAACGGATCGATTACCCACACCCGCAAAATCCCCGCATTCAGATAGTCTCCAGCCTTCACTACAAACTCGCGAAAAGTCTGCCCTTCTGACATAATCTCAATCACCAACTCAGGCGACACAGGACACATCTCATTACCCACATCCGTAGGCAAACGCTCTAACGAGATATAGGTCAAATCAGGCACAGGACACCAATCCTGACCATTACGAGTCAACACAATTCCCCATTCAGGATAAACAAAACCCTTACCCTCAAATAGATCGCCCAAGTACCGATATAAAACACCCTGAAGGGCTGCATGAAATCTTTTTGGAGACACTTTTTTCACCATTTGACCATCAACAAACTCATAGCGATCGCCCGACTCAGGGCTAGCCAAAAACTCAGCCAGTGATATTTTCTGACCCAGAGCCTTTTCCAATACCCGTTCTACAGCAATCACTATTTTTTCCTCTCTAACTGCAATCGTTACATTATGACTTAAGACATTGAATCAAATTATAAAAACTCCCTCACGATTGTATTAAAACAACTCAAAATCCGATCAAGCTCATTGAGATAGAAAACATTACGATCAAGGATCAGCAACTTATTTTCTAACTTCAAAAACTGCCATAAATTGCCAGTCGTCACACATCCATAAACCTTATCCAAGGTCTCACCATGCTTTTGGTTATAGCGAATTGCCCCATACATTTGAGCAGCACATTGCCCTAACCCATTCTCTAAGTTATCGCGCTTCGCCTCAACGATCGCCATAATTGGCGTGCTAATAAAAGTTGCCGTCGAACCCTTACCAAGAATAAAATCACATTCTCCTACCAGTCCCGCCTCGCGATCGCTATCAAGGTTTTTACCCGAATAAATAGCCAACTGTGTCGAAAAATGTGCCTCTACCTCTAACAAAATTGGTGCAATAATAAACTCAGATTTCGCCTTTTCACTACTAGTCGTAAGAGCAAACTTCTTACCTTTCGCAAGAGTTTCCAATAACCAACTACTAACCTGAATCGTACTTTCTTGAGATGCAAACAAGTCCTGCTCAATAAAATCAAGAGAGAACTTATCTATAATCTGTTCAACCGTAAAATCACTGTAAGCCATAGTCTTAATTCTTGCATCATAGAAGTGAATCAACCGTAGGATGGGTTAGCGACAGCGTAACCCATCATCTTCATCAACTATTCTATTTCCCAAGGCTTTCCCCATAACTGTTTAAACTGTCCATCATCTGCAAGAAAATTAAGAAAATTCAAACAATCATCAGAACCATCTGGAAAGATCGTTAATAACTCAAGATAACTAGCAGTTGGTTTAGGAATCTTTTTTGCTGGATCATTAGGATCAGGCTCCAACTTCATCAAAGGATACATCCTATGCCACAGCCGCCCAATCTGTCCCACCCTTCCAGTTACCGAAGATTTATAAATGGATAGTTCAGAAATCTGGGCTTTATTGTCCCTCTTTTGATAAGCCCCATGTAACCATTGAATTGCCTCAGAACTTTCTCTATTAATCGAAATTCTGCCCCAAACCTGCACTTTGTCAGGATGCCAAGCCTCTCGCCAACCAGTCGCATAACTTGCAGTCAACTTAACATTTTGCAGTTGTAACCAAGCTCTAGCCGCCTCCTGCAATTTATCTAGAAAACCTGCTACATATTTTGGGCTATAAACCTTAACATCGCGAGCAAAACGCCCTTTTTTCCATTGCCAATGACAACCAATTAGCGGCTTCCTGTAGTTATTCTCTTCGTAATATTCCTCATAAAATAAACGATGATCGGCTCTGCGCCACGACTTACCAAATCCACCAAAAATCATCGCAAACTGATTCAGATGCAAAATCAGATTTTTTAAAGCCGCCTTAGGTTCTTCTGAAATATCTTGCGACAATAGCCAACCAAGTTCGCCTTCTACCTTATAGCTAGGCACTTCCCATTGACCATTACCAAATAATTTCTCATCAAGGCTGGTTGTGACAAAGTTCATCATCAATAAGCCCCATACACCATGCCCTGAAACACCACCAAAAATTCTCTCGACTTCTCGCTTTGCTGTCTCCGCATCTGTCAAACCACCAAAAATCCGCAACGCATGACCACGAATCGCCGCCCGAAAAATATTTGGGCGAAACTCGCCAGATTCATCTAAGCGCTTTGATGCCATCCCCTGCCCTTTCAACAGATGCGGCGGATACAACAACTCACCCTTTAACTGATCGCGATGACCATAACCTGCGGAAACCCGACAACCAATCCCACGACCCAGCGCCGCTTCCCAAATTTGCCAGATCTCATCCCACTCAGACCCCTCAAGCTCCTCCGAAGCCGAAATTCCAAACTGAATTGTAGGTTGATAGAGCGAAATTTGGATTTTGGCTCCTTCTTTTTCACTATTCATCACCTGTAACTTTTGCTGCGGATGAATGAGATCAACTAACCCATCAGTCCAACTGCTATCTACAGGATAACCACCATGAAAGCGCAAAATTCCTGGAGAGAAATCCCCTTTAGAAATCTCCTGTCCGCAATATTTACCAAGGCGATCGCTAAATAACCGATTGCAAGCCTGACGAAAAGCTCCCTTCATACTCGAACCTGGGTAAAAGGGATAGCCAGACGCACCAATGACAGGACGAATCACGCCATCATCCTGACCTGAATTCGTCACAAATCGCCAACTAATCGTATATTCTTGCGTTTTGACTGGTTCCTCAAATATCGGCGCAACAGGATAAGTTTCACTTGTCCACTCTTCACACCAGATCTCAGCATCTTGAGACTCTCTAGGTTTATTGTGTTTGGGATCTGCTTTACGGGCTTGATCGAGAAACTGTAATTGACACCGACCTTTAGTCTGTGCCTGAAACATCATCGGCACTTTTTTATAAGCATCGGGAATATTTGACATTTTTTTAGTCCCTAAAAACTATTTTTTCTTATAGCGCTGAGTCCACCAAACCAAACAGTCGCAAAGCTGCGTCAGCACAGCGATCGCCACCCGTTGATCTTGAATGTCTATCTGCCAAAGTTTTTCTGCCATAGACCTTACAGCTTTCTCATTGTCTGATTGCACAGGATCGTTGGGTATTTTTACCCCAGCTTTTAGCATCACTGCCACAAGCTGATCCCAAGTCTCTTTCCAATACTTAGCTTTATACTCATCTGCTTTCTTACCTTGCAAGCGTAAATGCTCACCCCAGAAACGCTCCAAGCCATAAGCCACGGCGACACGCATCTTAAAGGCTTGCCCCAAAGAATCCTTATCACGTTCTTTCGCATCTAGAACCAATCTTTGAGCAATGCGATCCAAATCATAGGTTTTCCAAGCCATTACTGATACTCTCCTGCAAGTGTGACATTACAACGACCAAAGCCAACCGACTCCAAACCACCAAAATACATATCCTGTGAAGCGCGATCGCCAAAAGGTTTCCAGCCTAATTCCTTCAAAGCGATCGGAAATATTAAAACGCTTCCCTCTGGCAAAGCCTCCACATTAAAAAAGGCTCCTCCATCCACCTTTTTCATATCGTCCATCATCTTGATGCGACTCTGGCGATACAAAGCCATGTCATGCAACATCGCAATATCGTTATCGCCAACCACCACCAAACTCTCAACCGCCAGATCTACACCTTTAGGAATCCATTTCTGCATTGCTTCAGCTTCGATTTGATGCTCGATTTCCATAAATCCAAGGTTGAAAAATAGGATTTGTTTAGCAGTACCGCGATCGCTAATTTGACGACCCCGCAGAGTTTTCGCCGATGTGTAAGGTTTTGGGATAGCGTCTGTAGATCCCGTAATCAATTTGTATCGCTTAAGCAATCTTGGGCAACTAATCCAAACTACAGGCTGTCCTGGACAAAATACAGGCAACCAAACCAGCGAAGCATATTCAAATTTGACGATCGCTTCCGTAGTCCCGCCATCAGGTCTACCCTCCACAGATTCATGTCCATACCATGTATTCTCTGAACCCTTATCCGCCTCGCGCATATCTGCCCGAAAGCGTCCACGAATCGAACTACCAGCAATAATCCCCGTCTGCGTAAATTGATCGCGAAAAATCAAATTGAGATTACCAGACTCCTCACCTGCGGCAGCGCCAACATGCAGAGGTGCTAGGGTTTCAATAATTCCATAGGCTTTTTTGTACATTAATCCTCTCCTTTTTGTGTAATTTTTTGGTCAGCTTTCGGCTCAGCTTTAGGCTCGATTTTGATTTCCACAGGTAAGCACAAACCACAACCAAACTGCCGCAACGGTAGCCCCTCACCCGATGCAAACCACTCAGGCGGGAAGTCCCACCAAGTGAGATCGAGGGGATGTTTGACCACATAAACCGTTCCCGCAGGCACAGCATAGCGACCAATGCTCAACTTACTGGCGCGTTTATTTTGTGCCTCACCTTTACCCACACGATAACGCCAAGGTTCAGGGCGATCAGTCAGCATCTCAGGACGCTTATTGCTAAAGCGCACATCGTTAGGATAGCGAGTTGAGAGATTATTGCTTCCCCACACCGCAGGCGTAATCAGTGCAAAACTCCGCCCGATTTTTTGCTTCAGTAGTTTGCAGATGGAACTATGCTCTGTAATTGCCTGACTGGTGATTTCGACAATGTGATTTTCACCACCAAAGCGATACCAACCATCAGGCAATTTATGCGTCGAGAGATATACCAAACAGCTATCTTCCCTTATCTGCACAGCGTTCTCTAAAAACAATCCATCGCGATCGCGGACATGTTTCTCATCATCCTTGAGATAGGGATGCAAAATCGGCATGAATTCCCAAGGAGTTTTGCCAACATCATTCAACTTGCCTTTTTCAGGGCGCTTTAGCTGTGGGGTTTGCTTATGCCAAGAATTAATACTCTGCCATTGATATTCAGGATCAAGATCGGGATGTTGACGCTCCCATTTGTTATTGATTAGCGTCCACTCATCAAAATCCTTATTCTTCTCACCCACAATGCGCGATCGCGGAATCGGCACAAAGAAGTTTTCAGGATGATCTGACTCCGCCCAAAAAGCTCCAGCTACAGCCAGATTAGTTTTTAGCTCTTGATGATCGCTAAACTTCTGCTCTTGATTTGTCGCCAAAATCAACCCCGAAAGCGTTCCCGCATCAGGTGGAAATTTTGCGCCAGAGCGTCCAACTAAGTTTGCAGGAGAGAGAAATGCGCCAGCACTGCCATAGAGCAAGCCCAACGGACGTATCACAATTAGGAATTTGAACATAACTGCCACCCCACTTTAATCATGCCATCAATCCATTCAATCATCGATTTGGGATCTTCAGATCCTGTAATTTTTCCACGCTGTTGAGAGAGAATTTCCTGCTTGTCTTCACCGAAATACAACCCAAACAACTCAAGCGCGATCACATCACTTGCTTTGTCATCCGTCGCAGGTGGAATCGCATGACGAGCCTTGAGTTGTGCCAGATCGGTGTATACATGGCTCCATTTCGCATCTTTGCCAGTATCGTCATTGCGATCGCGATAATCTGCTAACCAAGCTAAATATTCCCAAGGCGTAGTCCATTGCACAAATTGACCATTGTTAAACAGAACCCGAATTGTCACGCGATCGCGACCTAAATTCTTAGCCAGCTTCTCAGCCTCACGGCAATGCTGCAACACATCACGCTGCGGCACACTATGCCCCGCCCACACAAACCCAACACTGAGAGAAATTCCCAAATTGCCAGATTGCCAATCTTCACGCAAACCTATCAACCAGTCAATCGCATCTGTCCCGTTAAGATGTACTCCTTTAGTGTCGCTATACATCACACCAAAAAAATCATCACCTCCCGCATAAACAACTCGCCCTCGCCTCTCTCGTTCAAATCTATCTTGAAAGCCACTACCCCAAGTTCTTAGCTTATCGCTAAATTCTGTTACTGCCTCAGCATCATGAGGGATAGGAAGAGCAGACAACTTTTTAAGATATTTGCCAACTTCATCACCATCACCCATAAACCATCCTGTCCAATAACCTGATTTATCATCTTTGCGAAGCATTTCTCGAAAGCTGGGAGAGTAAAGTTCAGGATGGATTTTATTAGCGATCGCTCTATAGGTGATTAAACGCTTAATCAGTTCAGGAATACTAAGCCGTTCATTTTCATTAATATAAGCACGATCATTTGGTTCTCCATTAGGATCGAGAACCTCGGCAAGTTGACTATAAAAGTTTTTAACCTCTTCGTCATTTAAACCCAAGCTATCCATATTTGGATGCGCGATCGCATCATAGCCAGATAAACTAGAACTCTCACCATTCCAGTTTGGTACTATCCAATCGCGGCGGAGTTTACGAGTTTCCAGATCGCGCATTGCCTCATCAATCGTCTTGCCAGTACCACAAAATAATTCCCACGCATGATTCTTCCATCGCGTCCAAGAACTTATCCATCCAACTTCTGAGATTTGTAAATTCTCTGTAAGCCAGTTGTGACATTCAGTGACGATTTCTTTCCAACCTTCGGCAAGTGCGCTGTTCACATATCCTTGCAAAAAATCACCTTGAATTAAGATACGGTTTGGCATCCCTTGGATTATGTTTGCATTACCCGCCACACCATTATTAGCAGGTGAGATAACCCTAAACCCTGAATCTTCAGCACGTTTAACGATCTTCCAGCTTAGGTACGAAAGAATTTTTGAAGCACCATCAAGATCGCGCAACTTACGAGACTTCTCGATAAAACCTTGCACAGGCGCAAAGGTAATCACCGTATATTTGGCGATTTTTGGCTCTTGTGTTTGTGGCTTTTCACTAATTTGTAATGCTGTCATCACGATCGCCTCTCACGCATCTATTTGACACGCATCTATTGATATGAGCAATCTAGCAGTAAACTCCACAAACAAGCAAATAAATAAGAATATTTTTACAATTAATTTACACAGCCCAAATCAAGCTTATACAAACACTTACAGCTAGGTTTATGAACTTTAATAAATATTGTCAATAACTTGACAAAAAGCCATCATGCCTAAATTTTCACAAACCCATCCCTACAGCGATCGCCAAGCATTCGAGCGATTAATGTTGCTGATAGCAACTTTTTTACAAAATCCTAGCATCGGCAGTCCTGAAGCATCGCCTCAAAATGACGATCAACCCCATAATGCCCTCGTAGCCGTAAAACAACAACTCGAACAACTCGCCCAAGAAATGGGTATCACTATTAATAACATTGCCATTCCCACCCTTCGCAAAGACCTCGTAACCCTCCGTAAATATGGCATCTTAAACAATCGCATCTATCGCTGGGGCTATTACCTCGGCACAGGTGTGATGACCAAACAAGAACTGAATGTCGCCCTCAATGCCCTAGCCTCCCTAGCCGAATATCAGCGATCGCCGAATATTATTAGAATCTATGAATCCCTAGTCAAACGATTACAGGGACTAGATGCCGAAGAAAATAGCAAACTGCTTTATCCCGTGCGATCGCAAATCAATCATCTCATCGTCACCACCGACCTCGAAGATCGCATCAAGAAAAAACAAGCCCAAAATCGCCATACCCTATTTGACAGCCTCTCCACCGTCGAGCAAGCAATTCTTAACGGACAAGCGATCGAAATTTACCGACATACCGATCCCTATGCCGATAATACTGGGGCGGTAACAGTCTATCCATTACAACTTATTTATCACGACATTGCTTGGTACTTACTCTATGAGAACTGCGAAAACTCTCACTTTATGATCGTGCGCGTCGATCGCCTAACCGATAAATGCCTAGAAATTCCATTGCAAACTCGCAGCTTACAAACCCAAAAACAAAGCCTAGATCTAGCGCACCAGCTTCTCGCTAACGGTTGGGGCTTAAACATGGGCGAACTAGAAGAACAAATGCAAGAGCGCCAAATGGAATTAGAATTTAAGAAAGTCACCGTGCGATTTTTTGCCCCCGTCATTCAATTCATCGAAGAAGGAACCTATCGTCACCCTTCTCAAAAAATTGACTCAAGACGCAAACCAGAATCTATTGATTTACATCTAACATTGCCACCGCGATCGCTAAATGAATTTAGTCGCTGGGTCAATCGCTTTATGGATCGGGCGATCATACTTGCTCCAGAAAGTTTAATGATACAGCAAGCTAAATCTGCCCAGAAACTCGCCGATCTCTATAGACAGCAAATTATAAACAAGCCCTAAGTACAGGGCAGAAAGAAATGGGATGCAAATGCATCCCACTTCTTTTAATTATCAACACAAAAAACTTTTAATTACCCCAGTGAATTACCACAAAGCAGGGACAGGTGCAGGTGCAGGTGCTACTGCGGGAGGTTGCACCCTTGGCATAGGCACTGCGGGTGCAGGCTCTTCCACTGCTGCACAAGCATTGTAACCCTCGCTTAGCAAAGAGGAGCAGTAAGAACTAGGCAAATCACGGGTGCGAATTGTCGGATCGCTCATGGTTTGCAAGTCCATCATCTCGCGATTTATGGCTCTAAAAGCCGCCGTTTGGCGTTCAATCCATTGATCCCTATAAGTGTATTGAAAATAGGGATCGGGCAAATTAGGATCAGCAGACATATCCAAGACTTTATTCTGAACCTGTGGATAGGTTGCAGGGAAGTTTCGAGGAAATTGATCTTGATCCGTGAGTGCTGGGTCAGCAAAGGCTGCACCACTAGCTAATAGCGTTACGGCTGTAGCCAATGACGAAGCTAACCAAGAGAACCTGTTACTCATATAAATACGCATCCTCACAGTTGGACGGTGAATAATGTAACAGATCCAGTCATGAGTTGTGTTGTTTATTGGCAAAATCCATAAATAAAGTGTAGCTTTGCCGCGCATTACAATTTTTTCTAGATTTTAATTCAGCACAAAACACGGTATTGCCTTGATAATAAGACTTACTGAATTTTATAGATCAACTAAACCTGTGGAACACCCAAATCGTCAAAAGTTACTAGATTTAATTTGTCGCCTTGCCTACAAGAGTGGCGACTTTACTCTCTCCTCTGGACAAAAAAGCACCTACTACATCAACGGAAAATTAGTGACGCTTCATCCTTTTGGGGCATTGTGGACTGGGCAGGTACTGCTATCGATGTTGCCAAGGGATACGGGGGCTGTGGGCGGATTAACCTTGGGCGCTGATCCAATTGTGAGTGCGGTGAGTGTGGTTTCTGCCTATGAAAATCAGCCGATTCCAGCATTGATCATTCGCAAGCAACCCAAGGGACATGGTACGGCGGCTTGGATTGAGGGACCTGAACTGGCAGAAGGCACTCACGTTGTGGTTTTAGAAGATGTGGTGACAACTGGTCAGTCAGCTTTATTTGCGGTGGAGAAATTACGCAATGCGGGATATGTAGTTACTGAGATATTAACGTTAGTCGATCGCCGCCAAGGTGGTGCGGAGCTATATGCTAAGGAGGGATTAGGATTTAAGGCTGTATTTACGATTGATGAAATTCAAAACTATGCTCAGGCGAGCCAGTAACCTTGAAAAAGTGCGGCTAAGCTGTGCTTTTTCAAAGTTATTTAGGTTTTAATTCAGCGCAAAGCACTGTAATTTATAAAGTTAGATGTAAGATTTTTTCTTTTGTTTTAAAAAAATCAAAAAAATTAAAAAGTATGTTTAGCAATATATTCACAGCCTTTAAAACGATGTTTCTGGCTGTCTCCTTAGGGGCGATCGCTTTGGTATTTAGTGGCAGCTTGTTTGTGGGCAGTGCTTGGGCTTTGCAGGTAGCTGACATCCCTAGTCTCAATGAGATCAAAGAATTGAATGGTCAGACATGGGTAATCGATGATTCTGAAACGCTAAGTACTAATACCCAAAATACGATCGCGGGTAAAGCCGCAGCCTTGGCAGAAGCGACAGGGATAGAGGTGCGGGTAGTGGCAATCAAGCGCATTGATATGGGTCAGCCTGCTGCCGAGTTTGCGGCGGAGCTATTTGATCAATGGTTTCCCAATGATGAGGCAAAGGCAAATCAAGTTTTGCTCTTTTTGGCAACAGAGGATCATCGCACGGCGATCCAAACTGGTGCAAAAGCGAAAGAAATTTTACCCGATGCGATCGCTGTCAGTATTGCCGATGAGACAATGCTTTATCCTGCTCGCAAAGCTAACTACAATCAAGCAGTAAATGAGGGGATGGCTAGGCTGGAGGCAGTATTGAAGGGAAATCCTGATCCAGGCGCACCCTTGTTGGTAGTTGAAGAGGCAGAAACAAGCAACTATGCCACTCGCGAAGAAACTGAGGCTAGTTCTTCGACAGTGGTGGTGGTCATCCTATTAATTCTGGCTACACTTTTGCCAATGGCAACCTACTACTGGCTGCAAAGTCAGTCTTAGAAATGCATTAGAATAAAAACCTTGAAAGCTTTGCTTAGCAATATTTTCAAGGTTTTTATTTGTTTGGACTTAAGTGCAACCTACATTCTTCTAGGATCTATTTTCTAATAGCCCTTTAAGGCGACCGCTTTCTAACTCTAAAACCTTCAAAGCTAAACCACGATCGCGCTCCATCAAATCATCAAACGTATCAACAGGAATCGCCAAAACCCTAGTTGGGGAAGATTTAGCGGTGATTGTGCCTGTTAAGTTGGTATGGGTTAATACCTCTAGCTCATCTAGCACCTTTCCTGATACAAGATGAGACACTGTTTCTGATTGATCGGCATGGATGATCCTGATTTCCACATTGCCCTCAATGAGTAGCAGCAATTCGCGGCAAGTATCGCCCGCCTCAGTAATATGTTCATTTTCTGAGTAGGATTTCACATAGGCGCGATCGCATAGCTCCATTAAAATCTCATTATCGAGGGATTGGAAGAAGTCACTATTGAAGAGATATACCACTCGTTCTAATTTCTCAAAATTTGCCAAAGGCTGGGATTGGGTATTCTTGAGAATTAAGGCGATCGTCTCTTGGACTAGAGTATGTTGGCTCTCGATATCCACCGCATAAACCCGACTAGCAGCAAAGTCAAGGATTTGTAATAAGTACAAACTCACCGATTGAATCAGTGGATTTGGTTCTAGCAATAGCGGCGTGAGGGTGTCAATTACTTCGGAAACGGCGATCGCCACAGAACAGACGCTATTTGCCGATGGTTGATTTAGTAATTCTATTTGGCTAGGCGGAATTTTGGTGAGCCAAGTTCCGTTTGGCTCTTCAAGGACATCCTGCAAAACCATCGGCGCAAGTTTACCTAGGTTACTGGCGATCTCATTGCCTTCGTGGGGAGGCAGATTGGCGATCGCCTCTAACAGCGCCAGCACCAAAATTTTCTGTTTACGGCGGATTGCCTCTAATAATAGGGATACGGCTGGACGATGCTCCAATAGGCAGCGCTGATTGAGATTGTGGTAAGACTGCAATAGTTGAGCAAGGCGATCGAGATAGAAATTGGACTTTTGTTTGAGAGTGGCATCGCGATCAAAGCCTTGAGTGATTTCTCGCTCCTCCGCAGGGGAAATATTATAGGCTTGCACCAATTGCTGTGAAGCGGTGTCGGTATCAAGATTTTGCAGATAAACCAAACGCTCAAGGGCTTTGCGATAGCCCGAAATACGGACTAAATTTTCAAGGTTGCGCTGACGATTAGGATCAAGCAGTTGTGGATCTTCCACACCTAATTCTTCGAGCAGATTACGGTGTTCAGTATCAGAAATATCTAACTCGGTGCGTAATTGTCGCAATAGTTCCAAACTACTAGCAGAATTAGTGTAGCCTTCTTCCAAGGATTCGCGCAGTACGCCTTTATAAGCCTCATAACGCTTTTGCTTGGTAAATCCTGGCAGAACCTTTGCCAAAACATAGACCTCATGGGGATTGAGATCATCGACATCACGATCTTTGAAATATTCTTGCAAAGGGAAATTCATCTTTAATAACTGCTTGCGAAATCTACCCGCCAAACCTTCCCTTGCATAGAGTTCGGGTTCGCGTTTGAGGGTACGGGATAACCACAGGGTACTAAGCAGTACCACAAGTACATCAATGGTTTCCTGAAAGAAGTTAGGAAGTAACCGAATAAAGGGGCGACCGCCAAAAATAAAGAATAGGTTAAATGCAATAAAGGTAGTGACACTAAATAAATAATGCCGAACCAATAAATTTGAGGTCTTTTGCTTAGCAAAATTTAAATAGGAACGATAAAGACGTTCGCTGAGCGTACCAAAAATATAGCCTAAGCCCGTAAACAAGCCCAAGATAAGCGGCACTGCCAAAATTTTGGGAATAGGCAGCGCTTGATTGTATAAATAAAGTCCAGAGGACATGAGCTTTTGGAGCGAATTGCTCTCCATCGCCCAAGCCCCTGAGAAATAATAATCCCAACTGCCAGCATAGAGATAGTAATAGAAGAAATAACCAACGACTAAGCCCAAATAGCAATAATAGAGAAATTGCGATTCAGGTTTCTCAATGCCATCCCAATACGATCGCTCAGAGTCAATATCAATACAAGGATTTTGGCAAGCGACACAGGCACTCTGCTCTTTGCCATCATTGGTAATGGTGCGACACATGGATTGTGTAATCGGTACTTCGCTCATATGCGCTTTAGTCGCCAATAACGCCGATGGCTCTGCATAGATTTTCTGCACAGGAGCCATCGGACAGAAATAGTTACACCAAGTCTTGCCACCATAGAGATAGCCAACTGTAACTGCCGCCGCGATCGTCATCAGTAGCCATAGCCCTAGGGCGATCGCATCACCATTGATAAACAAAATCCGACTGCATAGACCAATAAATAACAGACCAAACTGAAGATATAAATAATTTTTGCCTAACCAAGAGTCCTTTTTTACTTTAGGGATTTCGTAACGGACTTTGCCAGTTTTGCTATCGGTTCTTTTGATTTGCCTTTGCCATCCCAAGGCACGGGGAATTTGCGATAGGAAGGACAGAGGACAAATGCGCCGCCATAGCTCATGCCCGAATACTAGCAAAATGAAAATAGCGCTAGGTACAACCATTCCCCAAAAGATAGGAGCGCCGAGGGGGTAGGGTTGCAGATCTAAACAGACATTCTGCACAGGGATGCAATCTTCGGACCTAATGCGAAAAGGACTCCAAGTTTGATTTGGGGTCGTAATTAAAGGAGATATCGGATCGTAAAAGAGCGAAGCAATCAGCAGTAACCAAGCGCAGGTTAAAAGCCAACGCACTTTTCGCATTTGTTGTTCAGAGATGTGGGAAATCATGGATTTTCGCGATTGATGAGATTAGTTATAAATGCAGCAGACAAGCGGCTTAAGCTCCTTGTTAGGGATGCTTATAGGTTTCATTATAAATTGATTAAGTTTATTTATATAATCAATTTATGGATATTATGCCTCAAAGCTTTATTTGGTAAGTATTAGGGCGAAATATAGCTATATCAGGATGATAGCCATATAGTTCAACCTATAGATAGCTTATCAGAAAAATACATAGATAAAACCTTATCTTTATTATAAAAATAATAGACTTTACTCTATTCAGCATTCACTCTAAGATAGCATCATCAACCAATCAATCGTTCCTGTAAAACCTTTAGAAGCTATGTCTAGTCTCAAAACCAATATTTCACGGCGGCGGTTTCTTGCCACAGCAGGGGCAACAGCACTTAGCTCAGTGCTACTAAAGGGCTGTCTTGGCAACCCTCCCGAAGATACGCCATTGATAAGTTCTGCTAATGCCACTAAAATCAATCTCCCCCTTGAACAGGTTCCTGAAATTAACACTGCCAGACTTGGCTATTTGCCAATTGTCGAAGCTGCCCCATTAATCATTGCCAAGGAAAAAGGCTTCTTTACCAAATACGGCATGGATAATGTAGAAATCTCTAAGCAAGCCAATTGGGGAGCCGCCAGAGATAACGTTAAAATTGGCTCCTCCGCAGGTGGTATTGATGGTGGTCAGTGGCAAATGCCGATGCCCTATTTAATTTCTGAAGGAATTATTACTGACAGTCTCAAAGTGCCAATGTATGTGCTGTTGCAGCTAAATACCCATGGTAATGCGATCGCTATAGCAGACAAGCACAAAAACAAAGGGCTAACCCTCAAAATCGATAAAGCCAAAGACTTCTTTGAGAAGACCAAATCTGAAGGAGCGAAATTTAAAGCTGCTTACACTTTCCCTAGAGCCAATCAAGAGTTCTGGATTCGTTATTGGTTAGCTGCCAATGGAGTCGATCCTGATGCTGATATCGAATTGTTAACCGTACCTGCGGCGCAAACTGTCGCCAATATGAAAACTGGCACAATGGATGCTTTCAGCACGGGCGACCCTTGGCCCTATCGCATTGTTAAAGAGAAGATTGGTTTCATTCCTGCCCTGACTGCGGAGATTTGGAAGGGACATCCTGAAGAATATTTAGCCATGCGTGCCGATTGGGTAGATAAAAATCCTAAGGCGACCAAAGCTCTGCTGAAAGGTATAATGGAAGCACAGCAATGGTGTGACAACTTCGATAATCGGAAAGAACTTGTCCAAATTCTTGCCACTAAGAACTATTTTGGAGTTGATCCTGAAATCCTTGCCGAACCGATGATGGGCAAGTATGACATGGGCGATGGGCGCATTATCGATGACAAGACTATGGCTCCTCTCTATTGGAAAGACTCGAAGGGAAATGTCTCCTATCCCTATCAAAGTCACGATCTCTGGTTTATTACAGAAAGCGTGCGTTGGGGCTTCTTACCAAAGGAAACCCTAGCAACCGCTAAGGACTTGATTAAGAAGGTCAACCGTGAGGATCTGTGGCGCGAGGCGGCGAAGGAAGCAGGCTTCTCTGATATTCCCACTAGCACTTCTCGCGGGATTGAGGAATTCTTTGACGGTACAAAGTTCGATCCTGAAAATCCACAGGCTTATTTAGATGGGTTGAAGATTAAGAAGGTTTAGTTTTTGGCTAAAAGCTATTAGCCATTAGCTATTAGCTTTTAGCTCTTCAAATTAGGACTTACGTAAATTTACCAAGAACTCAAGTTCTTGGCTCAAAGCTAAAGTCAGCTAAAGCAGACTAAAGATATTTGACGATCAACCTGGCTTAAATGGTTTGAGCTTTCAGCCCGTAATTTATTACAGGGCTAATGCGTAAGTCCTGCAAATATTAAAGCCAACAATCTCCATATTCTCTAATCAATTTTCAATTAATCAAAAGCTAAAAGCCAAAAGCTAAAAGCTAACGGCTAAAAGCCAATTAACTCAGGAGTAAAAAATCATGGCAGTAAGTGTTGGTAATCGTAATGGTAGCTTAGGGCGATCGCTATCAAAGTTTTGGGAAAAGAATGCTCAAAATTGGGCGCTACCAGTCGTCGGGATATTAGGATTTTTACTAGTTTGGCAAGTTCTCTCTAGTGTTGGCTTGCTGAAATTGCCTAGTCCCTTTGATATTGTTTCAGAAAAAACTACTCGTAATTTACTGCTTTATCCCTTTTTTGATCGCGGTGGTACGGACAAAGGGCTATTCTGGCAGACTCTTGCTAGTTTTGAGCGTGTTGCTAAGGGCTACTCTATGGCGGCGATCGTGGGTATCGGCATGGGGATTTTGGTAGGAACTACCCCTGTAATTGACAAAGCCCTTGATCCATTGTTCCAGTTTTTGCGGACAGTGCCACCCCTCGCATGGGTTCCCATTGCTCTTGCTGCTCTCCGTCAAAATGAACCAGCCGCCTTGTTTGTTATCTTTATTACTGCGGTTTGGCCAATCTTGTTAAACACTGCCGTTGGCGTGAAGCAGATTCCGCAAGACTACCGCAACGTTTCGCGGGTGCTACAACTTTCTCGCCAAAAGTATTTCTTCAAGATTTTGATTCCCTCGGCATTGCCCTATATCTTCACTGGTTTACGCATTTCCATCGGTCTCGCATGGCTGGCGATTATTGCTGCGGAAATCATCATGTCAGGTATTGTCGGTATCGGTTTCTTTATCTGGAATTCCTACACCAATGACAAGGTGGGCGAAGTAATTTTGGCTCTGGTTTACATCGGTGCTGTGGGATTGTTGCTTGATCGCGCTGTAGCATGGCTGCAAAATGTGATTTTGCCTGAAGAACAGAAGTAGGGGTTGAGCATTTGCGCCACCATTTCCAAAATTCACCACAAAACTTATATCGCAAATGCTCAACCCTTTATGCTATCCACCCGTGAATTATTGCTGCGGCTTGGCAGTTATCGGCGGTTGTTCAAGGTTAAGGGCAAAGCATTAACTAATCAAAGTTATCTGTAATTTTCAAAATTGTGGCGTTAATGCTTTGCCCCTACGGTTCTTAAATATTCAAAATGGTTATTAGGGAGAAATTTTAAAATGCAGGATTTTGTTTTAGTCGATCAGGTAGAAAGAACATTCCCATTGGGCGGCGGCAAAGAATATATTGCCCTCAAAGGGATTGACCTGCAAATAGGAAAAGGTGAATTTATATCCCTTATCGGTCACTCTGGCTGTGGCAAGTCCACCTTGCTCAATATGATTGCAGGTTTGGACTTACCCAGTGGCGGCGTAGTCATGCTCGAAGATGAGCGTGTCACTCGTCCAGGGCCCGATCGCATGGTGGTATTTCAAAACTATTCGCTACTGCCTTGGCTATCGGTACGGGAAAATGTGGCTCTAGCTGTTGATGAAGTGCTTTCCCATCTGCCCAAGGGTGAACGTCATGATCTAGTGGAGCGCTATGTAAATATGGTGGGGCTTTCCCACGCGATCGATAAGCCACCCACACAGTTATCGGGTGGGATGCGCCAGAGGGTAGCGATCGCCCGTGCTTTAGCCGTCCGTCCGAAACTGTTGCTCCTTGATGAACCCTTTGGCGCGTTGGATGCGCTGACCCGTGGCAACCTGCAAGAGAAATTAATGCAGATCTGTAATGAAGACCAGATCACGGCTGTCATGGTGACACACGACGTTGATGAGGCGGTATTACTCAGCGATCGCATTGTGATGTTGACCAATGGACCCGCCTCGAAAATTGGTGGCATTTTGGAGGTTGACATTCCTCGTCCTCGTCAACGCATGGAAGCGGTCAATCATCCCAGTTACTACAGCCTTCGCAGTGAAATTATTTACTTCTTGAACCAGCAAAAGCGCGTCAAGAAATTGAATGCTCGTAAAGTTTCCACTGTGGCTCGTCATGGCTTAGAAAAAGTCAATTTAGAGATCGGCTTCGTTCCCTTAACCGCCTGTGCGCCGATCGCTGTGGCTAAGGAAAAAGGCTTTTTTCAGAAGCATGGACTCGATGAAGTTTCCCTAGTGCGTGAAACCAGTTGGCGCGGCATTGTTGACGGTATCGCAGGTGGCTATCTCGATGCAGCGCAAATGCCTTCAGGTTTACCGATGTGGCTCACCCTTGGCGGCAATGGTGCTTGCAAGCCCATTGTTACGGCTCTAACTATGACCCGCAACGGTAACGCCATTACCCTAGACAAGCATTTCTACGATCGCGGCATTCATACCCTCGCCGATTTCAAAGCGATGTTGCAAAGTACTCGCGATCGCACTCACCGCCTGGGTGTAGTCCATCCCTCATCCATGCACAATTTGCTGCTCCGTTACTGGTTGGCGGCTGGAGGCATTGACCCCGATATTGATGTGGAACTGAAAACCATTCCACCTGCCCAAATGGTAGTTGACCTCAAGGCAGGCAGTATCGATGGTTTCTGTGTGGGCGAACCTTGGAACTTCCGCGCCGCTATGGAAAATATTGGCTTCACCGTTGCCACAGATTTAGAAATTTGGAATGGACACCCAGGTAAGGTTCTTGGTGTGCGTGAAGATTGGGCAAATGCCTATCCAAATACCCATATTGCGCTGGTGAAGGCACTGCTAGAAGCCTGTATGTACTGCGCCGATCTAAATAATGCCGAAGAGATTCGTCAAATCCTCTCCCGCCGCGCCTATGTCAGCACTAATGTTAATTACATCCATTTGGGAAATCCCGATGATGTCACCTGTGCGCTCGACACTCCCATGCGTGAACCCGCTCACCACCAGTTCTATGGTGCTAGTATCAACCGTCCGAGCCGTTCGGAGCATCTCTGGCACATTACCCAGATGGCAAGATGGGGCGATGTGCCTTTCCCTCGCAACTGGGTAGAAGTATTGGAGAAAACCTGTCGCGTGAGCGTATTCAGCACCGCCGCCCGTGAGCTAGGGCTAACGGACATCACCTATAGCCGTAACGCGATTCAGCTTTTTGATGACATTCCCTTTAATACTGAAGATCCGATCGCCTATCTCAATCAGCTAGATATCAAGCGCAATATCACCATGGCAGAAATTGCGATGGAATCGATGCGAATGGTGGCTTAAATACGATCCCCCTCAATCCCCCTTAAAAAGGGGGAAGAAGAAAACAAATTAATTCTCCCCCCTTTACAAGGGGGGCTGGGGGGGGATCATCACCTCCTTACTTTCACAACCAACTTTTCAAAGAGAGCCGAAAACCAATGACCCAATCAATCCTTGAATACACCAACCAAATCGCTCAAATTCCACCCCAAGAATCTTTCCTTCGCATTGAAAATGTTTCTAAAATCTATCCCACGCCCAAAGGTGAATATGTCGTTCTCAAAGATGTAAATTTACATATTCAAGAAGGTGAGTTTATCTGCTTAATTGGTCACTCAGGCTGCGGTAAATCGACACTCTTAAACATGGTGGGCGGATTCTCCAAGCCTTCCATCGGCGAAGTGACGGTCAATGGCAAACTGATCACTAAACCAGGTCCCGATCGCATGGTGGTGTTTCAAGGCTATGCCCTCTTACCTTGGCTAACGGTTTACGAAAATGTCATGCTTGCCGTTGACTCCGTTAACCCCAACCTCTCTAAGAGCGAGAAAAATGATATTGTGCGCCATCACCTAGCAATGGTGGGACTAAGTGAATCTGCCGAGAAGAAGCCCACCCAAATATCTGGGGGCATGAAGCAGCGCGTATCGATCGCCCGTGCCTTGGCAATTCGTCCTGAAGTTTTGATCCTTGACGAACCCTTCGGTGCGTTAGACGCAATCACCAAAGAGGAACTGCAAGAGGAACTATTACAGATCTGGACAGAACATCGCTGTACGGTATTAATGATTACCCACGATATTGATGAGGCTCTATTCTTAGCCGATCGCTTAGTCATGATGACCAATGGTCCTGCCGCTAATATTGGCGAAATTATGACCATTCCTTTCGCGCGTCCCCGCGATCGCGCCCAAATTATGGAAGATCCGCTATATTACGACCTGCGTAACAATGCCCTCGACTTCCTGTATAACCGCTTTGCCCATGATGAGTAAGTAACTCGGCTTACAGATAAGGCTTGTAGATTGTATGGGATGGCGCGATCGCCTGTATTAATTTTTGGGTGATGCTAATTAAATAGATTCTTGTTTGAGCGAGATCGGCACTTACACCGAAAATGCGGCATTGACAGTAAAAATCTAAGAATGCGGTAATTAGCGATCGCCTAAGTTTGCGAGTCATTCGCCATGTTTGAATGCTAGGACTTTGCAAATAATCGGCGATCGCCAAATTCTGTAATAGCAGCGCGATCGCCGCAGGTTCATCGTCAAACTGATGAGAACAGAGATGCGGTGAGCCTAGTCTGGCTTGAGCAGCTAATCTCAGCAACCCATGACAACGGGCATAGACATAAGCCCCATCATCCAGATCCCCAGAGTAGGGAATGTTCTGCGGCTCTGGAATCCAATGATCAAGATTTACTATTGTCTCCAATCGATAACTCGCGGTCATGGAAATATGCAGCCAGCCTTTACCCAGAGCCGTTATCATAAATTTGTTGGCAAAGTCTTGATCCTGTGAACAATATTGAGCGATCGCCTTGGCAATGGGGAAGGGACTTGTAGATAATGAGCTTGCTAATCCTAGGGCGATCGCACAGGTATAGTCGGCAGCATATTTGGGATAGGCAATGTTTACTAAAACCTGATTGGGAACTAGATCGGTTTTAAATAACTGGATAATTGCAGTGGCGATCGCGATTTGGATCTGTTGAATCGGCGTATTAAAGTGCATGACTGAAGAAACTTAAGAATGCTGGCGCGGTATCCGAATCAATTGCGGTTTACTGAGAGGGCTAAGCAACTGATTCAGCGCCCTTAACTGCTCAGGGGTTCCCATGCAGATCAACACATCACCCTCGACAATTTCCGTATTCCCATCAGGACCTGCGATCAATTCGCCATCGGCGCGGCGAATCGCTAGGACTAATACCCCAGTTTGCACCCTTAGGCTAGCCTTCTTGAGTGATAGCCCCGCTAAAGCGGGATTATCAATGCGATATTCTTCAATATAAAAGGAACGGTTAGAACCCGCAATAATGCCATCGACAAAATCCATCACCTGAGGGCGCAAAGCTACGGCTGCCATACGTTTTCCCCCTGTGATATAGGGTGAGATTACCTCATCGGCTCCGCCACGCCGCAACTTTTGCATCGCCTCTTCATTGCTTGCCCTCGCGATCGCCCGAATGTCAGGATTAAGGCTCTTTGCCGACAGCACCGTATAGAGATTTTCAGCATCGGACGGCAGCGCAGACACAATACAGATCGCCCTTTCAATTCTTGCCATATGCAATGTACTGTCTAGCGCCGCATCGCCAACGATGGTCAAATAGCCCAACTGCTCGGCGGCAGCAATGGCGATCGGATCGCTATCCACCACCACAAAATCAACTCCACCCTCCACCATAAACTCCGATGCAATCTGTCGCCCTGTGCGCCCAAACCCACAAACAATGTAATGTTTATCTAATGAATTCATGATTTTCTTTTGCTTCCTTGCTTGCCAAATATCGGCAAAATGCCCGTTAACGATCGCGTTTGTAAATTGAGTGGCAATGTAACTGAGACTCAAGACTCCCATGCCAATCAAAACCACCGTAAATACTCGCCCCCATAAATGTAATGGATTGGTCTCACCATAACCAATCGTTGCAAGAGTAATTACGGTCATATAAAGTGCGTCAAACCATGACCAACCTTCGATCAAGCGATATCCTAATGTACCAATAACGATTAATCCTCCAAGGATACAAATATTCGTAATTAGGGTACGCTGGTATTGGAGTAACTCACGTTCTAGGAAGTAAGGTTGTAGATTTTGATAAGAATTTGATCGAGGGTAATTCATTTTAAGAATAGGATTGATCACAAACTACGATGAGTTAGCAAGATTGATCGTAAACTTGATCATATACATTAAAGTTTGCGACAGTGCGTTTTTACGATTACTGTCATCCACGAGACAAGTATGAACCCAGAGCCGATCTCAGAAAACACGATCATTAACCGCGCCATATCTTCGCCCTATCGTTCGGCTGTCGACATCAATGACGACAACTTGGAAAGATTTCATGTTTGGACTGGTTACAATACCCATACGGATATGAGTAGTAATACTAAGTTTCAAATGCGGGATTTTCACATCGATTTGGGGATGGCGGTAATTGGTTTTGGTGTGCTTTGTGGTTGGGAAGTGCGATCGCGCAAGATTGAATTTAAGGGCAAAACCCATATTATTTATGAGCTAAGGGGTGATAGTGATCCGCAGCCAGTGCCGATGCTGCGCCAAAACTGTAGTGATGAAATGGCAATATTTTTGCATAGCCGCCTGATTAGAACCCTCGATTTTCTACGCTCCTGCTCCAAGTTTTCAGGTATTCCCCATGTGCATATTATCTCGATCCGCAATCATTATGTGATGAGTGCCGTGTGGCGACCTTACCAAAATAAGATTTGGATGATTCCCATTGATCAAATCGAAGGTTTATCTTTTTCTAATCATTTAATTTAGGTTTATTTAGGTAGCCGATCGTGTCAATCAGAATTAAAGGCGATCGCCCACTCAAAACCCCATCAGGACTTGCCACCCGTCCCACGCCTAGCAAGGTCAGAGCCGCCGTGTTTAATATTTTGCAGGGGCGCACCTATGGCGCAAAGTGGTTAGATATTTGTGCAGGTTCGGGCGCAATGGGAGCCGAAGCCTTAGTACGTGGCGCAAGGGAGGTAATTGGCATCGAGTTATCAGCGATCGCCTGTCGCATTATTCAAGATAATTGGCAAAGGATCGCTAAGCCTGAGCAGATCACCCAAGTGATTAAGGGCGATGTGATCAAACTTTTGCCGAAGCTATCTGAGCAATTTCCGCAGGCTTTTGATCTCGTCTATTTTGATCCGCCCTATCAAAGCGATCTCTATCAGCCTGTGCTAAAAGCATTGCCAGCATTACTCAATGACGATGCAATCGTGATTGCCGAATGCGATCGCCTGCTGCCCTTAGATGATGCCATCGGTGAGTTAGTATGTGGCGATCGCCGCCAATATGGTCAGACCGCATTGTTTTTCTACAAAATGAAAGCTGCTACAAAAACATAGTCAAACATAGCCAAACATAGTCATAGATGCAATGAACATATCTCCAGAGGCTAAAGATACGTTAGAAGAGCTTTCGATGGCTCTGGACTTGTATGAGGGTGAATTTAAACTAATATTGGCAAGGTGCAATTATCGAGATTTGCGCGATCGCTTGATTACTGAACTTCAAAACATTCATCCACAAGCAATTCATCAAATCCAACTGCCGCGATCGCGTAAAGATATCTATACGTATGTTATTGATCAAATTCCTGACCCGTCACCCTCTGCCGTTTCAATTTCTGGGCTAGACGAAATCGCGGATCTGCACGCAGCTTTGTTAGATGTCAATATTAATCGTGAGACTTTTCGGAATAACTGCCCCTATCCCATAGTTTGGTGGATTAGCGATCGCACCCATCGGCAAATTATTCGCACTGCCCCTGATTTTGAGAGTTGGACAACTACCCTTGAGTTTGCGATCGCCACGGATGAATTATTAACTTCCCTAGGGGATGGCAGCGAATCGCTCTTTAGTCATGTGCTTGCGCCCAGTGAGATTCCCTTTTTTAAAAAATTAAACCAGATCAATGCCCTCGGTACAATTCAGGTCGCAGAGATAGAAACGGCTCTCAAGGATTTAGGCGATCGGGGTTTGAATATTGAGCCAAGGCTGCAAGCAAATATTGATTTTATTCGCGGTTTAGACACATTGCCGCCTAATAATTCCCCTGAAAAGGCTCTGCAATATTTGCAAGCGAGTTTTGACTATTGGCAAAAAATTCAAGATATTGAGCGCTGCGGTCTATTAATCAATCAAATTGGACAGGTAAATTACACAATTGCGGATGCTGAGAAATATCGTGTGCCTAATTGGGAATTAGCGCGATCAGGTTTTCAATCGGCTGTTGACTTTTTTGAAAAGATCAACCGTTCTGATTTGGTCGTAAATGTAATTATTCGCCTTTTTGTGACTGCCTATCGGATGTCTGATTGGGATGCGGTTGAGGCGATCGTCCAAAAAGCATTGCCTTTACATCAGCAGTTTCAGGAACCCTATCATCTCTCCTTAGACTATCGCTATCTCGCAGAGGTCGCGCTCCAAAAACAAGAATGGGAAACTGCCAGAAATCACGGAAAAATGGCGCTTGATTTTTTGGATCAAGCTCCTCAAGATTATCAAAAATGGCGCAATTTATATTTATTTATCATTGCTCAAGCGGAAGTCAACCTCGAAAATTATCAAGAGGGTTTAAAGTTACTCCTTGAAGCAAAAGCGTTAGGAGATACTGGACATCCGCAGATTTATATCAAGCTTTTAATAGAACTGCGATCGCTTTACACTAGACAAAAGCAATATCTTGAAGCCTATGTCACGAAGCAGGAACAATATGCGATCGAGCAGCAATATGGCTATCGCGCCTTTATCGGGGCGGGACGTTTGCAGGGCAAGAAGGCGGTTGGCAAGTCACAAACCGATGTGGCAACGGAAATCGCAGCTTCGGGACGTAAGCAGGATCTTGATGAGTTGATTACGCGCATCGCTAAGCCTAGTTATAAATTGATCGTGCTGTATGGCAAGTCGGGCGTGGGTAAGAGTTCGCTAATGAATGCGGGCTTGATTCCGCAGTTAGAGCATACATCTTTTGAGGGGAAAGATGTGGCGGCGATCGCTATGCGGGTATATACCAATTGGGAAGAGGAGTTGGAAAAGGCTTTAAAGACCCTCACCCCCCAGCCCCCTCTCCCAATGGGAGAGGGGGAGTCAAGAGTCTTGCTCCCCTCGCCCTCTGGGGGAGGGGCTGGGGGTGAGGGAATAATCTCGAAACTACGAGAAAAGGAATCACAAAATAAACGCATTGTTTTAATTTTCGATCAATTTGAGGAGTTCTTTTTTGTTTATTACAATCAACCCACTGAACGGCGGCACTTTTTTGAGTTTATTGGAAGTTTGTTAAATGATTCGCAAAATCTTTCTTCGCTGAAGGTGATTTTGTCCTTGCGGGAGGACTATCTGCATTATTTGCTGGAATGTAATCAGATTGCGAGTATGGCGGCGATCGATCAGGATATTCTTAGTAAGAATGTGCTGTATCGGGTGGGCAATCTCACGGTGGCGGCGGCTAAGGCTTTGATTCAAACGCTTACAGCAAAGTCGCGGTTTTATTTGGAGCCTGAGTTGGTTGAGGCGATCGCTGATGACTTAAAAGACGATCTTAATGAGGTACGCCCAATTGAGTTGCAAGTAGTGGGGGCGCAGTTGCAGCAGGAGGGAATTAAGACTTTGGCAAACTATCGGCAGTTGGGAGAAAATCCTAAGGCGATATTGGTGGAGCGCTATTTGAATGATGTGATTGTGGATTGTGGGGAAGAGAATCAGCGCTTAGCTAAGTTTTTGTTGTTTATGTTGACTGATGAGCGGGGGACTCGTCCGTTAAAGACTCGTGTGGAGTTAGAAAAGGATTTGCAAGATTTGCTGACCGAGATGCAGGGAGATCCATCGGCGTTGGATTTGGTGTTGGAGATTTTTGTGCGATCGGGTTTGGTGGTGTTAATTCCTGAGTCGCCTTTGGATCGCTATCAGTTGGTGCATGATTATTTGGCGGAGTTTATTCGTGCATCGCAGTCACCTGAGATGGCGAAGTTGCAAAGGGAATTAGCGGAGACAAAGGAGAAATTGGGCGAAACGGTGGAAATGTTGCGGAGTTCGCTCAAGGAGGAGGAAGCGGCGAAAATCAAGGCAAAGAAGCGGAGTCGGTTGGCTGTGGGTGTGGGGATTGTGGCGAGTGTGATGGCTGTGGGTGCTGGGGTTGCGGGGTTATGGGCTTGGCGCAGTAGTGATGAGGTGTGGAAGGCTAAGGTTGATGCTGAGTTTGTTTCTGCTAGTTACAAGATGACTTCGCTACTAAATTCTGATCTGCAACTTGAGGCTTTGGTTGAGGCGGTTGAGACGGGAAGTAAGTTGCGAGAGCAAGCCAATAATATTACTTCTGCTGATGCGAAGATCCGTGTGATTACATCGATGCAAGAGGTGATATATGCCATAAAAGAAAAAAATCGCTTACTTGGGCATAGCGGTGGTGTTACGAGTGTTGCTTTTAGTCCTGATGGCAAGATGATTGTCACTGCCAGTCTAGACAGCACTATTAAACTTTGGAATTTGGCAGGTCAAGAGATTCAATCATTTAAAGGGCATAGCTCTATTGTCAGTAGCGTAGCCTTTAGTCCTGATGGCAAGACTATTGCCACTAGTAGTGTAGATAATACGGTCAAATTGTGGAATCTGGCAGGCAAAGAACTCCAATCATTTAAAGGGCATAGCTCTATTGTCAGTAGCGTAGCTTTTAGTCCTGATGGTAAGACCATTGCCACTGGCAGTGTGGACAGCGCCGTTAAATTATGGAATCTGGAAGGCAAAGAACTTCAAACTTTTAAAGGACATAGCGATGGTGTCAATAGCGTAGCCTTTAGCCCTGATGGTAAGACCATTGCCACTGGCAGTGTGGATAGCACCGTTAAATTATGGAATCTGGAAGGCAAAGAACTCCAATTATTTAAGGGGCATAGTTATGGAGTCTGGAGTGTAGTCTTTAGCCCTGATGGTAAGACTATTGCCACTGGCAGCGCTGACAGTACCGTCAAATTGTGGGATCTGGAAGGAAAAGAACTCCAAACTTTTAAAGGTCATAGCGATCGCGTCAAGAGTGTCGCCTTTAGTCCTGATGGCAAGGTGATCGCCACTAGCAGCTTTGATAACACTGTCAAATTATGGAGTCTGGAAGGCAAAGAACTCCAAACTTTTAAAGGTCATAGCGGAGGAGTCTGGAGTGTCGCCTTTAGTCCTGATGGCAAGACCATTGCCACTGGCAGTGGGAATATGACCGTTGAATTGTGGAACCTGAAAAGTAAACAGATCCAAACCTTAGCAGGGCATCGCGATTGGATTAGTAGCATAGCTTTTAGTCCTGATGGCAAGGTGCTTGCTTCTGGCAGTGGCGATAATACCGCCAAATTGTGGGATTTAGCGGGTAAGGAACTCCTTACCTTGACAGGGCATAGTCATTGGGTTTTGAGCGTAGCTTTTAGTCCCACTTACGCAGCGCCTCCGCTAGAAACGAGCAAGACAATTGCCACTGGCAGTTATGACAAAACTGTCAAATTGTGGAATTCGGAAGGTAAAGAACTCCAAACTTTTAAGGAGCATAGCGATCGCGTAAATAGTGTGGTGTTTAGTCCTGATGGCAAAGCTGTCGCCACTAGCAGCTTGAACAACAACATCACGTTGTCGGATCTAGAAGGCAAAGAACTCCAATCATTCAAAGGGCATAGCGATCTGGTCTATAGCGTAGCTTTTAGTCCCGATGGCAAGACTATTGCTTCTGGCAGTGCTGACAAAACCGTTAAATTGTGGAATTTGAATGGCAAAGAAATCCAAACTTTTTCAGGTCATAGCAATGGTGTAAATAGTGTCGCTTTTAGTCCTGACGGCAAAGCGATCGCCACCGCTAGTGGGGATAACACCATCAAATTATGGAATCTCAAAGGCAGAGAACTCCAATCATTTAAAGGGCATAGCGCTAGTGTTTGGAGTGTTGCCTTTAGTCCAGATGGCAAGACGCTCGCATCTGGGAGCGCTGATAATACTATTAAATTATGGAACCTGAATGGCAAAGAACTGCAAACCTTTAGCGGTCATGGCGGTGGGGTTTTGAGCATTGCCTTTAGTCCTGATGGTAAGTCTATTGCTTCTGGTAGTGCCGACAGCACCATAAAAATATGGAGTTTGGATTTAGATCGCCAATTGGGATTGGCTTGTCATTGGCTGCAAGACTACATTGCAACACAACCAGAATTGCAGCAAAGATTGGCAATTTGCCAAGATCCACAGATATTGAAAGCAGCCGCACCTGCTCTTGTCGCAGAGGCGAGAACAAAGCTGATGAGCAGTCAAAAAGATGATGCGATTTTGCTATTTAAAGAAGCCAAAAAACTCGATCGCGAACTTGTTCTTGATGCAGAAATAGAAAATATGATCAAATAGCATCCCAGATCCCCGACTTTTTCTCTGCCATCAAAAGTAATTTTTTAAGCTCACCAAAAAAGTCGAGTGTCTTAATCTTTGCTTTTTAAGTTTTCTTATGCCTAACTACTTAAATGTAACGGAATGTCAAGATTTATTGCTCAAGGACAATCTTTCCGTTTTCTTTACAATTTCCTGACCAGTTTCCTTACTTTTGATATGGGATTATCAAGGCTCATTGTGAAAAAGGCTTGTTTGTCATCATCACTTCTATTTATAAAAGCAACTTTTAATTCTTGAAATTAGGGCTTACGAGCCAAAAACTCACAGTCCTAATGTTTAGCCAACACTTTAAATTTGGAGGATTTCAATGGGTAGTATCGTCATCAATGCTAGTCCTGTGGAGCTATGTTCCGCAGATGATATTCAGGCTGTAATTCGCGCTGTTTACAAGCAGGTGCTGGGCAACCCCCATGTAATGGACAGTGAGCGTTTTATCAAGGCTGAGTCACAATTGTGCGATCGCAAAACATCGGTACGCGAATTTGTGCGAGCGATTGGCAAATCAGAATTTTATCGCGATCGCTACTTCACCTCATGCGCTCCTTACCGCTTTGTAGAACTGAACTTCATGCATTTCCTTGGTCGTCCGCCCCAGTCTCAGGCTGAAATTTCTGAACATATTGTGCGTTGTGTGACCGAAGGCTATGATGCAGAAATTGATTCTTACATTGATAGCGATGAATATCAGAATGCTTTTGGCGAAAATGTAGTTCCTTTTATCCGCAGCAATACGCAATCTGGACAAAGCCAAGTGACATTTAACCGTATGTATGCGCTCAATCGTGGTAATTCGCAAATTAGCAGCGCTGTCAAATCTTCGCAGTTGGTTTTTGAGGTTGCCACCAACAGCAGCAACAAAATCACACCCGCCAGTATTAGTTTTGGTGGTTCTGGTGAAGCCAACAAGAAGAAGTTCAAGATTTTGGTTCAAGGTTCTAAATTTGATACTCGTCGTCGTGTCAGCACCAGCACCTACTTAGTAGCGGGAGACAACATGACTGCACAAATCCAACGGATTAATCGTACTTCTGGCAAGATTATCAGCATTACTGAGGTCGCTTAATCCCATCCTATAGCGGCTGACGAATGAGTGCTTACGCATTTGAAAGCAAAGATCCAATCCCAGTAAGAGTTTTGAGTTTTCATTTTGCCGTAGGCAAAATGAAAACTGCTATAAGTCCTCATATTTTTCCAGTCCAGGTGTTCCAAACTCTGATCGCTTATGAGCCTTTTGATTGCTACTTCTCCTGTGAGCATATTGCCGCCCATCGCTGAAAAGAAAATACAATCTTGGATTCGTAGTCGTCATGTCATTTGTTCGGGGAACTTTTTTGTCTTTGAAACAGTTGATTATGCGGCTCTTGAGAGATTTAACGAATCGATTAAGTCCTTAGGCGGAACTGTCGTTTCTATAGCTGCAATCGGTAAAATTTGGATTGGAGGACATCGCCAAGTTGTTTTATATCGGGCGCGGGCAAGCTTGCATACACCCCACCATAATTTAAAACACTACTGGATAAAATACGGCAACTTCAAAACCAGATTTCAAGTAATTGATTAGTTGAATCCTTGATTTTAGAAAAGAACTTTACAAGAGAACTTTACAAGAGAACTTTACAAGAGAACTTTACAAGAGAATATTTATGCCACTTCCTTTATTAGCATACAAGCCCCTATCCCAAAATCAGCGCGTAAATGGGTTTGAAGTCGCAGGTGATGAGCAGCCTCGGATTTTCAGCACTGATAGCTTACTGTCCAGTGTTGAGCTAGATTTCTTGATTGCTGCTGCCTATCGTCAAATCTATAATGAACAGCAAATGCTAGAAAATCACCGTCAAGTAACCCTAGAATCGCAATTGCGATCGGGGCAGATTACGGTGAGAGGATTTATTCGCGGCTTAGCATTGTCCGACTCCTTCAGACGGTTAACCTTCGACTGCAACAATAACTATCGCTTTGCAGAGATTTGCATTCAGCGAATTCTGGGGCGTAATGTCTATAGCGATCGCGAAAAGATTGCTTGGTCGATTGTAATTGCCACTAAGGGCATCCAAGCTTTTGTGGATGAACTGCTCAATAGTGAAGAATATCTCAATAATTTTGGTGATAGCATCGTTCCTTACCAACGGCGGCGGATCTTGCCTCAGCGCACTAAGGGAGAAATTACTTTTGCTCATATGCCGAGGTATGGCGCAGACTATCGCGATCGCTTGCCCAAACAAGTCTATAAGGGCGATTGGGGGGCGGCAAAATTGGATTATGTCCTTTGGGAATGGCAAAAGAACCCACCCGCAATTGTCGGCAAAATTGGCGCAGGGATTACCTATGCTGGGGCTGGATTTATTGGTTTACTGATATTGGCAGTTTTACTTGGGTTGTAGATCTTATAATTCTAAATAATCCTAAAAAAGCCTTGCATTGCAAGGCTTTTTAACAGTATTTGGGTTTAGGTTAGCCCGTTGTCACTACATCCTAAAATTGCGATAGTTGAAAATATGACCAGTTTGTATGTGATTGGAATTTGCCTTAACTTTCTGGTTGTGTTGATCGGTTATTTCTTCTGGAGCAAAGAGGGCATTCGCCGTCTTCAGACAGAGAAATTATTACGCAAGCAAAGCGATCGCGAAAGACTGGTTACGCAAATTGCCCATCAAATTCGCCAGTCCCTCAATCTCGATCAAGTCCTTGCCACGACCGTTAAAGAAGTTCAACTATTTCTGCAAGCCGATCGCGTCTTAATCTATCGTCTCTGGGATGATGGCACTGGTAGCGCCATTCATGAAACTGTTTTATCGCCCTATCCCAGCATTTTAGGGCAGGTGTTTCCCGAAGAAGTTTTTCCTAAGCAATATCATCAGGCTTACTCCTTGGGCAAAGCTCGCTCTATTGGCAATATCGAACAGGCTGATATAGAATCCTGTCTAGCGGATTTTGTGAAACAATTTGGCGTTCAAGCGAAGCTAGTTGTACCAATCATTCAAGAAAATCGCCAAAGCGAGCATTCACAAAACTCACAGCCCTATCTTTGGGGGCTTTTGATTGCCCATCAATGCGATCGCCCCCGTCAATGGGAAAATTGGGAAGTGGAACTAATGAAGCAACTCGCCACCCAAGTTGCGATCGCCATTCAACAATCAGAACTTTATCGGCAGTTGCAACATCTCAATACGCAACTAGAAGAGCGTGTCCAACAGCGCACCACTGAACTCGCCACCGCTAACCTGTCCCTAAGAGCAGAAATTTCTGAGCGTCAGCGTACTGAAATTGCGCTACGCCATACCAATGAGACATTGCAAGCCCTTGTTAGTGCTTCCCCTCGTGCAATTTTTATGCTGGATTTAGAAGGGAAAGTTAAGATCTGGAATCCAACGGCTGAACAAATGTTTGGCTGGACAGAAGCAGAAGTAATTGATCGCCCCTGTCCAATTTTATTAGACGATCGACTAGAAGATTTGACAACTCTGCAAAGTAGTTTGCTGCAAGGTAAAACCTATACTAGGGTGGAAATGACGCGCCAAAGAAAAGACGGATCGGCGATCGATATCGTCTTCTCAGCAGCACCTTTACCCGATAACCATGGACAGATCAATGGCATTGTGGCGGTGGTCGCCGATATCACCGAACAAAAACTGCAAGCTGCACAAGTGCGGTTACTGCAATCGGTTGTGGTCAATACCAATGATGCGATCATTGTCACTGAAGCGGAACCAACCGAGGGGTTAGGACATCGGATTATCTATGTAAATGAGGCATTTACAAGTATTACTGGCTATCAACCCCACGAAGTATTAGGACAAACCCCCAAAATTTTGCAAGGTGTCAAGACCTGTCAAGCAGAACTTCAGAAAGTCCGTCAAGCTCTGTCTATTTGGGAATCTGTCACCGTTGAAGTCATCAATTACCGCAAAGATGGTTCAGAATTTTGGAACGAGTTTAGTTTAGTGCCAGTGGCTGATGCGAAGGGCTGGTATACCCATTGGATTGCAGTGCAGCGAGATACAACTGAGCGCAAAAAGGTCGAGCAGGCGCTGCGTCAAAGTGAAGAACGCTTCCGATCGCTAATCGAAAATGCCTTAGATATCATCATGATTTTGGAGATTAATGGCACAATCAGTTATGTTAGTCCATCGGTTGTCAAGGTCTTGGGTTATGGTGTTACTGACCTCGTGGGTGCAAATATACAGGCATTTATCCATGGCGATGACTGGGTACTTGCAATCGAACGCTTGACTAATATCGCATCACAGGAATTGCAACTTCCCATTGAATTTCGCCATCGGCATCAAGATGGAACTTGGCGCATTCTGGAAGCCATCAGTCAACCCTTTGTCGATAGTACTGATGTCATGCAGATGATGGTGAATGCTCGCGATATTACCGAACGCAAACGTCTAGATGAAATTCGGCTTGCCTTGGAACGCGAAAAGGAACTAAGTGCCTTAAAAACAAGATTTTTCTCAATGGCTTCCCATGAGTTTCGCACGCCGTTAAGTACAGCATTAGCAGCAGCGCAAGTTCTCGAAAATTCGCAGCAGGAATGGGACAATACGGAAAAGCGATTACGCAATTTACATCGCATTCAAGATGCGGTGAGGAATATGGTGCAGTTGCTGGATGATATTTTGACCATCAATCGCGCTGAAACGGGCAAACTTGCCTTTAATCCTAAACCCATTGCTCTAGAAGCATATTGCCGTCATTTTATGGAGGAAATGCAACTCAATGCGGGTAATCAACACCAGCTTACTTTTAATTGTCATGGGAAGTCGCAGCACGTATGTCTGGACGAAAAATTATTGCGATCGATGCTCTCTAACTTACTTTCCAATGCGATTAAATATTCGCCACAGGGGGGTAATATTTCCCTTTCTCTAGAGTTTGAATTAGAGCATCTGAGTCTCGAAGTGCAAGATCAAGGGATTGGGATTTTATTAGAAGATCAAAAGCAATTGTTTGAGCCATTTCATCGGGGTAAAAATGTCAAGACTATCTCTGGTACTGGATTGGGTTTAGTTGTTGTTAAAAAATGTGTGGACTTACATCAAGGCAAAATTTCGATCCAGAGCGCCGTGGGATTGGGAACGACTTGCATTGTCACAATTCCCTTGTGAGTGCAAAGCATTGTAAAAAGATACAAAAGGTACTCACTAGCTTTATCGAAATATGGGCAAGAAAAGAAAGAATGGTTGAAGACATTCTTGGAATTAGCCAATGGCATACCATCAGTTTTTGTTAAGAAGCGTGTGCGGTTGCCCTGTAATCTATCCCCGAATCACCGTAATCACCCTGCCGTCAGGACTCTGAGCAATTTCGGTCGTGGTGCGATCGCTGACTGGCGGCAAATTGGGGCGGCGATCAAAAATTACTAGCCAACCCGTATCCAAATTCAATCCCGATAGATATTTATCCAATTGCTTTAGTCCTTCCGCTAACGGATCGGGTCTGCCCTCGCGCCATACCTTTAGTTCCATTCCCAAAATCACATCACCATAGCGTAAACAAATATCCATCCGCCCAGAACCGATCGCATATTCTCTCTCTAACGTACCGCCACCATTCACCACGCGATGCAAAAAAGCCATTAATACTAAATGGGGCGCAATCTCAGGATAGGGCGTACTTTTAAATAAAGGTTCTCCATGTTGCCGCCAAAAGTCGAGAAAAGAATCTAGTAATCTCTCAGGTAAGAATTTACCAGTATTACTTAACCAAATCGGTTGAATATAGCCAATTGAGGCGGAAGTCGTGTAAGTTAGGACTCTTGGCAAGACTTCTTGATAGATGGGATTGGCAATTTGTAATCCATGCTGATTGGTACAAAGCCCTAAATCTAATACATAGCGAATATCATCCTGCGGCACATCGGTTAATTCTGAACCTGCTAGAATTGGCTGTATAATTGCCCTGACACGATCTTCTCTTAATCTCTCGGCAAGACTATCCAAATGAGTGTCTTGTCTCTGAATCAGAATCTCTTTGGCTTGATTGATTAGCTCCACCGTAATCGGAATCGCGGGATCGGGAGCCATATATTCGGTAATTTCCTTAGCGATCGCATTGACTAGCCAAGGTTGCCCTTGTGTTAAATGGAATGCTAAGTTAACCGCTTCTTCCGTAAATATTTGTCCAGTAGCTTCAGTATGTTGATGATAAAGTCTTCTCACTTCATCTTGATT
>NZ_JACJPY010000039.1 GCF_014696345.1 Pseudanabaena cinerea FACHB-1277
TTGTTCGTCCATTTCGCGGTATCCATAAAAAGTATCTGCATCTCTATGTAGCCATGTTTGAGTGGGCTTACAATTTACGTTGGATTGATTTTGACTTCCTCCGCCGTCTTCTTGTCCCTCCTTTCACCTATTTACCCACATGAGCGAAAATATTATGATGACCAAAATCGCAACTTAATCTCCCAACTCTCCAAAATGCTACCACCAAAGGGACGAGAAGCAATTTGGGAAAAGCTGCAAACACAAAAAGCAAAACTTCACGCCAGACCAGAAATTTTAGTATGATTTTTTTGGTTGATCATAATATTGAAGGTCATGCCTTGCTTTTGGCAGGAAGACTCACCAATCAAGGCCGGTTGGATTTATTACCTATTCGTTTTGCATTATTAGAAGATGTGGGATTACCAGTAAATAGCAGCGATCGCGTAGTTTGGCGATTTGCTCAAGCAAACCAAATGCTCTTGCTAACCGCCAATAGGCGAATGAAAGGGAAAGACTCACTAGAAGAAGTATTGCAAGAAGGAAACACCTCTACCTCTCTGCCCGTTGTCACAGTTGGAGATGCTAAGCGAATTTTAACTGATAGTAATTATCGATATCTTTGTCTAAACCGCCTTCTAGAAACAGTTCTATATCTAGATAATTATTTAGGGACACGCCGAGTTTTCATACCATAATTTTTATCAGCGATCGCCTATTCCATCAAAAATAACTTTAGCGATCGCCTATTCCGTCAAAAACATATTTAGCGATCGCATGAATAAACCTGATGACAAAAATATTCCGACCGATACATTTGATAGTGGATAGTGATCTGCAAGTAGTGGTAAAGCTAATTGCTTAACCAGCATAGTTTTCGTAGAATGTTTACTAACATTGACTGAGAGGAAGTATTAAATATGAACGCAAATGGACTCGAACCATCGACCCCCACGATGTCAACGTGGTGCTCTAACCAACTGAGCTATGCGTTCTGACGGACTAATAATATAACATAATGGGGATAAATTCAACAGAGGTATCTCAAAATCTATGAAATTAATTTTGTATAGTAAGCAGGGCTGTTGTTTATGTGAGGGTTTGCTAACAAAATTACAACAGGTCAAAAATGTGGAATTTGAGTTGGAAACTAGAGATATCACCACTAACTCAGAATGGTTCGATCGCTACCAATATGAGATCCCTGTCCTGTGCTTGGTCAATGCTCAACAGCAAGAGCAGGAGTTACCCCGCCTATCACCGCGATCGCCCATAGAAAAACTAGAGAAACTACTTAAAAACGCAGCTTAAAACTACAGTACTTTGCCCTGTCAGGGTTACTGGTTTTACGGCACAGCCCTAAACCTTATGTCCGTTGTGATAGGAAAGTTGACTAGTTAGCACCTGCTTAGTTGTCGTGAGCGCATAGATGTCAATCATGCCAGGATATCTAGATGCGCCCCTAGTTTTGAGACTCGACATTCCCAAGGCAATTTTCATATCACCACTATCTCCAAGTCGGGCGCAACGCTTAAAGCGACTATGGGCATTCACAAAAATGCTGCTGCTGTTGACCTGACCCACAAAGTGATCGCGTTCCGATAGCGAGTCAGTCAGGATGACATCCGCATGACCACTACTATATTGATTGATCCAAGCGATCGCCTCCTGAATATCCTCCACAATTTTGATAGCGATCGTCTCATCTAAATAAGAACTACCCCAAATATCCTCAGACTCAATTGCCAGATCATGAAAACTCTGCCCCAGAGACTCATTCTGCAAAGACTCTAACCATTGCCGAAAGAATGCTGTTGTCGCAGGACAGCCCCGCACCCGCAAGCCCTGTTTTTTCAACCGACAAATCCATTCTCCCAAGCCGCGCTCTAGCCATGACCGATGGATTACCACCTTATCGATCGCGTTGACTGCATCAGGATCGCCCTTACGACTTTGCAAAATCACGTCTTGGGCAAAATCTAAGTCCCCTGAAGGGGCTAAATACAAATAGCAGTTCCCCATAGCCATTGGCAAAGCCGAGATCGTTGCCTGTTTGCTAATTTGATGCACAAAACTAGGACGACCATAGGAGATCACTAGCCGTAAATATTTTTCCTGCACAACTAGTTCCTTCAAGGTCACACCCATGGGCAGTACAGTCATACAGGCTTCAGAAAAGCCCTGCTCAACCAAAACATTGCGTGCAATATTAGCGATCGCCTGTTGAGTATGACTGCTCTCAGTTCCCCCTTTCAAAATGATTGTATTGCCCACCTTTAGACACATTCCTGCCGCGATCAGCCCCAAATGCGGAAAACCTTCATATACAAAAGCCACTACCCCCAAAGGCACACGCTGATAGCCATTAAGCCCCCCTTGCAATGTCAATGGATCGGATAAGCTGGCAATCTGCTTAAGACCATCAATTATATTATTGAGCCGATCTGGAGTGAGTTTGAGCCACTCTAAAAGCAGTTCAGGCACAGCCATCTCGCGACTTGATTCCAGATCTAAAGTATTTGCTTCTAAAATCAGGTTTTTATGATGTTTGACCGATTCGGCAAGCTTTAGCAACAAATTATCGCGTACATGGCTAGAGGTTTGTCCTAGTTGCAATGCTGCGACGTGGGATTTATAAAGGAAGCCTGTTAGGTCTTCTGGTGACATATTTTGTTCTCAATTATTTCCTAAAAATCTCGATGACGCAGCAAGACAATTCGCCATACCAACAAGCCTATGATCGTAAACAATAATATGACTAGGGGGACAATTAAAACTGATTTGAGGTTGAGCGCCCAGAGCATAATTAATGCGAAAAATAGACAAGACATCCCATAAATTAGGGCTGTTTCTAGGAAGGGATATGGCTGCTGCTGCTGGTCATCGCGAATTGGTTGCCACTTGCCAATCCACTGCCAAGTGTGGCGATGGTGATCTAGTCCACCAACCTGCAATATTTTATAGCCATCTTCTTCTAACTCAAATAGTAAAGAGCAACGATCGCAGCCGAAGGCATCGGTAAGAGCGATGGGCATCAGGTTGCCACGCCTGCGAGGGCAGGGGCAGGGGTAAGTTTGCTCTAGATCGATTTTCTGTGGCTGGAGTTTAGGCACTTAATTTGGCGATCGCTGACGCAAATAAATTTTTTTATTATTTATTATTATTTATTATTATTTATTATTTTTTTTGATCATGCTGCATTTTAACAAATTTGTTGTATAGTGTTATTCGGTCATAATTGAACACACCAAAGCGGATGTGGCGGAATTGGTAGACGCGCTAGATTTAGGTTCTAGTATCTTTGATGTGAGAGTTCGAGTCTCTCCATCCGCATAAAAGTCAGAACCGTAACAAGAACCATAAAAGCAGGGCTTAGCCCTGCTTTTATGGTTTTGCACCCATGCAAAGCTCTAAATGACCTGATAAACTTGGTGATAGCTGTAAGCCTAGGTAACAACTATGTCAAATTCTGGGAATGAAAACTTGGTATTGGGCTTGAGCATTTTGCTGACCGCAGGTGTGGCAGGGGGCGGTTATTGGTTTTTCTCGCAAGCAAATCAGGCAAATAAATCAGCAACAGTCACATCTGCCCCATCAACTACCACACCAGCGATCGCCAGTCCTAATATTACTGCTAGTCCCAGCAAGCCGTCCGCCAACCCAATGCAAGACATTGAGGTATCTCTGCCCAATCCCAAAGAAATCAACATGGATGGCAGTGTCACGATGGTGCGCCTAATTAAGCAATTCCAAGTGGGCTACTCTCAGAAAAATCCAGCGATCCCAACGACCTTTGGTATTCCCGATGGGAAACCTAACGGCACAAATAAAGGTTTAAAGGCTTTAGCTGATCGCCAAATTGTCATTGCTGCCAACTCGCGATCGCTAACTCCTGAAGAGATCCGCCAAGGTATTCGCGCTATTCCCATTGCTCGCGATGCCCTCGCCGTTGTCATCGGTGTCAAAAATCCTTTTCAAGGCAGCTTGAGCATGGCACAGCTAAGGGATATTTATCAGGGCAAAATCACTAACTGGTCGCAGGTGGGCGGAGCCGATGCCCCCATTAAAGTAATCAACCGCGCCAATGCCAGTGGCACACAGTCACTATTTAGGAGCGTGGTGCTATTAGATGAACCCTTTGCCCCTGATGGAGCTAATTTTGTAACATGGGAACGGGATGAAACCACCGCCATTTTGCAAAGGCTGGGGGATGATGGCATTAGCTACACAACCGTATCCCAAGCAGTGGGGCAAGAAATTGTGCGAATTGTGCCAATTAATGGGGTAATGCCCACCAACCTTGAAGATATCAGAAATGGCAATTATCCCATTAGTCGCACGATTTCCCTTGCGGTCAATCGTCAAATTAGCCCTGCCGTTAAGGAGTTTATTGACTTTGCCCTATCGCCCCGTGGTCAAGAATTTGTAAGTAGTTCGGGATTTGTACCGCTCTAGGCGCTCTGAATACTATTAATCCATCCAACCGATATTTTTATTATTGATCTTCTGCAACTGCTCATTTGACCCTGTGGGACGGGCATAGGGGTTGCGATCGCGGTGGGGATAGGGTTGTTCAACGGGTTGCTTGCGTGGGGTTGCCCGATGATTGGGGGCAGGCTGCACGGCTAACTGGGCGGAATCAACTTTATTTAAAGTAACTGCGGGTTGAGCTTCTAAAGATTTAACCTGTTCTGATAATTGAATGTTCGTTTCGGCTAGGCGGAGATTATCGCGCTTGACTTCTACCAACTGCTGCTCTAGGTCACTCTTGAGGGTCTCGATCGCCGTTAATGACTTTTGCAAAAGTTCCACATTGGTTTTACTAAATTGCAATTCCTTTTGCAGGTCGGCTTCACGGCTTTGGGATGCAGCGAGGGCAGACTCTAGGGCATTAACTTGGGCTAGGGCGGCGGTCAATGGGTCTGCCTTAGCAGCAACATTAGCAGGGGCAGAGACTACGGGAGCAGCTTGCTCATTAACAACTTCGGCTTTGATCTCAAGGATTGACTCATCAGTGCCTTTTTGTGCCTCATCGCGCAACAAATCTGAAATTCCAACTTTTTTCTTAACTGACATACTATTCACAAATGATCAAGAGATTAGTAAATAGGTTGCGAAGCAACCTATTTACTACAAAATATCGCGGCGCAACTCATCAACCACCCGCCGATAGTCTGCCTCCGCTTCCTTAGCGTTTTTGCCCTTCCACTCAGTCACCAATTTGCCCTCAAGTGCCGCCCGCTCATGGGCTTTATAGGCTCGCACAAAGGCATGGAATACAGGTACGCCCACTTCCAAGAGGGTATTTTGCGCCTCCAGAGCCTCATTGATGCAACGGGGATCGACACGGGTTAGCAATACACGGTGCTTAACCTGGGCGGGGCGCACCGTACTTTTGACCGTATCAATGAGGGCGGTTAAGTCCATCGGTGCAGGGGGGCTAGGCAAAACTAAATAGTCGGCGATCGCCACTACGGTTGCGAGGGCATGGGAATGTAAGGCTGGCGGTGTATCTACCAATACTAGATCGTAACTGCTCAATTTCGGCAATTTTTTAAGATGGGTGGGATCGATCTCTTTGGCAATATCAAAACCCATACCCCGATCGCTACGGCTCACCCACCAAGACAGACTCCCCTGCACATCAGCATCCACCACTAACACCTTTGCCTCCTGTGCCAAGATACCCGCTAGGGCGATCGTGGTGGTAGTTTTGCCAACGCCACCCTTGCCATTGGTAATTACAACTATTTTTGGGCTGGAGCTATTGTTTGCAGAATTCGATTCTGGGGCGGGGGATGATTTGGTGGGTTTAGGCATGGCGATATCTAAATTATGGATGGGGGGATTAGGGAAGCATTAGCGCCGATTCGAGGGTTTGCAAGGCAACTTCTAGATCATCATTAACAATGGTTAAATCAAACTCTGCCGCCGCCGCAATTTCTATCTGGGCATGACTGAGCCTTTTGACGATTTGAGCTTCACTATCGGTGCTGCGATCGCGGAGTCTGGTTTCTAAAACTGCCATTGATGGCGGGGCAATGAAAATGCGCCTTGCACTAGGGAATGACTGCGCCACCTGACGCGCCCCTTCTAACTCAATTTCTAAAATTATAATTTGCCCATTGGCGATCGCCTGCTCGATGGGTTGGCGGGGAGTGCCATAGAGATTGCCAGCATATTCCGCCCATTCCAAAAATTCTCCCCCAGCAACCTTTGCTTCAAATTCTGCCCTTTGCCAAAACCAATATTCCCGCCCATGCTCTTCTCCAGTTCTAGGCGATCGCGTAGTTGCCGAAATCGAAAAGGTGAGGCGATCGGGATAGCGCTCTAGTAAATTGCGTAATAAAGTACCCTTGCCGACACCGCTCGGTCCTGTAACCACGATCAACTTACCCATAGCTAACTCCTCACGGTCTGCGGCTATGTTATTTCCTGCGTCACATTGTTCTATGTCAAATTTTTCTGTGGTGATTGCCGATTGCATCTGGTCTTACAGCCTGTTGCGGTTTTGAGTAGTACAGAAATATTTTTGATTATTAGCGCAAGCATTGATAACCAAAAATATTTCTAGAGTTTAATGTAACCCTAACCAATATGAACTGGGGTTTTAATGCCCCTGACCTCATAGGCGGCAGTTTCTAACAAAGAAACTCCTGTCATTTCTTCAGGTTGGGGCAGTTGTAAAATCTGCAAAATAGTGGGAGCTATGTCGGCGAGGCGACCGCCTGACTGGCGCAACTGCACATCGGCTCCATGACCATAGATTTTGCGTTTTTCTCCTTCCACCAAAATAAATGGTACAGGGTTACTAGAATGCGCTGTCCAAGGATTACCCTGCTCATCCCACATATATTCAGCATTGCCATGATCGGCGGTAATGAGGGCTGTACCTCCTGCTCTAGCGATACTCGCCAGCAGATTACCCAAACAGCGATCAACGTGTTCTAGGGCTTTGACGGTGGCGGCAAAGTTGCCAGTATGTCCCACCATGTCGGGATTGGCATAGTTGATCACGATTAGGGAGTAAATGCCCTTAGCGATCGCGGCGGCAGCTTTTTCGGTCACTTCTGTCGCCGACATGGCGGGTTCTTGATCATAAGTGGAGACTCTGGGGCTATTCACCAACATCCGATCATCCCCCTCACTTGCTTCCTCCATGCCGCCATCAAAAAAGTAAGTGACATGGGCATATTTCTCGGTTTCGGCTAGACGCAGTTGCTTGAGTCCATGGCGAGAAACCACCTGACCGAGTAAATTAGTCAGATTTTGGGGCAGAAAGGCAACGGGTACGGGCAGGGAACTGTCGTACTGCGTAAAAGTGGCATAGGCAAGGGGCGTAATTAGTTCGCGCTCAAAGCCTGAGAAATTTGGGGCAACGAGGGCTTGGGTAATTTCACGGGAGCGATCGGGGCGGAAGTTAAAGCAAATTACGCCATCATTAGGAGCGATCGCGCCTGAAGCGATGCGGGTAGGCGGCAGAAATTCATCGGTAATGTTTTCCTTATAGGCGGCGGTAAGAACATCGGCGGCGGCGAGTTCGCTGGTAATTTGATTGTTAGTCATTACTTCGTATGCTTTCTGCACCCGATCCCAGCGCTTATCGCGATCCATCGCAAAATAACGCCCGCTCATGGTGACGATGCGACCAACGCCAATCTTGTTGAGATGTGCTTGTAACAGCTTAATGAAATTGATCCCTGAGTGGGGGAGGGTGTCGCGTCCATCGGTAATGACATGAATACATACATCGCTGATTTGCTGCACCTTGGCGAGATCCAGCAATCCCAAAAGATGATCAATGTGGGAATGTACGCCACCATCGGAGCAGAGTCCGATTAGGTGCAGTTTGCCATCGGTGGCTTTGACCTTTTCACAAACTGTAACTAAGGCTGGGTTTGACAATAGCGAACCATCATCGACAGCATCAGAAATTCTAACTAATTCTTGAGGGACGACCCGACCTGCACCGATGTTTAAATGACCAACCTCTGAGTTGCCCATTTGCCCCTTTGGCAAACCAACGTCTTTCCCTGAGGCTTGGAGGAGAGTTTTGGGGTAAGTACTCCACAGGCTATCCATGACGGGAGTATTTGCTGCGGCGATCGCATTGCCCTCGGTATCTTCTCTATGTCCCCAGCCGTCCAGAATGATCAAAACTAGTGGAGAAACAGACCCCATTTGCATAAAAGACAGTTCCTTGTTAAGTACAATCTCACCCTTGCTACTTGGCTTGAATACCATTGGATAGCATTTAGGACGAATTTACAGATTATTTTACGGATTATTTTAAACAATACTTGGCAATTCGTTCGATCGCAATGTATCCCAGAAAACTTTTAATGGTTTACAAAAAAACTTTGAATATTACAACGGCTAAATTTTTTGTCTGATGTGATTTTTAAGCGAATGAGCCTGATTTTGCCAATTCTGGCATCACTGTTAGAAATATAATGATAAGAAATTTCTGTAAGATATTTAAAAAAGTCTTGTATTTTTACAAAAGTAAAGCAGCCTCCAAGTGTCCCATATCTATGACAAAACGCTTTTCAATTCCGACTACTTGGAATACGTCAGACCATTGCAATAAATTGTTCGAGCTATGGGATCAAATTTCTCAACTGCCATTAAAAAACAATCTACACATTGAATTTGATTTTCATGAATGTAAATTCTTAAGTCATAATGGAGTTGCTTTTCTCGGTGGGCTAGCACATTTCATAGAGGATAACGGAGGAAAGGTCATATTTATGTGGAATACACTTGATCCCAAGATACGCATGAACTTAGCCCAAAATGGTTTTCTGAATTGTTTTGGTGAAAGTCAAGAATCTTGGGATGGCAATTCTATTCCTTATCGAAGAGACTCCCAACAAGATAAGTCAGTGATTATGGATTATCTTTTAGACAAATGGCTGGGTAGGGGATGGCTCAGGATTAGTCCGCAATTGCAAGATGTAATAGTAGGTCAGGTATCTGAAATCTATGGTAATGCTTTTGAGCATAGTCAGTCCGAAATTGGAATATTTAGTTGTGGGCAACATTATCCAACAAAAGGATGTCTAGAGCTTTCAGTAATTGACTTTGGCGTTGGCATCCCCACTAAAGTTAGATCTTTACCTAAAAATTCATGCTTGTCATCAGAAGACGCTTTAAAATGGGCGCTTAAGGCTGGCACTAGTACAGTCCCTGATATGTGCAGAGGCTTAGGGCTAAGTCTGCTCCAAGAATTTGTCAGATGTAATCAGGGTATTCTCAGAATTTTTAGTAATGACATTTATGTCAAGATCGAACATAATGGGATTAAATATAAAAAACAAAAAGTTAATTTTTCGGGAACACTCATTAATATCACCCTGAAATGTAGTGAGACTTATTACTGCCTTGATTCTGGAGTTTCAGAAAATAGCAGCATCAGATTTTAATTAGGGAGAATAATCATGCTTTATAAGGTATACGACATTACAGGCAAGTTTGCTACTGATTGTGATAGTGGACAAGAGTTATATGATCTTATCTATCCTCAGTTAGAGCAAGGTAAATCTGTAGAGCTAGACTTTACGGATGTTGGAGTATTTGCTTCTGCTTTTTTTAACTATGCGATCGGTCAACTTTTACAACATAAGATTGTTGTTGACCAACTGAACCATCTGTTGACTTTCAAAGCTCTCTCTCCTATGGGGCATAACGTCCTCAAGCGAGTTGTTGACAATGCAAAGCAGTACTACGCCGATCCGCAGTCTAGACAGGCTGTGGATACTGTACTTGAGGAGTATGCTGCTAGCCTCTAGTTATGCCATCAATTCAACTCAATGTCCAAGCAGAAGTAATTGACATTACAACTGATACCCCACAGCCAAACGAATCTTTTTTGGTAGATACCAATGTTTGGCTGTGGCAGACTTATTCCAGATTTTCTGTGCCACATCTTGCCCGTTCTGATTTTGCTAGATTCTCAGATCCAAGCCCTCAGAGAGCAAGAAATGAAGCGGAGAAAGTACAAATTAAAATTGGTAAGTACATTCCCTATATTAAAAAAGCCCGTATTGCTGGGGCGAAAATCTTTTACTCAGGTTTAATTCTTGCAGAACTTGCTCATCTAATAGAAAAGACCGAATATGAGATCTACAAGAATAAAAATCGTCAACCATCGTTAACGCTCAAGCAATACAGACATACTTTGCCCAGCGAACGAGCTAATGTTATTGCTGAAGTTCAGTCGGTTTGGAGTCAGGTAGAAGGTCTCGGAATATCGGCTGACTTCACTATAAATAGTGAGGCAACACAGGCATTTCTGGCTAGATTTCAAACTCAGGCTCTAGATGGATACGATCCGTTTCTTCTTGAAGCTATCAAGTACTCAGTATCTGGACAAATTCAAGTTATTACGCATGACATGGACTATGTAACCGCAGATAATATTTTAGTATTTACTGCTAACGGTGAGTCTCTCTCAGAAGCACAAAGACTTGGCAAGCTGCTGGTAAGATAGCTCTCGCGATCATAGCAATCATTTAGTCTCTAGATCTTTATAGCGATCGCAGTCTCAAATGTATGATAGGTAAACTGGATTGTAAGATTTCTCTAACGAATGGCGTTAATAGTTCAAAAATATGGTGGCTCATCTGTAGCCGATGCCGATCGCATTAAAGCAGTGCGCGATCGCATCAAACGCACAGTTGATGCAGGTAATCAAGTGGTGGTCGTGGTTTCAGCGATGGGCAAAACTACGGATGGTCTAGTTGCCCTCGCCAATGCAGTTTCAAATTCGCACCTGAGCCTGTCGACAATGGCGGCGCAAGAGCGCGAGATGGATTTGCTGCTAGCGACTGGTGAGCAGGTGACAATTGCTCTTTTGAGTATGGCTTTGCAAGCGGTGGGACAGCCCGCGATCGCCATGAATGGTTCACAGGTGCGCGTGGTCACTGAGGCAAATCACACCCGTGCGCGAATTTTGTATGTAGAGCCAGAGGCAATTCAGGCGGCATTAAATTTGGGTAAGGTCGTGATTGTGGCAGGTTTTCAGGGTGTGGCAGTCGATCCCCAAACAGGGAAACCGAGTACAGAGATTACAACTTTGGGGCGTGGCGGTTCTGATACTTCGGCTGTGGCGATCGCGGCGGCTATCAAAGCTGATATTTGCGAGATCTATACCGATGTACCAGGCATTTTAACCACTGATCCCCGCATCGTGCCGAAGGCGCAACTGCTCACCGAGATTACCTGTGACGAGATGCTAGAGCTTGCTAGCTTGGGAGCAAAAGTATTGCACCCACGTTCTGTGGAAATTGCGCGGAACTTTGGGGTAAAAATGTGTGTGCGATCAAGTTGGCTGGAGGATGCAGGCACGGTAATCACGGCTCCTCGTCTGAGTACGGGCAATCTCGAAGCCTTGGAGGTCAATCGCTTTGTGGAGGGTATATCCATTGATTATGACCAAGTAAAAATCGCCCTCTTGCAGGTTCCCGATCGCCCAGGCATCGCCTCACAGTTATTTCAATCTCTAGCATCGCAGGGGGTGAATGTGGACTTGATTATTCAAGCTGTGCAGGAAACTGAAGGGGTGAATGATATCGCCTTTACAATCCCCCAAAGTCATTTGCAGATGGCGGAGGTGGTCAGCCGCAGTTTAGAGATTGGTGCAAGGTCGGTAACGGTAGATTCTAACGTTGCCAAAATTAGTATTGTCGGCGTGGGCATGATTGGTCGTCCGGGGGTGGCGGCACAGATGTTTAGCGCCCTTGCCGATGCGGGGATCAATATCCAAATGATCTCCACCTCAGAAATAAAAATTAGTTGTGTAATTGCCGCAAATGATGGCGAAGCGGCGATCGCTGCCATGCAGACCGCCTTTAATGTGCCAGTGCAGTCTTCCCATCGTGCCTGTGAATTTTCGCAATCCACAGATGATCACCATGCACCAGTGTGCGGCGTGGCACTAGATCGGCATCGTGCCAGAATTGCCGTGGAGCAGGTTCCTGATCGCCCAGGCATGGCTGCCGAGATCTTTGAGCAGTTGGTGGCGCAAAATATCAGCATTGATACGATCGTCCAGTCTCAGTCTGATCGCGATGTTAATGAAATTGCCTTCACGGTGGCGATCGCGGATGTTGACAAAGCCGAAACTGCTCTCAAAAATTATGCCCCAATTTTGGGCTATGGCGCTGTCACTAGCGATCGGCATATCTGCAAAGTTAGTATTGTCGGCGCAAATATGGTTCATCAGTCAGGGATCGCGGCGCGAATGTTTAGCGCCTTAGCCGAAGCAGACATTAATATTGAGATGATTGCCACCTCGGAAATCAAGGTCAGTTGTGTTGTGCGTGAACATCAAGCCGAATCTGCTCTCAAACTGATTCACCAAGAGTTTGGACTATCAGGCGATCGCGCCATTGAAGTTCCTAGCGCCACCAAACCTTGACTCCACCAAAGTTCTTCTAAAATCCCACCAAAATCCTAAATTTTGTAACTTAGCTCTAAGATAGTCTTACATTCCTGAAGCAGCTTCAAACATATCCTATGTCCTCCGATAAATCCAGCGATCGACCTAAGCCTCAGCATCCCCCCTCATTGCCAGAACAAGAGCCAAAGCCCTCGCTCAAGAATTTCTTGGTAGACAATCTACCAACGGTGGCAGTGGCGGTTTTGTTGGCTGTGGGGGTGCGGATTTTTATCGCGGAGCCACGCTTTATTCCGACCACATCCATGGAGCCGACCCTGTTGGTAGATGATCGGCTAATTATTGACAAGATCTCCATGCGCTGGCAAAAACCTGAACGTGGCGAAATAATTGTTTTTAACCCGCCCGTTAATCCTGTTGTACCTGATGCTTCTAAGGTATACATTAAGCGTGTAATTGGTTTACCAGGCGATCGCATCAGTATTCGAGATGGCAAAGTTTTCATTAATGATCTCCCCCTCAATGAGCCTTACATCGCTGAGCCAATTAAATATACTTTGCCCACCGCAGATGATGCCCTCTGTTCTGGCTGTTTTCGCCCTAGGGATATTCAATCGCGTGATGGACAATCCTATTTCACTGTACCCAACAATCAATATTGGGTAATGGGAGACAATCGCAACAATAGCCTGGACTCCCATGCTTGGGGATTTTTGCCAGAAGAAAATTTAGTGGGTCGGGCAGTGTTTCGTTACTGGCCTCTTGATAATCGTGCTGGTGTATTGGCACGTCCGCAGTAGGTTTTATTAGGTTTTATTCATGTCAACGCAAACACAAACTGATTCTTCTGTAGTTACAAAATCTTGGTGGCAAAAATACGGCGATACGATCACCATCTTTGCGATCGCTTTGGTGGTTGCCACGTTATTGCGGACTTTTGTAGTGGAGCCGCGTTTCATTCCCTCTGGCTCAATGGAGCCGACTTTGCAAGTGGGCGATCGCATTCTCGTTGACAAGATTTCGGCAAATTGGCAACCACCCCAATATGGCGATATTCTCATTTTTTATCCACCTGCCTCTTCCGCCATTGACGACAACAGCAAAGCCTATATCAAGCGCTTGATTGGTATGGGCGGCGATCGCATTGCCATTGTTAACGGTAAGGTCTATCGCAATGGCGTACCCCTCGATGAGCCTTACATTGCCGAGCCACCTTTTTACAATATGCGGACGGTGACAGTACCTCAGGGCTATTACTGGATGATGGGCGACAATCGCAATCACAGCAATGATTCCCATGTGTGGGGTTTTTTGCCGCAGCAAAATGTAATCGGTAAGGCTGTATTTAGGTTTTTCCCCTTAGGCGATCGCCTAGGCGCGATCGATAGAAGCTAGAGCATTGCATCCAACTCTCTAAATACTAAACTATAGTATTCTCCAATATGTCCCATCAAACTTCAGGTAATCAAAAAAACTGGCTTTACTTTGCCCTTGGCTCAGGCTCAATGCTAGTTATTGGTGCAGTTGCCTTAACTGCATTTAACTTCTTGGGTAAATCTGCACAGTCACAGATAGCAGGAACTTGGAAAGTAGAAGCCAATGATGCTCCCGCAGGCACGCCAGCGATCACGATTTTGATTGACAATGACGGTAAAATCACGGCGCTAAACCCTAGTAACGAAAAAGAAACGCTCGAACTGGGCAAAATTACCAGAGTATCTGATGTTGCAATTTTGCCTGAGGATGCCAATGTGCAGGCTAATCCCTCTGCCAATCAAGCCAACAAAGCTAGACAATCAGAAGCCAAAACCTATGTGGGTGCTATGAATAGAGGGCAGCAAGCGCATTTTTTAGAAAGAAATAGATGGGGGAAAACAATCGACGAAATTGGCATTGGCATTAAGTCAGAATCGGAGGACTATCGATATACAATAAAAATTGTTGACTCAATTAAAACGATCAACACTAAAAATTATGTGGGTATAGCTGTAAATACAGCGATCGCAAAAAAAGATGGACTCAAGAGCTATGTTGGTGTCGTTTATCTCAGCAATTCTGGAGCGGCGGCTGAGCTTTCTTCTTTAGGGATTCTTTGTGAATCTCAACAGCCCTCCACTAAGGAGAGCGGCTTACCAGAATTTGATGGTAAACAAGTTAAATGTCCCAATGATTACGTGTCGTTACAATAATTACAAGCGAAGATGTTAAAAGTGTTGCTTTGCGACGCTTTCAACATCTTTGCTAGATTTAGGTATGAGCGCAAAGCACTCTAGGATTGCTATATGATGTATAGCGACAAAGCAATCAAGTCTTTAGCAAATTTTTTAGAATGCCCTCAAGTATCGATCCTCAAACTGCTCCTCAAACACAGGCGACCCTCTTAGAAAGAGGTGTCGTTGAAATATTCCCTAATAGTGAATCGGAAAACCTGAGCGATCGCCTCGCTAAAAGGGATCGCCCCCTGCGGATCAAATTGGGGATCGATCCCACCCGTCCTGACTTGCATCTAGGTCATACAGTGGCATTGCGGAAATTGCGTCAATTTCAGGATGCAGGACATAAGGCAGTTTTAATTATTGGTGACTTTACCGCCCAGATTGGCGACCCCACAGGACGCTCTGAGGCACGCCCCCGCCTCACGCCCGATGAGGTGGCTTACAACGCCGAAACCTATTTAGAGCAAGCCAAAAAAATCTTAGATTTCTCCAGCGATCGCTTCGAGTTGCGCCGCAATGGTGAATGGTTAAACAAACTAGACTTGCAGGATATTATTAACTTGCAAGCCAGTATGACCGTGGGACAGATGCTTGCCAAAGAAGGATTTAGCGATCGCTACGACAAGGGCAATCCCATTTATCTCCATGAATTTCTCTATCCTCTATTGCAAGGCTATGACTCCGTAGCGATCGCTGCCGATGTGGAGCTAGGCGGCACTGATCAAAAATTTAATATTTTGGTGGGACGCGACCTGCAACTAAAAGATTCCCAGCGTCAGGGCAAACCTGCTCAATTTGGACTATTGCTACCTTTGCTAGTGGGCTTAGATGGCGTGCAGAAAATGTCCAAATCCCTCGGCAATTATGTGGGGCTTACCGATGAACCTTTGAGTATGTATTCTAAACTCGAAAAAGTCCCCGATGCCCTAGTTGATAAATATTTTGAGTTACTCACCGACATCGATCTGACCACCCTGCCCACAAACCCACGGGAAAAGCAAAAACAACTGGCTCTAGCGATCGTTGGTCAATATCACAGCCCCGAAGCCGCCCTGCAAGCTCAGCAGGATGCCGAAAAGATCGTGCTGGCTGGCAATACCGATGATCTTGGCGATATCCCTGAATTTGATCTCACTCAAATTAATTTCCCTGCCCCCTTGCATTACCTAGTCAAAGCATCAGGACTCTGCAAAAGCAACAGCGAGGCCCAAAGCCAAATCAAAAATGGCGCAGTCAAACTTGATGGCGAAAAACTAGGCGATCGCACCTTTAATGACCGCACCGAACTTGTGGGCAAAGTTTTACAGGTCGGTAAAAAGAAATTTTTGCGACTACTCTGATTTGATCTAAAAAAAAGAGACTGTGCTATGCACAGCCTCTTTTCTTGCATTGAGTATGACTACTAGTCCACTTGCGCCCTTAGATTTTTGAGCACATTTGACAACTCCTGAAGTTGAGAGATCTGCGAAGGCGTAAGACTGCCAAGGAATGATGGTGTTAAAGATCTGTTAAAGGCAGCGATCGCACTACCAAGATTGTTAATATTGATCGATACTGTAGCTCCTTCAGCAATAGGCGAAGTAATAGGGAACAATAGATTTACTACCCCTTGCAGAGTGGGACCGAAACTGCCATTTCTAAAGGCAACGATACTGGCGCTGAGTTGAGTCGCAGTAGCCGGACTAAGCGTAACTGAGTACACAATGTTACCCGAAGGCGTTGTAAATTGGAATATGGTTCCAATACCAGTGCCAGCTGGTGCAGTTGAAGAACCACCCACAGGATTAGGACCCGCAAAGGCAGGTAAAGCTGAACCTAAGCAAAGGACAGAAGCAAGCAATGAACTAAGGACTTTTTTCATGGATTTGAAACTGGGTTAGTTGATTAGTGTTGAGAAACACCATCGTCAAGACGCGCAACAGATGGTGTTATGGTTCCCCAATGTGAGCGCGATTTTACTTGCCAACTTTACTTACCAATAAAGTTAGCGCCGTAGCTGATACCGAGAATAATCTGTGTACCTGCATCACTATTGTTGGTTACATCGGAATAGGTCAAGGTAATGTTTAGGGGCAAGGTGCGATCTGGCAAAAAGCCTAAGCCAAAATTCAAGCCTTGACCTGACCATGCAGTGCTAACCCCCCACTGTGGGTCAAACTGATAGCCCAAGTTAGCAAATATGCCAACGCCGTCTCTAGCAGTAGATTTGCGATAGATACCACCACCAACGCCAAGAGTGGCAACTAAGGGTTTAGGATTTTCTAAGCTTTGAGGATCGGTTAATTGGGAATATGTTGCTGCCCCATAGACTGAGGAGCGAGTGCCGCCAGAGTCTTTACCGTAGTTAGCGAAGTTTGTCCAGCCAACTGCCACAGCCACTTGCTTGTCTGCATCCTCGTAAACATTACGGTGCACCTTAACATCAAAAGTACCATTTTCGGCAAAGCGGCGAATACTGTTAATGTTATATACACCTTCAACACCAAAATATTCCTTGGCATCACCCAAGCCCAAACCCATGGAGATACTGCCATCGACGGTATCTCTGTTCCGACCTGCGGTGGAGCCATTTAGACTGATGAAGGCATCACCCATTTGTAAACCAAAAGCGACAGGCGTACCCGCATTGAGAGAGGGGGTATACACTCTTCGCACAAATACATTTTTGGTTTGACCGTCAATGGGGCGGATGAGAAGTTGATTGCGAAGAATGTCTGGGGAGTTAGATGTACTACCGCCAGACTGAGCGATGAGCGTAGCATTAGCACTGCCAGGCTTAGCTGCGTCAACGAAACTAGAGCCAGTGTCTGGGGACAAAGCAATGCTGTCGCTAGGCTTAAAAGTTAGGGGAAGATCGGTAGCAGTTGGCGCATAGGAGCGCAGATCCTTTGCCGATTGATTGACTTTGGCTTCAGCAACGGTTGACTGTGCAGCAACAGGGTTGACTGCGCCACTGCTGCCCATACTGATCGCAGTGCCTGTTAGAGCTAATAGTAAACCGTTTAATCTAGATATTTTGAATGTCATTTTAGCTAAATTCCTCACCCAAGAGCTTCTCTTACTAAATTTCCGAATCCTGATAGTCACTGAGTTAAATAACCTAATTTAAGAATTAATGCTTTAAATTTAAGTTTTGATTTGATAAATTTTAAGTTTTTAAGTCTTAGTTAGGATATTAAGTGGCTAGCATTACTTAAAATAATATACCTTATTTTTCGGTTCTGACTAGTAGCTAATTTTGCTTAAATCTTTTATGTGTGGTTAATGTCTGTACAGTTTTATTCTAGAGAATGCAATTTACCAAGCTACTAAGAACTAAATTAAATTTGGTGATGCGATCGCCCCTGTCCCTACTACCCCAAAACACATCACCAGAACCTAAGATTTTAATAGCAGTATCGGGGGGGCAGGATTCGATTTGTTTGGCAAAGCTTTTGCAAATGCAGCAGGCTAAGTTTGGCTGGCACTTAGCGATCGCCCATTGTGATCATCGGTGGCGCGAAGACTCTCAAGCTAATGCCGATCATGTGGCAAGGTTTGCCCAAGATTTAGGCTTAGATTTTATTTTGAGAACGGCGGATATAGTGCCTAAAAGTGAGGCATCGGCTAGGCATTGGCGCTATGAGATGTTGGCAGAAATGGCAAAAAAACATGATTGCGGCTATGTGGTGACGGGGCATACCCGCAGCGATCGCGTGGAGACTTGCTTGTATAATTTGATGCGTGGCAGTGGAGCCGATGGTTTGGCGGCATTAAGTTGGCGGCGATCGCTTACCGATGGCATTGAGTTGGTGCGTCCACTATTAAATGTGAGTCGTGCCGAAACCGCAGGCTTTTGTATGGAAAATCAGATTGCTATTTGGGAGGACAGTACGAATGCGGATTTGAGCTATCGGCGTAACCGTTTACGTTTAGAAACAATTCCCTATTTGCAAGCAAATTTTAATCCGCAATTGGAAGTAGCGATCGCGCAAACCGCCGAGTTATTGCAGGAGGATGTGCGGTATTTGGAGAATCAAGCTCAGAACTTTTTTCAAGAAAATATTACTGTGGTGTGGAATGAGCCGCCGCGATTGCAATGTGAATTGTTGCGAGAACAGCCCTTAGCACTACAAAGACGCATTGTGCGGCAGTTCCTAGGGCGCTATTTAAAACATCAGGTCAATTTTGAGGATGTCGAACGCTTTTTAAATTTATTAACTGTCCAAAACCGATCGCAGAGTTCACCATTTACGGGTCAGCTTGTGGCAATGCTAGAGCATCCTTGGATTGTGTTGCAAAGTAGATTAGCAAACAATCATGACACCTAAATACAGTACAAATTTCCTATTGATATTGATGGCGCTGTATTTTCCAGCGATCGCCGTTCCACATTTTTTTGGACAAGTTTAGATGGAGCAACTAGTGCGACTGTAGCGGGGATTAATTTTGATGGAGGTCTAGGTTATGAGACTATTATTGTGGGTAGCCAAGCACATAATCAGAATTTTGGCATTATTTCGGATGATCGTATTCAGATCCCAGGAGAAGTACAGAGCGAATCCGTATTCTTAAAAGCCAGAGACATTATCAATCAAGGCTCAGTCATTGCGGGTAATGTTACGGCTGAGTTTAGCAATAGTTATAGTGATAATGCCGATGCTAAAATTATTGGCATCAATGGCGGTAATATTTTGTTGAATGGCGGGAAAACTGGAGATATAGCAGTAACTGGTCAGTAGATTCAGACTATGAGTATAGAAACCACAGAGAAACAAGTAATCTCAAAGCAGAGAGTGACCGATCATGGTGAGGTGTTTACTAACCAGCGTGAGGTGAAAGCGATGCTAGATTTGGTAAAGCAGGAAACTGAGCGGATTGAGTCGAGATTTTTGGAGCCAGCCTGTGGAACTGGTAATTTTTTGGCGGAGGTTTTGGATCGAAAATTGCAAGTTGTGCAGATGCGCTATGGCAAGGTACAGCTAGAGTATGAACGGAATGGGGTTTTGGCGATTTCTTCGATCTATGGAATTGATATTTTAGAAGACAATGTGCAGGAATGTCGCGATCGCCTATTCAATATATTTGATCAAAAATATACGGAGCTTTTTGGAGATTTAGCGAATGATGATTGTCGGGAGGCGGTACGCTATATTCTCAGCCGCAATATTATTCATGGCGATGCGTTGACTTTAAAAACGGTGGGCGATCGTCCTGAGCCGATCATTTTTTCGGAATGGTCGCCTGTAAATGGCAGCATGATCAAGAGGCGCGATTTTAGTTTTAAGGAGTTATTGCACCATGAGAGCATGATGGAGTTGCCTCTGTTTGCGGATACGGGTGAGGATGTGTTTATCCCGACTCCGATTGAGGATTTTCCTGTGGTGCATTTTTTGAGAGTAGGATGTATGTAGATAGCGGCGCTTTGTGTTGCCTGTCCTACATATCACTGACCAAACGAGGTTATTTATGTTACTTGAAGAAATTACGGAAAAAGTGGTTTTGCTGTCGCCTAGTGATCTTTTAAGCTTAATGGAGATTATTGTTTCAGCACTAAAGACAAAACAAAATTCTGAGCAGCAAGGCTATGTAACAAAATTGCGCCAGAGTAAGTTTATTGGTTGTTTTGATGGTGATCCTGATTTAGCTGCTAACTCAAAAGCGAATTTTCAAAAAGTTATGGACGAAAAACATGATCCTCGCTGATACTGGTTTCTTCATTGCTTTGGGTAATAAGCAAGATCGTTTTCATAAAAGTGCAGTCCAAGCTGTTACTAATCTAAATGAATTATTGATTACAACCTATCCTGTAGTTACGGAAACTAGCTATTTACTGGCAAGAGATGCGGGATTAGTAGTGCAGTTTAATTTTTTAGAAGAAGTTGCTAATGGCTCTTTTTCTATTTTTGACTTTCAGAGTCATCACATAACCCGCATGGTTGAGCTAATGAGACGCTATGCTGATTTACCTATGGATTTTGCCGATGCTTCTTTGGTAGTTTTAGCAGAACATTTGAATGAGGGGAGAATTTTAACTAGCGATCGCCGTGATTTCAGTATTTATCGATGGAATAATACAAAGTCTTTTGAAAATTTGTTAGTACTAGAGTAGCAATGTATAAGTATGCTTAAAAGTAATTACAATCCTGATGTGTTAACTTGTTTGGCGAATTTGAGCAATGATGAGGTGTTTACGCCGCCGAGTTTGGTGAATCAGATTTTGGATTTGTTGCCTGCGGATTTATGGTCAAATCCTGATGCAAAATTTCTTGATCCTGTGTGCAAGTCGGGGGTGTTTTTGCGGGAGATGGCGAAGCGGTTGATTGTGGGGTTGGAGCCTGTGTTTCCAGATTTGCAGGAACGGGCTAATCATATTTATAAATATCAGCTTTTTGGGTTGGCGATTACGGAGTTGACGGGGTTGTTGTCGCGGCGGAGTGTGTACTGCTCGAAGGTGGCGAATGGGAGGTATTCGGTATGTTCGGATTTTGAGGATGAGCAGGGTAATATTGTTTATGCGCGTGTGGAGCATGATTGGCGCGGCGGCAAGTGTGGGTTTTGCGGCGCGAGTCAGGAGGTCTATGAGCGCGGCGATGCGTTAGAGTCTTATGCTTATCAATTTATCCATGCTGATGATCCTAGTTGTTTTTTTAAGAATATGAAGTTTGATGTTATTGTCGGTAATCCTCCTTATCAGTTAGAAGATTCTGGCTTTGGTAGAAGTGCTAGTCCTATCTATCATAGATTTGTAGAACAGGCGAAAAAACTAAATCCTAGATATCTATCCATGATTATTCCTGCCCGTTGGTACTCTGGTGGAAAGGGATTAGATGAGTTTAGAGAAGAAATGCTTAATGATAATAGAATTAGGTATATTGGAGACTTCCCAGAAGCTATTGATTGTTTTCCGGGGGTACAGATAAAAGGAGGAGTTTGTTACTTTCTTTGGGATAGAGATAATGAAGGCAATTGCAAGGTTATTACTTTAAGAAAAGGTCAAGTTGTTTCTGAAATGGAAAGACCTTTGTTAGAGAAAGATTGTGATACTTTTATTAGATTCAACGAAGCTATATCAATTCTAAACAAAGTCAAGGCTTTTAATGAACCATCCTTAAAGAGTCTAATAAGCTCAAGTAAACCATTCGGGTTAAGAACTAATTTTAAAGGTAAAAAATCTACGTTTCCTAACGCTGTAACTCTCTATCAAAATGGAGGAATAGGTTATGTAAAGCATGAAGAAATTTTATCTAATCATTCTATTATTCCAAATTTTAAAGTGCTAATTGCTCCTTTAGGTAGTGGAAGCGATTCATTCCCCCATCCAATTCTAGCTAAACCATTTGTTGTACCTCCAAATAGCGCTTGTACTGAGACTTATCTTGTAGCTGGAGTTTTTGATAATGAAAAAGAAGCGTATAACTTAGCAACATATTTAGCTACTAAATTTTTAAGATTTCTAGTTTTGCTTAACAAGCCAGCCCAACACGCTACAAGTAAAGTATATACTTTTGTTCCAATACAAGACTTTTCAGAATCTTGGACAGATGAGAAACTTTATAAAAAATATGGATTAACTGCGGAAGAAATTGCGTTTATTGAGTCGATGGTGCGATCGATGGAGTTAGATAATCCTTAAAAATTAGAAAAATAATATGTAAATCTGGAAATCTCATTTATGAAAAAACTAGATGTTTTAATTAATCTTATTAGTGATACTCAGTCATTCTTTAAACAGCAAGTCCAAAAACAAGTAAACATTGGATTAACTTTGCGTAATTTGTTATTTGGCTTTTATATTGTTGAATACGAACTTAATGGGTCTGATAGGGCTGAATATGGTACTAGACTATACAAAGAAATAGAAAAAAGATTGAAAACAATAGGAGTTCTGCAAATTAGAGAAAGACATTTATATCTTTGCAAAGACTTTTATCTAGCTTATCCCAACATATTGCGGTCAGCGATCGCAAAATCTTATCTTATTAATTTTAAACAGTTAAACAGCTTAGAGTCAGCAGTAACAAAAATGAATAAAACTAATGATAAAAGCATGATTGAAATTGAAAAACTCATCAATCAACTAAGTTTTACTCACTTTGTAGAACTAATTAAATTATCTGATCCCACACAAAGAAATTTCTATGAATGGCAAAGCATTAGCAACAACTGGTCAGTCAGAGAACTAAAACGAGCAATAAACAGTATGCTCTATGAAAGAACTGGATTAAGTAAAGACAAACTAGGAATAATAGAAAAATATAACCAACAAGAAAAACTCTTACCAGAAGATGTATTTCGAGATCCTTATATATTAGAGTTTTTAGAATTAAAAGAAGAACATGAATATACCGAACTAGAATTAGAGCAAGCAATTATTAATCATTTACAAATCTTTTTATTAGAACTAGGAAAAGGGTTTTGTTTTGAGTCACGACAAAAACGTATCACGTTTGATAACACTCACTATTACATTGATCTAGTTTTTTATCATCGAATTTTGCGGTGCAATATACTAATTGACTTGAAATTAGGCGACTTTAATCATGCTGATGCAGGACAAATGAATGTTTATTTAAATTATTACAACGAAAACGAAAAGAATGAAGGTGATAACCCTCCAGTTGGAATTATTCTTTGTGCCAATAAAAATGAAAGTTTAGTCAGATATGCCACAACAGGTTTATCACAGCAGATTTTTGTATCTAAATATTTGATTAATCTCCCTGACGAAGACCAGTTAAAACAAATTATCATGGAAGAACAAAGAAAAATATTATCAACATCACCTAATAGCAAAAAGGAGAATTAGAAATTGTCTCGACACTGTAGAGACAATTAATTAGCCGAATACTTTACAATTTTACCATCCAGAGAAATCCTGCTAGATAAGTTGCATAAGGCGATCGCGCAAAATAATCTATTTAATCAAGGTAAATAACCATACTACAAAAGCGGAGGACAAATAATTAATGGAAATCGAGAACATACAGCAATTATTTATTATTGAAATCAAGCAAAAAGTACGCCAAGCTCAATATGAAGCCCTCAAAGCTGTAAACGTGCAATTGATTAACCTATATTGGGAGCTAGGCAAAGCAATATCTGAAAAACAATCTGAAAACTGGGGTAAAGCGATCGTGCCAACACTCTCTAAAGAATTGCAGAAAGAGTTTCCAAAAATGAGTGGATTCTCGACTACAAACCTATGGCTCATGGCACAGTTTTACAGTGAATATCACAGCGCTGAAAATCTCCAGCCATTGGTTGGAGAAATTAGTTGGACAAAACATATTGTCATACTTAATAAATGTAAAGACAGCCTAGAGCGTCAGTTTTACATACTAGCCACAAAAAAATTCGGCTGGACAAAAAACGTCTTAATTCATCAGATTGAAAATAAAACCTACGAAAAATATTTACTCAATCAAACCAACTTTGAGCAGACATTACCAGAAAACATCAAAAATCAAGCCCACCTCGCAGTCAAAGACGAATACACCTTTGATTTTCTTAACCTTGCCGAAGAACATAGCGAAAGCCAATTAGAAAACGCTTTAGTTCAAAATGTGCGTAATTTTTTATTAGAAATTGGACATCAATTCGCCTTTATTGGAAACCAATATAAATTACAAGTTGGCGAAAAAGAATACTTTATTGATTTGCTGCTTTATCATCGGCAATTGCAATGCCTCGTAGCGATCGAGTTAAAAATTGGTGAATTTATACCCGAATATAAAGGCAAGATGGAATTTTATCTCACCGTGCTCAATGACACCATCAAACTAGCCCATGAAAATGATGCGATCGGGATTATTATTTGCAAAGAAAAAGATCGTACCGTTGTCGAATACTCACTCAAATCCAGCAATATGCCTATAGGCGTAGCCACTTACAACACTAGCGCCAAATTACCAAAGCAATATCAAGAATTACTTCCAGATCGCGAAGAAATAGCAAAAAAAATCAACGAATATTTTTAGAAAAAGCCTATATGAATAACGAATTCTTCCCACCTAGACCCGAAATTAAGCCCACAATTTACGCCTACAAAGACACCCATCCCCAATACAAAGGACTCCTCAAAATTGGCTATACCACTAGAGACGCGAAAACTCGTGTAGCCGAACAATATCCCGTTATTCGCCCAGGGGAATCACCTTACAAAATACTCCTCGAAGAATCCGCAGTCTATTCAGAAACTTATAAAAATGGTAGTACTTTTAGTGACCATGACGTACATCGCTATCTCCGCAAACAAGGCTTTAAAAATCCTGATGGTGAATGGTTTCAATGCACCGCTAAAGATGTCAAAGCTGCCATAGTAGCCATTAAAAATGGTGCAGAAAATGTCGAAAATCGTACCCTTGATTTTGGGATGCGTCCTGAACAACAGGCGGCAGTGGATAAAGCGATCGCCTATTTCAGCAGTTTCAAACAAGAGAACCCCGACAAAACGCCACACTTCCTTTGGAATGCCAAAATGCGCTTTGGCAAAACCTTTGCCACCTATCAACTCGCAAAAAAAATGGGTTGGACAAAAATCCTCGTTCTCACCTTTAAACCCGCAGTTCAAAGCGCATGGCAAGAGGATTTAGAATCGCATATTGATTTTAAAGGCTGGCAATTTATCTCGCGCAATGGATTAGAGTTTGAGAATGCCGACAAAAATAAGCCCTTAGTTTGCTTCGGCTCATTTCAGGACTATCTCGGCAAAAATAGCGCAGGGGGCATCAAAGCCAAAAATGAATGGGTGCATTTAACAAATTGGGATTGTGTCATATTTGATGAGTACCATTACGGCGCATGGCGCGACAATGCCAAGGAACTCTTTGAAGCAGAAGGCAAGAAAGAACTAGAATTTGGTGAAGGTGAGGGCATCGATTATTTCGATGAAAGCATTATCCCGATTACCACTAACGCCTATTTGTATTTGTCGGGTACACCATTCAGAGCGATCGCCTCTGGTGAATTTATCGAAGAACAGATCTATAACTGGACATATTCCGATGAGCAAAGAGCGAAGGAGTTATTTGCTTCTCAGGGATCAGGAGAAAATAATCCCTATGCTGCCTTGCCGCGTATGGTGATGCTCACCTATCAGTTACCCGACTCGATCCGCGAGATTGCGATGAAAGGGGAGTTTAACGAATTTGATTTGAATGTATTTTTCTCAGCTACAGGCAACGATAAAAAAGCTAAATTTACCTATGAGAATGAAGTTCAGAAATGGCTTGATTTGATTAGAGGAAATCATCTAGAAACAGCGATCGACAATCTCAAACTCGGAGCCAAGAAGCCACCCATGCCCTATTCCGATACTAGATTGCTGAACATCCTCTCCCATACATTCTGGTTTCTGCCCACCGTTGCCTCTTGCCACGCCATGCGAAACCTGTTAGCCCAAAAGCAAAATAAGTTCTATCACGATTACAAAATTATTGTCGCCGCAGGAATTAGTGCAGGAATTGGTGTGGAAGCATTACCACCCGTTTTACAAGCAATGGATAACCCATTGCAAACCAAAACCATCACCCTTTCCTGCGGCAAACTTACCACAGGCGTATCCGTCAAGCCTTGGACAGGGATCTTTATGTTGCGAAATTCCTCTAGTCCTGAAACCTACTTCCAAGCCGCCTTTCGAGTCCAAACACCTTGGACAATCAAAAATCCTGATAGTAATTCCCCCAATCAAGAAGAAATCATCAAACAGGAATGCTACGTTTTTGACTTTGCCCCCGATCGCGCCCTTAGACAAATAGCCGATTACAGTTGCCGCCTCAATGTCGATGAGTCAAATCCAGAGAAAAAAGTCGAAGAATTTATTCATTTCTTACCTGTGCTTGCCTATGACGGTAGCTCGATGAAACAAGTTGATGCCGCAGGAATTCTCGACATGGCGATGAGTGGCACAACGGCAACATTACTAGCCAGACGTTGGGAAAGCGCCTTATTGGTGAATGTCGATAACAATACTTTGGAGCGCTTGATGAAAAATCAAGAAGCAATGCAAGCCCTCGAAAATATCGAAGGTTTCCGTAACCTCAATCAAGACATTGAAACGATCATAAATAAATCCGATGCAGTCAAAAAAGCGAAAAAAGAAGCTAATGAGAGGGACTTAACCAAAGAAGAAAAGAAAGAACTCACCGAGGCGGAAAAGGAGTACAAAAGTAAGCGCAAACAAATTCAGGAAAAATTAATTAAATTTGCGACCCGCATTCCTGTATTTATGTATCTCACCGATTACCGCGAAAGAAGCCTTAGAGATGTGATTACTCAACTCGAACCCGCATTATTTAAAAAAGTAACAGGTTTAATCGTGAGAGACTTTGAGCTATTGGTAAGTTTAGGTGTATTCAATAGTGCCTTGATGAATGATGCAGTTTACAAATTTAAGCGTTATGAAGATGCCAGTTTAGAGTATGTGGGATTTAATCGGCATGAAGGTGAAAATATTGGGTTGTATGACACGGTGTTGAGTCCTATGGATATAATTTCAAATAACTACCCTTAAGCCAATATCGTTATAGCGATCGCCTTGCCAATGCCAATCGCGACTTGCTGCGCGACATAACTTTGCCTCATTGCTCCAAGAGCCGCCCCGCCTCACCCTGCGCCCATAGCCCTCGCCATCGATCCATGCTGAACCATCGGCAGGTGCGCCGCGATAGCTATCATGCCAGACATCTTCACACCATTCCCAAACGCCACCATGCATCTCATGCAGTCCCCAAGGATTGGGGATCTTTTTGCCAATGGGTTGCGATCGCTGATTGGCATTACCCTTAAACCAAGCATAGTCGGGCAGTTGATCGGCGCGATCGCCAAAATGATAAGCAGTACTAGTGCCAGCACGGCAGGCATATTCCCATTCTGCCTCACTAGGTAAACGGTAAGTATATTTATAGGTAGATTTGCTCGATAGTTTTTGGCAAAATTCCTTTGCTTCTAACCATGAAATATTTTCGATGGGGGCTTGGAGATCCTCCCGAAAGATGGCAGGGTTGCTGCCCATAACTGCCGCCCATTGTTCCTGAGTCACCACGAATTTTGCCATATAAAAGGTTGACACATTCACTTCTATCATCGGCGATTCATGATCCCTGCGCTCTAATTCAGTCATTGGCGAACCTAGCTTAAATCTTCCCGATGGAATCTGTACCATTTCCATATAAATGCCATTGCCAAAATTATCTCGAAAAGCTTTGTCTTTATTTTGAATTGGATCTAGGGGTGGTTCAGGAATAGGGGCAGATGTAACTATAGTTAAAGGCTGCGGTTTGGGTTTGGGACTTGCAAATAGTAAGGCAATGGCAAACCCCGCGATTGCTGCGCCGCTATGGGTCAACATTTGACGACGATTAATAGAAATTTTCGATAAAGTGGAGATGAATCTAGTTTGCCAAGAATTATCATTTGCTGATGAATGGAGGCTTTGAAGCGCTTTAACAGTCGATAATTCAGAAATAGTGATTGATTTAGCAGGTTCACTTGAGCTATTGAGATAATCCTGCAATAAATCTTTAAATTCGGTTAGATATTGATAATGCTCTTGGTAGTCTCGGACTAAGTAATAGTCTGACTCTAACTGCAAAAAAGCCTGTACCTTTGGAGCAAGATTATAGCTTTGGGACAATTGATAAAGCCTTTGAGAGAGATCTTGAGAAATATTTTGAGAAAGATCTTGGAAAAGATTTATGGCGATCGCCTGAGAATTAATCCTTTCGGTAGATATTTGTGAATCTAGTTCCACAAGCCGCCATTGATAAATCACGCAAAGGGGATGGGGCATGATGGGAATTTCGAGATTTTCTGCTAGATAAATTGAGATGGCGATCGCTAAGCTCTGAGCGCCTTCCCCTTGGATATCACCACAATTACCTAGCTCGATTATTTCTTCCGTATGCAAACACTTACAGATAGAATAACGCTGATGGAGAATATCATCTATTTGCATAGGGCGATCGGAAAGTAATGGAAACAGTAACAAGAATTACAGAATTTAATATGGGGATCGTCAAGATGTTGTTAGTCAATTGACTGACTTATTAATGAAGTGTTAAGGAGGAGTCTATGTCTAATATCCCAACTGGCGGTCAAATGTTATGGAAGTTAGAAGATGATGGCGAGCGGAGCTTGCATTTGCGTCACAACCCCTCAGAAGAATGGCGGCATTACGAAGAGTTCCCTGAATATGCATTGCAAGATCCCATTGGTTTCTCTAAAGGCATTGCCACATTTATGTCATTGCTAAAGAAGGATTGGACAGCAATTAAGTCCTAATTTATTATAGCGGTTTCGCCATAGCAAAACCGCTATAATCTGACTGTTTAAATCTGTTGTGCCTTCATGAAATCTGGTTATACGCTGCCTGTATTTGCGATCGCTGCTGCCAAAGCCGCAATCATCACATTGCAGAATCTCCGAAAATCGCAAGTTCTAGAATCGATTACTTCCGTAGAAATGGATTTGCTGGAGGCGGGGCATGGGCATATTCCCATTGCACAGGTTGCTATTATTGATTATCAAATCAATCAACAAACAGCCCTCGCGATCGCCTTGAGCGATCCTGGGGATAATCTGGATTTGACCGCAGGTATGCCGATTTGGGCATGGGTAAGCTTAGAAGCGCATGGCTTAGCTGATGAGATTTTGTCGCCTAATTCCATATCTATTTCTGAAAGACTGATTTTAGAAGGCGGTGAAGGCTTGGGTAAATCTGTTGATGGTAAACCTGCTATCTATCAATTGGCACAAAATCTCGCGCAAGCAAACCTTTTACCGCTATTATCGCCAGAATTATTATCGCCCGAATTGCCCAATCAATTAGCAAGGGTGCGATTCATTCTCCCTGAAGGTCGCGCCTTAGCAAAAAGGACATCCAATGCTGCCTTTGGCATTCTTGAAGGACTATCTCTATTGGGAACTTCTGCCATATCGCAACCGCTTTCAGTGGAAGATAAATTGGAAGAATTTCGCACCGATCTGCGGGATAAAGCGACTGATACACAGGCGATCGCTTTTTACATTGGTGCGAATGGCTATCAAGTCGCTCAGGGTCTAGGCTTTAGCGATCGCCAATTGGTGCAGACCGCCAACTGGATCGGCGCGATGTTAATAGAAGCAGCACTGCTAGGCATCAAAGAAATTACTTTGATTGGTTATCATGGCAAGCTATTAAAATTAGCAGGTGGCATTTTTAACACTTCCAGTCACTTAGCCGATGCGAGGATTGACATTTTAGTAAGAGCCGCAGTCCATCAAAACTTGCCGATGGAATTAATTCAAAAAATCGAGCGATCGCCCACCGCCGAAGCTGTGCATAATTTACTAGTTGCCAATAACAGCGATCAACCCGTCTTTGCCCACATTACCGATCAAATCAACCAACGGGCGATCGCCTATATCCAAAAATACAGCGATCGGCAAGTTGCCGTTAAAACCATTCTTTGCGATCGGCTAGGAAAATTAGTTCTAGGATAAGATAGTTTGCGCTTCGCACAAACTATCTTATTGGCATGAAATTAATGAATCCTACTAATCCTATTTATATTATTGGCGCGGGACCCGGAGATCCTGATTTAATTACGGTGAAAGGGCGGCAACTTCTCGAAAAAGCCGATGTCGTGGTCTATGCCAATTCCCTAATTCCAGACTCAATGCTGCAATATTGTCGTGCCGATGCTGAAATCATTCCCACCGCCAGCCAGTCCCTAGAAGAGATTGTGGCAATTATGATCGAAAAAGTGCGATCGCAGAAATTAGTCGTGCGCCTCCATGATGGCGATCCTGCTCTCTATGGCGCAATCCAAGAACAGATGACTGCCCTCATTGCCGCTAATATTCCCTTTGAGATTATTCCAGGGGTGAGTGCTTTCCAATTAGCCGCCGCCAGATTGCAAACCGAACTGACAGTTCCCCAATTAGTCCAGACAATTATTCTTACACGCATCAGTGGACGCACTCAAGTTCCAGAACGGGAAGAATTATCCAGCCTTGCCGCCCATCAAGCATCACTATGCCTCTATCTCAGCGCCCATCATGTGGAGAATGCTCAAGCAAAGTTAATGGAACATTATCCATCGGATACCACCGTTGCTATTTGCTATCGCTTGGGTTGGGAAGATGAGCAGATTATTACCGTTCCTCTGGCAAATATGGCATTTACGACCATCGCAGAAAACTTAACGAGAACGACTTTATTTGTAATTAGTCCTGCGTTAAATCATAATCAGAAAAGTAATCAAGAGCGATCGCAGTTGTATAGTTCTCACTATAGCCGACTCTTTCGTTAAATCGAGACTACTGCTTCCCCCTTATTACCGTAATACTAAAAAATGAATTATGCCTTGGATAGAATTGATCGTTGATACGACTGATGAGGCGGTGGACTGGGTTTATACCCTGTTGGCACAGGCGATCGCTGCTAATGATATCCATATCCACAAATATGAAGCCAGCGATAACGAAATACAATCAAGTTCTCAATGGAACTATACAATCCAAATATATTTAGCAAAAAATGATCAAATTCATCAACGTATTGACGCGATCGCCGCGATGATTGCGCCACTACAACGCACGGGGCTGATCAATGAATTGCAAACTTTTGTTGTGACAGAGCGTCCTATAGATCGTGATTTGGAAGAGAATCCGACCAAATTTTTAGTGAGACGCATTGGCGATCGCTTCGTGGTGGTATCCGCAGATGCCAATTATCAAACCCGAAGTCCTCAAGAAATAGTCCTGCACTTGCAAAACAGTCTCGCCTTTGGCAGTGGCTTACATCCCGCCACGATTTTGAGTTTGCGCCTGATTGAAAAATATTTCCACAATTGGCATAAGCCAAATAATGAGCCGATCTATGCCCTCGACCTTGGCTCTGGCTCTGGTATCCTCACGGTGGCGATGGCAAAATTAGGCATCGAAGTTCTTGCCATTGACAACGACCCGATCGCAGTGGCGGCAACTGAAGACGCGATCGCCCGCAATCAGGTAAGCGACGTGGTGACAGTTAGCAGTGCCAGCCTTGGCACTGCCAGTCAGTTGGGGCATTGGTTAGGAAGCGATCGCCCTGCCTCCACAACTGCGATCGCGGCGGCGGGGCAGTTCGATCTGATTGTGGCAAATATATTTGCAAGGGTGCATATTTCCCTAGCGGCTGAATTTGCACAGGCACTTAAACCCCCTAGTGCAACAACTAGTTCACCGCGCCTCTTGATTACCGCAGGCTACACCAGCGATCGCGCCGATGATGTAATTGCGGCGATGCAAGCGGTGGGTTTTCAGTTGGGCGATCGCCAACAAATGGACGAATGGACAGCGATCGCGTTTCAAAAATAACCATATAATTAATTGGGCTAATTATTTGGGCTTAGCGCAAAGCGCTGTAAAATTTAGATAAATTCTGTTAGATAAATTTTGAGGAGCATAACTTCTTGGGTATTGATTTACGCAGCTATGTCTATCTAGATAATCTTCAACGCCAACACGCCGCATACTTAGGAACAATTGCCCAAGGTTTTTTGCCATTGCCAGGGGATACTTCTCTTTGGATTGAGATTTCCCCAGGAATTGAAATTAATCGCATTACCGATGTCGCGCTCAAATCTACCTCAGTGCGCCCAGGGGTACAAATTGTTGAACGTTTGTATGGATTATTAGAAATTCATTCTGCAAGTCAAGGGGAAACCCAAGCGGCTGGACGCGCCATTTTGCAAATGCTCGGCGCAACCGAAGAGGATCGCATCAAGCCGCGATTGCTCTCTAGTCAAATTATCCGTAATGTCGATGCCCATCAAACCCAATTAATCAATCGCTTTCGGCGCGGACAAATGTTGCTATCAGGTCAAACCCTCTACATCATGGAAGTGGAACCTGCCGCCTATGCTGCCCTCGCCGCCAATGAAGCCGAAAAAGCCGCTTCGATTAATATTCTGGAAATTGTGGCAGTGGGTAGTTTTGGACGCTTATATTTGGGGGGGGAAGAGAGGGACATTATGGCGGCGGCAACTGCCGTGTTGAATACGATCAATAATATTCGTGGTCGAGATATCTATGGTGGCGATCGCAATGAATAGAACATGAAAAATAAAGGCGAGCCACGTTCGGCAAGTTATTACGGTTACTTATCGATCGCAGGAGCGATCGCCACCATCGCGCTCAAATTAGGGGCATATTTACTCACCAACTCAGTGGGATTTCTCTCCGATGCCCTTGAGTCGGGGGTGAACTTAGTGGCAGCCATCATTGCAGTGTGGGCAATTAACTATGCCGCCAAGCCCCCCGATGCAGAGCATACCTATGGACATTCTAAAGCCGAATATTTTTCCAGTGGCTTTGAGGGCGCTTTAATTTTAGTTGCTGCCCTTGGCATTGCGATCGCCGCCATACCGCGCCTAATTAATCCCCAACCCTTAGAACAGTTAGGAATCGGGTTAGTTTTATCTTTAATCGCCGCCGCAATTAATGGCGCGATCGCCATGATTTTATTAAAAGCCAGTAAGCGCCTCCGTTCCATTACCCTGCGTGCCGATGCCCATCATTTACTCACCGATGTCTGGACATCCTTTGGGGTATTGATTGGTATTGGTTTAGTCGCTTGGACAGGTTGGCAAATCCTTGATCCCATATTGGCGCTGTTAGTCGCGGTGAATATTCTCTGGACTGGCATTAAATTAATTACCGAAAGCGGTTCGGCACTCCTTGATGCGGCAATGCCTGCGGCTGAACTAGAAGTAATTAACCAAATCCTCAGCAATTATGATCGCCGCCAAATCCAATTTCATGCCATTCGTACCCGCGTTGCAGGGGCAAAAAGGTTTGTAACTTTTCATATTTTAGTGCCTGGGGCTTGGTCTATCCAGAGTGGACATGATCTCTGTGAGGAATTAGAGACAGCGATCGCCCAAGCTTTACCAAATACGAGTGTATTTACGCATTTAGAACCCCTAGAAGATCCAAAATCATGGACAGATCAAGACTTATAGCGGTTTTCACCTTATTGGAAGCATACTTTATCGCCTGCACCCTAAACCCGAAGACGTTCTTGGCGCTTGATTTCATACAGCTTGACTAAAATATCCTGCCAATCATCGGGGGTCAAAGGTGATTTATGTTCGGCAATTTCTGAATGCGGCTCCAAGTTGTCGCCATCATTTTGTTGAATTCTCTCTTGTAACTCAGCTTGCAAATCCCCTTGTAATTCTGACTGCAACCTCTCTGCCAACCTTTTCTGGGCAAGCCAAACACGAGCGCGAATTGCCAACACCTCATCATTACACCCCATCAAATTAAACTGCACCTGAATAGCCGATCGCCATACTTTGCGCTGAGGATCAATGGCGATCGCCAAGGATTCTAACCCCACCACAGCCGCATAGCGCACGACCCATTCTTCATCCTGCTGTGCCACAAACAGCAAAGCCTCCAACGCCTCTTCCTGAGCTACCTCTCGTAAATCATCAGGAAACCAAGCCCATTGCATCGTGCCTAAACCCTTAACCGCAGCACGGCGCACACTCATAGCAAAATCAGCCGTTGCCACCCCCAATAAAGTTACTAACCCTCTGGGATCACCAATGCCCGCCAAGGCTCTAATCGCCCACGATCGCGCTGTGTAATTATGTTGGTCTAACAGTTGCAAAAGTGGAGGCACAGCCGCATTGCCCAAGCGAATTAAACCATCAACGGCGGCAACTGCTGCTCCTGGATTGTTGTAGCTCAGTGCCTCAATTAAAGTCGGAATCGCTCCATCCAATTGCGCTTCAGCCAAATTTTGCACTGCTTCTAGCAACAGTTTGGAGGAGTCCGCCTCTTCTACAGTCTGAATGAGTTTGGATAGGCGATCAGTCATAATTTAATTTTTTTATTTATAACAATACAGCGCTTTGAGATCACTTAAAACCCAGAGAAACTTTTAATTGACATGAAGGGCAGATCAAAATAATCCTGATATTTTTGCGACTTTGGTGATTGCTAATAAAGACTTGGCGATCGCAACGGCTAAGGCACTTAAGTGGAATAAGATTGAGCTAGAACAACGCGCCGCCCAGCATGGGCGCACCATCGAACTTGAAATTAAAGCAATTCTCAAAAGTGTATTAGCACCTAAAAAGTTAGGCAATATTGACCTCGCTACCGCCATTAATAGACGCTTTGCAGACTTTGGAGATTTTGAAATCCCCGAAATTCCTAGAGAACCCATGCGTCCCTTACCAACATTTGATCTATGAAATGATCTATGAAAATTGTTCTTGATACCAACGTCCTGTCAGAACTGATGTAACCCCAAGGTTCGCAAACAGTCAAATCTTGGGTTGCTGCTCAGCCTAGAGCAAACCTATTTACCACCAGCATTAACCAAGCCGAGATCCTTGGTGGCATCGCTATCATGCCAGAAGGTAAACGCAGCTAAGCTTTACAAGAATCTGCACAAGCTATGTTTACTGAAATCCTTGGGACTATTGAGCGATCGCTGGTGTATTTGGGTTTTGATTTAGGCGATCGCTATACTAAAAGGTGAATTATCTACCCGTTGAAGGGGCGATCGCTAAGTTTCTAAACTGAGATAAAAAGCGATCGCTAATGCCTACGGCGATCAGCATTTTGTCTGTTCTTGTTTACCCTTGGAGGCATACAAAGACTAGTATTTCAAATATCTTTTACCAAACCCTTGGCTGAAAGTCTGGGCTATTCGCAATAATTGCCGAATCCCCTGCGGGTTGAATTAGAAATAGCCCTTCTTGGATGGCATATTCATTAACTCTTTCATCGATTTTAATACCCGCGACTGCTCCATAGAGTCTGTCATTTTTGCGTTTAGGAAATGCTTTCTTAAAACGTTCTAGGGTTTCTAAAAATCGCTTGACATCACGAACTTCCAAATGCGATTTTACTTCAATTGCCACAACCTCAGTGGTGTTTTCCACTAACACATCAATTTCGATGGAACCTTTATCATCTTGACCTGTAACTCGCTGTGCTGTGAGATGAACTTCAATACCTTTTTCTTGAAATAGTCTTGCGGCGGCGGGTTTGATCAAGTTTTCCACAAATTCTCCCCATCGGCTAGTTAGCCCTCCTACTTGTTTGTTGGTTTGGGCAACTTGTTTGTTTGTTTGAGCAATTTGTTTACTAGTCTCTTCAACGGTTTCACGCAGTTTAGCCATTTCTCGTTCAGCAGTTTGACGATACTGCTCGAATGCTTGTTGACGTTCCTCGAATGCTCGTTGACTTTGCTCGAATGCTTGTTGACTTTGCTCGAATGCTCGTTGACTTTGCTCGAATGCTTGTTGAGATGTGCGCTGAAATTCCTTTCGTTCTTGTTCGCTTTCACGGAAGAGGGCAAAGATGTCGTCTAGGGTAATAGGTTGGCTCATAGTTGTTTACATTCTTGTACTTCAAATTCTAGCGTTATTAGACTTGTTGAGTAATAAGCTCAAAAGTCCTTTAAAACTGATTAATTGCTGATCCTCAACCCGTTGAGACGGGTTTTAGCTTTCAGCACGTAATTTATTGCAGGGTATTAAGTTAGGCTTGTGTGTACAAGCTAGCTAAGGTAGCCCTATTGGGGAGAAGGGCTAGGGGTGAGGGTTTTCGCAATTTCTGCGTAACTCCTAACTTTCTTAACTTTTATTGATTGGGTTTGAGAGTAAAGCGCTGTACGATGAGATACCTTTAATATCAAGATCGGTAAACCGTTATGGCAAAAGATAAAAAGTCTAAGGATCATTCCGCTAAATCCCATTCCAAGAAAGATAAGAACTCACTGGATTTTCCAACTTCTGCACAGGAATCTAGCCAATTTACGCAGGAAAATGATCAAGCGATCGCCGTCATCCCCAAACTGTCGAAAAAGACCTATGAGAAGGAACTCGCAAAGCTAGAAATAGAACTAGTCAAGTTGCAAGAATGGATCAAGCAGCAGGGCTTGAAAGTGGTGATCATTTTTGAGGGACGGGATGCCGCAGGCAAGGGGGGCGCGATAAAAAGTATTACTCAATGCCTGAATCCGCGTCTCTGTCGGGTGGTTGCCTTGGGTAAACCATCTGACTATGAGCGCACCCAATGGTATTTTCAGCGCTATACGGCGCAGCTACCTGCGGCTGGAGAAATGGTGCTGTTCGATCGCAGTTGGTATAACCGCGCTGGTGTGGAACACGTTATGGGCTACTGCACCCATGAAGAATATGTGGAATTTTTGCGCTCTTGCCCAGAATTTGAAGATATGATTCAGCGATCGGGCATTACTTTGATCAAATATTGGTTTTCGGTCAGCGACAATGAGCAGGAAATTCGTTTCCGCGATCGCATCAAAGATCCCCGCAAACGCTGGAAATTCAGCCCCATGGATCTCGAAGCGCGGGCAAGATGGGTGGAATATTCCAAAGCCAAGGATGATATGTTTAATGCCACCGATACGCAGCTATCGCCTTGGTATACGATCAATGCCGATGATAAGCGCCGCGCTCGCCTGAACTGTATTAGCCATTTACTAGCCAAAATTCCCTATGAGGATGTTTTACCCGCAGCGATCGAGCTACCGCCCATCCAAAATAATATGGTTTACGTGCGTCCACCGATGCATCTGCAAAATTTTATTCCCGATGTTACGGGCAATTTGCGGTAGGGATTGGAGCTAACTTCAGACCGAGCAAACTAAAGAACGACGCTTCGCGCCGTTCTTTAGTTTTTATTTAAGCGCAAGGCATCAAAAGTCGGGATGATAGGATTCGAACCTACGGCATCCTGCTCCCAAAGCAGGCGCGCTACCAAGCTGCGCTACATCCCGTTGCGATTTACTATGTTACTACAGAAACTACAAAATGTGCAAGTAATATCAAAAAAATATTGATACGTAGCTGTCGCCAAGGGTACTAGGACATAAAAACCAAGAATTGCGTGGCGGCGCTC
>NZ_JACJPY010000004.1 GCF_014696345.1 Pseudanabaena cinerea FACHB-1277
AATCCATGCAATGTTCCAAAGATCTTACGTTTGCGTACAGCTTTTCTTAATAATTCCCCATCGCTAAGTATTTCTACTTAGCGCAAACTTGGGATGCTCCCGTTTATTATAGTGTCTCTGACAAAGAAATACCCCTAGAAATTGATGGTTTGAGTTTAAGGGTTTGTAGCATACAGAAATGCACAATTGAATCAGATAATTCATTTGAATTTATCTCATTGAAAGGCTTAGATGGTGAAATAGCCATACCCGTAAGTCAGAAAGAAAACAAAATATTTATAGGCGAATTATCTCAAGATAAAGTTCCAAAGATTTTTTGTGACTTTCCTTTAGTAGGAAGTGAGAAGTTTGGCATCCCTTTCTTTGTTAATAGTTCCTACTTCTATCCTACAGAACCAAGAGATGGTGTTTTTTTGACAGACAAAAAAACGACTAAAATCAACCTCAATAAGCAAATCTTAAAAACATTAACTACTTACTATATCCATTTGATTGATTTTGCTGCAATTGAAAAATGGGAAAACTTATATCAACTTGCAAACATTTATATGCCTCTTGAAACATATTGGCTTTCTACTCAATGGTACAAAGAAAACATTTTAAAGCCTATACAAGATAAAGTTTACATTACTGCCTTAGTGAGAAAGCAGAATGGATCATATGTTTCACTCAAAAATGAAGATAACTCCATCATTGTAGACATTCCTTTTGATAAAAGTAAGGAGATTAGACACGCAATATGGGATTTAGTTGCTGATGTCAAGTTTTTCATCCTACCTGCCAAAACTCATATTGATGAATGGTATAAAATCTTTAAACATAATATTTGGGATGATTCTCACCGGCTAACCGTATCTCGACTGTCTGAATATATCTCTAGTAATTGCACAAAACTAGATGATTTACAAGAAGTATTTGAAATAGATTTACCTATCGAGTGGTTAAATCTATACTTCTCTCTTCTAGAAATTGCGGAAGATAAAAATATTATTTCTTTTTTGCAAAATGGAGAATATAAATTAGTTCCTAATCAATATGGTGAATTTTGTCTCCCAAATGATTTATATAATGATACTGGCATTGAAGCATCTTTGAAAGATATTGGTTCTCAACTTGTTACAGACTATTATGAAATTCTCTGTAACACTTCAGTAAAAATTTCATGCTTTTTAAAAACAAAATCTCAAAAAGATGTTATTGAAGAAATTAATAATTATCTTATTTCTGAAGATACAAATGAAGATGACAAGAGGATTGCAGTATATTCACTGACTTCACTGTTTCCACCAGTTGAAACTACACTCTATCAAACCAAGAATCTTATATTTGAGATTTCAAAAAAAGTATTTAAAGATCACACATTTGAAAAACAATTTATCGATAAGTGGAGTCCAGATATTTGGGAAATCTCAGACAAAATACAGGTAGAGTATATTACATTTGACATCTCTGAGTACGAAAACCTGCTAAATCTCAGCAACGCATTATCAGAAAGTAACGCTCAAGTTCGTGAATGGTTATCTGTCTTTGTTGGCTTAATTGTTGAACAAAATTGGAATTATTTGCTTATAGATGACAGTCCTATTGTTCCTAATCAAAATGGAACTTTTTGCGATATTAACGACTTATTTGCAGAGGGAGAACCGATTGATGAGTCTCTCAAGAATATCGCTCTTCAGTTGAGAAGGGATTTTAGAGACGAACTGATTGATATTGCATTTAAAGTAAAGATTCCTAAAAATCGTCATAAATTCCAGAAGGACATTGCTATAGAAATTAGAAGTCTTGTAACTCCTCTATTGTCAGAAGTCAGTCGTAAGCCGCAAACTCAAAGTATTTTCAATGAGTTGATTATCTGGATGGATAGCAATCAAGATCTTGCTAAAGAGCTTTTTGAAGATTTATTTGAAAATCGCCATAAGTTATATGATGATGCTGAGGTCGCAAGCAATTTGCGTAAGGTTCGTGACTTAGAGAGAGAAATAATTAATTTACGTCAAACTAATTCTAATTTAAAAAATGAAAATGATCAACTAAAAGCTGAGATAGAAAAGCTTAAAGAAAATATTGATACATCTGACAGAAAAGATATTTCTTTGGCTATGAAAGAAATTGATGAAGACTTCCTAATTGCATATGGTGTTACTAATATTGATCAGATAAATAGTATCATCAGCGATCCTCGTATATCTCAAAAATATATCCTTTCATTTCAAGCATTTGACATGGTTTCTAAGCTTCAATATGTCCTAGAAATCATAGAAAGAGCCAAGATTAATGTTAGACAATATTTAGAGTCTCACGCTGAATATGACTGTAGTGGTTGGTATGAGGTTGGAACTACTCATATCACAGGAATCCTTAAACATCATCAAAAAATTGATATTATCGTAAGACCTTCAGACAATAAAAAGATTGTATTTTATTATCCAGATGAAACCCAAACCCTTTCACTTAGTAATTCTGAGCTATGGGTTGAAGATGGTAATAGTAATCCTCAACAAATAACACTTGGAGTTGTATTGCAAATTGAAGGAATTGAATGTCTCTACTTGAGATAAATATTTTAGTAAACACGATCGCTAAGTATTTGGAGTAGCGTTAAATTTATCAGAGAATGGTTGAGATGAATAAATGCAAAAGATAATGAATCATACACTTACCGCATCTCGATTAATTAACGATTGCCAGATCGAAGCATTGTCCAAACAAATTGCCGAAAAATTTTCACCAGAAAAAATCATTCTATTTGGTTCCTATGCCTATGGAGTCCCCCATGATAGTTCCGATGTCGATCTTTTAATTGTCATGGAATTTACTGGGCGCAAACTCGAAAAAAGAATGGAAATCTGGAGACAAGTACAACCAACATTTGCTACGGATTTGATTATCAGATCGCCTAGTGAAATGATTTGGCGATACGAGCAATTCGATCCTTTAGTAAGAAATGCAGTTGACTTTGGCAAGGTGCTTTATGAACGAAATAATTCTTGAGTGGATAACTAAAGCTGATGCTGAAATCTGTATTGATATTTGCGATCGCTTGCTTAATCAGATTTTGGTAGCTTTACAAATGTAAAGCTTAGTTCTTTAGACAACTAAATCAAATTATTGCCGCTCTGTCATTTTGGGGCGAGGCGATCTATGCGATCGCGGCTCGTACTTAACAAGTGGCAAGGCAGACGCACATAAAGGATGCGATCGCTGTCTGTGTTCGTAATATCAGCCACAAGATGCGGCTGATAAGCTAGCGATTTTGCAATGGTCGCGAAATGTCGCTTTGACTATAGAGATGCGACATTTAGAGAATTACACAGTCCAGAGAAGATTGACGCAAATTTCCCCAACTATGGGCTTATTTTTGGGCTTATTTTGCAAAATCCCCCACAGTATTGTAGTGATTCTAGCGGAATTATATTTAGCGTTTGTATACAGTATACAAACTAAAATCTTTATATAACTTAATTAGAAAGCTATGGACTCAGATCAAGAGCTAACCCCAGTTGACAGCTTGGGCAATGATTTGGACAGCGATATTACCGAAACTGCGGTGGTGACTAAATCTGGACTAATCTATGGTCTAAATGACAAGCCCCCTATAGCAGAAGCCATTTTTGTAGCTTTTCAGCATGTCCTCGCTTCTTTTGTTGGTATTATCACCCCGCCAATTATTATCTGTTCCAGCCTTGGTCTAGATGCAGCCAATACTAGTTATTTAATCAGTATGTCTTTGTTTGCGTCAGGAATCTGTACCTTTATTCAATGCAAAAGAATTGGTCCTATCGGGTCAGGATTATTGAGCCTTCAAGGCACTAGTTTCGCATTTTTAGGTCCTATTTTGGGAATTGGAGCCGCCGCTAAAGCCTCAGGAGGCTCCCCAGAACAAGCTCTCGCCCTTATTTTCGGGGTTTGTCTTTTCGGCTCATTTGTAGAAATTATATTGAGTCAATTCCTACATCTCCTCGACAAAATTATTACCCCCGTTGTCTCTGGCACGGTAGTTATGATTATTGGCTTAGGCTTGATCAAAACTGGCATGATTAGCCTCGCAGGTGGTGAAATATCTCGAAAAACTGGCACCTTTGGTAGTTCTCAAAACCTCATGTTAGGAGGGGCAGTATTGTTGATTGTGGTGGTGCTTACACTGTCTAAAAATCGATTCTTAAGGATGGGTTCGATCGCGATCGGGTTAGCGGTAGGTTTCATTGCTTCATTGTTTCTTGGGATCGTTAACTTTAGCGACCTGAACCAACTGCCATTTTTTAGAATGCCTCTACCCTTCCGCTATGGCATTAGTTTTGACTTTGGCACTTTTCTCCCATTCATTCTGCTTTATGTACTTACTGCAATTGAGACTGTTGGTGACTTGACCGCTACCTCTGCTGTTTCTGGCGAACCCGTCAAAGGTGGTGTATATATCCGCCGTATTAGGGGTGGTGTTTTAGGTGATGGCATTAACTCTCTAATTGCGGCTGTACTAAATACATTTCCCAATACTACCTTTAGTCAAAATAACGGCGTGATTCAAATGACAGGCGTAGGTAGTCGCTATGTTGGTTTCTTTGTTGCAGGAATCTTTGTGATTTTGGGATTATTGCCAATTATCGGTGGTGTTTTTCAGGCAATTCCGCAACCTGTTTTGGGCGGTGCAACTTTAGTAATGTTTGGCTCGATCGCTGTGGCAGGACTAAACATTGTCGTATCAGCAGGTCTAGATCGCCGTTCAATGATTATTGTCGCAGTTTCCCTTGGCTTGGGTTTAGGAGTAGTTTTTGCTCCTGAGATTTTTGATGGCAAGTTACCAATTTTCAAAAATCTATTTGGTTCTGCAATTTCGACTGGTGGACTAACCGCAATGTTGCTGAGCTGGCTGTTACCCAATGTAGAAGACGATGTGGCGATCGCGCAGGAAAATCCTGGTTAGACCTCCTGCAAAATCCCAAGACAAAATAAAGACATGGGGAGTTTTCGTGAAGCTTTGCTTAGTAAGTCATTCTAAAAATTCCCTTTCTTGCAAATTAATAGTAAAATTCTGGACTGTGATAAGCTCCTGCACCTATCCGTTCATTCACTCATTTGTCATTCACTCATTTGATATCTATGGCGCGAAAACCTAAAACTAAAACCTCGGCTGTACCCACTGATAGTAATCTAGGGCTTTCAGATTTGCGACTGCGCCTTAATTTTTTAGAAAAGGAAAATGAGAAACTGCTCAAGCAAATTGAGACTAATCGAAAAAAGTTAGATCAATTTAATGAAAGTATCCAAGAGCTTGGGGTGCAGATTGCGGAGCGCCTAGCCCCATTTCGGCAGAAGATGGTGGAACTCGATCAGGAAATTCACGAGGTTTTTCAAGAAATTTTGGATGGCAGAAAGTTGGGCAAGAAGACCCGCAAGGACATTACAACGGTTTACTACAACCTGCAAATGCAGGGATTGATTTCGATGAAAAAATTACCTTTTGACTTTAAGGTAATGAATGATGACGATGATCCCGATGCCTTTGATGGGGAAAATGTGGGGGATGGGCAATGGCAGGGGCGATCGCCAGATCAATTTCCTGAAGAGTTAAATAAGCCAAACCGTGAAGAGCAAAAAAAGATTCGGCAACTTTTCTTGAGATTAGCCGATCGCTTTCACCCCGATAAGGTCACGGATGAAACCGAGAAAGCTTTTCGGACGGAGATCATGAAGGAAATTAATATGGCTTATCAAAATGCCGACCTCGCCACATTATTGGCGATCGAAAAGCAGCAGGAACTAGAATTGCTGATCGATCACGATAGTTCCGATGATTTAACCCGTCATTGTGCCAAGGTCGAGTCGGAAAATAATTTCTTAAAAAATCAGCTAGAAGAAGTTAAGCGCAAACTCAAGCTCACTAAGAAATCACAACAAGGTGAGATCACTGCCACCTTTCAGAAAATCAGTAAGTATGGTGGTGATCCCATTGCCGATGCGCTGCTGGAAGTGGAAGTACAGGTTGGAGCGATGGAAGAGATCCATAAATTTGTCCGCGATTTTCGCGATCGCCGCATGACGATCAAGGATTTTCTGAAGGGACCGCAATCTCTTCAGCCCGTTGAAATGACCGAAGAAGAGTTAATGATGGAATTTTTATCCCAATTTCGATAGGCAATCGCTAAGTGTCGGCACTAGAATATAGGTAGAAAAACCTAAGTAATGGAGGCAAGACCTTGGTAGTTGCAGTTGAAAAGCCATCGGGCAGAATTGGGGATCAACCTATAGAGCGTCGCCTCTCGATGCAGGTTGTAGATATTGCGGCTGACACCACAACGCTGCGATCGCTGGACTGGGATCGAGATCGCTTTGATATTGAATTTGGTTTACAAAATGGCACTACCTATAATTCCTATATTATTCGTGGTGAGAAATTAGCCCTCGTGGATACCTCCCATGCCAAATTTCGAGAGTTATATCTGCAAACCCTCAAGGGACAGATCGATCCCAGCCAGATTGAGTATCTGGTGATCAGCCACACCGAGCCTGATCATAGCGGCTTAGTCAAGGAAATTTTAGCCCTCGCGCCCAATGTCACGGTGGTTGCGAGTAAAGTGGCGTTACAATTTTTAAACGATCTGGTGCATCATCCTTTTAAGCAACTGGTGGTCAAAAACGGCGATCAAATCGATTTGGGTAAGGGGCATATTTTGCAGTTTGTCAGTGCGCCCAACTTGCATTGGCCAGATACGATGATGACCTTTGATCATGGCACGGCAATTCTTTATACCTGTGATATTTTTGGGATGCACTATTGCAGTGATGCCACCTATGACACAGACCTCAAACGCATTAGCCCCGACTATCGTTTTTATTATGAATGTTTAATGGCTCCCAATGCTCGCTCTGTGATTGCGGCAATGAAGCGGATGGATGAGCTGCCACAAGCGGCGATCGTGGCAAATGGTCATGGTCCTTTATTGCGGCACAATGTCAAGGAACTGACGGAAAATTATCGCCAATGGAGCCAAGCCCAAACTAAGGGCGAAACCAATGTGGTGGTTTGCTATGTGTCCGACTATGGCTATGGCGATCGCCTATCGCAATCGATCGCCCGTGGCATTGCCAAAACAGGTGTGGCGGTGGAAATGGCGGATCTCAAAGCGATCGACTTGCAGGAATTGCGTGAGTTAGTTGGTCACGCGGCAGGGGTGGTAGTATGCACGCCTCCCGCAGGCAATAGCCATGTGGAAACAGCGATCGGCGCGATATTGGCGGCGACCACGGCCAAGCAGGTGGTTGGGCTATATGAACCCCATGGCGCTCTGGATACTTCCATTGATTTATTGAGCAATCGGTTTAAGGATTTGGGCGTGGTCAATGCTTTCCCGCCAATTCTGGTGCGTGATACCCCCAATGAAGCCACTTACCAACTTTGTGATGAGGCAGGGACTGATTTGGGGCAGATGCTCACTCGCAAGCAGAATATTAAGCAGCTTAAGGCGATCGATGCCGATCTTGATAAAGCCATTGGGCGCATTGCTGGCGGTCTGTATATTATTTCCGCAGCCAAGGGGGGCGCTCGCAGTGCCATGTTAGCCTCTTGGGTGGCACAGGCAAGCTTCAAACCCCTTGGCTTTACGGTAGCAGTGGCGAAGGATCGGGCGATCGAGTCCTTTATGCAGGTAGGCGATCGCTTTGTTTTGAATGTGCTTGAGGATGGCAACTACACCAAATTAATGCAGCATTTCCTCAAGCGATTTGCCCCAGGGGCTGACCGTTTTGAAGGGATCAAAACTCAGCTATCTTCCTTTGGTGCGCCCATTCTCACCGATGCCCTTGCCTTTATCGAGTGCGAAGTAAACAGTCGGATGGAATGTAGTGATCATTGGATTATCTATGCGATCGCTCAAGAAGGGCGGGTATCAAAGTCTGACACGCTCACTGCCGCGCACCATCGCAAGGTTGGCAATCACTATTAACCATATGTGCAAGTAGGGGCAGAACTCCATAGGCTTAGTGGACAGTAAGTAAGTACTGCTCATAAAGTGTGGCTGTCTTATTGAGCATGGTTTCACTAGAAAATATTTGACAGTAACGGTCATAGCCGTTTTGGGCAAAGCGATCGCGCAGTTCAGCATTGTCAATCAATTGGCGCAGTTTAAGAGCTAACTGTTCAGGATCACGGGGCGGCACAATAAAACCAGTTTCGTGATCGCTGACCTGTTCAGCAAGTCCGCCGACATTAGTAACAACTACAGGTTTTCTTTGAGACATGGCTTCGGCACAGACTAGCCCAAATGGTTCTTGAAGAGAAGGTAGCGTAAAAATATCAAATAGCTGCATCAAATTTGGCAAGTCATCAATATAGCCTGCAAAAATTACGCGATCGCTAATTCCTAAATCCTGCGCCTCTTGTTTGAGTGAAGTTTCTAAATCGCCAGTACCCGCAATTACTAACCGTAATTCCTGCTCCCCTCCCCCATTGGGAGAGGGGGTGAGGGCGGCAAAGGCTTTTAGTAAATAAGTTAGCCCTTTGGCTTCATTTAAACGGGCGGCTGTGCCGAGAATAATTTGCTTTGCGGGATCGAGGTTAAATCTTTGGGCAAATTCTATGGATTTGTTTGCATCTAGACTCGGCTCTTTAACACCGTTATAAATTAAATTGAGTTTTTTGGCATTTAACCCTAATTCTTTGAGAATTAAATATTCGGCTTCACATACGCTGATCACTTGACTAGCAAAGAGATTGCTAAACCAACAGGATAATTGATAGCTGATTTTGGCGCTATCGCCATGATAGCCATGCACAGTAAAAATAATTGGTACTTTTTTTAAAACTAATTTGACAGGAATCATTAATTCATGGGCGGCATGGACATGGATTAAGTCGATCGCCTGTTCTTGATTAATTTCTTTGATGCCCTTAATTAGTTCGGGCAAGCCTTTAAAAAAATTAAATTCTAAGCGCGTAAACTCCCGTTGCAAAATTGGCAAGCACCGAAATTGCGGTGCGCCTTTACCATCGGGGGCAAGTAAAGAGATTTTGTAGCGATCGCCTAGCCCTTCAATGAGGCTAAGCGCCTGTTTTTCTGTGCCGCCTTGATTGAGGTAGGGCAGGATAAAGAGAAGATGTTTTTTCACTCTTGCTATAAGCGGTATTTACTGAAGTCAACAAAAAATTTAGACATTTCTAAGTTTAGCAATTTCCGCCACACTCAGCCCCGAAACCTGACTAATTGCCTCATCATCAAGCACATCTAGCAACTTACGCGCCATTTCTAGCTTAGCGATCGCTTTACCCTCCTCTAGTCCTTCCTGTCTTCCCTCTTGTCTTCCCTCTTCTTTTCCTTCATCTCTAGCTGTTTCGATGACTCCATTCATATCGCGATAATACTTTAAACTGTTTTCATAAGCTTCTCTTTCAGCCTGAGAAAACTTGGCAATCTGGGCAACTTCAAATAGTTGCAAGAATACATTTTCCTGTAATGCTAAGGGCGGCTCGTCCAAGTCAGGTAGATGTTTCAGTAGAAATAGCCACTTCTCAAAATGATTGCTTAGTTGATCGATGCTCTTTTGGAACTTGGGTAATTCTAGATAAATAAACTTTAATTTTTCATAAAATACTTTGCAATCTTGGTCTTTCAATTCCACAATATGTAAAAAGCTATCATCATCTTTATCTTCGTCAAAAACAAAGTCTAAAATGCCGATGGTATAAACTGGGTTGAGTTTATAGTTCCAATTTCCTTGTTGGGCTTGTTCTTGAATGGGAAAAGATGCGTAATAAATACTTCTATCTTTAAAGTAATTATGTTTGGCTTTTTGCATCTCAACGATAAATTTCTCGCCCTTTTCGCTTTGGCAATATAGGTCAAAGATGGCTTTGCGGTCAAGTGGAGTATTGCCAAGATTTTCGGTGCTGTGATAGGTCAGATCTTGAACTCGATGCTGGGGTGGCAAGATTACATTAAGGAAGTCAATCAATATATTTTTGTTCGGCTCGCTTCCAAATAGGCGCTTGAAGCCAAAGTCGGTAAGGGGGTTGATGTAGCGATCGCCGCTAAGTGGTGGATAGAACATGATCATTTTAGGGCAACGATTTATTAATCAATTCTAACAGGTAACTAATTGACTAATAAACTTGCGATCGCGCCGAAGGGGGAGAAATTAAGGGCAACAACGCGCAGGAATTTCTGCCACGTAATATCCATAGGACTTACGCAAGAGACCTTGAAATCCTGATTCAAGCGTAGGGGCAATTCATGAATTACCCCCTACTTTTGGTTATGCAGGCGCTAATTTAGCGCAAATCGCTGTGAGTTGCCAGCCTAAAGCCTGCGTGTTGATAGAAATGGGGACGAAACCAGTTGCGATAATATCTACCTGACTCTGTGCCATTAGTAATCCATGAGCCACCCGCCATCATGTAATGCTGCTGATCAAAATAAGGCATGGAATAGTTGCTGTATAGGTGATGAGGTTGATAGCCATCCAGGGGAGTGAGATGATCGCTAAGCCATTGCCAAACATTACCCCGCAGGTCATGCAGTCCCACATTGGTTGCTAGTTGATTAACGGGTTGCGGTGAACCATAGCGGAGGTTGAGATTATAGTCTTCGTGGGCGGCGGCGAGATCGCTATTGCCATAGGTCGCAAGCCGCCATTCTGCTTCACTCATGAGTCTGAGAGGCAATCCCCAACGATCGCTTTGCCAGCGACAATAGGCGATCGCCTCATAATAATTAACTTCCACAGGGAAGTCTAAGGGAAGTTCAATCTCATCAAACATGGCTCTGTATAGATAATGATCGCCTTGGGCAATCCAAAAGCGCGGATGTTGAACTTGATGATTTACCTTCCATTGCCATGCCGTTTCCGACCAAAAATCTGGATTTTCATAGCCTCCAGCCTCTACGAATTCCTGAAACTCAGCATTAGTAACTAGATATTTACTGGCAGCAAAGGGGGCAACTGTTACGAGGCGATCGCCATATTCAATATCCCAACCATAGGTATAGTCATTCTGGGGTTTTCCTAATTTGACGATGCCGCCATCAATGGAAATCATCGGATTGGCAAGCCTTGAATTTTTAGGGTTGTTGCTAGGGGCATATTGCCAATGTTTAGGGCGCTGCAACTTCTCTATGGGCAATTGCCGCAACAACATTGATGAAGTCTCAATGTGAATATATTGATGCTCGATCGCCATCATCAAAGCCCATAGAGGATGCTCAAAGTCAATCGCCGCCGTATCGGTAAGATTCTCAATTAACTCACTAATACATTCATAAACCTGTTGGCGATAAGTCCATACCTGCTCCACTGCGGCTTGACGCAAATTCGCAAATATACCTTGGATATCTTCGGGCTTTTCAGGATCAACGCCGATCTCAAAGAGAACTTCAAAATCAGGGTTAATTCTCTTGGGCAACAAATCAACGCACACTAATTTGTTGATATAGAAGACTGCGGAATGTCCTAAATAGAAGATTAATAAATTCCGTAAAGGATCAGGATTGATATAGAAAGTATCAGGCTCAATAATACTTTTCAATAAATCAGTTTCAATTTGCCATGCCCTTTGAAAATATTGCAGAATATCTTGGCGATCGCATTTATGCAGATTTGGCGGTTGAATATCGGGATAGATGGAATTCATGGATTATTTGCGACTAGCATCGCTCAGAATATTTGACAAGCGAGATCTCATAGCTGGCAGAGGACTAATCCAAACAGTTGTTGCGGATCGGTCCAAATTTTTAATGTTTGTAACCCCTGCGATCGCAGTTGCTGCTGCAATGCTTCTAAATCAAATTTGCGTGATATCTCCGTAAGAATGCTTTCCCCCGCTTGAAACGAAACTTGCAGATCGAGAATTTCTAGATTGACCTGATGCTGCGCTTGACTGTGCAAATACATCTCAATTTGATGCTTAGATTCATTGTAAACTGCCTGATGTCGAAAAAGTTGCAGATCGAAGTTCCCTTGAAAGCGCCAATTTAAATGGGCAAGTATATTCAAATTAAAAGCTGCCGTCACCCCCTGACTGTCATTGTAAGCTGCTTCCAAAATATGCTTGGGCTTTTGCAAATCGATTCCCAATAAAAAATAGTCGCCTTGCTTAAGTGCATGGGCGACTTGATCGAAAAATGTGTTAGCGTCAGATTCTGTAAAGTTGCCAATGGAACTACCTAGAAAGAAAACCATGCGCGATCGCCCATGATTTTTGCCCAAATACATTAAGGCTTCTTCGTAGGTGGCAATTAAGCCCTCTAGGGTCAGGTCGGGATATTGTTGCTGCAACTGCAAAACGGTCGTTTTGAGAATGCCCCCACTCACATCAATGGGAATGTAACTAAAGGCATCGGCTAGGTCGCTGTGGGCAGCAATTTTTTGATAGGCGCTCAATAGATAATGCGTCTTCGTTGAGCTACCACTTCCCAACTCCACCAATTCACAACATCCCGTTAATTGAGCAATTTCATCGGCATATTGTTCTAAAATCGCCGCCTCGGTGCGTGTGGGATAATATTCTGGCAGCCCGCAAATATCCTCAAATAGCTGCGAACCGCGATCGTCATAGAAATACTTGGGCGGTAAATTTTTGGGAATGCCCGTCAGTCCCTTAATCACATCACCCCCATCTTCGGATTGCCGATTGTTAGCATCCCTGTCCACATCATTCACTATACTAAGAGAATGCAGGTTTCGCAGATTTTTAACTGTCATGATCAGATTTTAATTAAATTTGCCTCTGGATAAATTTAATTATATAGCTGTCTCTACTGACATTAACAACGTTTTGCATCGCTATTCGCTGGGTGGATTTAGCCTTGCCATCACCCATGTCACATAGGTTCCCACTGGACTCCATAGCAAATAGGGCATTAGTAACCATCCTGATATGGTTGATATTTGCCAAACCTGCACAGTTAATATTAGTCCCAAGAAAAAGCCGATCGCCCCCACCAAAGCTCCAATCCTAACATTGCGTAATCTGGTCATCACTGGCGTGTAAAGCAACACTGCAATTTCCACGATCGCATAGCCGAGCATCAGCCACCAAATCAGATTAGCGGGAGATGTAGATTGCCATAGATAAGTTGCGGAGGTGATGCCACAGATGAAAATACTAATCCAGATTACAGGTATGAAGCGCTCAAAGGTTAGCCAGCGCGGGCGACGCAATCGCATAAACCATTTGTAATCACTGGGAAATAGTTGATTGAGGGCCAAGCCAATCAAAAAGGTAACCGCAGCGATCGCCAGCCATGTCCCAATCATTGTTATTTCCTAGTTATTCTTAAATCTTTTTTTAATTGTGTTGTGGCCGCAAAGCGGCCACAACACAACTACACATTACAGCGATCGCCACAGTCCTGAGCCGCCAATCTTGCCGCCCTTTCTGCCATCACTGTCTGCAAGCTACCCCGCCCCGTCAATAGCAATCGATAGTCAGCCCAAATGCCATAGATAGCATCAGCCAACCAACCAACTAGGGGCAGTTTTGTCACTGCATAAATCCAACCGATGCCCAGAATGTCGTAAATACGGCGAAAAACTTCCACATTTGCCACCACCGTACCATCAGCAAGAATGCCATGGATTCTGCCCATCGCCGTTGCAAAGTCGATTCCTGCATTGTCCGCAGGCTCATAGTCATCGGCGGCAATATCTACAAATTTCACTAAACCGCGATCGCGATCTTGCCTTTTTAAAAAATTCACCTCGCGTACACACAAAGGGCAAGCACCATCAAATAGAAGCTTGATCTGCCAATTGTCGGGGTTTGGCGTGGATTTTGCTGCGGTTTTTGGGGAGGCAACATCAGTAATATTTGAGGATGGCAACATAGGATTGGGAATATCTAAGAATTTTCTTTAGGCGATCGTACTTCTTTAATTCTAATTCTTTGCCATACCTTCCAGCAGGCATAGATCATCAACAGCGTGCTAATCGCGGCATAGGTGCCACCCGCAGGCATCCCCGACACCGCCATCGCAATACTACCCACCCATAGCGTCAACGCATAGATAAATAACACCGTTAGGCGTTTAGATACTCCCGCTTTCACAAGGCGATGATGCAAATGTTGATTACCCGCCGCCATGGGCGACTCACCGCGCCCGATGCGCTGCAAAATCACCACTGTTGCATCCACGATTGGCACTGCCAAAATCACATAGGGCAGAATTAGCGCCACCGTTGCCACCGCCTTGACCAACCCAATTACACTTACCCCTGCTAACGTAAATCCTAAGAAATAAGCCCCACCATCACCCATAAAGATTTCGGCAGAGCTTTTGGGCTTAAAGTTATACCGTAAAAATCCCAAACAGCCGCCCGCTAAGGCGGCGGCAATCAAGGCGGCGGCTGGTTGTTTCATAAATAAACTGGTAATTAAAATGATCGCCGCCGCGATCGTGGTGACACCTGCCGCCAATCCATCCAGTCCATCTAACCAATTGATGGCATTAGCCATCCCCGCCAGCCATACCATCGTCAGTGGCAAGCTAAACCAACCAAATTTGATAATGCCAATAAAAGGGATCGAAATAAAATCGATGCGGACACCAACGCGCCAAGCGGCAGCAGATACCGCTAATTGAGCAATCAAGCGCGGCAGAGGGGGCAAATTAAACAAATCATCGGCAAACCCAATCAGAAAGAACGCTGCACCGCCAATGGTCACTCCCCAAACCTCATATTCTCTAGTTTGTGGTAAGATGCCAAACCAGCCTGCACTCCATACCAGCAGCAGCGCAATTACAGTTCCCAAAAAAATAGCCACACCACCCACACGCACCACTGGCGTTGTGTGCATTTTACGCTTATTGGGGCGATCCACTAATCCAGCTTTTAATCCTAATTGACGGATGATCGGTGTAGTTAACCATACTGCGATCGCAGATACTGCAAAGGCGACCAAGTAGGGGATGGCAGTTGGATGCAGCATTACAAAGTTATTATTTAGTTAATTTTAAGGTGATTGATCTACTTTTGCTTGCAAGCATAACACTTATTTGCAATTGTGATGAATCACGATTTATGCTGAATTTACAACTAAATACTTTGACTAAAACCCTTGCAAAATAAGACTTTTAGTACTTAAAATCAACAACAAGTCAAGAAATTAGACTCTTAAATTGTTCACCATAACTAGTGTTTATGATATGATAATAAACCGTGTGAAAAATTTTAACCACAACGTTAGTTAATTAGCCATAAGAGATTAGGTCATGAAAGTTGTTAGCTCCCTTAGATCGGCAAAAACTCGCCATAAAGACTGCAAAATTGTGCGTCGTCGCGGCAGAACCTATGTCATTTGCAAATCCAACCCAAAGTTCAAAGCTCGTCAGGGTTAGGGAAAAATATGGGAGTGCAAGGCACTCCCATATTTTTTTAGAACTTAAGCCCTGTGCGATGGTATACCTATGAATATTAGTACCCGCAAAGCCAATCTGCTCAAAGCGATCGCCCCCGTAAATCGCGGCTTACAAATGTCCGATAACCAGCGCAAAGATATCTTTGCGGCGATCGCCTACCTCGAAGAGGTAAACCCCAACCCCACGCCCAATCGCACCCCAAAACTACTAGATGGCAATTGGCTCTTACTATTTACCACCAGTCAGGAATTACTAGGAATTGACAAGTTTCCTCTATACAAATTAGGTGAAATTTACCAATGCTTGAGGGTGTCCGATGCCAAAATTTTCAATGTTGCCAAGGTGCAAGGTTTGCCATTGCTAGGCGGACTGGTGAGTGTATGTGCCAGTTTTACAGTAGTTTCCGATCAAAGGGTTAAAGTAAATTTTGAGCGCCTAGTGGCGGGTTCGCAAACTTTAGCTGGTTATAAAAATATTGATAGTTTTATTGAAAGACTGCGATCGCCAAAAAAATTATTAGCGATCGATGCCCAAATTAAGCGTACCGATCAAAAGGGTTGGCTAGAAACCACATATATCGATCAAGACTTACGCATTGGGCGCGGCAACGAGGGCAATGTATTTGTCCTTAGACGAGTCTGATCCGAAATTAAAAAATGGCGTAGCCATTTTTTAATTTCATTTTTTAATTTAAGAAAACCGCTAATTTGCCGCCATTTTTTTGCAAAATGGTAATAGTCCTGAATTACATCACCCATGTCCTCTGAATCCCTCAAACCGATTTCCCTGACAACACCGTTGTTCTATGTCAACGATCGCCCCCACATTGGCAGCGCTTACCCCACCATCGCCGCCGATGCCTTTGCGCGATTTTATCGGCTCAAGGGACATCCCGTAATGTTCGTTACAGGCACAGATGAACATGGACAAAAAATTCAGCGCACTGCCGAAAAAAATAATCTCTCCCCCCAAGAACATTGCGATCGCACCGTTGCCGAATTTTATAGCCTCTGGGAAAAGCTAAATATCCGCTTTGATCGCTTCACCCGCACCACTGCCCCCAAACATCAGGCGATCGTCAACGAATTTTTTCAAAGGGTATACGAATCAGGGGATATTTATCTAAATCAGCAACAGGGTTGGTACTGTGTTGCCTGCGAAGAATTTAAAGAAGAACGCGAGTTACCCCCTAGCCATCACTGCCCCATCCATACAAATGTCATCTGCGAATGGCGCGATGAGCCCAATTATTTTTTCCGCCTCTCCAAATATCAAGCCCACCTCGAACAATTTCACGCCGATCACCCCCAATTTATCCAACCCGAAAGCCGCCGCAACGAAGTTCTCGGATTTATCAAACAAGGTTTACAGGATTTCTCAATTTCGCGGATCAACCTCGATTGGGGCTTCCCGATCCCCAGCGATCCCAACCACACAATCTACGTCTGGTTTGATGCCCTGCTTGGCTATGTAACCGCCTTGCTCGATCCCGATGATGAGCCAACTTTGGCTAATGCCATCAAAAAATGGTATCCCTTTCACCTGCATATCATCGGCAAAGATATTTTGAGGTTTCATGCTATTTACTGGTTAGCCATGCTCATGTCCGCGCAATTACCATTGCCAGAACGGGTTTTTGGTCATGGACTCCTGACAAAAGACGGGCTAAAAATGGGTAAAACCCTCGGCAATACCATCGACCCTTACGATTTAGTCGATCGCTATGGCGCAGACCCGATCCGCTATTACTTTCTCAAGGAAATCGAATTTGGCAAAGACGGCGACTTTAACGAAGATCGCTTTATCTCGATCATCAATGCTGACCTCGCCAATAGCCTAGGCAACCTCCTCAATCGTAGCCTCGGCATGGCAAATAAATATTGTCAAAAGCTAATCCCCAACTATGATCCCCATGATCCCAGCGATGTCTCTGAACTCACAAATCCTGTGGTGGCACAAGCACAAAACCTTGGGGATCTAGTTGCCGCAGACTACCAAAATCTTAATTTTCGCGCCGCCAGTGAAAAAGTCCTAGAGCTAATCTGGAACTGCAATAAACTAATCGATGACACAGCCCCTTGGAAACAGTTCAAAGCTGGCAATCAGAAAGAAGTTAACGAGATCCTTTATGTCTTGCTAGAGTCGGTCAGAATCGCAGTTTACCTCCTCTCCCCCATCATGCCGCAACTCAGCATTAATGCCTATAAACAACTAGGACTAGAATTCAATGAAACTCATCCGCCTGATTGGAGTCATACAAATTGGGGAATCCTAAGACCAGATACTCAACTATCTGCGCCAACCCCAATATTCCAACGTATTGAAACAAAATAAATTTGACGTACTTTGAGCGATTTTGACCAAAATAGCTAATTTATATTTTAAGTTTTGTTATTTTTAATCTGTCAAAATTATGGAAATCTACCTCTATGAGTATATTTACTTATAGTGTATATTTGGAAATAAGCTATAAAAATAATCTATTGGTAATTCATTTACTAGAGATTCATCTATAGTCCTTGCTCAAATCCCCTAGCAAGTCACAAAACCCAATCATAACAAATATCTCATTCATTAAAAATAATAAAATCTTATTTATTTCACAATATCTTGCTTAGTAATCAATTCTTTTTGAGTTCTTTTGTTTAGCTTTTGATTTGGTTTTTTGTTTGGTATTGGTCATAGGCTTAGCCCACAGCACTAGTCCTAAACCTAAAGCCAGAGCTTTCACAGAACACAAAAAGCGATCGCCATTTATTCTTTCATATATTCTTTAATTTTATTCCTCAACATAGTCTTGGGATAAAGCCCACTTAGTATAAAAAGATTAGTTCGCTAAAAGATCACTTTTAACGTCCACTACTAGTTTTTCAACAGGCTCATTTGCCTTGAAAGCTATATAAATTAGTTTATTCAATAGTTTTAAGAGGTTTTTCTGGATTAGGTAAACATTTAGGACGGTTTTAAGTATCAATGCTAATACCCAAGCTTCATCCCACGGCACTAGATAACAAGCGTTCTATAGGCAAAAATATGTTACCGTTCGAGCAAGATTCTGGCTTCAAGCCAGATCAAATTTTAGAAAATCGAGGGCGAGTTGCCATCTTTATTGATGGCTCAAATCTTTTCTACGCCGCCTTACAACTTGGCATTGAGATTGACTACACCAAATTACTACTCTGCCTCACCGATGGCTCCCGTTTACTGCGAGCATTTTTCTACACAGGCGTTGATCGCACCAACGAAAAACAGCAAGGTTTTTTACTGTGGATGCGGCGCAATGGCTATCGGGTCATTTCTAAGGAACTTGTACAGCTACCTGACGGCTCCAAAAAGGCTAACCTTGATGTGGAAATAGCCGTAGACATGATGGCATTAATTGGCTCTTATGACACTGCGGTTTTAGTCAGCGGAGATGGGGATCTTGCTTATGCAGTGGATGCCGCCAGCTATCGAGGTGTGCGCGTTGAAGTGGTTAGCTTGCGCTCCATGACCAGCGATCATCTAATCAACGTTGCCGATCGCTATGTTGACTTAGAGGCAATCAAGGACGATATCATGAAAACATCACGTTCTCAGTCCAACAGCCCCGCCATCCCTAGCTATACCTATCGCCCAATCTCTGACCTAGCCTCCATTGAAAGCGATCGCGACATCTAGCAAAAGCCAAACACAACCGCCAAAGTAAAATCAAAAGCTTACCTGACGACAAACTTGAGGGCAGTTTTAGGATTGGTTTTGAGATTACTCCAAGAAAATATTGACAGAAGTTGCCATTATCCATATATTATAGAGTTCGCTGTAAAATATTACGTCTTCGTAATTTGCCTTTGCGTAATCTGCTTTTGATTAGGCAATAGCAGTACAAATCTAAAAACTAACAACAAACTGGGAGATTCATAGTGGCTCGCATTGCAGGAGTTGACCTTCCGCGTGACAAGCGCATCGAAATAGGACTAACGTATATATACGGAATTGGTCTGACTAGCGCCAAAAAAATCTTAGTAGCTACCAAAATAAACCCCGACACGAGGGTTAAAGACCTTACTGATCCTGAAGTAACCACCTTACGTCAAGAAGTAGAAAGCAACTTTCAAGTTGAGGGCGACCTGCGTCGTCTTGAGGGTCTAAGCATCAAACGACTAGTAGATATTGGCTGCTATCGAGGTCGCCGCCACCGTATGGGCTTGCCCGTGCGTGGGCAACGTACCCGCACCAATGCCAGAACTCGTCGTGGCGGTCGCCGCACAGTTGCAGGTAAGAAGAAGGCTCCAGGTAAGAAGTAAGTAAGGATTATTAAGAAACAATGGCTCGTCAAACAACTCGTAGAACTGGCGCACGCAAAAATAAGCGTAATGTCCCTAACGGAGTCGCTTACATCCAGTCTACTTTCAACAACACAATTGTGACCATTGCCGACACTGTTGGTGATGTGATCTCTTGGTCATCGGCTGGTGCTAGTGGCTTTAAGGGCGCGAAGAAGGGTACTCCATTTGCCGCCCAGACTGCGGCAGAGTCGGCAGCTAGAAGAGCAATGGAGCAAGGAATGCGTCAGGTAGAGGTGATGGTCACAGGACCTGGTTCAGGTCGTGAAACCGCAGTAAGGGCTTTGCAAGCTGCGGGCTTAGAGATCACCCTAATCCGTGATATTACACCTATTCCTCACAATGGCTGCCGTCCTCCAAAGCGCAGACGGGTGTAATTAATTACGCATTAGAACCTACGAATTAACTATTAATCTCGTAACTCGTAATCCGTAATTTTGTAATTCTCTAATTTCTTCTATTGATTTTCGTTTACTTTTGCAGACATAAGTCGGTACAAATATGGCACAGTTTCAGGTTGAGTGCGTTGCATCCCACACAGAAAAAGACAATACCCAGTACAGCCAATTTGTTCTGGAGCCGCTAGATCGGGGGCAAGGCATTACTATCGGAAATGCGCTCAGACGAGTGTTGCTTGCCAACCTTGAAGGAGCGGCCGTAACTGCGGTTCGTATTGCTGGTGTTAACCACGAGTTTGCGACAATTCCTGGTGTGCGGGAAGATGTTCTAGATTTGATGCTCAACCTGAAGGAACTAGTGTTGAAATCTTACAGTTCATCACCGCAGATCATTCGTTTGGTAGAGCGTGGACCGAAGCTAGTCATGGCAACCAGTTTTCACTCCTTGCCATCGGACATTGAAATTGTTAACCCAAATCAATACATTGCTACCCTCAGTGAGGGCGCAACCCTCGAAATGGAATTAACAGTTGAGCGTGGCAAAGGCTACCGTTCTGTAGATCGCTCTAAGGAAGATCACAGCTCACCCATTGACACCCTCAAAATCGATGCAGTGTTTATGCCTGTTCGGAAGGTCAAGTATGAAATTAAGGATACTCGTATTGGTGATGCAGCCAATAAGGAAAGCCTTCATCTTGATATTTGGACTAACGGCAGTATCACGCCTCAAGAGGCTCTTAGCCAAGCGGCTAATGTGTTGTTAAACCTGTTTGCGCCCCTCCAAGAAATCACCCTTGCGCCATCCTTGCCACAGGAGCGTGACGAACAGGATGAAACTAAGCAAATTCACATTGAGGAGTTGCAATTGTCGGTGCGAGCCTACAACTGCCTCAAACGCGCACAAATCAATACTGTTGCCGATCTATTGGAATATACCCAAGACGACTTGCTAGAGATTAAAAACTTTGGTCAAAAGTCGGCTGAAGAGGTGATGGATGCTCTAAAACAGCATCTTGGATTAACTTTAACCGAGTCTAAGACCTCTAAGGCGATCTAGGTGGCGATCTAATTTAGCTGCTTAAGTCTAGTTAACATAAGGCTCTTTTGGGAGCTTTTTATTCATTTAGTACAAATCTATGCGTCACCGTTGTAAAACCCCTCAACTTAATCGCGCTGCCGACCAGCGTAAAGCGCTGTTGCGTGCTTTGACCACTGAGTTAATTCTCAGAGGTGAGATCAAAACCACTAGGGCTAAGGCAGATGCTGTGCGCTCTAATGTTGATCACATGATTACCCTTGCCAAGGATGGTTCTCTCCATGCCCGTCGGCAAGCGATCGCTTATCTTTATGATATTTCGGTCAAGGATGGTGAGCCTGTCAGCGATCGCCCGATGACTAAAACCAAACAAGAGCAACTGCCTGAGGAAGATCGTGTAACTACCTTAGTCGATCTACTCTTTAGTCAAGCCAAGGATCGCTATGCTGCTCGCAATGGTGGTTATACCCGTATTATCCGCACTGTTAGCCGTCGTGGTGACAATGCGGAAATGGCGATCTTACAGCTTGTTTAAATTGGTTAGTTAGCTTGTGCAGGTATGGCTTTTGCAACTGACTCTGAGTTTACCCATCGCGTGGCTTTAGTTATTCAATATCTAGGTACGCATTATTACGGGTGGCAGAGACAGCCAAATCATCCCTCTGTGCAGCAAACCATTGAAGAAGCGATCGCTAAAATCTGTGGCAACTTGACAGTTGTACATAGTGCTGGGCGCACTGATACAGGAGTTCATGCTGCCGCCCAAGTGGCGCATTTTGATACTTCGAGTATGATCCCTGCCCACCGTTGGGCAAAGGTGCTGAACAGCTATCTGCCCGAAGATATCCTGATCTGTGGTTCGACAGAGGTGGACAACGATTGGCACGCAAGATTTTCGGCGACATGGCGGCGTTATCGTTACACGATCTACACCGCAGCAATTCCCAATCTCTTTGTAAAGCAGTTCAGTTGGCACTACTACCACCACCATCTCGATGAAACGCTAATCCACCAAGCTCTACAGCCTATGCTAGGGGATCAAGATATGGCAGCTTTTCAAAGAGCAGGTTCTAGCCGTCCCCATAGTCGCTTGCATTTACAGGAAGCTATGTGTTGGCGCGATGGCGATTATGTCCATGTCGAGGTTCAAGCTAGTGGTTTTCTGTATGGCATGATCCGCTTGTTGGTAGGTCAGTTAGTGGACGTGGGTCGTTCCAGTCTCAGTATTGAGGCTTTTACAGAGCGTTGGCAGTCAAAGCGCCGTATTGAGGTGAAATATGCTGCCCCACCCCAAGGACTTTGCCTCTTAGCGATCGGTTATAGCGATCATCCCTTTGCTGATTTGCCATTAAGCAAGACTTTTTTAAATTTATAGATAAACTTCGTTTGTAGAGAAATCAATGACTACAACTACACTCACTCCGAACAAAAGCTACTTACCTAAAGACCCCGAACGTAAGTGGTATTTGATTGATGCAGAAGGGCAGCGTCTCGGCAGACTTGCTGGGGCGATCGCCATGATTTTGCGCGGTAAGGACAAACCTATCTACACACCTCACCTAGATACAGGTGATTTTGTGGTGGTAATTAATGCCGAAAAGATTGCTGTCACTGGTAAAAAATCCACCCAAAAGCTATACAGAAGACATTCTGGTCGTCCAGGCGGTATGAAGGTAGAAACTTTTGACAAGGTGCTTGCCCGTGTACCTGAGCGCATTCTTGAACACGCCGTCAAAGGGATGTTGCCTAAAAATACTCTTGGTCGTCAGCTTTTCACGAAGCTTAAGGTTTATAAGGGTTCTAGCCATCCCCATGATGCTCAGCAGCCTGAAACCTTGGTAATTAATACGATTCCATCGCAAAAGTAGGAGAAACTAATGTCTGACACTGAACGTTCTAATCGTGCTGTCTATTGGGGAACTGGTCGCCGTAAGACTGCCGTTGCCCGTGTGCGTCTTGTGCCTGGTGAAGGCAAAGTAGTGATCAATGGCAAGCCTGGTGATCTCTATTTGCAATTTAACCCTACCTACATTGCAGGAGTTAAGGCTCCTCTAGAAACCCTAGGTTTGGAAAATGAGTATGACGTTTTGGTCAATGCTCATGGTGGTGGTGTTACAGGGCAAGCTGATGCCATTCGCTTAGGTGTTGCCCGTGCGTTGTGTGAGCTTGCGCCTGAAAACCGCAAACCCCTCAAGGTAGAAGGCTACATGACCCGCGACCCTCGCTGTAAGGAACGTCGTAAGTATGGTCTTAAGAAAGCGCGTAAGGCTCCTCAATACTCGAAGCGATAGATTTGATTTTCATAATTTGCAAATAATTCACAAAAAGGTTCCATCTGTGGAACTTTTTTTTGATTAAGGAAACCAAGAAGAGCCTAAAGAAGAGAGAGAAGAGTAATGCTGGATAATGGAATCTAAAGGAGGAATAAGGTCAAGGGAAGAAATACGGTCACGAATGTATGCAAAAAAGCTGATACCCAACTTACGAGTAGTGTCAAAGAGCTAATTGACTGACAAATCTTAACCATAAACGGGCAAGATGTCCGTTCCACAAGAATTCTGCCTTTGTAGGTCAGACAACTGGACTGACAAGGTTTGCTAGTACTTTTGTCAGTCAATCAGCTTTGCTCAGTCCATCAGGTACTACGCAGCTTAATTTACTTTTTCTTAGATACCTTTGCAGCAGGAACCTCTACACTTAACTCTAGGGAGTTAGAATTTTCTGTTTTGTCAGCTTGCTCATCGATTTGCTCATCAGCTTGTTCATCAGATGTTATTGCCGATGATGGTGACTCAACGATAGATTGCAACTCTGGATTTAGCTTAGGATCGGCAGATGGGGATTTGAGAGCATCATCAAGGATTTGCCGAGCATTCTCGGCTTGAGATCGCGCATCTAAGAAGCGCATATTTAGTTGGGCAAAATTTTTGAGAATCTTAAAACCATCTTTAATATTGTTAATTTGCTCTTCAGATACAGTCTCATCACTGAACAAAATATCAATCTGCGATCGCACCTGCATTGCATCAGTACGTAGCTCTTGAATTTTAATTTTGAGGGTAGCAAGGTTGTTGAGTACTTGCACCGCCTGAGTAATCGGATCTTCGCGCTCTTCGGACATGGTAAGCTCTCTCACTTCTATAAATTGATCGGGACTGAAGCCATCGGCAAGATCGGTATCGAGCTTACCTGAATCCATTAGCTCCATCAGTTCGTTCATAGCCTTTTCTCGCGCTTTGGGCGAGTCTTTGCCAGCAATGGTTAAAACGATCTCTGGACTCTGAGCAAGGGTATAGCGAACCATAGAATTAATTTGAGTTTGTTACGTTAAGCGCGATATTTAGGTTTGCGCCCTTTGTAATATATCGCGTAATACCGATTCACAAAAGTGTTGTCACATTTTTGTGAATTACAAACTAAACCCAGTAAATTTGTTTGTACATTGGGCAGAATTGCTGTATGGTATTTAAATACGGTAACTACACCGAGATATCGTAGATTAAATTTTGGAGATACAACAATATGAGTTCAAGGTATCAGCAGCCTTTGGGTAAATCCAAATCGGCAATGCAAGCGATCGCTAGTCTAGTCAGCAATACATTCAATAACCTGTGGAGACGCAAATTTATCTCCTTTTTCCTCGCAGGCGCACTCATCAGCGTCACCATGGCAGCCTGCACCGCCACCACACCTACGCCCCCTCCTACCGCAAGTCCTGCGTCCCAAACAACTACAGCAGCATCACCCACAGGCGCACCCAAAAAGGATGTCGAGTTAACCCTTGTATCCTTTGCTGTCACCAAACAAGCACACGAAAATATCATTCCTAAATTTGTCGAGAAATGGCAAAAAGAACAAAATCAAAAAGTTATATTTAGGCAAAGTTATGGCGGCTCAGGCTCCCAAACTCGCGCTGTCATTGATGGACTCGAAGCTGATGTTGTCCATCTGGCGCTGGCGGCGGATACAAGTAAAATCGAAAAGGCAGGACTAATTGATAAGGGCTGGGAACAAGAATATCCCAATGATGGCATCGTTTCTAAGTCTGTGCCTGTGATTGTGACCCGTGATGGCAATCCTAAAAACATTAAAGATTGGGCTGATCTGGAGAAAGATGGCGTTAGCCTAATTACGGCTGATCCTAAGACATCAGGCGTAGCCCGTTGGAACTTCTTAGCGCTCTGGAATGCCGCTTTTAAAAAGGGTGGTAGCGATGAAAAGGCTCTAGAAGCCTTAACTAGGGTCTATACCAATGTACCGATTTTAACTAAAGATGCTAGAGAAGCCACCGATGCTTTCTTTAAACAAGGGCAAGGTGATGCCCTGATTAACTATGAGAATGAAATTATTCTTGCATCTCAAAAAGGAACTAAGGTGAATTATGTAATTCCTGAAGTTAATTTCTCTATCGATAATCCGATCGCGGTTGTTGATAAGAACGTGGCTAAGCATGGTAACAAGGAAGTTGCCGAAGCCTTTGTGAAATTCCTATATTCTCCTGAAGCGCAAACTGAATTTGCCAAGGTGGGATTCCGTCCTGTAGATGAAACTGTTGCTAAAGAAAAGCAATTTGTTGAGCAGTTCCCAGTTGTAAAGGATCTGGCCACAGTCAAAGACCTGGGCGGTTGGGATGCCATCAATAAAAAATTCTTTGCTGATGGTGCAGCCTTTGACCAAATTCAAGCCAAAATTAAACGTTAGTCTTACATATATTCAAGAATATTTTTAAAAGTATTACTCAGTGATACTTTTAACAATATTTCTGTACTCCTCAAAAATTAATATGGTCACGACAACACCTGACAGTAAGCGTCAAGCTAATCCTGTCTTCCTATTTTTTGGCAAAATCCCTTGGACATGGGTAATCACCTTTGTATATCTGGCATTCCTGCTAGTTTTGCCGATCGCCGCCCTAATTACCAAGGCTGCTAGCGAACCCTTCGATAGTTTTTGGAAAACTGCCACATCTCCTATTGCCATCTCTAGTTACGAAATCACCTTTGTCACCGCCCTAGCCGCCGCCACCCTCAATGGCATTTTCGGCACATTGATTGCTTGGGTAATTGTGCGTTACCAGTTCCGAGGCAAACGTTTTCTCGAAGCTGTGGTGGATTTGCCCTTTGCTTTGCCCACAGCAGTTGCAGGCTTAACCCTCGCTACAGTCTATAGTGATAAGGGCTGGATCGGCTCACTTCTCGCACCCTTAGGCATCAAGGTTGCCTTTACGCGATTAGGTCTATTTGTGGCGATGGTTTTTATTTCTCTTCCTTTTATTGTCCGCACGGTGCAACCTGTGCTTACGGATTTAGAAAAGGAAATAGAAGAGGCGGCTTGGTCGCTAGGAGCATCGCAATTCCAGACTTTTACGAAAGTGATTTTGCCACCACTCATGCCTTCGATCTTGACAGGCATAGCCCTTGGCTTTTCCCGTGCGGTTGGGGAATATGGCTCAACGGTGATTATTGCTTCTAATACGCCTTTTAGGGATTTAATCACACCAATTTTGATCTTCCAACGTCTAGAACAATACGACTATGTAGGGGCGACGGTAATTGGGGCAGTGATGTTAGCTATTTCCTTTGTGAGTCTTTTGGCAATCAATCTATTGCAAGCATGGAGCAAAAAGTATGGCTAATCTCAATAGTTCTATAAATGACTATACTCAGAATTTACCTCAATCTCAAACTAAAAAAGTGAAGCAGAACTTTGCTCGAACAATCTTAATTGGGATTGCTTTTTTATATTTGGGGTTAGTGTTGCTCATCCCTGCGGCAAATGTGTTTGTCCAAGCCTTTGCTAAGGGATTTGCCCCCTTACTGGATTCTTTCAAGCGTGAAGATTTTCTCTCCGCAATTAAACTAACCGTTGGTTTAGCATTAGTTGCTTTGCCATTGAATACAATTTTTGGACTCAGTGCCGCTTGGGCGATCGCCCGCAATAAGTTCCCTGGCAAAGCCTTATTACTGAGCATTATTGACTTGCCTTTCTCCATTTCCCCTGTGGTGGCAGGTTTAATGATCGTTTTGCTATATGGTCGCATTGGTTGGTTTGGCTCATTTCTAGAAGCCAACAACATCAAAATTATCTTTGCTTTCCCAGGAATGCTGTTGGCGACAATCTTTGTCAGTATGCCTTTTATTGCCCGTGAAGTTATTCCTGTATTGGATGAAATGGGAACCGAGCAAGAAGAGGCAGCACGAACCCTTGGCGCTAATGACTGGCAGATTTTCTGGAAAGTCGTTGTTCCCAATATCCGATGGGGTTTGCTCTATGGCTTAGTGTTGACTAATGCAAGGGCTATGGGTGAGTTTGGTGCGGTTTCAGTCGTTTCTGGCAATATTGCGTCAAAAACCCAAAGCTTACCTCTTTTTGTTGAGGAGGCTTACAAAAATTATGAGAATGAAGTTGCTTATTCGGCAGCAGTTCTGCTTGCTCTGTTAGCTGTTGTTACTCTAGTTCTCAAGGAAATTTTGGAACGCAAAACCCATAATCCTAATGAACGGGAATAATGGTGATGTAAAAGGAGGTTAATTCTATGACTATTGATACTCGTCCTGTGACCAGAGATGTCAAGATCCGCATACCAGAAGATTTACATAGTGAACCTGTGATTTCACAGTTAATTTCACAGTACGGGATAACTGTAAATATTGTTTCGGCAAATTTGGGTGTAAATGCTGGTAGCGGCTGGTTTCATCTTAGCTTTAAGGGAACTCAAGCGCAAATTCAAACGGCGATCGCCTATCTCAACGACCTTGATATCGAGATTTGGCAAGATAATCGTGAACCAAACACGGCTTTGTAATTTCTCTACAAATATAAATTCTACATAAGAGAGATTCGCAATGCGGCACTCTTTTATGTGGAATTTCAAATATAAAACATTATACCTGAGCGTTTTTTCTCTTCACATTTTCTGACTAAATCTTCTAGGGTATGTTTGCTTAATACATCAATCGCCCCCCTTCTGGTAAGCTCTCTTATATCTGCAATAACTAGTTTTTCAGGTGTGATTTGATTATCATTTTGTAACTCTCTAGAGTCTTCACCGTTAAGAGCAACCACTACGTCAATAATTCTAATTTGCCAAGGTTCTTGGGCAAGGTGATAGCCTCCTTTAGCTCCTCTCTGACTAGTAATAATGCCTGCTCTCCTTAACATTCCCATGACTTGATCGAGGTAGCGAATGGGAATATTTTGGCTGTGAGCAATTTCGTTAACAGAGATTGGCTGCCCTTGTCCATGTCGTATCGCTAGTTGTATTAGGGCAATACAAGCATAATCTACCTTACTAGATAGTTCCATTGATTTTTTAGACTCAGTTTATAAATGTTTTTTTAGGTCAATTAATGCTCCACTTAGTACAGGATTAATTGACCTAGGGATGAATGCTTTTATCTTGAAGAAACCAAAGATGAATTCGCAAATTCAGGCTCTTGGAATAGAGCTGTACTGAGATAGCGCTCGCCAAAACTTGGTTGAATTACCACAATTAAACGATCGCGATTTTCTTCACGCTTACCCACAGCGATCGCTGCCGCCAGAGCCGCCCCTGACGAAATACCCGACAGCAAACCTTCCTCACGGGCTAAGCGCCGACCGTAAGCGATCGCTTCGTCATCAGAAATACCAATAATTTCATCAATCAAATCCTTGCGTAAAACTTGGGGGACAAATCCTGCTCCAATGCCCTGAATACGATGCGCCCCTGGTGTACCACCCGCCAAGACGGGGCTGTTGAGAGGTTCTACAGCGATCGCCTTAAAACTCGGTTTACGCTGCTTAATCACTTCTGCAACACCCGTAATTGTGCCGCCAGTCCCCACACCCGCAATCACGATATCCACTTGCCCATCCGTATCATTCCAAATTTCTTCGGCAGTAGTACGTCGATGCACAGCAGGATTGGCTGGATTATTAAACTGTTGCAGCATATAAGCATTAGGCGTAGAGTCAGCGATTTCTCCAGCCCGCCGAATCGCACCACGCATCCCTTCGCTGGCTGTGGTTAACTCTAGCTCTGCACCATAGGCTCTGAGCATGGCACGGCGCTCTAGGCTCATAGTCTCAGGCATCGTCAAAATTAAGCGATAGCCCTTAGCGGCTGCCACCATTGCCAAGGCAATCCCTGTATTACCCGAAGTTGGTTCCACCAATATAGTTTTGGCAGGACTAATCAAACCTTGAGCTTCAGCATCTTCAATCATCGCCAAACCGATACGATCCTTAACAGAAGAAGAAGGATTAATACTTTCTAGTTTCAAGACAATTTTGGCAAGGGAGCCATCTTTTTTAGGGATGTTATTTAGGGCAACGAGGGGCGTACCGCCGATTAGTTGCGTGATATTTTGAGCAATTTTCATAAAAGTTGTTGGGGGTGAGGACTCCGTAGAGAGCAAAAAGTAGCAATTAATAAAAAATACGGTAACTTCATGGGAATACCGTACTTAGCAAGATACAATACTTTTCAACGTAATACAAATAAAATCTACTGTTTGCCGATAGAGTATCTGATGATTTATCTTGAAAAGACTACTGGCATTGCCTATAAGCGTCGTGAGATGCTGCCCCGTAAGGCTAACTATCTCTGGAAAATTGAGTCGGGCGTGGTGCGATCGCTCACATGGAATGAGGATGGTCAAGTAATTTGCTCTGGTTTATGGGCTGCGGGTGATCTCATTGGCAGTGAATTATCACAGTTATACCCTTATGAAATGGAATGCTTAACCGATGTGCAGTTAACAGAAATACCGAGATCGCAGTGGGGAAATCACGTTGAAGCAATGATTCGCCGCAATCAAACCAGTGAGTTTTTGCTAAAGATTGCCCATAGTCGCGCTAAGGATGAGGCTGTAAGGTTGCTGTTAGCTTGGTTAAGCGATCGCTTTGGTGAAGAGGATCATCGTGATGGCAGGTTGATTGGTCTGCAACTAACCCATCAAGAACTCGCAGAATTAATCGGCTCTACTCGCGTCACGGTCACCCGCATTATTAATGATCTTGAAAAGATTGGGTTCTTGTCTCGTAAAGGTCGCAAACTCAGATTTTTGGCAGAGTCTACTGAGCAATGGCACTATGAAATTTAGACAAAAAAGCACCCTTTGAGGGTGCTTTTTTGTTTCTTGGCTAAGCAACTTCAGCAAAGATTTTAGTTTTTAAAGGTTTGACATAGACTTCTTTTTGAGGATAGAGCGAGAGACTGTCAAAGCGATCGCGATCTAGTTTGACGACGATTTTTTGATTGTCTTGTAGTAGCAATTCCGCATGACCTTCACGACCAAGATTAAAGGCATAGCTGACAGTTGCGGGGGCAAAGGTTTCTTCTGGTTCGGCTCTAATCGCCAGATCGTGGGGACGTAAGAATACTTGATGATGATCTGCAATTTCAAGATCGGGGAAATGGCGACGCGCACCTGAGATAACATTGGTTTCACCGATAAAACGCATCACAAATTCCGAAGTAGGATTATCATAAATTTCGGCTGGTGTACCAATTTGTTCAACTCTGCCATTATTCATAATCACCACGCGATCAGCGACTTCCATCGCTTCTTCTTGGTCATGGGTGACAAAAATTGTAGTCACATGAACTTGTTCATGGAGTTGGCGAAGCCATGTGCGTAGTTCCTTCCGTACCTTCGCATCTAATGCACCAAAGGGTTCATCGAGTAGGAGAGTCTTGGGCTGAGCCGCTAGCGATCGCGCAAGGGCTACGCGCTGACGCTGACCACCCGATAGTTGAGATGGATAGCGATCGCCCAATCCTCTGAGTTGAATTAAGTCCAGCAATTCATCAACCTTTTGTTTAACTAGGCTTTTAGATGCCTTACGAATATTTAAGCCAAAGGCGATATTGTTACGCACAGTCAAATGCTTAAACAAAGCATAGTGCTGAAATACGAAACCGATCTGGCGTTCTTGCACTGAGCGGTAAGTTGCGTCTTCATTTTCAATCCAAATTTGACCATGATCAGATTTTTCTAAACCTGCCATGATTCGCAAGAGAGTTGACTTACCTGACCCTGATGGACCTAGCAAAGCTACTAGAGAACCACTTTCTACTGTCAAACTAACCCTATCAACTGCTAAAAAATCGCCAAACTGCTTGGTAATATCTTGAACCAGAATGCTCATTGTGACTCACAGCATCAAAATTATGTAACTTAGAATATTTCTAGCATTAAAAATACGTTATGTCCACGTATTTACCGTAGATTAATTAACTATTGCGAATTAGCTTTGTTTTTACTAAGCACCAGTAATGTGCAAACTCACTTTAATAATCAGGTAGTGAAAAGTTAGTAAAGGGGCTTCACACTGCTCCTCATCTCTTCGGTGGTAGGTCTTAAGCAAAAATTTACATTGAAGTAGTGCTTCGAGGAGAGCAAAATACGGTATTTGCATGGTAATGTAGTAGATTAAAGCTAGACAAGCTTTTCCCTCTATAAAATATAAATCCCATGACTATTACCCGCAGAAATTCTAGAGCAAAGTCGCTCAGATTTAAGTTTAAACCTCTCGCCTTTATCGCTGCCGCAGTCATGTCTGTAGTCGTGGCGATCGCCTTCTTCTCTAGCTCCCCCCTCCTTGCCCAAAGTTCCCCAACCAAGATTTCCTTCGTTCCCCCAAGCTGGGTAAAAGCGAATGCTAATGACCCTAATCTGCGGATTTTAGATGTGCGGTGGAATCCCCTCGACTATTTCAAAGAACATCTCCCCAACGCTGTTAACTTTGCCGATAACCTTGTGCGTGTTCCCAAGGATGGCTTACCAGTGCAGCTTTTAGACTCTGATAAGCTTGGGGACTTCCTTGCCAAGGCTGGAGTTAATGACAAAAGCAAAGTCTTAGTTTACTCCGAAGGTAATAATATCCTCGGTTCTAGCCAAATTGCCTATGCCCTAGAGCGGATTGGGTTTAAAGGACAGGTTGCAGTCTTAGATGGTGGCTTTAATGGCTACAAAGATGCTAAAGAACCTGTCACCAAAGAGTTTCCTAAATATAAAACAGGCAAACTTAGTGTCAATGATCAAAAGAATATCCGCGTCACCCTTGCTCAAGTCAAAGACTTGCTTGGTAAAAAAGACGTAAGATTTATCGATCCCCGTCCCGCTAATGCCTTTGCTGGTGAAGTTGATCTCTTCGTTCGCAATGGTCACATCCCTGGAGCGAGAAATATCCCTTGGCCAACCTTCACCGATCCTCAAAATCCTCACAAGCTCAAGCCTTTAGCCGAAATCCAAAAGATTCTTGATGAGAAAAAGATTGATAAGTCCAAGGATATTATTGTCACTTGCACCACAGGTCGCGAAGCATCTTTGCAGTATGTAGTTTTAAAGCATCTACTGGGCTATCCCAAGGTCAGAGTGTATGAAGGCTCTTGGACAGAATATAGTCAGACTGATTTGCCTGTAGAAACAGGGCCAGAACGTCCTTTAGCCTAATGTGATGCATTCAGTAAATTCAATCAAAAGAGAATGTGCTTAGTACATTCTCTTTTTTTGTTTTTGGCATAACGAGCCTTACGCTATCTCATCTTTGTGATCTTAATTACGGTTAGCTGGGAACTAATCCATGGCGATCGCTTGGACAAGGTTATGTTGGGATGTGCATTATCCCAGTGATATTTTCGGTGGCTGGTCATTGGCAATTTTTCTGGCGATCGCTGGTGACTACTTAACTAAGGTGAATGCTAAGCTATAACTAACTGCATCCCGTTTGCTCACCCTAAGTCTCAACCCTATGTTTACCGAAGTTCAAATCGAGAACTATAAGTCTATCCAAAGTCTTAAGATAAATTTGGGTCGGGTAAATGTGTTTATTGGTGAGAATGGTTGCGGAAAGACAAATATTTTAGAAGCGATCGCTTTAGCTGCTGCTGCTGCTGCCGACAAGTTAGATAACGAGTTTTTAGTCCCTAGAGGGATTAGAGTTACTGAACCAGAATTTATGCGATCGGCTTTTGATAAAGAGAATGTTATAAAAGAGATCAAAATAAACCTACGAAAAGGTGATCAATTTGGGTTGAGCTTTGCAATACAAAATAAAAACAAAGATTATTCTCCTTGGGAATATATTTTGCGTGAAGTACCTGATCAACTTAATGAAGTTCAGGCGGATATTGAGATTGTAAATCTATTAAAGAATGATGAGTTAATTCCTGATGAAATTTCATTTCGTTTACATCAAATATTTCATGCCTTGTCTACTCGGTCAAAAGAAAGATTAAAATTTCTAAAGGATTTTGTTATTTTCTTTCCTGAAAATTCTGCTTTGCGTAATTTTGAAGAAGAAGGACAAGTTCAACCATTAGGTACAAAGGGAGAAGGATTACTGAAGCTGTTAAGAGTTTTAAGTAATACTCCAGAAAGAATCAATGAGATTAAACAAAGACTTGAATTTATTGATTGGTTTGATGATTTCAAAATACATCAAGATTCCGATATAGAAAGAACTATTCAAATTAAAGATAGGTATTTAGACAAAGATTTACCTTACTTTAATCAAAGAAGCTCTAATGAAGGCTTTTTATTTTTGATGTTTTACTTTGCTTTGTTTGTTAGTGACGATACACCTAAATTCTTTGCAATTGACAACATTGAAAATGCACTAAACCCCAAACTATGCACAAGACTAATTCAAGAATTAGTAGAACTTGCAAAAAAACATGATAAACAAGTTATATTCACAACACATAATCCTGCTATCTTAGATGGTCTGGATTTGAACGATGATGAGCAGCGTCTTTTTGTAATTTATCGAAATATGGAAGGTCATACTCAAGCTAGGCGCATAGCTCCTTTAGATCCTTTAGATGATGGTGAGATTGTGCCTCTTTCAGAGGCTTTTATAAATGGTTACATTGGCGGATTACCGAAAAATTTTTAATATGTACACATTTGGAGCAATTGTAGAAGGAATAACCGATTTTCCTATCATTAATAGTATTTTGATAGGATATTTTAATGACAGTACAATTGATATTAACCTGATTAGCCCTATAAGCTTTAAAGCGTCATCTAATTACGATAAAGTATTCAAAAGCTGTAAGCCAGAAAAATTAAAGCGAGCTTTTCTAGCTAACAAGTATATTATTATTCATGTCGATACTGATGTGTCTGAAAGCTTTGGTGTTTCTCATAGTGAAGATGACAAACCACTTTCTCCACAACAATTGATTGATAAAGTAATAGGCAAATTTAAACAGAAGATGGGAGAAGAATTTTATAGTCAGTATGGACATCGAATTATTTTTGCGATCGCAGTCCATTCAATAGAGTGCTGGCTATTTCCGTTATTAGCCTCTAACGATAAAAGTGAAGAAATAGAAAACTGTTGTCAAATTTTGGAAAAAACTGTTCCCAGCTTTAGAAAAAAATACGATTATTATCAAGAAATTACTGAGAGATATCGCAATCACGATGATTTATTGAATCTCTATCCCAAAAATCCTAGCTTGAAGATGTTTATTGAACAACTTGCAGACAAAAATATTGAAATTTCTGAAGAATCATGACTTAACGAAAGGGAGAAGTTGATAGGTTTCGCTCTCGTAGAGGATGTAAATACCTAAAGCAATTAAGACAAAAGGCACGATCGCATCACTGTATTGTGTCAAGAATTTAGCGATCGCAGGATGACTAATGATACTTTTAGCGGCATAACACCAAACTGTAATCAGAACAAAAAAAGTAGCAAGCGTAATTGAGCGACTAGCGGCATTACTACTCGCAAATAGAGGAATATAAATACCAATATTATCGCCACCATTGGCAAAGGTGACAGCCGCCACATGATAAGTCTGCTTTGAATCTAAGGTATCCTCAAGACCTATTAGCAGTTCAACAGGCACAATATCACTACTTTTATACGGGCAATAAATCAGGTTTAACTTCCATTTTAGCAATCACGATTTGATTTTATGCCATTGGGGAGCGTGGTTTTACATAGCTTTGCCTTGACTAATTGTGATTCTGAAATGTTGGCACTAGTGAGATCAGCTTCCGTTAGATCGGCTTTGTCGAGAATTGCGTCAGAGAAATTGGTTAATAAAAACTTGGTGCGGCGGAGTTTGGTATAGCTCAGGTTCGCTTGGGTGAGGTTGGCACGGCTGAGGTTAGAAAAGGTGATGCTTGCACCCATGAGGTTGGCTTGACTGAGATCGGCTGCTAGTAGGTAAGTATAGTCGAGTCGAGCCACTGGCAAATATGCTCCTGTGAGGTCACAGGACTGACAGCTTTTGGTGGTTTGCAATTCTAAAATTTGACTTTGATTGGCTGACCATGCGGGACTAGGAAAGAGAAATAAAACCAGCAGGGCGATCGCCAAAAAAATACGATATTTCATACAGCAATCTGGGTTAACTTATGGGACTTGATATCTCAATTTTGATTTTATCAAGCAAAAGGGCATCGCTTAGCGATGCCCTTTTGCCTATTTATTTGGTTTTTATTTAGGCACTACGGACACGATTAATAAATTATCGGGTTTTAATAGCTCTTGGGCAGCGCGGTTGACCTGCTCTAAGGTCACAGCTTGAATCCGTTCGGGAAACTTATAAAAGTCGCCAACGGGCAGACCGTAAATTTCATCGCTGAGTAAGGAACTAGCGATACTATCAGGATCGGCAAAATCGGTAGCAAAGCTGTTAATCAGGCTCTTTTTGGCAAAGGCAAACTCTGATTCGGTAATTCCCTTCTCTTTGACATTCCGTAATAGTGCCACTGTTGCAGCGATCGCCTTATCGCGATCCTTGCCACTGGTTTGCATCTGCACGATAAATGCCCCTTGGGGAGGGCGACCCGCTTGGAAGAAACTGTAGATGCCATAGGTGAGACCGAGGCGATCGCGTATTTCTGTACCAAGGCGACTGGCGAGAGTGTCGCCACCAAGGACTTGGTTTAATAGCAGGGCAGGATAATATTGGCGATCAGCTCTAGCAATACTCGGATGACCCATGATCGTAATTGCCTGGGTTTTACCCGCTAGGGCGGATTGTTTTTCCTTAGTGGCGGCAAAATTCACCATTTTCGGGAAATTAAATTGGGGTGGCTTGCCCTGAGCTTGCCAACTGCCAAGTTTTTCTTCCAGTAAGGCTTTGACCTTGGCTGGCTCAAAATCGCCCATGATCGTGAGAATCATGGTATCGGGGCGATAGTAGGTTTTATAGAAGTTGATTAAATCCTCACGGGTCAGCGACTTAAGGGAATCTTCTGTCCGCATGGCATTGAAGGGATGTCCTGCGGGATAGATCGTAGATTGGAAGATGCGTCTAGCAAGGGAGCTAGGGTTATCTAGTTCCGATTTTAAAGATTGCAAATTGCGCTGGAGGTTGAGATCAAATTCTTTGGCGGGAAATGTGGCGTTTTGCAGTAAATCTGCCATTTGATCGATCACAATTGGTAGATCATCGGACAGGGATACGCCAGATATACCCACACTCTCCCGTCCTGCGGAAAAGCCTAAGCCTGCGCCCCGATCCTCTAGACGCGCCGCTAGGGTGAGGGCATCTTTGGTGGTTGTGCCGTTGGTAATATTTTGGGCAGTGATACTGGCTAACCCAGCTTTGTCGGGTTGATCGAAGCCTGAACCTGCATTCAGTTCACCGACTAGGGTAATTGTGGGGGTGCTGCGATCGCTGAGTAGCAAGACCTTAATACCATTACTCAAGGTGAAGCGATCAGGCTTTACTTGAGGAGGAACAAGGGCTTGGGCGGTCAAGGCACTGGGGGGCAGATATTGGGCAACTTCGGCAGGATCGACGGGCTTGCTAGGGGTAAAGGTGGTTTCGGCATGGGCATTGCTGGGGGTTGTGCCAGCATTGGCGGTAATCACCGATGGCTCAAAGTAACCAACTACACGCCGATCGCTTTGTAAATATTTCTGAGCAACGCGCTGCACATCGGCGATCGTCACCTTTGCCACCGCTTGCAAATAGCGATCGCTATAGCGATAGTCTTGGGCAACGGTTTGGTTATATCCTATTTGGATTGCTTGTGAGCTAATATCCCGATTGCCCAAAATGTAACTGGAACGCATATTAATTTTGGCGCGATCGAGTTCTGCTTGGGTGACAGGCTGAGTCTGAATCTTCGCAATTTCTTGCAGGATGAGTCGATCTAGCTCATCAAGGGATTTGCCCTCGGTCGGGGTGGCGCTGACAAAATACCAACCAGTACCAATCATTGAGGACAAACTGCCGCTTACACCTGTTGCCAAGCCAGTTTCGACTAAAGACTGATTGAAGCGAGAACTGCGCCCTGCGGTCAAAATGCTGTCCATCACCTCCAGAGCTGGCACATCAGGATCGTTAATCTTGGGCAAGTTGGGATAGACCGCTTGCAAAAATGGCACACTACCTGGCTCTTTGAGGCGAATGGGTTCTTTAGTAGATTTCGGCTCTGGTCTAGGGGGCTTGCGGCTTTGTGCCTCGGCAGTGATCAAGGTTTTGGGCTTAGCGGGAGCAGCGATCGCCCCGAAAATTTCTTTAACTTTTTTCAGGGTTGCTGCCGTTTCAAAGTTACCAACAATTACCAAAGTGGCATTGTCGGGACGATAAAAGGTGCGGTAATAGTTTTGAATATCCTCAACGGTGTAATTTTCCACATCAGGGCGATAGCCGATGACGGGCCAGCCGTAACTATTGTCAGGGTATGCCGCTAACATCACTTCTCGATAGAGGCGCGTGCCTGGGCTATTGTTGCCGCCATCTAGCTCTGATAAAACAACGGTGCGCTCACTCTTGAGTTCGTTTTCCCCTGCCACCGTGTTTACCATGCGATCCGCCTCTAGCATCAGCATTGCCTCTAGCTTGTCACTGGCAACTGTGCCGAAATAGGCGGTCATGTCATAGCTGGTAAAAGCATTGGAATTACTGCCAAGGGCGCTAAATAGGCGACCAAATTGAATCGGGCGATCGCTTGTGCCTTTAAACAGCAAATGTTCGAGTTGGTGGGAAATACCTGTGATGCCTGCCGCCTCATTGCGAGAGCCGACCCGATACCAGATCTGCGCCGTCACCACAGGGGCAGTATTAACCTCCTTAGTCAATACCGTCAGCCCATTATCTAGCACAGTTTTAACCACATTGCCCGTAAGGGCATCGGGCGCTATGGGTACATTGGGTACGGCTTTGGCAATTGGGCTAGTTGACTCGGCTAATGCCCGATCGCTCAAGGGCAAAGAAGGCAAAAAGTTTGTCTGCCAAGGCAGGCTCAAAGGCATACTGAGGGGTATATGGCTAAAGATTACCACGGCGATCGCGGCGGCAACCCCACGGATCAATCCACGACTCAAAAAGGACAGCATAAGCTCACGATTCTTGATCACAAAATACAGTTAAAAATACAGTTAACATTATAGGCAGTTGTTCTTAGTACTACGGTAAATACCTTTAGAAATTGGCATAGGATACAATATTTGAGCAACTCTTGATTCAATGCCTTAGCTTGATTTATTTCTATGTCCCGTGATCTGCGCTCATTTATTGCCCTCCTCGAAGAACGTCAACAACTCCATCGCGTCAAAGCCCTAGTCGATCCCGAATTAGAAATTGCGGAGATTAGTAATCGCTTATTGCAGTCAGGCGGTCCTGCCCTATTATTTGAGAATGTGAAAGGCTACCAAACCCCTGTGGCGGTGAACCTGTTAGGCACGGTGGAACGGGTCTGCTGGGCAATGGGAATGCGCGAGCAATCGGAATTGGAAGTACTGGGCGTAAAATTGGGCAAGTTGCAAAGCCCAAAACCACCAAAAAAGCTTTCGCAGGCGATCGATTTTGGCAAAATTCTATTTGATGTGGTCAAGTCACGTCCGCAAAAAATGCTCTTCAATCCGCCCTGTCAAGAGGTGGTGCTAAATGGCGATGCGGTCGATCTTGATCAAATTCCGATCCTGCGCCCCTATCCCAAGGATGGCGGACGGGCTGTGACTCTGGCATTGGTAATTACTAAGGATGTGGAAAATGGCATTCCCAATGTGGGGGTTTATCGGTTGCAGCAACAGTCCAAAAATACGATGACGGTGCAGTGGCTATCGGTGCGCGGTGGCGCGAGACATTTACGCAAGGCGGCAGAGGCGGGGAAGAAGTTAGAAATTGCGATCGCGATCGGGGTTGACCCTGTACTAATTATGGCGGCGGCGACCCCAATTCCTGTGGATTTATCAGAATGGATTTTTGCAGGACTCTATGGCAACGCGGGAGTGCAACTTACCAAGTGCAAGACCCTTGATCTAGAAGTGCCAGCGATGGCAGAATATATTCTCGAAGGTACAATTACCCCAGGCGAAGTCGCCACTGACGGACCTTTTGGCGATCATATGGGCTATTACGGCGGCATTAATGATCAAGCGCCATTACTAAGATTCCATTGCATGACACATCGCAAAGATCCCATCTATTTGACCACCTTTAGTGGCTTGCCTCCCAAGGAGGAAGCAATGATGGCGATCGCCCTCAATCGTATTTATACGCCGATTCTGCGGCAACAGGTTTCGGAGATTACCGACTTCTTTTTACCAATGGAAGCCCTATCTTACAAAGCAGCAATTATTTCCATTAAGAAGGCATATCCAGGTCAGGCAAGGCGGGCGGCGTTGGCTTTTTGGAGTGCGTTACCGCAATTCACCTATACTAAGTTTGTGATTGTGGTTGACCATACGATTAATATCCGCGATCCGCGCATGGTGGTCTGGGCGCTCAGTTCTAAGGTAGACCCTAGCCGCGATGTCTTTATTCTCCCCGATAATCCCTTTGACTCCCTAGACTTTGCCTGTGAGAAGGAAGGTCTGGGCGGCAGAATGGGCATTGATGCTACCACGAAAATCTATCCTGAAACCGATCGCGATTGGGGAGATCCTTTAGAGAGCGATCCTGAGATTGCCGATATGGTGACAAGGCGGTGGGCAGAATATGGCTTAGCGGATTTAAAGATGGATAGTGCTAATCCCAATCTATTCGGCTATGACATCCATTAATAAGGCAAGATTGTCGCTTCCATAGCCTTTGATCATGATGGTACTCTTCGCAAATAGTTCTAGAATCGCTTGACAGTTGACTTTTAAGACATCTTGGCTCACCCATTGCCGCGCCAGATTTGCAACAATCCGTTCTAAAAATAGATGTCTTTGGATTATCTGAAACTCTTCTGGCGATTCGGATTGTACAAGATGGTGACTGCTAACCAATCCCGATTGGGATAGGCGTTGAGTGGCAATCAGATCGTTCATATTTTGGCAAAATTCTTGAATAAATCGATTGGAAATATATTTCCGCACCACTGGCTCTAGGGTGTAATGATTTTGGGACGTGATTTCTAAATCATCGGTCGATCGCTCCATCACCACGATGTCAGAGGGATCAACCACCTGCAAAAGCGATCGCCGCCGCAGAGACTCCAAAGCATTAATTGTGGAAGAGTGGGGATTTTCGGCACATAACCAGTTGCTCAGTTGCTGTTGGGTGACAGGGCGCGAGGCGATCGCCAACCAATAGATAATCTCCAATTCCGCCTTTGCCAAACTTTGACATTGCTCATCTAACAACTGACTGAGGGCATCATCAATCACAAGGGTGCTAAGCCTCAGAAAGTCAGCAATATTGCCGTTAAACTGTTCGCGCACAATATTGGCGACAATTTGCAGGGCAAAGGGATGTCCTTGATAATGTTGGGCGAGATCGCTTAGTTGCGGTGTATTGGCAGCAAAACCCCTAGCGATCAAAAGTTTACTAGCGGCCTGCATAGTTAGTCCCTTTAGGCGAAGGATGCGATAGATAGGAGCCGTCAACCTTTCCTTTTCCACAATTTCGATGGGCATCTCTCGACTGATCACAATGCAGCTACTTTGATGATCATTTGTGCCTAGTTGCCTTAGCAATTCGCTATAGTCGCTATATTCTTTTTGATATATGCCTGTCCGCGTACTGTCTAGCAGCACTTCCCAATCATCAAGAATTAATAAACAACGTTGCGATCGCAAAAGCGAAATTAATTGACTAATGCCGCGATCAATATTGTTCATAGGAGTGATCCTATGGTCACTAATTTCTGATATCAGATCACTCAATAATTCCTGAATTGGGGGTGCGTGACGCAGCGATCGCCAAACAATATTGGAGAAAGCATTTGGATCGATGGGATCATTAGAACTCTTCGGCTCCAAGCAGGGCAGCTTTTTTTGAATCTCTTCAATAAATTTGTGGGCAAGGGACTTTTTGCCCACACCGCCAATACCGATAATTGCCACCACCCGACTTCGATCAGTCAAAATCCATTTTTCTAACTGCCTTAGTTGGTCTTCGCGCCCATAAAATTCCAAGAGCTTAGGCAACTCTCCATGAGCAAGCAGCATTGGTGATGACTGTGTTGACTGTTGCTGCTGTTCGCGGGAGGGCGGTTCTGAAATCGGGGTGGCAGGTTGTTGATTTTTTGTATCCTCTGGGTTAGGTACACCAATTTGATTGCCAATTTGATGAATATCTTTGTTCTTATTTTCCATTAGCAAGAAAATATAGCTCCAAATATTGGAACGACCCAAACGATCTGCCGATGTGACTATGCCTAGATCTTGAAAAACAATGCCCAACTTTTTCCAGAATTTGGGCGATCGGTTAGTTTTGAGATAGCCAAGCGTACATGAATTATGCAGTGCGTACCTTCTATAGGTTGCCTCGACTGTCAATCCTTCCAAAGATCCCTTTAACAATTGCTTATCTAGATGATCAAGTTTTACCCCACAGCGATCGCACTTACTGATAATGAGTTCGACTATCCCTTCTGTATCCATTAATCCACACAGTTTTTTAATTAATTAGCCAGTAACATGAATAGGGTTTACCTAAACTGATGGATTCTAATTTATCACTGCATGATGTCAAAAGGGGATCAAAATACTTTAAATATTTATCATGTTCCTACTTAATATATGAATTATATAAACTTAGTTTACATAATTCATATACCGCTACAAACCCACCTACCCCAATTCATAGAAGCAGTGCCACACTTTAATGAATTAAAACTTAAATTCAGCAACATAGGGCAACCCATAGACTTGAAACCCCGACAGTTTTTTGAAAACGCTGCAAAGTGTCGCTTCCAGAAAATTTTCTCTGCACCCATCAAAGCCTCAATAGGCTGTAAGGAGTAGGGGCAGTTCATGGATTATGCTTACAATGAGGGTTGTAATCCATTTTGCACCCCGCCCTAAACCTGTGCAATTAAAACTAAAAAGTGCTGGAATGGGCTTTGCCCTTTCCAGCACTTTTTGGTTTTGATAAATTTTTATTCCTAAGCAGGTTGGAAATAAAAGGCAAAGCCTAAAATTGCATAGGTTGCCATGAGTAATGAACCTTCTAGCCAGTTAGAACGCCCATCGGAACTGATGGAATTGGTGATTAAAACGGCTACGGCTACCGCAACTAACTCAAAGGGCTGAAAATTTAAGTCCATCGGCTGACCAATAAACCAACCCACGATTACTAGTAGAGGGGCAACAAATAGGGCAATCTGCATACTTGAGCCCACCGCAACCGACACCGAAAGCTCCATTTTATTTTTCATGGCAACAGTAACGGCGGTTGTATGTTCGGCAGCATTGCCAATGATGGGTAACAAAATCACCCCTGTGAATAACTCTGTAAGTCCAAGTTGGGCTGTTGCTTCTTCTAGCGTCCCTACTAAAAGCTCCGACTCTAGCGCCACGAGCAGCGTTACTGCCAATAGTACACTAATCCATAGCTTGAGATTGATTTTTTGGGGATGCCCTGACTCGGATTCAGCATCATCTGCCTCAGATACACCAACATCATAAAGATAGGCATGGGTTTTCATGGAAAATAGCAGGGTTAGGCAATAGACCAATATCAGCACGATCGCTACGGCGAGCGATAAATTTTGTAAGATTTCTTCACTGATGCCAACGGTGGTAAAGTTGGCGGCTGTGGGCAGCAGAATCGAAATTACGGCTAAGTTCATGACGGAAGCATTTAGCCTCGCCATAGTTGGTTGAAACTCTTGCTCTTTGTAACGAAGTCCACCGAGAAACATGGCTAAACCCATGACAAGGAGCAAATTACCAATAATTGAGCCTGTGATACTTGCCTTAACTACGCCCGTAAAGCCTGCATTTAGGGCAACGATCGCAATGATTAATTCGGTGGCATTGCCAAAGGTGGCATTGAGTAGCCCCCCCCACGATGGTCCCAAAACTACCGATATTTCTTCGGTGGCAGTACTTAGCCAGCCTGCTAGGGGCAGAATGGCGATCGCTGAAGTCACAAACACAGCCGAAGGACTCCATTCTAGAAAATGAGCGATGACTGAGATCGGCACAAACACAAGCAAGCCAAAGGAGAATATTTTTTTAAACATAGCCAGCTAATTAAAGGTTAAGGCAAGTATTACAGCGCTTTGCCATCAAAATAATATTCAGAGAGATTTTGAAAGTGTTGCAAAGTCCCGTTTTCAAAAATTTCCCTGTAATCCATTTGAGGGGCAATGGCTGTAAGGCTAAATATACTGCAATCGTGCTGATAATCAATAAGCAAGTTATACCAAATTTGGAAGTGAGAGACGGTGCTTCGCGCCGTCTCTCACTTCTGGAGTTTTAACTTGTACTGACTGACTACAGCTAAATATAATTTAGGATAATTTTAGGAGAGCAATAATGGAACTGACTGCTGAGCAACATCGCGCTAAAATGCAGCGCCGTCAAGAAGTGCAGCAACAGCGTATAGCCGATCGCCAGATCACAAAGGGGTTGGTGATCGTCAATACTGGTGATGGCAAGGGTAAAACTACGGCGGCGCTGGGGATGGTGCTACGATCGCTAGGGCATGGTTATAAGGTGGCGATCGTGCAGTTTATTAAGGGCGCTTGGGAACCAGCCGAAAAGAAGATTTTTGGAGCATGGTCAGAGCAGTTAGTTTTTCATGCCCTCGGTGAAGGCTTTACATGGGACACGCAAGACCGCGATCGCGACATTGCTAAAACTCAGGAGGCATGGGCATTGGGGCTAAGTTATATTCAAAATCCTGCATACAAATTAATATTGCTGGATGAGGTAAATATTGCTCTAAAGCTGGGCTATCTGGATGTGGAAACCGTGATTGCAGGATTGAGGACTAAGCCAGACGATTCCCATGTGATCTTGACTGGGCGCGGCGCTCCTGCATCTCTGATCGAGTTTGCCGATCTTGTAACCAGAATGGAACTAGTCAAGCATCCTTTTCGGGAACAGGGGGTAAAGGCACAGGCGGGGATCGAGTTTTAGGATATACACCAGCATTGTGATCAAGCATTACAATACTTCTCAATGCTGAAAATGGCTTGTACTATGGTGAGAGCAAAACTAAATTAGCTTTAGCTTTGTTCTTACCATGTTGCATTTGGAGTACAACGAAATGTCTAGACTCTGGCTGGATCTTGCGATTAGCCCTTTGGGACAAGTCCCAGCAAACCTCAGTCTTAGTGCCGATAGCCCTTTAGTCAAATTGCTGACAGCGATCGCCATCTTGGTTGGCGGCTGGCTCGTGGCAATTGTCCTATCAAGCTTTGTGCAGGGGATACTCAAGCGCACCACCATCGACAATAAAATTGCGGCTTGGCTATCGGGGCAGGGGAATACAAACCCAGTGCCGATCGAGAAATGGATTGCGACAGCTATATTTTGGATTATTTTGCTGTTTACTCTTGTTGGGTTTTTTCAGTTTCTCCAACTAGATGCAGTTGCCGCACCTCTTAATGGCTTCTTGGCGCAAATCACCACTTTTATTCCCAAGTTGTTTGGGGCAGTTCTGTTATCTGCGATCGCTTGGGGCATTGCTACGGTTAGCAAGTTATTAGTATCACGCTCAATGCGATCGGCTAATCTTGATGCGCGACTCGGACAGCAGCTAGACGATGGCACGGATACAGTGCCACTCAGTGAAACCCTAGCCAATGCTTTGTACTGGTTTATTTTGCTGCTGTTTTTACCCCTAATTTTAGATGCGCTCGGTTTGCAGCAAGCCCTACAGCCTTTGCAAAACTTAGTTAATCAATTGCTAAGCGCTCTACCCAAAATCCTGAAAGCTGTTTTGATTGGTGCAGTTGGTTGGCTAATTGCCCAAACTGTGCGCCGCATCCTTACTAATCTTTTGACCACCGCAGGTGCTGATCGCCTTTTGCCTCAGTTTCGCTCTAGTCAAGATAATGGTGGACAGTCCCTGTCTCAACTATTGGGGATGGTTGCCTATATTTTGATTTTGATCCCTACGGCGATCGCTTCTCTTGAAGCCCTAGAAATCGCGGCGGTATCCCGTCCTGCGACTGCAATGCTCGATCAAGCCCTCAAATATTTACCACAGATCTTTGTGGCAAGTTTGATTGTAGTTGTGGCTTATTTCTTTGCCCAATTTGCCAGAGATATTGTCACCAATATTTTAACTAGTCTTGGTTTTGACAATATTTTGACTTGGCTCGGTTTACCCGCGATCGCTGGCACTGAACAGACTAGCGATCAAGCCAGTGATAGTGATAATGCTGAATCTCTAGCGACTTTACCCAAACTCACCCCATCGCAACTGGTGGGCATTGTTGTCTTAATTGGCATTATGTTAGTGGCGATCGCTACTGCCACCGATGTGCTACAAATTGCGGCGCTTACTCGCATTGTTTTTGGTGTCCTAGAAATATCGGGGCGCGTGTTGAGTGGCGTAATCGTCTTTGCGATCGGCTTGTATTTGGCTAACCTTGCCTATGGTTTGATTGCTAGTTCTGGCAGTCGCCAAGCAAGGATTCTCGGTCATACCGCCCGCATTTCGATCATTGCTTTGATCTCGGCGATGGCTCTCAAGCAGATCGGCGTTGCTAGTAATATTGTTGACCTTGCCTTTGGTCTAATCACGGGCGCGATCGCGGTGGCGATCGCCTTAGCCTTTGGTTTAGGTGGGCGCGATGTTGCCTCTGACCAAATTCGCAGTTGGCTAGAATCTTTCAAGCGTGACTAGATTCGACCTATTGAGGCTTTGTCCTGATTGACGGACAAATTTTCACCCAAAGCAGGCAGTATGTCATCGCTACAGGGATTTTAAATTTGTAGGTCAATCAAGACTTTGACTAGTACATACCCTGCAAAAATAGATACATCACAACCAAAGGATTAGCAATGCGCCGCACTGCTAATCCTTTTGCTTACAGAGGCTGGTTTTACATCCGAATATAAAGGCGTTTTTAAGTAGCTAGGCTATAGGCGATCGCGCGATCGGCAACTTCAATAATTAATAAAATATCCTCTGGCGTTGGCAAAGCTTTAGTCCTCTCTAATATTCCTCCTATTTCTTAATTTTTCCTTTTGACCTTTCCCTTTTTACTTGTTCCAACAGTACCGATGCTGGCTCATCGTCAGGGTCTTGCGGTACAAGTTCGCCCCGAAATGCCTTTGCCAATGTTGCCTGTTCTAAGCGATCGCAAAGTTTCGCCGCTTGTTGATATTCTCTTTCCATCCGATCAATTTTCTCAAACATCTCTTCAACCCGCCGAACAATTTCTTTTTGTTCTTCAAGTGGCGGACAAAATAATTCAATATCGTTCAAAATAGCTAAATTAATATTTTTTTGAGCAGTCGCAGGAGCAAAAGATTCAAGATCTTCACTGATCATGTCAATCGACCATTTAAAAAACTCTGGTAAACATTTTTTATCATCGCATACGAATCCTACGACACTATCGGGAAAACAAGCGGGATAAGACAGAATGGCAGTATCTCCAATATTTGCAGCAATTGTTATACAAACTGTACCTGCTTCCCACAATTTACTCTGACTAAGACCAAATTCACTATAAGTTTGTGAATGATTTTCTATTCTTCCGTTTGATTGTGCAATATCTCCAGTTTGAATAAATGGATAAATACCGCCATACAAACGAGAATCATTTCTTGGGCGATGTTTAGATTTTCCGCGTCCTAAGTATCCAATTTCAGCCATTTTGACTCTTCCCCAATTGAATGAAATATTGTTAGTCTCTCGCCAATCTTCTGTTAATTTACCAGAGCAAGCAGCAGCTAAAACAGCTTGTTTGTAACGCGCAATTAGTTTGGGGATGTGGTTTAGCTCATTACGCGCCGATCGCTGGCGATCGCCTATCCGATCCAATTTATCCACAATCCGCCGTTGTTCATTAAGTGGCGGGAGATTTATTTGTGTTGTTCGCAAATCTCCTAAAGAAATGTTATTCATAGCTCCACCACGAGCTTTTTCGCGTAACAACTTAATAGATTCAGAAGAGAGTTGATATAAAAGAAATTGAGGAATGCAATAAAAATTAGTTCCCCTGATTATTGCAACAGCCTGATTTGTATTTGCTGGGATATCATCTTGTTTAACTAAACAAGTTTCACCAATAGTACCTGCAATAGAAAAGAGGATATCATTTTCTTCTAGCTGAGATCTTTTCAGTGTTTCATTAGCTTCTTTAGAAATAAAGGAAGAAATTGAACTTCTAATAATTTGCTTGTTTTTTATGTTTTCAATTTTTATAAATCTAATTCCAATATCAAGAAATTGAAATCCTAAAGTTGTTGGTGTTGTTCCTTTTGTAATTAGATTAGAAATATCTTCTAAATTGCATTTAACCCACCCCATCGGCAAATCATCACTCATAACCCAACCTCATTACTTAAAATATACTCAATCTGCAAAAACACCTCAGGCAAACTATCAGTCGCAACCTCCCACACAATATCTAAGTTCACACCAAAATATTCATGAATTAACTTATCCCTCATCCCAGCCATAAACCTCCAAGGAACATCAGGAAAACGCTCTTTTATTTTTGGAGAAATGCCCTTACTCGCCTCACCCAAAATTTCCAAAGCCCTAATCACAGCATCTTGAGTTTTAAGATCATTAACAAACTCCTGATAACTGACTTGCTCAATATACATCTCAACTCTACGGATAGACTCTAACATATCAGATAGAAGTTCACGATCTGAACGTTTAGACATAGACCAGACTCTCAAGGATACTACGCGATACATTAGGATTGCGAATATGCTGTACACCCGTCAAAGTCAGCACATCCACCCTACGCCCCAAACACTCCTCAAGGTAATCACACAACTCCATAAACCGCAAACCAATCGGGCGATCAAACTCAACCACCAAATCCACATCACTAAACAAATTCGCATTCCCACGCGCAAACGACCCAAACAGAGCCAATCTCCTAATATAAAAATTCTGGCGTAAATATTCCAAATTTTGCCGCAAACACTTGATTATAGATTCCTTATCCATCGGTAAACCATCACTCATAACCCAACCTCAATTTAACAAACAAACCTTAGCATAAGACAAAAACAGTAGGGATTGGGCAATTGCGCCAAAATCTCTCAAACTCATTCAAACCCTTATCCGCAAATGCTCAACCCTTAACGCCGATCGCCCAGAAATTATGACTGCGGCAGCGAAATTTGGGATAAATGTTAGAGGTTTAGGGTAGAGCATTCCCGAATTAAAGTTATCTGTAAATTAGCAAATCGCGGCAGGAATGCTCTACCCCTACAGCCATTGCATCTTAAATTTACAAACAAGCGATTCAGTCGCTATATTTTACTTTACAAACAACCCTAAAAACCTAGATGCAGTCACAACCATCGTACCCTGCGCCCCATTAAATGCCTCAAAATCGCGATCGCCCGTAATGAGATAATCAGCAACTCTAATCATTCGCCTCGCCTATAAGCTGCGATTTCTTCAGCAATCTCTTCATCCGTAATTTCACTGACACCAGGCAAAGCCTGAGTTTCTCTAAATAGCTGCTTCATATCTTCAACCAAAGCTGCACGATTTTCTATTGTTTTAGGCTTTACATGAATACGATTAGTATTTTGTTGAAATATCAAAAAATCCACAAAATCAATCACAGAATTTAACTTGTCAGATTCAAGATTCTCTAACTTTTCCAAAAGGCGATCGCGTAACATATCAATCGTTGTCATTTGTTTTTAACCTCCGTGCCTTACATTCAAACATCATAAGCGATCTGAACGTTTAGACATAGACTAGACTCTCATTGTTAGATCCAGAGACGTAGAGGTTGAGCAATTGCGCCAAAATCTCTCAAACTCATTCAAACCCTTATCCGCAAATGCTCTACCCTTACAGCCATTGCATTTTAAATTTACAAACAAGCGATTCAGTCGCTATATTTTACTGCTACAGAGGATTAATTACATCAAAACTATCTGCATCATGAATAAGGTAAAACAAAAAATCAGAATCAGTAGTCAAAATTTGCCTATAACCTAGATTCTCAGCCGCTAAGACCAAAGTAGCATCAGCCAAGTCCATAGGGCGATCATGATAACGTTCCATTAACTCTAAAATGCGAACAGAATCTTGCTGTTTAACTTCATAGATGAATAGATCGTTGTTCAAAAGCATCTTCCCTAATTGTTTTTGGGCAACCCATCCACCACGCTTGTAAGCTAAATACATGGCTTCAGTCAAACAACACCAAGTTGTAGTCAGAGGCTTATTGAGACGCAAAACCAAATCTCTGTAAGCAATATGTTGAGACTGTTTACGATCGACTAAGCAAAGCATAACGCTAGCATCCTACAAGATCATAAATCTAATCCTTGATTACGATACTTATCTAATATCGCCTCTTGATACTCATTAACAGGCTCATGCGGTATCAACTCAAGGCGATCGACCTCATCAAACCACTGTTGCCATTTTGGAGCAACACCATCAGAGAGATTACTAGACTTAACCTCTAACTGATGCCTCATGATCATAAAGTCAATAAAACTATCAACCTCTTTTAAAATTTCATCTGGCAACTGAAACAGCTTAACCGCAGTCATTTCACGAATTGTCATTTGTTTTCAACCTCCGCGCCTTACATTCAAACATCATAAGCGATCGCCTGTAATTTAGATAATCAGCAGAAGAGCTGATCGCTCTTCACAAGACCTAGGGTAAATTCTCTAAATCCAGCAAATCTTTAAGCCTCCCACTAGATAGTTTATTCCGCTTTAAGTCTTGCAAATTAATCGTATTTATACTCAGATCATCGATTTGAACTACCAAACGATTTTCAAAACATTCATCAAATGCAACTCCTGAAATAGTAGTTAAAATTTCTAACCTTAATGGTGGCACACCCATACGAATTATTTGCTCTTCTTTAAGAAATAGTTCGGGTGATAACTCTGGAACTGCAAAACCAAACTCAATGAGAGCATTTACAATACTTGTAGCATTATCTGGGCTAATCCTAACCCAAACATCCATATCACCAGTTGCCCTTACAAATCCATAATAGCCAACAGCATATCCACCAATCAATAAGTAATCAACTTGATGGAAATTTAGCAATCTCAAAAACTCTTTGAAGTCTTGTGGTATTTGGATCATAGCCATACATTACCTGTCTTAGATGTTCCAATGCTATCAACCTTTCGGAAGGACTTTTGAGCAACCAATAGCCTTTATCTTCACTATCATCATCCTTTAAACCAACAACACTAAAAGATGAACTATCAAATTTAAAACCGTTATTGTTGTTCATGATACCTCATCAAATTCCGTACTTTACATTCAAACATCATAAGCGATCGCCTAGTAGATAAATAGGGTGCGTTACGCTAAGCTAATGCACCCTACAGAATTTTTGATTAGTTTAACTCCTCTATCAACCCATCGATCGCCGCTAGTGCATTTTTTAAATGAGTGGCGATCGCCGCCGCAATTTCTTCTGGCTCCGTCATTTCATCTTCAGGATCATCGCTAGTGTCGCGCAGCCATGCAATATCCAGATTGTCATTGCGATCGCTAATTTGTTCGCGAGTAAAGCAACGGAATCGCCCTTCTTCACCTTGATCGATGCGTGGTGACTTCCCATAGGGATCTTCACCAAAGGCGGCTTCAAATTCGGCAAAATCAGCGAGGGTGAGTTGGCGGGTTTTGCCGAAGGTGTTGGTATTGGCTCGCATATCGTACACCCACACGGCTTTGGTGTTGCCGCGATCGCTCTTACCGCGTGTAAAAAATAGCACATTAGTTTTCACGCCTTGAGCATAAAAAATGCCAGTGGGCAATCGCAAAATCGTATGCAGATCGCAGAGTTCCATTAGCTGCTGTCTTAACTTTTTGCCTGTATTATCTTCAAAGAGAACGTTGTCAGGTAAGACTACGGCGGCTCTGCCATTGGGTTTGAGGGCGCGATAGATATGCTCGACAAAGGCAAGTTGTTTATTAGAAGTTTCGGCAGTAATCGAGAAGTCATTGCGGGTGGGACGACCACCGCCTTTTTTTGTGCCGAAGGGAGGATTAGTGAGGATCACATCAGCTTTGCCAAGGGTTTCGCCATCGGGGGAGAGGCTATCGCCGCAATCAACGGGGCTTTCGATGCCATGCAGCATCAAGTTCATCAGGCAAAGGCGATGGGTATCGGGAACTAATTCTAGTCCGCGAAAGGCTTGGCAAATTTGGAATTCTTGAGCTTTGCTACTGAGTTGGTAAAAATCATCAGTCTGGGCTTTGATGTAATGATCGGCGGCGACTAAGAAACCTGCTGTACCTGCGGCGGGATCTTGGATAACTTCCCCTGCTTGGGGCTTGATCAGTCTGACGATCGCATCGATCAAAGGTCTAGGCGTGAAATACTGCCCTGCACCCGATTTCTTTTCGGCAGCATTTTTTTCTAACAAGCCTTCATACAGGTTGCCCAACCCTTCTTCACGGGCGGAAAACCAATCAAGGGCATCGATCGCATCGGTGATCGCTTTGAGATTAGTGGGTTTGCGGAGTTTGGTTTGAGCATCGGTAAAGATGGCTAGTACCACTGCGTCATTCACTTTCTTCGGTGAACCCAAATCTAGCAATAGCTGTTTGTAAAATTCTAATTGTTCCAAACCTTGGCGATCGTCAAGATCTTGCCAGCGATAGTTTTCAGGAAGGCGGCTTTCTTTGCCTGTTTCGGCAAGCATTTTCAGGAATAGCAGATAGGTCAACTCGGTGACATATTCGTTATAGGTAATGCCATCATCGCGGAGAATATTACAGAGATTCCAGAGTTTCGCGACAATATCACGGGTGATATTCCCATTTGTGCTATCGCCATTACTGCCATTATGCTTACTCAAGCTTGCTTTAACCATATTTCCTCGTTGATATCGCCTAAAATCTGCTCTAATTGTCCTTCAAAAGCACGATTAATGTTTTTAAATCCGCCATCCCGTTGAAAACTCCCTTGATCGAATGCCTCGCGATCGACTACTACTTCTTTAATAATTTGATCTCTAATCCGCTCTAACCATTTACGCTGTTTTTCTGTCCATGGTTGCCTTTTCAGAATCCTTGTAACTGCCGATCTGACGCGATCTTCATAGGGCATGAGGGGATCGCCGATCGCTGCTTGACGGACAAAACCAATGATCGAAGCCGCTATATCTTCATTTTTAGTATCGCGCCATGCTTGCTGTAAATAAACATCAGAATAGCCCTTGAGATCGAGTTCGCGGCGCAATTCTCGCAACTGGGAGCGGGTCAACTCGCGGGGACGCTGCAAAACGACGGTGAGGGCGGCGATTTGATTAACGTTATTGCGGACATAATCGGTAAAGCTATCTAAAAAATCTTGCGGTTTTTTGCCTTCACCATAGCCACGAGTAACGGAAATAACTTCATCTTCATGTTCGGAAATAGGAATCCAAGTACCTTCATAAGTGGGCTTCCATTCCCAAATTTTGCCAAGATAGGGACGCGATCGCACCCATTCGATCATTTCGGCAGTAGTCATCGTTTTGAAATTAGCGAGACTACTAGCAGGAGTTTCCCCACTTTGGGTTTCGTAATTTTCCTTAGCGCGATCGCCCATTCTGGTAATTTTTTGGCGCATTTTGACCAGAATTTGATCGCGAATTTCGGCTTGGTGCTGCGGATCACCGACCTGTATCAATTCATCAAATAGCTGCTCTAGGCTGATTTGCGGATTAACGATCACGGGTTTCATGGCGCTGACTTCTTGCATTTGTTTGTAAATATCGACAGCATCATAGATTTTGAATACCTGTTTGCCAATCTCATTACAGCGCCTTGTGGCTCTGCCGATCATCTGTTCATAGAGAATGCGGCTATTGACGCGACGCAAAAAGACAAGGTTACAGATTTTGGGAACGTCTATCCCTGTGGTGAGTAGATCAACGGTAACGGCAATGCGTGGTAAGGAATCATTACGGAAAGCGCGAATTTTGCCTTGAACGCCATCGACTGAGCCTGTTAATTTTTGAATGGCATCATTTTCTAATTCTTCATAACGTCCTTGCATAGCACGTTTGAGGCATTGCACGACTATATCAGCATGATGATCATTTGCAGCAAAGATGAGAGTTTTCTCGTCTATGAGTGGGTCAATACGGGCAGTAAGTTCGAGGGCGATCGCTTGGTTAAAGGATTCTGTAATGACCTGTTTATTAAACTTCTCCACATCAAAATTTAGCTCATCGGGCGTGTTGCTGAGATCGATCGCGCCTGTAACCGTGTTGTAACGCGAGATTTCTTCATTAGCGGCAAAACTAATCCCAAGTTCGCTGAGTTTGGTACGAATCTGGATCGGTGGCTCATGGTCGATGAGAATGCCATCGATGACGGCTTCACGATAGCCATAGGTATAAATTGGTTCACCAAAGATCGCTTTAGTATGCAGGGCAGGAGTGGCAGTTAAGCCGATTTTGACAGCATCAAAATGTTCTAAAACGCGGCGATACTTGGAGATGTAGTCATCTTGATTGCGGAAGCTTAACTCACTATCGGACATCTCGCGATCGAGCAGATAGCCACGATGACATTCATCAATCAAAATCAAATCATATTGATCAATCGGTGGAATATCGCCATTTTCTTTGGCATAGAGAATGCGCTTGACTAAGCCTTGAATTGTGCAGATATGCACCTTCGTCTCTGATTCGGGATCGATATCCTTTAAGCCCTTGATACCAAAAATATCAGCAAAGGTTCTCATACTCACAACTTTAGTCGATGTAAATTCATCGGCGGTTTGGTTGCCGAGGGCGCTGCGATCGACAACAAAACAGACACGGCGAAAGCGTTGGGCAGACAGTAAACGATATAACAGAGCGATCGCTAGTTTGGTTTTGCCAGTGCCTGTTGCCATTGCCACCAGCATCGATCGCTGATCTTTTTCGAGAGCCGCTTCAATCTTCTCAATGGCGGCGCGTTGGTGTGGATAGAGATCAAAGCCAAAATTGAAACTGGTATTTTTTAACTTCTCATGGGCAGTTTCCCGATCCATTGCCAAGAGTGCTTCCAAACCTTCGGGAGTATAAAAGTCAACTAGCGCTCGGCTGTGATTGGTGGATTTGCGGCGATCGCGAAACCAAATACCACTTGCGGTTTCCAGTTGTTTGAGATAGCCGCGCCCATTGGTAGCGAATACGAAGGGAACTTCTGGGCTATACCCTCTCGCATACCGTTCCGCCTGTGCGATCGCCCCTGCCACATTTTTGCGCCGCCGCTTGGCTTCGATCATGGCGACACAGCGCAAGCCGATGAATAGGGCATAGTCAGCAATACCATCACGGGTGGGATATTCGGCAATGGCGATATTTTTGCCCTTGGAGGGACGCACACCTTGGCTATAGCGCAGGTTTTGGCTATCCACTTCCCAACCCCGATCGCGTAATTTTTGATCGATAATCTGACGGGTTTGGTCTTCATCGAGATCAATACTTTGGGCAGCGATTTCCGACCGTTTAACGATTTCGGCAGTTTGCTTGGGAGTGACGGTGAGATTGGTAATTTGCTGTGCCAGTTTTTGTTCCGTTTCGATCGCCATTTGTTCCCACAGTTGCTTTTCGGCTTCAGCTTGACGGGCTTTGGCTTCGGCAGACATCAGGGCGCTCTCTTTTTGGGCTATTTCGAGGCGCGATCGTTCAGCAGCCGACTGACTATCAAGGGCGATCGCTTGCAGTCTCTCAATTTCCGCTTGCAGTTCGGCTGTGGCATCGATGGGCGCAACAGGTGGCACAAAGGCTCCCGCTTTAAAATTTCTGTCCTTAAAGGTGCGATGAAACCAGATGCCCAATTGTCGCGCATTTTTGAGGAGGGTGAGGGCTTCGCGGCTGTCGGTATTGCGGGAGTTATGGACAGCTTTGTTACCTGCGATGCGGATGGCATGGAAGAGATCGGCGACTTCACTAGAAATGATGCCTTCAAGTTTGAGGCGTTTGAGCAATTCCGCCTGTGGTTCGTCTGAGGATTGGTACAGCCCCGTATTGGCGGCGATGATTTTGGCAAGGCGTTCGGCATATTGGCGCAGCTTGATGATGCAGGTGTTGCTGTCGCTATGGAAAAACTGTTCAGCGAGGGCAGCAAGCTTTACCAATTGCGGATCATGCTGGTGCAAAAATTCAAAGTTAGCTGACTGTATTTCCATATTGCTGCATGAGCCATGCGGTGACGGCAGATTGATTGGCTTGGCGACTACGTTCGAGTGCCTGTTCTAATATTTCTAATTTTAGTCCAGACAGCACTAAGGATTGGCGAATATGATGACTGCCACCATCTGGGGCGATCGCAAAGGCGTAGATTTTCATAGTTTGGACATTGACGATCCAATATTCTTTGATACCTAGTTCTTCGTATTGCAGGCGTTTTGTGCCGAGGTCATCGTTGAAAGTGGTGTCCGATATTTCGATGACGAGATCGGGTAAGGGATAGATATCGAGGTCAATGATGCGCGTTCCCCATGCGATCGCATCGGCATTGTCACCAATGTAATAGGAGGCATCGGGCTGAAATTCGGTTTTCCCTGTTTTACGATATGAGCAGCCGTCATGCCCATTGATTGGGATGCCTTGCATGGCGGCAAATAGTCCCACAGCCATAATGATGATCATGTGGACTTTGGCATGATCGGAACCTGTGGACATATCTTCAAATCTCATCTGGTGGTTGTAATAGTAGCTTTTGCGTTTGTCGCTATCTGGCGCATCGGCGATCGCCACAAATTCTGTCCAAGGAGCGCTAATCCATGTGTTTAACGTTGTTTTGATTGGGGTTTCGGTTTCTACTAACAGCATATTTTTAGGTAGTTATTTCAGGGATTAGTATAAAAACTAGAAAAATCCTTGCACGAATAAAATTTTATGTACCGATATTCTCCCCAAGGACAACTATCATTGGAGAACTAGGGCTAATGTGTAAGTCTTAACAGTATTATAATCACCCTAAATCGTAAAAACCACTGACTGATTCCTTCCCTTCTGTTTTGCATGATAGAGAGCTTGGTCGGCTTGGTTGATTAAAACGCAAGGCGATCGCTCAAGGTTGGGAATATCCGACACGATCCCCATACTAACGCTGACAAAATCCTTCACATCTGAACATTGATGCGGAATTTTTAAATCAGCGATCGCCGCATGAATCCGTTCAGCAACAGCGATCGCCCCTTCAATATTAGTATTGGGCAAAATCACAATAAACTCTTCACCGCCATATCGCGCCACTAGATCCGTAGCCCGACATAGCAAAAGCTCCACAGCTTGAGCAATTTTGATGAGACAGTCATCTCCAAGTTGATGTCCATAGCAATCGTTATAGCGTTTGAAATAATCGACATCAAACATGAGCAATGATAAGGGTCGCTGCTCCCGATGTAGCCTTTGCCATTCATACATAATCCGTTCATCAAAGCATCGCCGATTAGCAATTTGGGTGAGTCCATCGAGGTTAACTAACTTTTGCAATTCCAAATTGACGCGCCTCAATTCTGCTTGTGTTTGCGCGAGGGCTAAATCTGCTTTTTTGCGATCGCTAATATCTGTCACTCTTACCAAATTCATCTCTTTTCCCGCAACTGCGATGGGCTTAGCCGCCAAATTTCCCCAGAAATGATTCCCTTTTTTGGTAATGTATTCTACTTCTTGACTCCAATATCCAAATTGTTCAATATCCCCATGAATTGATTTGATTTGCGCTTCGGTAAACTTGCACTTCTGCAAAGTTTGCCCTTCAATGCCGATAAGTTCCTCTTTGCGATCTGCTTCAAACATATTCACAGCACGGCGATTGCAGTCAAAGGTCAACATACTAAAGGGATCAACTAAAAAAATCGCATCAGCCGAGCCATTATAAATTTCTTCCCGAAGATCGTTGTTGTAAGCTAGATCTAGTTCGGCACGTTTGCGATCGCTAATATCTAGATAAATCCCTGCTAGAGTCTGAACTTTATTTTGATCATTAACGATTGGAAACTTGGTCATGATGAAGGTATGTGTTCCATCAGGTAACTGTACAGTTTCTTCAAAACTGATAGAAATCTCCTCAAAAATCGCCTGTTTTTCCATGCTTCGCAATCTTCGGATTACTTCATAGGGGAAAAAATCTTGATCTTTCTTGCCTATAATCTCCTCTTTAGGCATCTGCATCCAATAGGCAAATTCGTTATTGATGGATAAATATGTTCCTTCCAAATCTTTGATACAAATTGGTGTTGGTGCATTCTCTAAAAAAGAATTCAGTAATGCTTCACTTTGACGCAATGCTTCTTCAGTATGTTTAAGATCGCTGATATCCACATAGGCGATCGCCACTCCATATCCTTTTAAAGGAATAGGAGCCGCACTAACACTCAACCATCGCACATTGCCACTAACATCAAGCAGTCCCATCTTGACATTATCGATCTCTCGATTTTCCTTTAAAGCCCTGACGCTGGCATATTCGCTGGTGGGCATAGGCGAACCATCAAAGCGAATAATTTGCCATGCAGGGGAATCATAGGTGCGCTCTATTAGTTCTTGATTCGGTACTGTGAGGATCGCCTCAGAAGCGGTATTGCCTTCAATCAGGTTCCCTTCAGAATCAGTTACAGAAATACCGATGGGCAAACTTTCAAAAAGAAGCTTGTACTTCTGCTCTGATTTTTTGAGGGAAATTTCAATATGCTTGATTGTCTCATTAATCCAACGGGTTGCGACAATTGCAAAAACTATCGATAAAATTAGCATGATCCCACAAATGCAAACCGTCCAGAAATAGTTGCATAAAGGATTTAGCAGTCCCACCGACCCAATAATTTGCACCCCCAATGGCATCACTACCAACCATTGCAATGGGATGTCATCTATACGCGATCGCTGAGTTAGCCATTTAAGGGCCATAACAAGAAGACTCTGGAGCTAGGCTATATATGGGCTTGATATGGGTATGTATTTCTATATACACAAGTTTACCAATATTCGCTTTCTTCTTGATTAACAAGCAAGAAAAATTCACGATTCTAGCCATTAGCTTGTTTCACGAGCTTTTTTTGTAAGCGATCGTTTAGAGTCTGTTTGAGAAATCTAGACATTCGCTAAAAATGTCGATTGCTCCCCCCAGCCCCTTACGAAAGGATGGGTACATATTAAAAAAGTCCCCCTTTTTTATGGGGATTTAGGGGGATCAAAACTTTTCAAACAGCCTCTAAAACACTTCAAGGATAGAGAGTATCCTGCACTTCCCGATCCACGATTACCAAAACCCGTTCTTGTTTAATATCAAACCCCTCAGACTTTCTTTTAGTCATATAGGCGATCGCCTCTTGTTCAATATCTTTGCAAAGCTCCTGCCGCTTTTTATTTGTAGACTCACATTCCTGCGCCAAGGCGATCGCCTCTCCCATTTCATCACAGGTTAATAGATCAATAATGGTTTGAGGATTGCCAATGCGCCCGATCGCATTAATTCTTGGTCCCAAACCAAAGCCGATCGCCTCTGGTTTCATCCCCACTTGTTTATCCTTGCTAATGCCCGATTCATTAATCAGCGCAATAATCCCAATTACTTTGGACTGCGAGAGTAACCGCAAGCCTTTTTTAACTAAGCGGCGGTTAATGCCCGTTAAGGATGCCAGATCGGCAATTGTACCGAGTGTGAATAATTCTAAAAGCGGTTGCTCTAATTCTGCCCGTTTGCCAAAGCGATCGCTTAGCTCCAAAGCCAAAATATAGGCAACGCCAACACCCGCGATCGTGAAGTAAGGGGAATCGGGATCGACTTGGTATTTAGGATTGAGGATGGCTGTGGCAGGGGGCAGCTTGCTAAGGTCTTCGGGGACTTCGTGGTGATCGGTGACAATTACGGAAATACTTAAGGATTCGGCAAGGGCGATCGCCTCATATGCCGCGATGCCATTATCCACCGTGATAATTAATTTCACATCACGCTCATGACAATCTTGGACAATGCGCGGATTAATGCCATAACCCTCCGTCATCCGACTAGGAATTTCATATTCGACCCTTGCCCCTAGCAATCGTAGGGTGCGAATCAACAAAGCGGTGCTAGTCATGCCATCCACATCATAATCACCGCAAATCGTTATGCGATCGCCATTTTTGATCGCCATTTCGATGCGATCGACACTTTTTAATAAATCAGGAAAAGCTTGAATAGCAGAGGGAAACTCCTCTAACTCAGGATCAAGGAAGATATGGGCGGCTTCAGGGGTATTAATACCGCGATTAAGCAAAACCTGTGCCATTATAGGGGAAAGACCTGTTACATCAGCGATTTCCTGTGCTAATTCAGGTTGCGCGGTGCAAATCTGCCAACGCTGTTGCGGTAAATTCATAGGAACACTTATATAATTATTAAGAATGTCTTAAAAAATTTCTCAAACACTGTCTAGCCAAAATCGTTGCGAGTCCGCAAACCCATGAGGACTATTCCAACATTACCTGAATCAACCTTACAACTTTTACTCTTCATTGACGATCGCCCCAAAGCTAAAGATCTTGTCAAGGAGGTAGAGGCATTTTTGCAGCAAGAAAAAGACTGTCGTTCTGAGCTGCAAATCATCAATGTGGCTAGTCAACCGCAATTAGCTGAACTTTTTAAAGTGGTCATGTCCCCTGCCTTACTCAAACTATCGCCCTTGCCCCGTCAAACCATCGCTGGCAAGAATATCCTGAAGCAGCTAGAAACTTGCTGGGATACATGGAAGCAACAGGTACTTGAGCAAACCCATAGCCATCCGCCAGAGCTTGCTCAAAATATCGAATATATGAATGCGGTTGCCCACCTTGCCGATGAGGTATTTCGACTGACTCAAGAAAAGTCAGAAATAGAGGAACAGATCCGCTTTAAAGATCGGGTGTTAGCCATGCTTGCCCATGACTTACGCAACCCGCTTACCGCAATTTTGTTGGCGATCGATACCATCGAAAAAAGTGCCGATAAGATCGATCCCCAAATAGCAGCAAGGCTCCTAAAACACGCCCGTACTAAGGCAAAGGAGGCAGATAGCATGATTACCGACATCCTCGAAGCGGGGCGCGGGGCAAACGCACAATTTCGGACTCAGCGTCAAAAAATTCAATTCGATCAGCTTTGCCACAGCGTAATTAGTGATTTTTATCTAAATAAATGTTTAGAAAGCAAGCATCAAAAATTAATTAGGGATATTCCCACCGATTTACCCGCCGTTTATATCGATCAAGAAAAAATTCGGCAGGTTTTAATCAATCTTTTGAGCAATGCCACCAAATACACCCCCGAAGGCGGCAAAATTGAGGTGACAGTCATGCACCGCACCTCCCAAAAAATTGAGGTGAGCATTACCGACAATGGTCCTGGCATTCCTGCGGAGTTACGCGATCGCATTTTTGATGAGCGCTATCGCCTTGAGCGGGATCACCAAGCCGATGGCTATGGCATTGGCTTATCCCTCTGTCGCCGTATTATCACCGCCCATTATGGTCACATCTGGGTCGATGATGCGATCGGCAAAGAAGGCAGTTGTTTCCGATTTACCTTACCGATTTATTAGGTAAATTTATTAGGCAAATTATAGGTAAATTTATTAGGCAAAGAGTTCATTTCCCCGAAAGCGGTCAGGATGACCGCGCTACAGAAATATCAATCGGTCTGCTAATCCTTTACAATTCTTACTAGCACTCAATATTTGGCATTAATTTGGCATTAAAACTATGGCACTCAAAAAAGGCACAATGGTCAAGGCAATTCGGGAGAAGCTAGAAAATAGTCCTGAAGCAATGGCAAATGATACGCGCTGGTCATCCTATATTTTTGAAACATGGGGAGAAGTAACTGACCTGCGCGGCGAATATGTACAGATCAAGTTTGGCAAAGTCCCTACCCCTGTGATCTGGCTGCACAAAGAGCAGCTTGAAGAACAATCCGCTTAGAAATAGTCCGCACTAAGCGCAGACTCTCTCTAAACCGAAAACACCTAACAGCCTGTTAGGTGTTTTTTATTGTTAGGCATATCCAAACCCAGACAATTCCTAACAGACTAAAAGGTGACGATCGCTGCCTAAACGCCTAATCTAATTACATTGAATGCAAAAGCCATGCAAATCATTAACTAAACCTAACAAATAACTTGATTAGTTCAGGGCAGAACCATGACTACGGCAACCCATTTCTCAGAGATTAGCGAGACTTCTAAAGTACAAGAGTTGAAAGTGCGCGAGTTTTCGGTTGCCGATAAAACCACAACCCTCGAACTACTCAAGCAATATCATCAGTCCCCTTCGCCAATGCGGTCAGTCTATCTACGCGATCGCATTGTCAAATTGAATATTGGACTGATTAAAAAAGAAGTCCGCTTTTGGGCAGATCGCCAATCAGAACTTTATGAGGATCTATTGCAAGTGGGGGCGATCGGGCTAATTGGCGCGGTTGATCGCTTTGAACTAAATCGTGGTTATGCCTTTAGCTCCTTTGCCGTGCGCTACATTCGCGGCGAAATTCAACATTACATGAGAGACAAGAGTACATCGGTACGCATTCCCCGTCGATGCCTTGAACTGCAACAGCAATCAATCAAGGTGATGCAAAAACTCCGTAACACCTTACAGCGAGAACCATCTGCGAGGGAAGTAGCGCAGGCATTAGGTGTCACCCTTGAGGAATGGCAAGAGACAAAACTAGCTTGCCAAAATCGCGCCCCCTTGAGTCTAGATGCTCCCGTTCGTGCTGAGGAATTAGATTCTGCATCCATTGGTGACTTGGTTGCTGATCCTAAGAGCAATCAAGTTTTGCATCAGGATGATAAATTAAGGTTGCAACAGGCTCTAGGCAAATTAGAGCAGCGCACTAGGGAAATTGTCGAGTTCGTATTTATCGAAGACCTGCCACAGGTGGAAGTTGCCAAGATGTTTGGCGTAAGCGCGGTAACGATTTCTCGCCAAATTAAAAAGGGGCTATCAACCTTGCGCTATGTTTTAGAATCTGAAGCTTGCTAATTTTTACTCGACTTTGACAGTTTTTAGTTTACTGACTTTGTAAGTCAGTTGGCTCAGTAGCTGGGATAGATGGAGTTCTAGGAATTACTGTCGGGGTTTCAACTGGTGCTGGGGAAACTGGTGGATTAACTATGGGGGCATTCTGTAAAGATTCTTGAGGAACAGTATTGGGAGAGTTATTTGGAATGGTCACAGGTTTAATCAGTTCAGGCGAAGCGATCGGATCTCCGACAACTTCAGGGTTAGGAGCTTTTGGCGGCTGAGATGTCTGAGTGGCTGCATCTTGTACAGAGTCTACAGGATTATTGATTGGGGCAGTATTACTGGAATTATTGGGCTTATTTTCCTGCTGTTCAGATCGTCTCTGCTCGGCTTGCTCTTGTTCCACCCTTCTTTGCTCCTGATTTCTCCTTGCATAATCTGAGTTTTCAATTTGAAAATTGATTTTGGCAGGGATTGCGGCTTTGCCACTTTGGGAAGGATCAAATTTCCAGTTCCTAGCAGCTTGTTTTGCTGCTTCATCTAGTTCAGGATGTCCGCTAGAGTTAATTAAACGCACATTAATAACATTGCCGTTGGCATCAACATCAACAGCAACCTTGGCTTCACCTTCTAGACCACGCTCTTTGGCATTAACTGGATATTCAGGCTTTGCACAGCTTTGACAACGAATTCTTTGCTTGCCAGACGAGTTATGAGTGGGGTTTGCAGGGTTAGGAGCAGTATTAGTTGTGTTAGTCGTATTAGTTGTGTTAGTGGAGTTGGGATTTCCTGTTGGTAAACCAAAGGGAGCGCCGATTTTGCCTAAAGTATTGCTAGAAGCACTTCCATCAGTGCGATCGCCTGTTTTACCTAGCCCTGTTCCTGTGTTTTTTTTGCTATTGCCATTGGGAGTCAAGCTGCCCAAACCTTGGCCTGTAAATAAATTTTGCATATTAGGTGCAACTTTGATCGGACTAGAATTAGCGCTAGACAAAACCTTGCTCGGATCGGTGACAATATCTTTTGCTGCTTCAGCAAGATTTTTGCTGTCTAACGATTGATCGATATCTGTAGATGCAAGATTACCTACATTTTGCGAAGATTGACTAGGATGATCAAGATTAGCAACAGGTGCATAGGCGATCGCTTCCCGCAGGCTATCAGCAACCTCTGGCGATGTCTCCTGCTTAGTTTGTAGATCAGTCTCTACAGGCTCATTAGTATCCTCAATTTCAACAATTTGCCAATCTAGCGATTCCTCTATTTGCCCATTGGAAGAGCCACCAATAAGTCTCCCTAACTGTGGTAGTGCGGATAATGTGACAACATGAAAAGCAATGGAACAAGGGATACTTACTGCTAAGAAGATCTGAAGTGCTTTCCATTCGCGATCGCGCTGTTGATTTGCAAGATTATTGGCAGAGCAGTTAGACATTTCTGGCTTTTCTTTGTTGACATTCATAATGAAAAACTAGTGATGCTTGTAATGTAGGGTTTTGCTTAGAGACTGTCAAGTTTGACAGGCTGTCAAACTTTCTTTGCGTCAAAAAAAGCGATATGGTGATTAATGCCCAAAAAAGTCATCACACTTTTGGGAATTGGTATAGCTTCAATGCTTTACATTGCAATAAAAACCAAAGTTTACAACTGAGCGCACTTTTATTAGTCTTAACGTATGGATATTGGAAAAATTTTTGTTGCGGGGGGGATTGTCATGTATCCTCTAAGCGCCTTTTCGATTGTAGCAGCAGCCCTTGCGTCTGAACGCATCAAATTTTGGTGGTCAATTAAACATAAGCAAAGACGTTTGGTGAGGGATATTCTGAATATCTATACAAGCGATCGTCAAACGGCTCTATTCAGACTAAGAAATAATTTGCACTTTCCGATCGCTCGTATTTTTTTAGCAGCAATGGAACTAGAGTATCCCAATCCCGAAGAGTTTCGGCTGGCTCTAGAAAGTGAAGCGCAGGCAGAAGTACCAATTCTCAAACGCTTTAATACTGCCTTTGAAACAATTATTAGTCTTGCACCCCTGCTAGGATTACTAGGTACAGTGCTGGGATTAATTACTTCCTTTGCTTCACTGACTTTGGGGGATGTTGGCGGTAGTCGTACCACCAACGTTACAGCAGGAATTAGTGAAGCTTTAGTTTCCACCGCAGCAGGACTAGTGGTTGCAATTTTTACATTGGTTTTTGCTAACACATTTCGCGGATTTTATCAGCAGGAAATTGCACTCATTCAAGAATATGGCGGTCAGTTGGAACTACTCTACCGCCGTTATTATTATGAGCCAGAACATCGTTTGCAAAAATAAGATTAAAAGAAGATTAAAAGAAGATTATGCAACTCCCTGAAGAACCTGAAGTTCCTTTTCAAATTAACATCATTCCCATGATCGATGTGGTGTTTGCGATTCTGACTTTTTTTATTACCGCAACCCTCGTTCTCAATCGCACTGAAGGTTTACCCGTCAGCTTGCCTCAAGCTGCAACTACCAAAACCCAAACTCAAAATAAAGTTGTCGTAACCTTAGATGCTCAAGGCAATCTCTTTTTAAATCGTCAATCGATCGCTTTAGAGCAATTAGAGGCGCAGGTGCGATCGCTAATGAGTAAAGAGAAACAAAATATTGTGGTGATTAATGCCGATGAAAATGTTTCCCACGGCAAAGCGATCGCGGTCATGGATCGCATTCGTAACATTGAGGGCGTAAAAATGGCGATCGCTACTAAAAAATAGCTGCCCTGAGTCAAAATGCACTTATTTGACACCCTGTCTTTTGACATTTCTATTGCCAATATCAAACAATAGGGTTTTTAATTTGCAGCTCTCTAGGGCTTTTGATCCTAGTAGCTAAATTTGTGAGGAGTTGAGATCGCTATGAAATCTATAAAGTTGCTATTTTTAGCACCTAGCTTTGCTCTGTCTGTTTTTAGTCTAGCGGAACTTGCGAAAGCAGATCCAACTTTAGAAGCAGATAACAATCATATTTTGACCGTTGGCGAATTGAGATCGCAGGCTTCCCAACAAAGTGCTAGTTTATTGCAACCCAACTTAAACTCTAGTCATACGACAAAGCCCGAAACTGTTGCTCAAATTGAACCTGATAGTGATGAAATTGAAATTGAAGTAACAGGAAAGAAGTCTCCTTTTATCCCCACCTCTGCCCCCGCATATGTCGTTCCTAAAGAAGAGATCCAGAAGCAAAATCCTAGTACTGCGGCGGAACTGTTGCGAAGCTTACCAGGCTTTGCGATCAATGACTATGGCTTTGGTGCAGATATTCATACAGGGACTTTTTTGCGTGGTTTTTCCATTAACCAATCCACATTTCAAATTAATGGCAGATCCTTTGGTAGCAATGTTAGCACCTATCACGGTGGAACCGATCTCAATAGTATCCCCGTTGATGCGATCGAGCGCGTGGAATTAACGGGCGGCACTAGCGCCACCCTCTACGGTTCTGAAGCCTTTGGCGGTGTCATTAATTTAATTACCAAAAAAGATCCACAACCACTCAAAGCTACTACCAATGTCGAATTAGGCTCTTACGGCTATCAACGCTATCGTGTTGGCTATGGCGGGACTCTAGATGGTGTCAACTTCCGCTTGGGTTACGAGCGCTTCTCAACGGACAATAATTATCCTGTGCCGATTGGGGCAGCTAATCGCAATCCTACTGATGGCAGACTCTTCAATGGCGACTCGCGCATTGATAATTTTTATGGCAGTGTCGAAGCTCCCATTAATGCCCGTAATTCCTTTAGCATTGATGCTTATAAGTCAGCAAGTCGGCGTGGATTGCTTTACTTTGGGTTCCCACTCCAACGCGATCGCCTCGATCATGATTTGTTAAATATTGGTGCAACTTTAACTAGTAAATTGGGCGAAGGTGATGATTCCATCTTAAAAACCACGATCGCTTTCAATCAGGACTTTTTCAACACCTACGGTCCCACAGGAGCAACAGCTTTTCGGAGTGGAGCTTTGGACTCAAGGGCTTTAAGCGGTCGTGTCGAGCATCAATGGCAACTTGCTGCCAATAACAAGCTCACATGGGGATTTGACGTTAAAACTGACTCCATCCGTGGTGATGTGCTTAGCTCCCTGCCTGCTCTTGTGGGATTTAATGGCACTGTCAATCGCGATCGCTCCCTTGTCGCACTCTTTGCTCTAAACGCATGGAAAATTACCGATGATTTCCAATTGGAACTAGGGTTACGCCAGAATTTCACCAGCGACTATGGCAGCTATCTCAACCCCACGATCGGCACAAGATGGAACATCACGCCCGAACTCGCTTTTCGCAATAGCTTTGCTGTACTTCAGCGCAATCCAGGGTTAGATCAGCTTTTTGTGTTCGATACAGTCCACAACTGGCTGGCGAATCCCAACCTCATACCTGAGCGCGGTGTTGCCTATACTGCTGGCTTCGATTTGAGTGTGGCAGATGCAGTGGTGGCTCAGTTAACCTATTTTGGTAGTAGCCTAAGCGATCGCATTGGCATCATCGCAGGACGATGGGAGAATGTGGGACAGGTAAACACCAACGGAGTTGAGGCTGGAATTAAATGGAAAATCTCTCCAGAGTTCTCATCATTTGTCAATTACACTTACACCGATGCCAAGATTGCTAGCAGTAGGACTGCCTCTGAAGTTGGATTACAACTAGCTACAGTTCCCTACTCTGTTGGTAAGTTAGGAGTTAGCTATGAGTCCAATGGCTGGCAGGCAAATCTATTTTTCAACTATTACAGTGGCTCTCGACGGGCTATTTTCGCTCAAGGCACAGCAGGACAGAGAGCTACTGACTTTTCGCCAGCCTATCTGAGCCTAGATTTTAGTGCTAAGGTTCCATTGTCTAAAAATTTAGCCTTGACTGTGAATCTAGAAAATCTGACTGACAATAGCTATGAAAAGACTAATCGCATTTATCAACCAGGCTTAACCTATAGGATTGGTTTGCAAGCTAGCTTCTAGCAAATAGGACTCACCTGATTCTAGACTAGGGGCAATTCATGAGCCGCCCCTAGTTTTTGCTGTTTTGCAGCTATTTTGCATAAGCCTTAAAAATATACTAGCCCCTAACAAATTTATTGGGTGAACAACTAGACATGGTACTGTTTCAAAGTTGTTGAATCGAAAAATCGGATAAAAATTGCAAAAACAAGCCGGCTATTGATCCTAACTTCGGAGTCTTATTTGTTCACCAACAACCTTGAAACAATACCAGCGTGACATATTACCCCGTAAATCTAGATCAAGCTAGATCAAGCGGCAAGATGTTATCCCAAGATTTAAGTATCCTAGTAGTTATGCTTTTAACATTTAGCAACTAAATTTAGCAATATATAAATTCAGTATATTAACTTCAATTTATTCTTCCACTCCTTTAATTAATACATTTTCACTTTTCACCTTTTTTCACCTTTCATCTTTCACCTTTTACTTTTTACTTTTTACTTTTCACTTTTCACTTTTTACTTTTTACTTTTTACTTTTTACTTTTTACTTTAGATTACTTTCCCCATGAAACCCCAACTCACCCATCGAGAACAAAAAGTCCTTTGGGCAACCATTGACCACTATATCCAAACTGCCGAACCTGTTGGCTCTAAAGTTTTGGTGTCAGAATATGATTTCGGGATCAGTCCTGCCACGATCCGCCAAGTGCTGCATACTCTCGATCGCAGTGGGTTACTCTATCAGCCCCACACCTCCGCAGGGCGCGTTCCCTCTGACTCAGGCTACCGCGTCTATGTCGATGAGCTAATCGACCCTGCCAGTGAAGCTCACCGCTATGCCCATTGTTTTTTGCAGGGCGATCGCCTCAATCCATCCAACCTCGATCGCATCTTTCGTGATGTGGCGCAGCTTTTGGCAACCCTCAGTGGTTGCATTGCGGTGATTACGGCTCCAAATATGCAAATGATGCGGATCAAACATCTGCAATTGGTGATGCTAGACTGCCAGACGATCATGGCGATCGCTGTCAGCGACACATACTACACTGCATCACTATCGATAGATCTACCTCACGAAATTAAGCCCGAAATTCTAGAAGGGGAGCTAAACATCTTAAATAACTTTTTAAATACCCATCTGCGCGATCGCAATTGGACTGCCCTTGGTAGTCCTTTACAGTGGGATGATCTTGATCGCCAATTTCAGCAATATGCTCTGCTACTTCAGAAATCCTTAAACCAACTCATGGGACTATGCGATCGCACCGCCCTTGGGCAGATGTTTATCAGTGGGCTAACGGAGCTATTGCGTCAACCTGAATTTTCTAATCTCCAACAGGTGCAAAATATTGTGCAGTTACTAGAGGCTGATCGCGCCTCCCTGATGTCATTGATTGCCGATCAGTCCCACAACCCCGATCATGCTGTCAGCATTAGCATCGGTTCTGAGATCTCCATCGAGCCAATGCAAAACTGTACCTTTATCTCCAGTCGCTATCATTGCGATCGCCAGCCCATCGGTACTGTCGCTGTCCTTGGTCCCACCCGTCTTGGCTATACTAAGGCGATCGCCTCAGTCCAAGCCGCCGCCACTCACCTCACCGAAGCAATGAGCAAGATCAAGTAACACCAAATAAAAAAATGGCTTAGCCATTTTTTATATTAATCTCTTATATTAATCTATGAGTGGCTTGGCTTTAGGATCAATGCGCTTGCATAGGGTCAATTGATGGCGCTCATAATCCCAAGTGACTTGCTCAAAAATTTTGCGTAATATATAAAAACCTCTACCACATTCCAGATCATGACAAGGCGTAGGATCACCATTCTTGCGATGCTCAGGGCTATCGTCTTGGCGATCGCTGCCCTGATCCTGAATGATCCACCAATATATTTGGGTAGAATCTTGGTGGAGTTTCGTAAAACTGACGTTAATCTGCTTACAAGGATCTAGAGAGTTGCCATGCTTTACCGCATTCACCAAAGCCTCTTGCAACCCCAAACGCAACTCTGGCTGCCATAGCAAAGGTGCTTCACTTACCAATAGATCTAGTACTGGGGCAAGATAGAGCGTTGAACTAAAACTAAGATTTCTCCACTTACGCCCCATTGGACGAACAGGTGTCACAATCACGCCCTCTTAACTCCTTTGGGTAACTGCTCTACCATCGTCTGCATCTTTGCCCGCCACTCAATGAAATCAACTAGACTCATGATCGCCATACAATGGATTCCATATCATTCTAGCGAAAAATCTCGACTAAATAACTTTATATAACTTTCCCCTAGCGCCATGACCTTTACGCAAAGACAAACTTCCCCCTTTAATCCCACAGAAAACACCCGCACGATGGGCAAAGGAATGCGGGCAGCCATTTTATTTTTGCTAAGCGTTGTGGTGTTGCTAGGACTTTTGGGGGGCAGACTATTTTACTTGCAACTAATTGAGGGCGATCGCAACCAACAGTTAGCCGAAAATAATCGCATCAGGCTGATTGCCAAACCCCCAGAGCGTGGTCGCCTATTTGATCGCAAGGGCAATATTCTCGCCTCTAGCCGCCTTGCCCATGTGGTATATCTCTGGCCGATCGCCCAGCCCAAAGAAAAATGGCAGCCAATTATTCAACGCCTATCCGAGGTCATCGGTATCCCCGCACAAACGATCCTTGCCAAACTAGAGCAGGAAGGCTATAACTCGCCAAATCTCGTGCGTGTTTCCTCAGCCATTAGTCCCAAGATCGTGACCGCACTATTAGAGCATAGCCGTGAGCTATCGGGTGTACAGGTAGAGCCAGAAGCAGTCCGATACTATCCCAATGGGGACATCGCCGCCCATGTACTGGGCTATACAGGCGAAATTACCGCCGAAGAATTGCCAGAACTGCGCGAAAAAGGCTATCGTCCTGGCGATGTACTAGGCAAGGCAGGGCTAGAATATGCCTTTGAAAAAATGCTGCGTGGCGAATGGGGAGGGCAGCAGGTAGAGGTGGATGCCTTTGGGAAGGTGTTGCGAATTCTAGGTCAGAAACCGCCCTTAGCAGGAAATGCCGTGAAGCTTACCATCGACCTTGATCTGCAAAAAGCTGTGGAAAATATTCTCGGCGATCGCCAAGGGGGAGTTGTCGCCATGAACCCTAATAATGGCGAAATCTTGGCAATGGTTAGCCATCCTGCCTTTGATCCCAACCTCTTCTCAGGCAAAATTTCTGAAGCGGCATGGCAACGGTTGCAAGAAAAGGATCACCCCTTTGTGAACCGTGTCCTGCAAGTTTATCCGCCTGCCAGTACTTTCAAAGTTGTCACCATGGCGGCGGCTCTGGAAAGCAAATCCTATAGTCCTAACGATGTTCTGCCCACCTATCCATACTTAGATCTAGGCGGCTTCCAATTTTGGGATCACAATAAAGCAGGCTTCGGCACAATTGGCTTTTATGAAGCAATGGCCTATAGCAGCAACACCTTTTTTGGGCAGGTGGGAATGCGGATCGGAGAAAAAAACATAGCCGAATGGTCTCATAAGTTTGGCTATGGCGAATATTCAGGAATTGAGTTAAAGGCTGAGGAAACTAAAGGCACTGTGCCAGATCCTGCGTGGAAACAAAAGGTGATCGGCGAACCTTGGTATATTGGCAATACGGTAAATATGTCCATCGGTCAGGGAGATGTGCAGGCAAATTTGTTGCAAGTGGGGATGATGACCGCCAGTGTCGCCAATGGTGGTTTTAAGATCAGACCGCATCTCATGCTAGAGGATAATGATGCGAAGGAATGGCGACAGTCATTAAATATTTCGCCCACAAATTTAGCTGCACTCCAAAAATCCCTCAGAGCCGTTTTTGAGTTTGGTACAGCTTCATCTCTAAGTGTGGCAGATGTCACGATGGCGGGCAAATCGGGGACAGCCGAAGATCCACCACGTCCTAACCATGCTTGGTTTACCCTCTATGCTCCATATGAGAAGCCTGAGATAGTGGTGACAGCCTTTGCCGAAAATGCTGGAGGTGGAGGTGGTAGCGCGATCGCTGCGCCATTAGCGGTACAAACCGTTGAGGCATACATGAAAGTCAAAAAGCAACCCAATGCACCGAATAATCCCTCAATCTCCACCCCAGTCCCAAACTAAAAGATAGGGGTTGGCGATCGCTGCGGAGATTTACGCTCTAGCTCTGCTTTTGTCTACATTTGCCTGTTTTTGCCTGTTTGGTTAGCCTTGTGGTTTTTAGGTTTGCATCAATCACCTGATACAATCAACATACAGAATTTATCTATGTAATAAAGAACGTCTCGGAAATATGCGCCTATCTCAAATGCTCTGGGTTACGCTGCGGGAAGATCCTGCCGAAGCCGAATTGCCAAGCCACAAATTGCTTTTGCGTGCGGGTTATATCAGACGTATTGGTTCAGGTCTGTATGCCTATTTGCCCTTGATGTGGCGAGTCTTGCAAAAGATTTCGGCGATCGTGCGTGAAGAGATGGATGCAACGGGGGCGCAGGAATGTCTATTGACGCAGTTGCAACCTGCGGAGCTATGGCAAGAATCGGGACGTTGGGATACTTACACCAAAGCCGAAGGGATCATGTTTGCCATGACCGATCGCGCTAATCGGGAGGTGGGTTTGGGTCCCACCCATGAGGAAGTAATTACGGCGATCGCGAGGGATGCAATCCGTTCCTATCGTCAACTGCCCCAACATCTCTATCAAATTCAAACGAAGTTCCGTGACGAAATTCGCCCAAGGTTTGGATTGATGCGCGGTCGCGAATTTATCATGAAGGATGGCTATTCTTTCCATGTCAATGAAGAGAGTCTTAAGGAAACTTACTACGCCATGGATCGCGCCTATCGCAAAATGTTCGATCGCTGCGGTTTGAAATTTCGAGCAGTGGAAGCAGATTCAGGGGCGATCGGTGGTTCGGGTTCTCAAGAGTTTATGGTACTAGCGGAAGCGGGAGAGGATGATATTCTCTTTACTGAAGATGGTAGATATGCCGCCAATGTGGAAAAGGCGGTATCAATTCCCCCTGAAGCCGTTGCTTCCCATTTTGATAAATTTGAGAAATTGCATACACCCAAAGCTAATACGATTGAGTCGGTGTGCAAAATGCTGAAATGCAGTCCCACTCAAGTTGTGAAGCAGGTTCTTTATCAAGTCACCTATGACAACGGGATGGCGGTGTTGGTGTTGGTGAGCATTCGTGGCGATCGCGATGTCAATGAAGTGAAGTTGCAGAATGAATTGGTTAAAGTCGCGGCAAATTATGGTGGCAAAGCGGTGATTAACCTGCAAGTTGCCGATGCTGAATCGCAACAAAAATGGGCGCATTCCCAACTGCCTCTCGGTTACATTGCACCCGATCTTGCCGATAGTTATATCGATCAAGTCAAGGACTTTGCGCCCAAGTTTTTACGCCTAGCCGATCGCACCGTTGCCGAATTACATAATTTCGTAACTGGAGCCAATGAAGCGGATTATCACGTTGTCGGTGCAAATTGGGCTAAGGAATTCCCATTGCCAACGGTGGTCAATCTCGATAAAGCTCAGGCAGGCGATCGCGCTCTTCACGATCCCACGCAAATCCTGCAAACCGCCAGAGGCATCGAAGTTGGTCACATCTTCCAATTGGGAACCAAATATTCCCAAGCAATGAAAGCCACTTTCACCAATGAACAGGGTGAAGAACTTCCTTTGGTAATGGGTTGCTATGGCTTAGGTGTGTCCCGTCTTGCTCAAGCGGCAGTGGAACAGTCCCATGATAAGGATGGCATCATTTGGAATAAGGCGATCGCCCCTTACCATGTGATCGTGACAGTTCCCAATATCGCCGACACCAAGCAAATAGAAGTTGCCGAAAGCCTTTACCATGCTCTGCAAGTTGCCAAAATTGAAGTGTTGCTAGATGATCGCGATGAACGCGCTGGCGTTAAGTTCAAAGATGCTGACTTGGTTGGTATTCCCTATCGCGTGGTCACAGGCAAGGCGATCGCTGATGGCAAAGTGGAAATCGTCAATCGGGCAACTAAAGTAGCGACCTTGGTGGCGATCGCCAATGTGGTGGAATATTTGCAGCAGGAACTTAGTTAAAATAGCAATGATTTCGCCATTTACAAACCACGAGTTCAATAATTCAGAAATATGGAAAAGCCAGCAGTCACCGATCATGACATCCATCCTCTACTTGCAAATCGCTGGAGTCCTCGCGCCTTTGACAGCAAGTTAGTTGCACCTGAAAAACTAGCCCAATTATTTGAGGCCGCCCGATGGTCAGCATCCTGTTTTAATGATCAACCTTGGGTATTTATAGTGGCAACCAAAGACGATACGATCAACTATCAAAAAATGTTGGATTGCCTAGTTCCCTTTAACGTGGCTTGGGCGCAGGCTGCTCCTGTATTGATCTTGGCGATCGCCCAAAAGCACTTTAAGCACAATGGCAAGCCCAATGCTTGGGGCGAATATGATGCAGGGCAAGCCACCGCAAATTTAGTATGCCAAGCCACCGCCCTTGGATTATTCGCGCACCAAATGGGCGGTTTTGATGCTGATAAAGCGATCGCCACCTTCCATATTCCCGATACGGCGAAACCAATGGCAGCGATCGCGATCGGCTATGCAGGGGAAGTTAGTAATCTCCCCATTGACCTGCAAGAAAAGGAAACCACGCCCCGTGTGCGTCAGCCCCTATCCAGTTTTGTCTTCACAGGCGATTGGCAACAGACCGCAGATTTTGTTTAAATCAAAAGCTTATGCCGTCCCCTTAGTGGGCGGCATAGACCCTTGGACTGCAAAAATCAAAAAATACCTGCGGATTCATAAAGGCGGCGGATGAGAGCGATAATTTTGCGATCATAAAGCGGATCGATCGCCCACCGTCCTGTTAACTGATTTAAATAGGGAGCAGTTCCCCGCGCAATCAAATTAAACCTCGGTGCAACCACAGGTTGAAACAATGGCGCGGCACAGGCATAGGCTTTGAGTTGCTGGATATGCGCCCTCACCCCCGTGCGTTGATTATCAAAGCTTGCCCCCAGCACATTAGCGATCGCGATCGCTGTTCCTAGGTTTGCAAAATTGTTTTGCGCGGGATCAATCCCCTTCCCAAACCGCAAAAAGTCAGTTTCCACACACATTTGACAGAATGCCACATCGTGATTTACCCCCTCAATTTCTGCCTCTTCACGATATAAAAGCGGCAATTCGCCATAATTAATCAAGGACACCTCATTATTATTTTTGAGAAACATCATCAGTTGCACTTCCGACGCATTGCCCAAACCCATAATCTGATCGATCTGTCCCGCAAAAACCTTAAAAAGCGTTTTGAGATAGAGGGTGCGGGTGGCGCTATCCCAAGAAACAGCAGTATTTAACTCACGCAAAGCGATCGCCTGCACATAGACAATACCTTGATATTGCATTCGACAAGATAAAGGAATCTGGCTAGGATCGAAGCCCAAACGATCAACCAAATCCACAGGCACAAATACATTACCCGAAACTAAAATCCCCCGTTCAGGATAGCCCTGCCCATTGAGATTAATATTTGTCTCTGGATAGGTAATTATTTTATTGCCTTGAGTCATGGGGCTGAAGACAGGAATTGTTGTGGCAGTTTCATGGAGCCATGATTGCAAACCATCGGCAATCCCAATCACATAGTCTCTGCGCCGCGTTTGCATTAATAAACGTTCAGATGCACTATTCGCAAAATTTAGCTCCAAAACAACCGAAGGAATCGAAACCTGTCGACAAAAACTCAGGCTACCCAGACAGGCGATCGTATCCGCCTTAGCCCCACGATTGGCAATTTCGGGAACCCGTTTTGTAAGGGCGTTGGTAATGATTTCTGCCTGACGTTTGCGTAAAGCATTGTGGGTAATGTAATAGGCAGTTGCCCCGCGCAATTCTGGCACTTTCACCACATCCACATTAAGCAAAATCGCAATGTCTTGGCGACCTGCCCTCAGATTAATCCAGTCGATCGCCTCCTGCAAATTTAAATCATCACTAGGTGCAGCGATCGCTATTCCCCGCGATCGCAACTCCGCAATCAGCAAATCCCTTGTTGCCATCAGCTCCGCAACTTCCATCATTGCCCCTGCCCCATCGTTCAGGTCACGAAAGACTCCTTCAAAACCACTGTGACCTGCGGAAATAAATATCTTGCCCATATGTGTAGATAAATGCAGTGCAGCCAGTAAAAATTCATCGACAGTCTAACAGCTTTTTGCCCTGAATTAAAATCTAACCCAAGAAATGAGAGGAAGACTTCTTGCAGTCCTAGCAAAGCCCAGCTTTCCAAAAATGCTCTTTATCCTCCCCCCGCTTCAATGGTCAGTAATGGCGATACAATTTTAAGAACCAAATAATTTGCCGCCGCTCCCATTATGGTGACATCCTGTTGTGAAGCCCCTATCTCATGAAAAAAAGAATTAATCTCACCTTTCCCAAACGGGCAATTAGTATCCCCATCACCTATCGACTCGCCAAGGATTTTAATATTGCCGCCAATATCATTCGCGCCCAAGTCGCCCCCAATAAAGTCGGCAAAATGGTACTAGAACTATCAGGAGATATCGATCAACTGGAAGAGGCGATGGAATGGATGCGATCGCAAGATATTGAGGTTTCACAACATGGTCGCGAAATTGTCATTGATGATATGGTCTGCGTTGACTGTGGCTTATGCACAGGAGTATGTCCCACCGAATCCCTTACCCTCGATCCTAAAACCTTTCAACTCAATTTTTTGCGATCGCGCTGTGTCGTATGTGAGCAATGTGTCACCGCCTGCCCCGTCAATGCGATCGCGGTCAACTTGTAAATGACTGCATACTAAAAATGGCTACGTCATTCCTTAACTTGGTCCAGGGGTTTTGAGTTTTCATTTTGCCGTAGACAAAACGAAAAACGCTATATAATGTAATGATACAAAAAGTAACAATTTTTCACAAATCGTTTAACCAATTAAACTTTGAGCTATAACTCATGAACTTTGAGTTCTTTTCACTAGACACTATCCAAGAGTGGATTCAGCAATATGGATACTGGATCGTATTTTTGGGCATTATGCTGGAAAATGCTGGCATCCCATTACCAGGTGAAACCATCACCCTAGTTGGCGGTTTTCTCGCTGGCAATGACGAATTACGCTATTCACTGGTTTTACTATGTGCAGTTGCGGGGGCAATCTTGGGCGATAGCCTTGGTTACTGGCTAGGGCGTTGGGGTGGTTTAGCTGCCTTAGAGAAAATTGGTAAACTATTCCGAATGCCCAGCGATGAGATTGAACTGGCAAGGGAGAAATTTCGCGGAAGTGGCGATCGCGCAGTTTTTTTTGGCAGATTTGTCGCCATCCTTCGTATTTTTGCAGGACCAATGGCAGGTTTATCGGGAATGCCTTACCCAAGATTCTTATTTTTTAATGCTTCAGGGGCATTAGTCTGGGGACTAGCCACCACTGGTGTTGCTTACTATGCAGGTAAACTTATTCCCCTAGAGTCCCTAGTCTCAGGGGTGGTCAAGATAAGCACCATCGCTTTGATACTAGTAGGACTATGGTTTGTCGTTCCCCGCGCCTTTCTATGGCTCAAGCAAAAATATCCAATTCATAATGACCTCTCACCGCAGCAACATACCATCTCTGCTAACCCCATACCCGTTGCCGCCCATGATTGCTTACAGTCGCCTTCACATACCAATGCACAAGAATGTGAGGATACGCTTGTGAGCTAAAAAGATAAATATCCAAAAACCTTAAAAGCGTGGCTTGCGCCACGCTTTTAAAGCTTTTTACGGAGAGAGAGGGATTCGAACCCTCGGTTGCTTTCACAACATTCGATTTCAAGTCGAACGCATTCGACCACTCTGCCATCTCTCCAAATATTGCGATCATGATTATACACAAGATTACACCAAATTAATAAATGACATAACCATTTCTTGATTAAAAAAACCTTGCAAAGTTGGGTTTTCAATTCCCCCAAAAGAGGGGCAGCGCTTCGCACTGCCCCTCTTTTTTAAGAAAGTACTGCAATCGCAGAGTATAAAATAGCTTGGTCGCTTTGTACTCTGCGATGATTTCTAAGCTTTAACTGCCGACATCGACAAAGTGTAATAGCCAAGCTGATTAGGAACTCTCTCCCACTTGCCATCTAGCTTGCCCTTGGAAAGATTCTTGGTCACGCGATCCTTAGCTTGACGGAAGTTTTCCATCGATAGATCGCCATACAGAGCCTTGACCACACTATCGGCATTCACAAATTCACCTTTGCGTTCTTGCAGGACTTTTTCGATCGCATCGGTGAGCGTATTACCATGATAAAGTGGGCGCATCACCAATGAACTCATCCGACCAGAGCGCTTAGGTTGTTCAGATTTGGGGGCATCTTCAGCTTTACGGGCATTCACCTTAGAGGCTTTAGTTGGTTTAGGTTCGGTTACATATTTAGGTGCTGAAGCCGTTACCTTTGGTTCCTTGGGAGTCTTGAGTGCCTTAGGAGTTTTAGGAGCCTTGGGGGCTTTAGGCTCTTTGACTGCCTTATTAGCTTCTGTCTTTACAGAAGCTGCCCTGCCACGCTTGATCGTTGAAGTGGGAATAATCTTGAGATCTGCAAGGGAGATTGTGTAGTAACCCAATTGACTAGGAACACGATTCCATATACCTTCACCCTTGCCCTTAGAAAGGTTTTTTGTCACCCTTTCCTTTGCGATCCGAAACACTGGCTCAGTAACTTCTCCATACAGGATATTAACCACATCATCAGCATTAACCGCCTGTCCAAGCCTTTCCTTCAAAACCTTTTCGATCGCTTCTGTTAGGGTTAGCCCCTCATAGGCTGGACGCATTGCCAAAGAACCACGGCGATGACCTCTTCCTCTACCTTTGCCAGTAGTGACAGGCTCAGGAGCAGCAACGAAGGAGGGAGTGGCCACAGCTTTTGGTTTGCGACCTCTAGTGGGAGCCACCTCTGCTGATACCACTGGAGGGATGGCAACAATGGGTGCGGCAACGGGTGCTGTAACGGGTGTGGCAACGGGTGCGGCAACGGGTGCGGCAACGGGAACGACAACTTCCTTCTTTTTGGCTTTGGGGGCAGGTTCGCCACTAGGCAAGCTTCCTAGCAATGCTTCGACATGAGCCAGTTGGGTACGTGCCTGAGCCACTTTGTCTTCATATTCGGCGAGAAAACCTTGCAAATGGGTCTGCAAAGCAATCAAGGAAGCACTAAAGCTCTCTGGCTGTAGTGCGACAGGTAAATCTATGGTCATATTGGGAAATTCCAAAAGCTAATAATAGTTTGTGATTTTGATTAGTTTTTTCCTCATGGTTTTGCTTATGATGGAAATAAACTCATGATTCCGTTCTATCACGTTTTGAGAGAACTCGCAATAGTTTAGAAAGAATTCTCGCTGATCATCCGTTGGTGCCAAGCAGAATATGAGAGATTTTTGAAAACCTTGTAAAATAAGCCTTTCAAAAGTCCCTCAATTTTTTATCGAGCCTTTTTGAGATTTAGGAGAAATTTTGCTTCGGCAGCCCGATCGCTCTTTGGATAGCTGGCTAATAGTCGCTCTAGATAGGTGCGGCGATCGCTGAGAAAGAAACTGGAAAACAGCAGGTCATCGGTATAAATACTTTGGGGAAACTTGAGTTGCAGTTCGGTGATGATGCTGTCAATGCGTCTTTGATAGTCTTGAGCAATGTTGGTTTCTAGATTTTGATAATCGAGGTAAGAAAAAATCGGCTTCAAGGTTTGACGAAAGCTTGAACTAGATTGCACGCCTGCGGGGGGATGGATACTAGTAGTTTCTGAGAAGGTGTGACTTTCCCACTGCTCTAGGAGGATCATCGCTACCATATAAAGGGATTTTTCGCGCAGATCGGGAGGGAATTGGTTGCTGTCTAGCAAATTTTGATAGAGGGAAAGGGCGATCGCATTTTGGCTGCCCCCCTGATAGGCGGCTAGGATGTCGCTATTACGGCGAAGGTTGCGATCGCAAACCCACCATCGTTGACAATTCCAGTCTGTGGGTAACAGATAGGCACGGATACCACCCCAGATTGGCAGATAACCATTTTTCCAGCCACCAATGCCAGCCCAACTGGCGGCAATTTGATATTGGGCAGTTGGTGTGTTTTCTAATTGCCATTGCCTTAGTTGTTGCCACCGTCCTTTCTGCTCTTGCAGGAGAGCTTGAGATTCTCGTTTAAACTCCGCCACCCGATTATCCTCTGCCCAAGATTTGCCCTGTGGGTGGTAATAGTCTTCAAGGATGCGATCGGGAATTGCCTCTATTTGGACTTGGTTAGCAAATATGAGCGCCTGTTCATAGTTGTGTTTACGGGCATAGTTCACGGCGATCGCGTAGTTAAAAAATGGAGCCAGCACTTTGGCATTAGATGGAGATGCAGGATTTTGATTGATTGTTGTTTGATTGATTTCTGTCAAGAGTAATTGCATCTGCTCAATGGACAATCCCACATCTAACAAAGTTCGCACATGGGGGAAGGCGAGATAAATGGCATCGCGATCGCCCATTGGTGAAGTCATCATCTTGATCCAAACTCGCATTGCCGCCATAGGGTCATTATTTTGCTGCAAGCTAATCCCTAAGAAGTAATGGGCATCATCGGCTCCTGAGTGACTGTCATAGCGCTCTAGCCATTCTTGCCAAGCCTTCAGCTTGTCTTGTGGCGATCGCCTAGCATTGCGGGTGAGAATCTCTGGGCTGCGCTCTTGAGCATCAAAGTAAGAACGTCCTGTGAGGTCGCCATATTCCCGACAAGCTCGCGCAAATTTGGATTGGGGATACTTTTCCACCATGCCCAATAGCAGGTAATAGGCATGGCTGCCTGTCTCATCGTAATTTTCGTAACTAACGATTTTGGCGAGGGGATGTAGTTGCGAAAGATCATCATTGAGGATATCTGTGAGTAAATTTGTGCCGATCGCATCGCCATGACGTTCTAATTCGGCGATCGCCCAAATTTTTTCAAAAGGATCAGCACTATTAGTGATTGTCGCTTCTTGGGCAAGCGCTCGGAAAAAGGCTAGCCCAAAGGGATGGATTTGACCAGCCTTGATTGCGCCCAAACGCTGCACCAAAATATGCGATCGCGCCTCCTTGGACAGTTGGCGATAGAAGGCGATCGCTGCTTTTACCTGTGGGGCTGTCGGTTGATTCAACTTTTCCAACTCTACCCATTTAGGCAACCCCGCAAGGGATAGATCAGGTTGAGATGTAGATTTACCATAGACCGCCTCATAGCCTAGCAACTGAGACAGAAATCCTAAATTGAACTGCTCATAATATTGCGGATCGCTCTTGGGCTTGAGGTTCGCCTTTGCTAGGGCGATAATTTCCCTACGGACTTTAGGATCATCCAGTCCAAACTCTTTTTCCCAACTTTTGTCGCTAGAGGATGTGTAAGGAATAATGTCATAGATTTGGGGATAGTTCAGCCCTTTGGTAATATGCCCCCGCAGCCAGAGGGTTGTGTAGGGTTTACCAAGACTGCGGATACCTTCAATCCCATATTCTTGACGCACCCGATCGCGGGAGCGAGCATAATAACTCAAGAGGGGATAAGCCTTTGCGCCATAGCGCTGCCACACTGGATTGGCTGGCGCAGAATCTCCCCATTTTTTGATAATTATTTCCTGTCGCACTGCATCCGCAATCTCTCGCCATTGCGGATCGGCACGAAGGCGATCGCGCAGCACATCATCAATTTCTAATTGGGAAATTTCTTCGGGACTTAAGAACTCAGCACGTTTTGCCAGTTCCGCAGGACTAGGTATTTTGACTGTGCGGGATTGAATTACTTCTGTCGCTCTCAGGGCGATCGCTGAGGTAAAGAGAGTGAGGGACAGTGACAATATATATAGATAGTGTTTTGACATTTTTTTCCCCTAAGTAGGTTGTTGGAATTAAACGTAGGATGTGTTAGCGATAGCGTAACGCATCTCCTTTAAGCGATTGATGCGTTACGTTGCACTAACGCATCCTACAAATAATTAAGCCTTCCTGCTTAGTATTGGCGATGTTCTACAGGAAACGATGGTGAAACTGCAAACCAAACCACAAATTCCAATACTTTACAGAGTATGCCTTTTAGCAATATCTTCTATAAAGTACTTGGGTATCTTAGTTGATGAAAGTGCTTTAATAATTTAATAATTAAACTTGATTTTGGGCTATCTAAATCAATTCTCAGTAATTCGCAACAAAATATGAAATGCTTGGCGCTGACTTAAAACTCTGCTGCTAACGTAGGGGCAGTTCATGAACTGCCCTTAAGCTTATTTGTTTTATGGCTCTTATTTTGCAGGATGGAAAAATGGTTAACTCAGTGCTTTGCGCTGAATATTAAATGAACAGATGGCTCTCAGGTTGAATATTGATTTCCATCGGTACTGCCTGCGGATCGGCGGTGAGAGCAAACATAATTGCATTGGCGGCAGATGCAGTGGTTAACATCTTGCTGCGATCGACCTTGAGACTGACCTGATCCCAAAATGGTGAATCAATGCCACCAAAATAAAAGAGCGTTACCTTAATGCCAAAGCGCCGCACTTCATCCGCCATACATTTACTAAAACCTACCGCCCCAAATTTAGAAGCACAATAGGCAGATGCCATCGCCATCGGATGCTGACCCAAAATGCCAATCACATTACAAATATGTCCAACCTTACGATCCTTCATCGCATTGGCTACCAATTGACTGGTATAAAAGTTACCCTTGAGATTGAGATCCAGCATTCGCTCTAGATCCTCTGGCTCAATGCGATTGAACTGCTTCATCACGCCCGCCCCTGCGGTATTGACCAAAATATCTATCTGCCCAAATTTGCCGATCGCCTCTTTCACCATCGCTTCCACCTGAGCATATTGGGTAATGTCTGTGGGAACAGCGATCGCCTCAATATCATAATCATCTTCAAGGCTATGGGCTAGTTCCGTCAATTTATCGCGATCCCTTGCCACAAGTACCAGCCTTGCGCCAGATTCTGCCAACTTCGGAACCAATGCCGAGCCAATGCCACCTGTTGCACCGACAACGACAACAACTTTATTTTGCATCTTATTAAGTAGGGTATTTATATTTGACTTTCTTTACAATACTTTACTTTACAATACTTTACTTAACTTTTGTTTGTATGAATATTTCCTTCCCAGTGAAAAACTAGATGTTGCGGCGCTTCGCGCCACAACGCTAATTCTTGGTTTTATTGTAGTTTGCAAGTTATCAAGGACTGCTTGCAAACCATCAAATCCATATTTCTTATTTTCGGTTTTCACCCTGTCCGTACCAAGGTAAAAACCGCGATATATGTCTATTTCTTGGGTGGGAAGGGAGTAGGCGAAGTCACAGTAATTACCGATGAAACGAGCCACAAGAAATTTTTTGGAAGCGTTTTGTTTTTGCTTCGTTGACTAGAATAGTGCGGTTTCGTTTAGCAGTGGTTTGCCTATATTCACTGGTTTGGGTGTTAGTAATTGTGTGTCTTGAATATCTCTAAGCTTACATCCCAGCCTTTACAAGGTTTACTTTACACTCTCAAATTCTTGCGCTTACCCAGCCAATAGCCCCCATAAACCGCAATACCGACTATACCTGTGGCAATCAGGAAACTCCACCAAGGCAGAGATAGCAATCTGGTACTATCTGCTTTAGTCTCTGCAACCGTAGCCTTATTAGGATTACCGCGCAGAGATTGAGCATAAAGCAAAGGCGCTCCCTCAGTCACGATGCGATCGCCCTCAAATAAACCACTTTTTACTTCCACAAAGCCATCGGATGCTTGACCCAAAGTAACTTCTGTTGGTTCAAAGGATTTACCATTCTGGACATAGACTAATTTTTTACCCTGCATATCTACTACTGCGATCGCAGGAATAGCGATGACAGGATTTAAGGCTTGACTGGTGAGAAGTTCTAATTCTGCAAACATCCCCGCCTTTAGCTGTCCATTAGCATTGTTGATTTCTGCCTTGACAGGAATCACGCGCTGTTCCCCTGCAATTACCGAGCCAATGGTGGTAATTGTGCCTTGAAGCTTTGGATTAGTTGGGGAATTGGTTGATATTCCTGCGACAGTGACATTGATCTTTTGTCCAATCTTGATGCGATTGATATCCTTTTCAAAAATATTTGCGGTGGCAAAAACGCGGCGATCGTTCACAATCGACATAATCGGTTTACCTGCCTCTTCAAAACCTTCGCCAATGGTAGCTTCGCGATCGCTAACCACACCTGAAATCGGCGCAACAATTGTTACCGTACCGTCAGCATCAGCCTTAGAATCTAACTGTCGTAAACGGGCGGCATATGCCGAACCACTTAACTCAACCTTCGATTGGGCTGCTTCTAGCATTGCTTCGGCTTTGGTGACTTGAGCCGCCGCTTCTAGCAATGGCAAACGACCTGATGCTTTAGACAAACTAGACTTAGCAGCGAGAAATCGGCTTTCCGATTCTTGGAATTGTCGCCGCGAAATCGCCCCACTTGCCAATAATTCGCGATCGCGATCATAGCGTTCCTGATCAATCTTCAGCTCAGTTTCCGCTTGACGCAGTTCCGCTTCCACAATCTGCTGTTGATTGCCATAGTTCTGTTTCGCAAATTGTAAATTCGCGATCGCCTCCTGCACACTTGCCACAGCATCAGTTTGTTTCTCTAGGGCATTCACCCGCAAATCCGTCAGTTCAGGGCTAGATAGCACAGCGACCACTTGCCCCGCTTCCACCTTATCTCCAGGTTGCACTAGCAAAGAAATCAAAGTTCCCTTAATCGGTGAGGTTACTTTCACCTTGCCATCGGGTAAAGGTTCAATCTGCCCCGTCGCTTTGATAGCGATCGCCATAGCTTTCTTGCTGACAGGTTCAACTTTGATGCCCACTTTTTGAGCTGTACTCTGATCAATTTCAATCGCCGATGGATTAGCGATCGCATCACCATGTCCAAACTCATCGCCATGTCCTGCATGGGCAAGGATTGCCACAGGATTAAGCAAGGGATTGACAAACAAAACTAAGCTCAGGCAAGTGCCATAAATTCTTTTCATAAATTGCCTTTAATACATTTTTACTTGCCATACCAAGCTTTGCGCCATGCTTGCATCTGTTCAATTTCAGCCTTTTGAGAGTCGAGAATCTCTTGAGCGAGTTTCTGAATTTCAGGACGTTTTGACTTGGCGATCGCATCCTTTGCCATTACTAAAGCCCCTTCGTGGTGAGGAATCATCGCTTCGATAAATCGCAAATCAAATTGAGCATCGGCACTTCCCAAATCCATAGTCATCATCATGTTCTTCCGAAATTCGGGAGACATTTCCATGGAGTGCTTCATGTCTTCATGCCACATTACTAACTTATCTCCAGCCTTGGGATACCATGCTTTGCGCCATTCCCCCATCTGGGCAATCTCTTTTTCCTGCGCGGCAATAATCTCGTTAGCTAACTTCCGTAATTCGGGACGTTGAGAATTTTTTAAGACATCCTGTGCCATGGCGATCGCGCCTTGATGATGGGGTGTCATGCCATCAATAAATCGTAAATCATATTCGGCATCAGCCACTCCCAAATCCATCGAATCATGGGACATCATGCCACCTGAATGGTTTATGGGTGTTGATTTGCCTGCTTGGTTTTCGATCTTTATTGCCACAGGATTAGGGGTTTCTGCTGATATTTGAGTATTGCTGGCTGTGCAAGCCGCCAAGTTAGCACTGGTCGCCGCTAAAATCAGTAAAGCCGAGACAAATCGCCCCCGTGCAGTGAATAATAGAGTAGATAACATAGTCATATCTTGAGCAGTACATAGAATTGTTAAGGTGTAGTATTTCATAAGAAAATGAAATGAGCATGAAAAACTAAGTCCTACTGTCTTCCCCGTGAAGAATTGAAGAATTAACGTTGCATCACTTTGTACCCCCTAATTTTATGGATTATGAGCTAATTGAATTGTGAAAATACTACCTTTACCGAGTTCGCTTTTGACTTGAATATTACCATTGTGAACTTTAGCGATCGCCTGTGCGATCGCCAACCCTAATCCCGATCCCCCTTTTTTGCGAGAGCGATCGCTACTTACTCGATAGAAGCGATCGAAGATATTTGGTAAATCAACGGCACTTATGCCAATGCCATTATCCTGAATTTGGATCATGGCATGATGATCCATGTGATCAAGGAGCAATTCAACCGTGCCATATTCAGGGGTGTAATCGATCGCATTGATTAAAACGTTGAGAATCAGACGATAGAGTTGATCTTCGTTGCCATTGATATAGATTGGAGAATGATGGAGAATTTTTAGCTTGAGATCGATATTTGACTGGATAGCCAGTGATGATACTTCTTCCACTAAATCGCCCACAATTTCATTGAGGCAACAGGTCTGCTTTTGGAGGGTAATTAGTTGGAGATCCATCCGTGAGAGTAGAAGTAAGTCCTGCACCAGTTCTGAAAGACGTACCGTTTGCCGATTGATTGTTTGGAGAATATCCCTTGATTCTGCTTCGGAAATAGCATCACTATTGAGCGTAGATTCAACAGTGGCACGGATAGCAGCCAAGGGAGTTCGCAACTCATGGGCAGCATCAGCAGTGAATTGCTGAATTTGTCGATAGGAAGAATAAACTGGTTTAATCGCAATACCTGCCAAATACCAGCTTGCGACGCTCACCATCAAAAAAGCGATCGGTAAACTGATAATCAAGGTTAGTTTTGATTGTTGCAGATGCTGTTCATAGTCCGCTAGCGATCGCCCTACTTGCAAATATCCCCATGACTCTCCACGATTATTTTTAAGTAAAAGAGAGATTTGATGATAGCGGTTGCCTTTTCGATCTTCAATTGTTTGCCAAGGATCTTGTCCAATTTTAGGAATCATCCCTATTGGTGGTTTGCCGACTGTGGCAATCAATCTACCTGAACGAGTTAAAAATAATGCGTAAAAACTATCCTGTTGAATCGCTCCCAGAATATGCCTTGCGGGAGATTCTGGCTGACATTCTTCACCAATAATACAAAGATTCGGCAGGATTTGTTGGACATTGATAGCAATGCGATCGCTTTCTGTCAGTAGAGGTTCTAAGCTATCATGCAATGTGCCAGCGACCGACTCTAATTCGCGATCAACTGCTTGCCAGTGAGCATGAGCCATCACCTGATAGATACTGACCCCTGACACAGTTAAAATGATACTCATCACTCCTGCATACCAACCCGCAAGTTGTAAACGCGCTCCCCAAAAGATTTTGTTGCTATTCATGGATTTAAGCGATATCCTAAACCGTAAATCGTTTCAATTTCGATATCACAATTATGTTCTGCTAATTTCTTTCTCAATAGACGAATTTGTGCTGCTACAACATTGCTAATGGGTTCTGATTGAAATTCCCATAGACGATTCATAATCTGATCGCGAGTAAGGATTTGGTTGGGATGTTGCATAAAGTATTCTAGCAGTTGAAATTCTTTAGCTGTGAGCGTAAGATCTGCGGCGATCGCTTTTTGATCTTGATTTTGGTTCGCGATCGCCGCAGTTGAGTTGCCATAATCAAGGATCAAATTCCCTACCCGTAAAATTGTTGGCTGCACTTGAGTTGGTCGCCGTAGCAATGCTCTCAGTCGCGCCATTAATTCAACCATGCCAAAGGGTTTAACTAAATAATCATCTGCTCCCGAATCTAGTCCCATCACCCGATCTTCAATCTGATCCTTTGCCGTCAGCATTAACACTGGCAGCGAACTAGCCTGCGATCGTAAGCGTTTACATATTTCCAGTCCTGACAAACTTGGCAACATCCAATCAACAATCGCTAACACATATTCAACGTCAAGACTCGTAAGATATCTCCAAGCTTCTGCTCCATCTTGCACCCAGTCAACAATATATTTTTCTTGTTTCAATCTTTTTTGTAAAGCCTTACCAAGATCTTCTTCATCCTCAACTAGTAAAATTCTCATGTGTTTTCTGATAATTTTCTAGCAATTATAGCCATAGCCAATCTAGTTAGGGCTACGCAAGAAAATAAAGAACCCTTACAGCAATTACCATCGCAGGTAGCAAGCTATCCTTGACAAATTGCTACCTGCAATATTTTGTTGTAATGATGGGCTGCCTTTATTCCTTAGGACTTATACAAAATGAACTAGCGTAGAGGCAATTCATGAATTGCCCCTACGCTAGGAATCAGAATTTCAAGGTCTTTTGCGTAAGCCCTATGTGCTAGCGCTTGGCAAACTTTTTGTTCATCTTGCGAAGCCGAATTGACTCAGGTGTCACCTCTAGCATTTCATCAGAACCAATGTATTCCAAAGCCCTTTCGAGACTCATTTCTACAGGAGCTTGCAACTGCACAATGTCATCGGCTCCTGCGGCTCTCATGTTAGTAAGCTGCTTACTCTTGCATACATTCAGTTCCAAATCTTGGGGGCGATTGTTTTCACCGATAATCATACCCTTGTAAACCTTTGTGCCAGGTTTAATGAAGAAGATACCGCGATCTTCAGCATTCTTAAGGGAATATTCAGTGGCAACGCCTTCCTCAAAGGATATTAAAACACCATTACGACGGGCGCTAATTTCACCCGCCACAGGTCGATAATCAAGGAAGCTATGGTTCATGATCCCTGCACCGCGTGTTGCACGCATAAAGTCACCACGGAAACCAATCAGTCCACGGGCAGGAACCGTAAACTCTAGCTGCGATCGCCCTCCACCAGACACCTGCATATCTACCATTTCGGCACGGCGCTGTCCGAGGCGCTCAATGCAGCCGCCAACGGCATCTTCGGGTACATCAATGACCAAGCACTCATAGGGTTCGCACTTTTGACCATTGATCTCACGATAAATTACCTGTGGCTGGGTAACTTGAAATTCGTAACCTTCGCGACGCATGGTTTCGATCAAGATACCAAGGTGCAATTCACCACGCCCTGATACCGCAAAGCGATCTGGCGATTCAGGATCTTCTTGTACACGCAGCGCCACGTTGGTTTCTAGCTCACGCATGAGGCGATCGCGCACTTGACGGGTGGTTACTAGTTTGCCTTCTTGACCCACAAATGGCGAATCATTGACGCAGAAGGTCATCTGTAGGGTGGGTTCATCAACCTTGATCATGGGCAGAGCCAGAGGCTCATTGGGGCAGGTAATCGTTTCACCGATATTGGCATTAGCAAAACCTGATACTGCCACGATATTGCCCGCCGATGAGGTTTGCAATTCCACTCGCTTCAGGCCATCAAAGCCCAAAAGCTTAGTGATTTTGCTCTTGGTAATGGAGCCATCTTCGGCAATTAGAGCCGCTTGCTGACCAGAGGTAATCGTCCCATTATGAATTTTGCCAATCACAATGCGTCCCAGATATTCAGAATAGTCAAGGGTGGTTACTTGCAGTTGCAAGGGCTTCTCAGGGTTGCCAACGGGAGGAGACACATGGTGAAGAATTGACTCAAACAAAGGCTTCATATCAATGCCTTCTTCTTCTAAGGTTTCCTTAGCAAAGCCAGCCATGCCAGAGGCAAAAATGTAAGGGAAGTCGCACTGATCATCATCTGCTCCAAGCTCGATGAACAGGTCTAGCACTTTGCTAACAGCAACATGGGGATCGGCAAATTCGCGATCGATTTTATTGATGACAACAATGGGGCGCAAGCCCTTTTCTAAAGCTTTCTTCAATACAAATCGGGTTTGAGGCATGGGACCTTCGTTAGCATCGACAATCAATAGACAGCCTTCAACCATTCCTAATACCCGTTCCACTTCACCGCCAAAGTCAGCGTGTCCTGGGGTATCAACGATGTTGATTAAGGTACTTTTGTATTTGACCGCAGTATTTTTGGAAAGGATGGTGATACCCCGTTCACGCTCAAGATCGTTGGAGTCCATCACACAGTCTATAATTGCCTCTCCTTCTCGGAAAGCGCCAGACTGTTTGAGGAGTGCATCAACTAGGGTGGTTTTGCCGTGATCGACGTGGGCGATGATGGCGACGTTGCGAATGGGGAGGGACATGGGTGATGTATCGAATTATTTGGAAAACTTATTATTTCTTTAACTATTATGCTTGAGTTTGACCAAAAACTTTGTAGTCTAGAAACTCTGTTGCACTAACAAATAAATTTCCATAGCCATTGGCGCTGACTTAAAACTCAGAAAAATTTTTGAAAACGGCGCTTCGCAACGCTTTCAAATTAATGCCTTATACCGATTTCCAAAGGTGTGACTACACTTTTGGAAATTAAAACCCGAATCCAATGAAGATATTCAAGTCAGGACTTAGAGCCTGTTTGAATTGAAAAGTTTTGATCCCCCTAAATCCCCCTTAAAAATGGGGGCTTTTTTAATCTTTCCCCCTTTCGTAAGGGGAGCTAGTGGGGATCAATCAGTATTTTTAGCGAATGTCCAGACTTTTCCAACAATCTCTTACGCAAAAATACTTGAAACCGTTATTGCAGCGTAGGGGCAATTCATGAATTGTCCCTACTTCTGGCTGGTTTGCGTAAGTCTAACAAGTAAATCAATGGCCACGCCATTAATTTACTTGTTGTTAATTAGGATGCACATTGGGATAGTTATGATCACTACGCTTGCGCCATACCAAATCACTATCTACGGCTTTGAATAAACATTCTTCGATGATAAAAGGCGCATTACGCCAGTTGATATCATCTCGGTACAAAATCCAATTAACCTGATCTAGGGCATCTTCTAGTTCTGCCTCAAAACGGGCAAGGGGTAAGGGCGCTCGTTCGATGCTAGGGGAATCAACACATACGGCGATCGCCTGCTTAAGTACAGCTACGACCTCCTTACCATAGACCTCACGCGCCCTTAACCGCAAAGCTTTATAGCCTTTTTCGGTGGTGGCATACATCGGCGGGAGTCGGTTGAGGACATAGGCGGTAGTCTCACCAAGATCGACAGTATCCGCGATCGCTGGGTGTAGTTTTTGGATTTGATGGTAAGCAAGGGATAAAACTAACTTTTCGAGGACATTACTAAATTGATAGTTAACATCAACCATGTAAGTATGAAAGTCCTGTGACTTTTTGGGATCTAGATCTGGAGCGGCTGAAGATTTAACAGATCGACCTTTCCACGAAATTTCAGTGCGTCCCGATTCTGATCTTCCCTGCTCAGACGATTCCTTGCCAGCTTTTTGCCTAGCATTGGGGCTGCCTACGACCTTGTAAGTATTGCTAACTGCGCCTTTGAGCTTGACGGTGGTTAAGGCATTTTCTAGGGCATTGGGAATATCTTGCCATGAGGCATGTTCTGCGCCAAGCAGTTGTTGCAACGCCGCTAGCGATCGCGCATGGCTGGCGACCTCTTGATAGGGCAGAGGGCTAGAATCACGCAATGCGTCAGGTTTGACCCCGACCAAAGCACGGCGCACGGCTGACTCAATCTGCATTCGCATTTCGATCGCCGCTTTTTTGCGCTGCCTGAGCCATCCCGCCTTAGATGTGGCGTACATTGGCGGCAACCGATTGAGGGCATAGGCTGCTACCTCACTTAAATTCATCTGACTGCGGCGATATTCTGGCAAGTGGGAAATCTGAAGTTCGATCTCATCAATTACCAGCTCCTCTATAGCATTTTTGCAACTTTGCATATCAAGCATTTTGCAACCCAATATTGAAATAAATATTCTAAACCTAGAAGCACTTATTTTTGGGAACCGCGATCAATGCGATATAACCATACCATCAATGCGATCGCGCCAAGTTGGAGGGCAAAATTGGGCAAATTAGTAGCAATTTCGCCGTTCCCTGCAATCAGTTTGGCAAAAAATATGACCGCACCAATAAAGCCCGATCCCCCTAAACACAGGTATATAAACAGTCTCAGACTGCGATAGGGGGTTTTAGCTTCACGCCGCAAACGGGCATAGAGTTCAGGATCTTTGTTTTTGATCATAAATTTGGGGTTATTTTTGATTCATGGCGGTGCGATCGCATAACCAAATGGTGTTACCTGTGATCAACCGCGATGGATATTGATTGACATCACCCTTGGGCGCAAGCACGGCATGGAGAGCCTTGGCCTTGGCAGCCCCCTCGACCATAAATAAAATTTCCTGTGCTTGATTGATCAATGGCACGGTCATGGTGATGCGGGGCTGTCCATCCTTACTGCCTACAGTAATTAGGCGATCGCTTACCTTTAGCGCGGCAGTATGGGGAAATAGCGAAGCCGTATGTCCATCATCACCCATGCCCAGCAAAATCAAATCAAACTGCGGGAATACCCCTGCTGCTACTGCAAAAAATTCTTGAATATGCTGCTCATACTCTTCGGCGGCGATCGCAGGATCATCGGCATCGGTGGGAATGCCATGAATATTTGCCGCAGGGATATCCACATGATCGAGCCAAGCTTTGCGGGTCATGCCTTCATTGCTCTGCGGGTCGGTCACAGGCACATAGCGCTCATCACCCCAAAATATATGCACCTTCGACCAGTCCCAATTTTTAGTGGCAAACAATTCGTATAACACCTTGGGTGTGCTGCCCCCTGCGGCAACGATTGTAAACCTGCCTGACTTAGCGATCGCCTGCTCATAGGCAATTTGCGTCAATAACAGCGCTCTCGCCGCAATTTCTGAGCGATCGTTCCAAATTTCTACCTGTCTAGCCATAGTTATATTTACCTAATTTGATTTTTTCTAAAACTAAATATTGTGGTGGCGGGCTTTGCCCACCACCACAATATCCGTTAGTTAACTAATGCCACTTTTTGTATAGATATTTATCAATAAGACCAATGGGAGGTGTCATTTATTGCATTTTGTGTGAATTTTGACAATACTAACTAGTAAATGTATTACCCTATAAATTGTTAGGGAAATATTAAGGTTAAGGTAAACAACCATGACACCTGCTATAATGCGACTTTTTTGGGATTCTGTGAATCAAGCTCAGCCCAATCTGCTATTAAACCTTGATGATGATTGCTTAATGAGTTGGTTGGTCGACCAAGTGAAACAACGCTCTAGCCTCGACCCGCATCAACAGAATGATCTTAGTCATTACATCAGCGATCGCTTACCCTTAATCAGAGAAATGGCATACGATCATTAGTATCGTTAGTGATTGCTCACGAATATCTTTAGCATATGGCATCTACAAGAATTATTGATTTGTTACGCGGTGATTTAACCATTGATCCTGATCAAAATCCCGATCATCTTTGCACCGTGCGGGGTTGGGTTCGCACCAAACGGGAAGGAAAGGAAATCGCATTTTTAGAAGTCAATGATGGATCATCGTTACAGGGTTTGCAGATAGTTTTGTCTCCCACCCTTGACGACTATGAAGCTTTAATCAAACAGATCAATACGGGGGTATCGATCGCAGCCACTGGCAAGCTAGTTGCATCTACGGGCAAGGGGCAGAAGGTGGAGATGCAAGCAAGGGAAATCACGGTTTTTGGTACTGCCGATCCTGAAACCTATCCTTTACAAAAGAAACGTCACTCTATTGAGTTTTTACGCACGATCGCCCACTTAAGACCTCGTACCAATATGTTTGGGGCTGTTTTTCGGGTACGCAATGCCTGTGCTTTTGCCGTGCATCAATTTTTTCAAGAGCGCGGCTTTTTGTGGGTACATACGCCAATCATCACGGCTAGTGACTGTGAGGGGGCAGGCGAGATGTTTGGCGTAACGACCCTCGATCTCCAAAAATTAGGGTTGGCGGGTAAACCTGTGGATTACAGCCAAGACTTTTTTGGTAAGCCTGCTTTTTTGACCGTTAGTGGTCAGCTAGAGGCAGAAATTATGGCAACTGCCTTTTCTAATGTCTATACCTTTGGTCCCACCTTTCGCGCTGAAAATTCCAATACTTCCCGCCATCTTGCCGAGTTTTGGATGATTGAGCCAGAGGTGGCTTTTTGTGACCTCGAAGGCGATGCTGATCTAGCGGAAGATTTTCTTAAATACATCTTCAATTATGTTTTAAAAACTTGCCCCGAAGATATGGAATTTTTCCAAGAACGGGTCAATGATCAGGTGATGGTCAATGCGCGGAAGATTATCGATGAGCAGTTTGAACGCATCTCTTATACTGAGGCGATCGCCATCCTTGAGAAATGCGATAAAAAGTTTGAGTTCCCTGTTTCATGGGGGCTGGATCTGCAATCGGAGCATGAAAGATTTCTAGCCGAAGAATATTTCCGTAAGCCTGTAATCGTGATGGATTATCCCTTGGGGATCAAGGCTTTTTATATGCGGGTGAATGATGATACAGCCAGCGATCGACAAACGGTAAGGGCGATGGATATCCTTGCCCCTGGTGTGGGTGAAATTATTGGTGGTTCACAGCGTGAGGAGCGTCTAGATCTGCTAGAAGCCCGAATCCGCAGTGTGGGGCTAAATCCTGAAGATTACTGGTGGTATCTAGATCTACGCCGCTATGGTACGGTTCCCCATGCTGGCTTTGGACTTGGTTTTGAGCGTCTGGTGCAGTTCATCACAGGCATGGGCAATATCCGCGATGTCATTCCGTTTCCGCGCTTTCCTCAAAGTGCCGAATTTTAAGTGCGATCGCCGATCCTGTAGGGTGCGTTACATTTCATTAACGCACCTCATCTGATATTCAAAATTCACGCTTTACTAAGATTATTTAGGATTTCTAAAGTTTAGGCAACAGTTAAGACTGTCGGTAAGTTGCGAGGACGCTTTGCCCTCACTGCATCAAGATTAAGCTCTAGCTCTAATACCTCTTGATACAAAAACAAAATCGCGCTCAAAGCCTGATTTTGTGTTGATGCCGCCACATTTTCATCGATTGCTAAAAGTTAAAAAAGCATTAACTTCATCGCCGCCCATTTCGCTAGGATGGCGCTTGTTATGAAATAAAATAAATCGCCGAACCCATTGCACATAGGACTTTTCAGTTTGATAGGAGTAATGCTTAACTCGAATAGCATCCCTAACGCGATCAAGTAATTTGCGAGGCGGTGGCTCAGTCTGCCCATTTGGGGTAAATACAGATATCTGATTTTTTAGTATAGGCTTGGGTATGTTACTCAACATTTTGCACGATAAAACTCCATAGAGGGATATTACCCCGCAAAAAACTGAATATTACACTTTTTAATTGCTTTATCTAGCAAGTTGTGAGATATTAGGGTCATACAAGTATATATCCTGTAATTTACAAGATAATATGTAGTTATACGGCATTAAATCCCCTATCTGAAATTCTCTTTTTCCAAAAGGCAGCAATGTAAATCTAAATGTGTAAAATTATTGACAGTTCTCTGAGGAAAAAGGATGGAAATTAGTCAACTCAAGACTCTACTGGCAGATTCAGAGAACCCCAAATTAGAATTTAAGAGTCAATGGTATTGCAATACAGATCAGCTTGACGATAAGGGCTGGGGAGAGTTTCTAAAGGATTTAATTACACTTGCAAATGGAAATTCAGGTTTTGTAGGTCAAACTGGATATTTAATAATCGGTGCATCTGATGAAGATCCCAGAATTGGACAGCAACGGGGAATCTCTAATGTAGCTAGAAATGGAATGTTGTCTAATCTGCAAAAGCTACGTGAAACAACACTTCGGAAACTTCGTGAAACTTGTAGCCCATCTCCTGCTGACATCGATCTGAGTTTTGTCGAAGTAGAAGGTAAGCATCTGCTTATTATTGAAGTTCCGCCTCCAGTTGATGCTGTCAAACTCGATCGTGATTTAAACACCAGAGGAATGAGATTTAAAAAGGGCACTGTTCTAATTCGTGTTGGGCAAGACGTTAGTGTGGCTGATCCAGCAGAGATAAATAACTTAAGAAAAGGGTATCAGGATACTTGGATTCAAACTCAACGAATGGTGCATAATTTACCACAACCCGATTATGTAAACTTTATTGGTAGACAAGATGAGCTTGAGAAGCTTCGGAATTTGCTTAATCCCAGAGATCGTATATGGACAATTGTTATTGATGGAATAGGTGGGATCGGTAAATCTGCTTTAGCTTTGGAAATAGCACATCGATACTTAAACGAATACAATTTTATTCCTGAAGAAGAGCGATTTCAGTCAATTATTTGGATTTCAGCAAAAGATTCAATTTTAACTGCTGACGGGATCAAAAAGCGTTTTCAGGTAACCAACACCCTTAATGACATTTATAGTCAGATTTCTGTGGTTTTAGGAGAACAAGAAATTAGCCGCCATAACTTTAAGGAACAAGGTTTTTTAATCAATCGTGCATTGGGGGCAAGAAGAACTCTTCTAATCATTGATAATCTTGAGACAGTTGATGATGATCGCGTTAATGCTTTTGTTCGAGAACTTCCTAATCCCACAAAATGTATTGTTACTACCCGTCATCGTATTGATGTAGCAGATCCTATTCGACTGTCTGCAATGCCTCGAAAAGATGCACTCTCACTAATTCAGCAAGAATGCGACAAGAAAAATGTTCGATTAGATAATTCGCAAATTGAGCTTCTGTATAAAAGGACGGCAGGAGTTCCCTTAGCTGTAGTTTGGAGTATTGCTCAAATAAGTTATCACGGCTTTGGAGTAGATCAGGTATTAAAACGCTTGGGTGATGCAAAAGGCGATATAGCCCGTTTCTGCTTTGAAAACGCTGTTCATCACATTCAAGATAAACCTGCTTATAAAATATTAGCTAGTCTGGCTTTATCTCCAAGATCGATGAGCCGACAAGAAGTAGGAACTGTTGCTGATTTGTCCGAGCTTGATCAAGATGAGGGGTTAGTGATCCTAGAACGCTTATCGCTAATTAATAAGAAAGGTGGTCAATTTAGTTTATTACCTCTAGTTCAAGAGTATATCTTAACTAAGGTTAAAGAATTCCCTTTTACTGATTTGAGGCAATTGGTTATTCGGTTCTCAGAAAACTATGCTCCTTCAGGTGCAGACTCGCTATCTGCAATTGAGCAATATTTTGGTTCAGAATTGATTACTCCATTAAAGATTGAAGTTGCAAAGAAGATTGTTGATCAAATGTGGGAATGGGATAGTCAGTGCGATGAAATAGGCGTGAGTTATTGTATTTCAGCTTTGGAGAAGTTGGCAATTGATACGGCAATTGATGCCATAAGAGATATTGCGATGTATTCAAATGTTGCATCTCTGGCTGCGTGGATGTACTCCGCTGCTGCTGGCATATTGATTCATGCTGGCAGGTTAAGAGATTTAATAAATTTGAGCCTTTCCTATCAAAATTTTGATAGCCTTACTGTTGAATCCTTGAAGAAATTTGAGACTGACAAAGTTGTTCAAGAAATTGACATAGTGTTGGAGATTCAAAAAGAAAATAAATCAGAAATACTACAGCAGTTAAAAGATAAGTTATTGTCTTCAGAAATATATCCATCTTCTGGCGACCATGCCGTATAACAATCCCGTTGCACGCCGACCGTATCAATTTAGTCGGTCAAATCCGAAAGGTTACTAGCGGCGGGTGAACGGAGCCGTTAGGCTACAAGTCTAGGTAACGGAGCAAAAAAACTGATGCCCAATGATATTGTGAAGTATGAGCCAGATGACGCTGGAAATATTGTGACTCATGCTCTACGACAAATTTCTGAAAACTCAGAAATAGTTTTATCTGTCAAGGCAGTTAGCAATTGGATTACTGGTTTTACTTGCTACCTTAGCAACGAGGCTGGATTGTATCGATCTCAAGAAGTCGATTTCAAAGAAACATTCAAAGATTTTAATCAGTATATTCGCCTATTCAATGCAGGATCTGATTTTCGTGCAAGATCTACCGCAAATTTTTGTAGACGAGTTCTTCATATGGAAGATTCAAAAACTAAACGCCATTTCATTATCCAGATTGTTAGCAGTTTTCGCCGCGATATGGGTAACTCAATAGAAAGATTTTCAGAGATTGAAGGACAAATTGTTAATGGATTTCTTGAAAACCCATTTGGGCGTTAAAATAAAGTTAATGTTTAAAATTTACTGCTGCTATGCTCACTGCCTCTCGTACCGTGTCAGTTCCCTTATCTACTAATGCCGATGGTGTGATTTTGGTTGGCAACACTCGTGTAACCATTGATACAGTTGTAGGAAATTACAAGCAAGGATTGTCACCTGAAGAAATTGTATCTCGCTACTCATCACTTAATCTATCAGATGTTTATAGCACTATTGCTTTTTATCTAAGCTATCAACTAGAGGTTGAAGAATACCTAAAACAACGTCAGCGCATAGCTAAAGGAATTCGAGAAGAGAATCAACTACGGTTTAATTCTCAAGATTTGCGCGATCGCCTTCTTGCAAGTACGATCGCCGATCTTGTAGGGTGCGTTAATGAAATGTAACGCACCTCATCTGATATTCAAAATGCGTGCGTTACGCTGACGCTAACACACCCTACAACATTTCTATATTTCCGATGATTAATCATCCCAAGAGCCTTGAGGTTTGGCTATACGTTCACCACTACCCCAATCCTTGGGATAGACACCTTGAGTAATGAACCGATGAATACTCGAATATTGCCAATCTTGAGGATTCTCACATAAACCATGCCTCACTGGATTATCATGAATATAATCGCAGTGAATCGCAAAATCTTTCTCATCACGAATTAAATGTTCCCAAAATCGGCGTTGCCAAAGATTGCTTTCCCCACGCTTCTCTCTTGACTGGGAAATATCACGATTTACTTCTAATAGCTTTCCATAATGTTTTGTGACGTAAGTTTTGATTAATCTTAATCGTACTGATAAATCACGATCATCAGGCGGTAAAGTCCACAAACAATGGAAATGATCGGGCAATAGAACAAAAGCATCAATAGTCAAAGGATACTTCACCCTCACCTTTTCAATCGATTCCCTAAGTGCTTTACGAGCCACATCACAACATAACCAAGGTTCACGCTGATAAGTAACCTGAGTAATGAAAAAAGTACCTCCCAATACATGAGATCTTCGATAGTTAGACATTTGCGTCTGAAGATAACTGACATAGTTAATATACGCCGATCTTGTAGGGTGCGTTAATGAAATGTAACGCACCTCATCTAATGGTCAAAATTCGTGCGTTACGCTGACGCTAACACACCCTACATTTGTTGTACCTTAAACGGGATAAGTTCTTAAGGCTACTTATTGGAACTGAATCACAGCAAAATTTGATACAATAGCTACATGAAATTTGAGTGGGATAAGAACAAAGCGGATCGTAACTTTTCAAAGCACGGAGTTTCCTTCGATGAGGCAAAAACCGTCTTCGATGATCCCCTTTATGTTGACTTTTACGATTCACGCCACTCGGACAAAGAAGATCGATTCCTTATTGTTGGTGAATCTAGTCAAGGACGTTTGCTGATTGTTTCGTATACTGAGAGAAGAAACTCAATTCGCATTATTAGTACAAGAGAAGTCACAAGATCGGAGCGTGAAGCATATGAAGAAGGTTGAGTTAGAGATGGAAGACGATCTTCTAGATGAATATGATCTAAAAAAATTGCGCGTGAGAAGGCTAGGCTCAGGGCGAAAGAGTTTTGGCACTGCAATGGTACGTCTAGATCCTGATGTAGCAGAAATATTTTCTAGTGCAGATGCAGTTAATGAAGCCCTAAGATTTTTGATCAAAGTGACGCGGCAAAATCAGCCACCCATCCTCACAACGCAGCCTAACACAGCGTTGGAACCGACTACCGAAAGTTAGTCTAAAAAATGCGATCGCCGATCTTATAGGGTGCGTTAATGAAATGTAACGCGCCTTATCTAATGGTCAAAATGCGTGCGTTACGCTGACGCTAACACACCCTACATTTCCTAGTCGGCTATAATACTGGACAAGGCAATGATCTAGGAAAACTTATAATCATGGCAGTGCGTCAACCCCGCTATAGCAAAGAAGAATTTGCCCAACGTGGCGATCTAATTTATCAAACGCAGATACGTCCACAGGTCGAATCAGGTAATCACGGCAAAATAGTTGCTATTGATATTGAGACTGGAGATTTTGAGATAGCCAATGATACAATGACCGCCACTCGCCGCCTTCGAGAACGTTTGCCCGACTCCCAAACTTGGGTAATCCGAATCGGCTATCGTGCAGTTCATCGTTTCGGTGCGCGGAGCCTGAAAGAAAAGATATGATGCAAGGATACGTCAATAAGAATTGTGAAGCCACGATTCTTGTAGTCGTTCGTAACAATGCCAAACTAAAATCTATTAACACTGTCATTGATACAGGATTTACTGGTTTCCTAAGCCTCCCGAACAACATCATTACTGAACTGGGTTTGCCATGGAGTTATCGCGATCGCGGAACATTAGGAGACGGTAGTGAGGTTTTGTTTGATATCTATGACGCAGTAGCTATTTGGGATGGCAAAGCTAAAGAGATTGAAGTAAATTCAGCAGAAACAGATCCATTGATTGGGATGAGTATGCTCCGTGGGTATCGACTGCAAGTAGATACAATTGAGGGCGGATTGGTAATAATTACAGACTTGTCAGAGCGATCGCCGATCTTGTAGGGTGCGTTAATGAAATGTAACGCACCTTATCTAATGTTCAAGATTCGTGCGTTACGCTGACGCTAACACACCCTACAACTATAACTAAGATTAAGCCATGTTAGCTACAGAACCTTCTACAAAGATAAATGTTAAACAGACATTGATTCAAGAAATCGATCAGACTTCAGAGGCTCTTTTAAGCGAAGTTCTAGACTTCCTTTTGTTTATTAGAGCTAAACATACAGATGTTGTTGAATTAGTAGAAGATTATGATGATTCCAAGGAGAAAATCTTAGAAGATCTGAGGCATTCCTTAGAAGATGCTAAAGCAGGTAGAGTTCACGATATTTCTGAACTTTGGGATGGGATTGATGTCTAGCGATAATCATAAATTGAAGATTCAGTTTACAGATGTTTTTAAGCGTCAAGTTCGAGGTTTGGCAAAGCGCTATAAAAGGATTAAATTAGATATTCAACCAGTTTTAGATCAACTTCAGAGTGGTGACTTAGTTGGCGATCAGATCCAAGGTACTGGCTTTACAGTATTTAAGGTTCGCATCAAAAATAGCGATATTCAGAAGGGTAAAAGCGGGGGCTATAGGTTGATTTACTATATTAAAACCTCTGAGAATATTTTATGTGTTTTTTGTCAAAGCACCGAATTTTATTCAGAAAAGTCAGGTGCGTTATATTGTATTAACGCACCCTACTGAATTGGCGATCGCACTATAATCATTCAGCAGTAATGTTATTAGACTTTTGAAGGTCAATCAGGTCAGCTACAGAAGCGCTGATCACAGATATCTTTCTGACTGGATTAATGCGAGCATTTAGCCATTTTTGAAATGACTTTTGACTCTCTCCCGAAGGTTGACCTAAAATCAAATTTTTAGTGCTGATATCTTCATCTAGTTGCTCCCAGTGAATTCCTTCACCTTGACTAATAGTACGCCAGTCATTACGTTCTTCTTGGGAAGCATTAAGCAGTCTTGGATACCATGCCAGTGGAACAGAAATTGTCCGTCCATCTGATAGATCGACTGATAAAGTATCGTCTGTGATGGTTACGTCTTGAATTGTTGGTATTTCAAGGAGTTCAATCGTTAAAGAAGTCATTCCATCCTGCCAGCAGTTGCTCTTGATGTTCTTGAATTAGTTTTTGAATATGATTAATTTCTGTGCGGCTAAATCCTTTGTTTTTCTGTAGGCGGATTGGGGTAAGCCAAAATTTAGCTTGGTCTTGATCTCGCTCAATATGTATGTGCGGTGGTTCATCGCGATCGCCTGCATAGCAGAAAAAGCGGTAAGCACCGACTCTTAATAATGTTGGCATTTGAGGATATAGGTTTATAGCTAAACATTAGCTGATATCAATTTGACCGTCAATATCTAGTCACCCTATCATCAATAAGTTTACCATGCGCCAAAACAACTAGTTATCGTCAACTATTGGGTACATTCTATTTCATTAATACACCGTACATGATTGGCGAAGGTCGCACAGATTTTATCTAGTAGCGTGAGTTAGCAGAGCGTAACGCACAAGTAATTAGCATTAAATAAGGTGCGTTACATTTCATTAACGCACCCTACAAGATCGGCGATCGCATTTATAGTTAGTTAGATTCTTTTTTAAAGTCGATTATTAACATTTAAAATAGTCAGACCAATAATTTCATCATTTTGATAGCGGATTAAAATATTTTCATCGGTGAGTTCACTATCATCGGCAGCAAGGGCGGGTTGATGAAAATTGATGTATAACACATCAGCTTCGACATCATAAAATGTCCAAGTATTCTTCTTGGGTAGAGTTTTAATTGCATTAGCTAAGTTAAGATAGCTAGGAATTTTGAGGGGAGTTAAAGGGGTTGTGACCATACTTCTTTACGTTTGTTGAGAGAATTGATACGTTTAGTAATATAGGCGGTGATGACAAACCCGTCTTCTTGTGCTTCTTTATAAATTGTAACCAAATGCTTATTATCACTTAGCAACTTGATCGCTAAAAGCTCACCATCATTGCCTTCTAAAATTCTATCAGGATTTTCTATGGTTTGGATGATTTCGGGCTGAAGGTGCAGAAGTTCGGGATGCCCTTCGGTTATGTGTTGCCATCTTTCTTCAGTTAGGCGAATGGTTAGTCCGCTTTTGGCGGATGCGATCAAGGGCATAGGGGTTGTCGAGTAAGAGGGTTGCTAAGTTATCAATCTAAATCTAAATTGCCCCCTCATCATCAAATTTACTATTCGGTAACTCATTCAATTTTATTCAGAAAAATAAGGTGCGTTACATTTCATTAACGCACCCTACAAGATCGGCGGTTACTGACAAGCACCTATAATTCTTGGATCAATAACTATTCCACTAATACGCCTATTTAAAGTAAGATAACCTTGGAAGTTACCTTCTTCATCAACAATAATTGGAGGATTTGTTGCCCTAGGGTTGCAGGCACTAACATCTGAAAACTTACTTCCCCAGTTTCCAAATCTGTTATATATACTTGTATCAGAAAATCGGCTTCCAAAGTCACCGAATCTATTAGACAAAGAGTTATCATCAAATTTGTTGCAATTAATACATCCAAGAAAAACAATACCTCGCCTTCCATTTTCTAAAGAACCATAGATTAGTAAAGGTGATTCAGCAAAAGAATTATCTACAAGCAAGAAAAAGCTAGAAAGCAAAGAAAAAAAAGACAGTTTTTTATGTATTTTCATATATTTTAAATGTTAAATGTGCCTAACACCAAACAAATTCTTGATTTTGGAGCTTTTATAATGTTGAAATATAAGAGTTTATTTTTTGAATTTTCTGTACTCATCCCTACGAAAGATGTAATCAGTATGACTAGGAGTAATATTCCAAATAGAAAAAATAATTTCTTCTTCGTTAAATCCCTTCGCTTCAAAGAATCTGATTTTCTTTTTTAGGTCTGTACTTGTAGAATCATTTTCTTGATAAGACTTCTCTCCTTCCTTGACTCCGCTTTCTCTAGCTTTTCTTAAGTCTTCTTTTGTTGCAGTCATTCCACTGGAAAAATAAAGTTCTGCTGCTTTCCCCATACCGTATGTCCAGCCATAAACAAAACTAGAGCCGACTAATCCTCCTGCTCCTGGCAAACCAATTTTGAATAAAGCTAGAATTGTCTGCTGTCCAATAATACCACCGCCTATTACTGCTACGATTTCACCTACAGATTTTTCGCTAATTTTGTAGCCATAAACATTTCCAATAGCTCTAACCATAAGATACTGAACGGGCGTAATTGTAACAATATCAGCAAATGGAACAGGAGCTAATGCTAGGGTTGCACCAGCAGCACCAGCTACTACCCTAATCTGAGAACAAATCTTTTTTCTCTCATCATCATTACGGTCTGAGAAATCTCCGTTAATATATTCATATATATCGTCTAAGTTCATAACGCTTTAGGTTAAGTTATCTCATGAGTGTACATGTGTAATAAAGTGCATTTTGAAAAAGTGATGTAGATGGTCGGGTAAAACTGCTACTTACTTTTTCTATATTTTGTATTACTTGCCCACGTTGCCAAATCGTAGACTTAATAAGTCGGTACTCGTTTTGATTACAATTAACTTGATAGACATTGTATTCAGCACGAATTCTGTCAAGAGATTCACCATAAATAGGTACTCGGAACTCTCGATTATCTAAATTGCTTATTTTTTGTACATCAAGAATGTTTATGTAGTAACACATATTACGTTCTTGATGAAATGAATCAACTTTAGCTGTAACAAAGTCAATCTTAGGACATACATTGTTTTGGGCATTGGTCTCAATTGGCAACGAAAAAGATAAGTTAGTGAGTAAAAAGATGTAGCCTATAATTTTTTTCACTGTTTAAGTCTGTGTATTTTTTATTTGTTTGTATAAAGTATATTAAATGAATTTATTGAGATTTAAAAGCGGAAAAAGACGGAATGCTAAAAATTTACGCTCATATAGGAATTTGGGTGAAAGACCTACTTTATTAAAAAGTCACACTTTGTCGCCGCAACGGTTTAAGCCAGATCGTTTAATTGGCTTCACCTGCTTACCCATATGAGCGAAAATTTAATTTAAGTCGGAAAAAGGCAAAAAATACGGTTATAGTCGGAGCGATATGAGTTAGCTAGACAGCGAGCTGATCAGTGAATAAAACCTGAATCATGGAATTGTTGCTATATCTGCATAGCCTAAAATTTTTGTATCCATAGTTACTAAAGGGCAGTTGTAAACTTTAGCTGTCGCTATGATAATTTGATCAGCAGGATCACGATGGAAATTTACCAACTGAGTGGATGCAATGGCAATTTGAGGGGTTAGGTCTAGTAATTGTACGGCTGGGTAGGACAAAGCTTTTTCAAACCACTCTGAAATTTCACAAGGAAGCGTCAAGCGATTGTATTCGACTAATTTTGCAATTTCCCAACAGGAAATGACGCTAATGCCAATAGTTAAAGACTCGTGGTCTTCAATGGCTATTTTGGCAGTTTGGCTAAGTCTTGGATCGCCATGTACCCACCAAATCCAGATATGTGTGTCTAAAATAATCATACTATGACTTCCCAATCGGACATTGCTACAGGTTCCATAGGATCGATGTATTCGATTGGTAAGCCGCGCAGGGGATATTTTTTAGTTGTAGATGGCGTATGGTGGGTCAAGCCAAATACTTGCAATAGCTTCAAGGTCTTTTCTAGCTCAGATTCAGACATCCGATTAAGTTCATCAATGAGCAACTCTTTTACAGTCATGACTTAATTACCGCTTGCTTTAAGTTGTTTGAGTGAGCAATCGCTTCTAACTTAACCATTTTACAATCACTACAAGATTAAATTTAGCTAAATACGGAAAAAGACAGGAAAAGACGGTTATAATCGGGTTTGTGGATTTATGGCTTTGTAAGTATGGATGTTAAAGAATTGTTGAAATTTGTTGATGAGAGTATGTTTGCGAAGACGGGGAAAAGACTTAATGATTTGCAGCGTCAGGTGATTGAGGGAGCGCTGAATCATCGGAAATATGTGGATATTGCGGAATCTTTTGAGAAAAGCGAAGGTCATGTTAAAGATACTGGTTATGAGCTTCTACAAATACTTTCAGAGATTTTTGAAGAACCAGTTAAGAAAGGGAACCTTAAATCTGTTTTAGAGAGACAGAGAAGTAATGTAACTGTTAATGTTGGGGATGGGAATGTCGGAAACTTTGGACATATCAATAATTGCGTGAATTTTAATAGCGATCGCCTATCACCTAAACCCAATCAAGTTCCATTAGAAAAAACTGACACTCTGCAAGAAAAGCAAATAGCGAAAATCAATAAACTGCGCGATCGCGGTTTAAATGATGAAGAAATTGCCGAACTTTTAGAGATTCCTTTAGAGTCAATTACAGCTATAAATTTAGAAGAATCGGCTTAGTTCTTAAACCAATTAGCATCATGCGTTACACATTGCGCGATCGCCTAGGAAATATATCAAAAGCCAACTGCGAACGGTAAAAGCACACATCAAACTCAATAAAAAAGTTTAGCTGACCTAAAATAAGTGGTGGATCGTTAGATTTAGCCCAAGCAAAAGCCAAAATAACTGGTGGAAAGTCATCAATTTGCGCTATCACAGCTAACCCCTTTGCTTCCACTGGCGCAAGATTACCTGATAGGGGAATTGAGAGAGCTTTTGATCTTCCCAGACAGCCCCTAATTCTAAGCCAAGAGCATAGGGCATAACATTTAGGCTCGCTCCCGTATCTAAATAATCCAAAAACTTCCAAAGTGCGATCGCCATAACTCAAAGCAATAGGCACGCAAGGAAAGACATTCGTTTCACCCTTTGAATTTCTTCGCTCAATAAAAGGAAATCGCTTAGGAATTGACATTTGTTTGCGCCCTTTTTCTTTCTTCTTCAGGCTCTAACAAACTCATCAATTTCTGAGCAGCATCACCATAGTCATAGGGCGACCACAGCCGATAAGCTGCAACATTATCTAATGGCTTTAGCCCTTCTTCCTTGGCTAATTCTGACATTAAAAACTGTACCATCTGAAACTTTTCGGTACGCGACAATTGCTCAACTTGAGTCAGTAATTCAAGATTTGACATAACCCACCATTGTCATTATTTTCACATTTTAGCACGACTTCAATTCAATTAGCATTAAGTGCTACACCTTTCGTGATCGCCTATCACCCAAACCCAATCAAGTTCCATTAGAAAAGCCAGATTCTCAAAGAGAGAAACAAATAGCTAAAGTTAAGAAATTTCGCGATCGCGGCTTACAACGCTTTGCGCTCAAACCCAAACCAAAAGAAATTTTGAAAAGGTTGCAAAGCAACGCTTTCAAAATTTCTCTTGTAGTTCGTTCTAGCCCCTACTTATGAAATACCATTTTAATTCACGAAAGCGTGACAACACTTCCGTGAATTGAAATTAGCGGTTATGCAGCTTATCGACAAACCTATGGATGCGATCGCAGCCTTTGCGGATGGTATCGAGGTCAGTGGCATAGGATAGACGAATGCAATTATCTAAGCCAAAGGCAATTCCAGGGATTACTGCCACCTGCATTTCTTCTAAAAGCTTTTCACAAAACTCTAGGGAAGACATATTGAAGGATTTGATGCTGGGGAATAGATAAAATGCACCATCGGGCTTGGGGCAGGTGATGCCATCCATCGCTGTGAGCAAGTCATACATGACATCGCGGCGTTCGGCAAAGGCTAAGCGCATTGTCTCCACACATTCTTGAGAATCATTGAGGGCGGTGACGGCTCCATGCTGGGCAAAGGTACAGATATTGGAAGTGCTATGACCTTGGATCATGGTGGCGGCTTTGATGATCGTAGGATCACCTGCTAAGTAACCCACGCGCCAGCCTGTCATCGAGTAAGCTTTGGCAAAACCACTGCTGATTAGGGTGCGATCGTACATGGCGGGGCTGACGGCGGCAATGCTGAGATGATCTGCGCCATCGTACAGAATTTTTTCGTAAATCTCATCGGAGACGATATAGACATGGGGGTGACGCTCCAGCACATCGGCTAAAGCTTTGATTTCCGTAGGGCTGTACACCATGCCTGTGGGATTAGAAGGGGAATTAAGTACAAATAGCTTGGTTTGGGGTGTAATCGTGGCTTCTAATTGTTCGGGGGTAATTTTGTAGCCGCTTTCTTCGGTGGTGATGACAAATACGGGCGTGGCTGCGGCTAGTTTTGCCATTTCGGGATAGCTGACCCAGAATGGTACAGGAATAATTACTTCATCCCCAGGATCAAGGATCGCCATCATCAAGTTATACAGGGAATGTTTACCGCCATTGGTGACGATGATCTGTTCGGGCTTGTAGGTGAGTTGGTTATCGCGCAGGAGCTTGTCAGCGATCGCTTGTTTGAGTTCAGGAATACCTGCGGCGGCGGTATAACGGGTTTTACCTTGGTCGAGGGCAGTTTTGGCGGCGGCTTTGATATGGTCAGGGGTGTCAAAGTCTGGCTCACCAGCACTAAAACTACAAATATCTATACCACTAGCCTTCATTGCTTTTGCCTTTGCGTCGATCGCTAGGGTTAAGGAAGGCAGAATATTACTAAGTCTTTTTGCCAGTTGCATTTTTTCTGGAGCGGAGGCGGCTTTATGGGATTAGTTGTGCATTGTATCAAAGCATACTTGCTTGTGTTTGCTAGATTTTTAACAATTTTTAGGAATTAGAGTCTATTTGAAAAGTTTTGATCCCCCTCAATCCCCCTTGCAAAGGGAGACTTTGAAATCTTTCCCCCCTTTCGTAAGTCGCCCTGTACACACAAGTTATTTGCTATTGCAAACGTAGCTAGAGAGACTTGTGTGTAACACCGTAGCTTTCGTAAGGGAGGCTAGGGGGGATCAGTGTTAATGCCGATAGGCACGAATCATTGCCTGTGTGCCTTGTTCTGCACCCAAACCGTCATCTAATTGACTTACCTTGAAGAAATTCTGTATTGCCAAGGCGATCGCTGGTAAATCTCCAGAATCTTGATCGGGATCTTGATTAAGCTCTTGGCTGATTTCCTGCACAAGTCGCAGATCCTTGAGCATATGCTTAATCGCGAAGCCTGGTGCATAATCACCCTTTGCCACCTTCATACCCAAATTGGTCAGCGCCCAAGAGCCAGCCGCACCACTGCCACATACATCAACCACTAGCTGCGGATCGATCCCCATTTTGGCGGCGATCTGCATGGTTTCGCAGAGGGCAAGCATATAGATAGAAACAAGGGATTGATTGCAGAGCTTCACCGCTTGACCACTGCCGATCGCCCCACAATGCTTGATGTTACTGCCCATCGCCTCAAATAAGGGCAAACATTCCTGCATATCCGCCAATTCACCACCAACCATAAAGGTTAACGTGCCATTTCTTGCCCCAACATCGCCCCCCGATATGGGTGCATCTAGGAACCGCAAGCCATCATTCATCAAGGCTTTACCGATATATTTGGCGGCATCACTGCCGATGGTACTGGTATCAATAAATAGGGTATTGGCCTTGGCAAAGCTCATAGCGCTCTTTTCGCCGATCAAGACCTCAGTGACATCAGGCACATCGCCCAAACAGGAAAATACGATATCGGCTTCACTAACTGCGGCTTCTAAGGAGTCGGCAAGTACGCCCCCTGCACTGCTAAATAGGACGATCGTGGGGCGATTTTTGGTGCGATTCCAACCAATTACGGAATGTCCGCGTTTGACTAAATTCGCCGCCATTGCGCTACCCATTACCCCTAAACCTAGAAATGCGATTTTCTGTACCATTTGCCTTGAGTCTGTTTTTGATAAGTTCGGCAATTTTACCGCGTTTTGTTGGTTGCTCTAGCTTGTGCCAACTCAACCGCAAGGACAATCGCCTCGATCATGCTGGAGGGATCGGCGATCGCCTGTCCTGCAATGTTAAAAGCAGTGCCATGATCGGGGGAGGTGCGGACAAAGGGTAAGCCGATGGTGGTATTGACGGCGCGATCAAAAGCCAGCAATTTGACGGGGATCAAGCCCTGATCATGGTACATCGCTAGATAAGCATCATGCCCCAATGACAGACGATCACGATCTTGCCATGCCTTAGCAGGATTGACCCACATCGTATCGGGAGGGATGGGATCGCTGAGGGTGACATCAGGGTGCTGTTGGCGATAGCGCTGAATTAGGGGTATTAACCAATCCTGTTCTTCATTGCCGAGTTGCCCCTGTTCGCCGCTATGGGGATTGATCCCCGATAGGGCAATGCGCGGATTGGCGATCGCAAAGTCCTGTAATAGCGATCGCCTGAGTAGTTCTAATTTCTGTTCAATTAGGGCAGGGCTAAGGGTCTGCGTAACTTGACTAAGGGGGATATGCACCGTTGCCAGCAGGGTACGCAATACCCAATCGCTATGGGGAGATTTACCCACGAAGAGCATCCCGAAGTCATCAACCTGACTGCGATCGGCGAGTAATTCTGTTTGTCCTGCATAGTCATGTCCCGCTTGTTTCCAAGCAGACTTGGCGATGGGGGCGGTGACGATCGCCGCAAATTCTCCCGCAAGGGTCGCCGCGATCGCTGCCTCTAGGTAGGCAAAGCTAGCTGCCCCACTTGCCTGATTGCCCAGCCCAACCATAATCTCGTTAGAAGTAGAAATATCGCATATTGCTAAGGATTCAAGGTCAGAAATAGATTGAGATGGTAGCTTTTGCGCCAAATCTTGAGCAGCATTGTGGAGATGATCGAAACTGCCAAAAACCGTGAACTCTGCGTCTAGGCTCATGATGCGGCGATCGGCAAGGGATTTAAGAATGATTTCCATACCAATGCCTGCGGGATCGCCTATAGTGATGGCTATGCGCGGTCTTGATTGCGCCTCTAAATTAGCCTCCAGAGAGTGATCTAGGGATTGATCTGGGTGATAGTGCCAATTATTCATTTTTTTAGGTTGTTAATTAATTAACAGATTATTCTCCAAAAATTTATTGTCCGCGATAAGATCGTAATCCGCCTTTAGCCCGTGATCACCACCAACGATGTCAGTTGATATTTCCTTAGAAACCCTCTGGAACCAAGTCCTTGAGCTACTAGAAAGTCAGCTTAGCCGTCCAACCTACGAAGGTTGGATCAAGACGGTGGTGGCGGTCAATTTGACCGAAGATCGTTTGACGATCCGCACGCCTTCAGGTTTTGCCAAAAATTGGCTACATAAGTACTATTTCCAAAATATTACCGATGCTGTCACCGAAATCCTTGGCTATGCCGTAGAAATTCAGATTGAGGCAGCCGCCGCCCAAATTGAGCTAAATCTTGATTTTGATGGCGCTGTGGCTGCGGGCGATCGCCCATCGGCTAATCGCCTCAAAGAATCTAACGCGGAAATGTCTCCGAAAACGCCCCTAACAATACCTCAGCATGGCGAAAGCGATCAAAAGAATGGCTCCCGTAATGGTGCGGGCATGGGTCAGGATGGGATGCTAGAAACAGCGATCGCTGCTGAAGCCGTGCAAGCAATGGTGGCGGCGATCCCCCAAAATGGTCAAGGCAATAGCACAGAGAGTCATAGCCATGCTCCCCGTACTAGCAACCTCAATCCCAAGTATAATTTCAACCGCTTTGTGGTTGGCTCCACCAATCGCATGGCGCACGCGGCCGCGTTGGCGGTGTCCGAAGCGCCTGGGCGTGAGTTTAATCCTTTGTTTTTGTGCGGTGGTGTTGGCTTAGGCAAAACGCATTTAATGCAGGCGATCGCCCATTATCGCCTAGAAATTGAACCCAAGGCGCGGATTGCCTATGTATCAACAGAGCAGTTTACCAATGACCTGATCGCCGCCATTCGCAAGGATAGTATGCAGCGCTTTCGGGAGCAGTACCGCGAGATCGATATGCTCATTGTGGATGATATTCAGTTCATTGAGGGTAAGGAATATACCCAAGAGGAATTTTTCCATACTTTTAATACGCTCTATGAGGCGGGTAAACAAATCGTCTTGGCAAGCGATCGCCCCCCTGCCCAGATTCCTAGATTGCAGGAACGGCTATGTTCAAGGTTTTCGATGGGTTTGATCGCCGATATTCAAGTGCCAGACCTGGAAACGCGCTTGGCGATTTTGCAAAAGAAAGCTGAATACGATCATCTCAAAATTCCTACCGATGTGCTGCATTACATCGCTGCTAGTTATACCTCTAATATCCGTGAGCTAGAGGGGGCATTGGTGCGAACTGTTGCCTATATCTCGATTTCGGGCTTGCCGATGACGGTGGAAAACGTTGCGCCCGTTCTTAACCCGCCAAAGGAGCCTGTAGAAGTTTCCGCCGAGATGGTTTTGCGAGTAGTTACAGAAGTTTTAAATATCGATCTAGCGGATCTATTGGGCAATTCACGGCGGCGGGAAATTAGCCAAGCTCGCCAATATGTGATGTACCTCATGCGTCAGCATACGAATTTGAGTCTGCCCAAAATTGGCGAAGCCGTAGGCGGTAAGGATCACACCACCGTCATGTATAGCTGCGAAAAGGTGGCACAGTTGCAGTCCACCGATGGCGACATTGCTCAATTATTAAGGCAACTCAGCGATCGCATTTATCTAGTTGCCCAAACCAAAACTTAGCGTATAAACCAAAAAGGCGGCGCGAAGCACCGCCTTTTTGGTTTGGTGTTTTAACAAGACTGTCAACACTATAATAAAACTCAAATAATGCTTAAACCTCTACCAATCAACCCATGACTTTATCATCATCCGATCGCCCTGTTGATCGCCTCAACGATCGCGCATTACTGTCAGTGCGTAACCTGCAAGTGGATTTTCGTGGTGATGCAGGTTTGGTGAGCGCCGTGAAAGGCATTTCCTTTGACTTGTTTCAGGGGCAAACCCTTGGCATTGTTGGCGAATCTGGCTCAGGCAAATCGGCAACAGCGTTGGCGATTATGGGACTGTTGGGTGAGTCAGGGGTGACTAGGGGCGAAATTATGTTTCAGCCCCCACGTCGTGAACAAGATCGCGAACAAGACCGTGAACAAGGTGGTGAAATCGTGGATCTCTTGCGGGTCGCGCCTCAAAAAATGTTGCATTATCGCGGCGATCGCATAGCAATGATCTTTCAAGAGCCGATGACCTCCCTCAACCCATTATTTACCTGCGGCTATCAAGTGATTGAGGCAATTAAGCTGCATCAAAACGTGGATGTTGCAGAGGCAAAACAGCGCACAGTCCAGCTATTTCGAGAGGTGCAGTTGCCCAATCCTGAACAAATGGTTGAGCGCTATCCCCATGAGCTATCGGGCGGACAGTTACAGAGGGTCATGATTGCCATGGCTATTTCCTGTAACCCCCAATTAATCATTGCCGATGAACCCACCACTGCCCTTGATGTGACCGTACAAGCGGCGATCTTGGCATTGTTAAAGGAGATTCAGCGATCGCGAGGAATGTCGCTGATTTTCATCACCCATGATTTGGGCGTAATTGCTCAAATTGCCGATCGGGCGATCGTCATGAATCAGGGGGAAGTCGTGGAATCGGCAACCACCGCAGAAATTTTTCAAAATCCCCAACATCCTTACACCAAAGGACTGATCGCCTGTCGTCCCCAACCCGATCGCCAATTGCGTCTATTGCCAACGGTCAGCGACTTCATGGAACTCCAAAATGGAATCATGGTGGCGAAACAACCCAGTGATCCGCGCTATTTAGAAGTGGTTTCACCTACGGAAATTGCTGTACGTTTAGCGGAATTACAGACACAGGAGCCAATTCTATCGGTACAAAATCTCCGCATTGAGTTCCCCATTCGCAATATTTTAGGACTAAAAAAGCGCTATTTTGTGGCGGTGAATAATATTAGTTTTGATGTCTATCCTGGTGAAACCCTCGGCTTAGTGGGCGAGTCTGGCTGTGGTAAAACCAGCACTGGTCGCGCTATTTTAGGGCTGATTCAGCCATCGATGGGTTCGGTGAAGTTTGAAGGGCAGGAAGTCACCCAACTGAAGGGAACGGCATTGCAAAAATTACGCAGTGATTTGCAAGTGATTTTCCAAGATCCCTATGGTTCCCTCAATCCCCGTTTATCCGTTGGTGAAGCGATCGCCGAGCCATTATTAATCCATAGTCATCAAGAGCGATTTCAACGCTATCGCCAAAAGGCTGCCAGAAATGAACGGGTTGCCTATCTCTTGGAGCGGGTGGGTTTAACTAAGAGCGCAATGCGCCGTTATCCCCATGAGTTTTCGGGCGGTCAGCGTCAACGCATTTGCATTGCCAGAGCCTTGGCGCTCAATCCTAAATTGATTATTGCCGATGAGCCAGTCTCAGCCCTAGATGTATCAGTACAGGCACAAGTTCTCAATCTACTTAAAGAACTACAAGCAGAATTTGGTCTAACTTACATTTTCATTTCCCATGATCTCGGTGTGGTCAAATTTATGAGCGATCGCATCATGGTGATGAATAAGGGCGATATTGTCGAACTAGACAGTGCCGAAGCAGTCTATTCCAATCCTCAACAAACCTACACCAAACAGCTAATCAGCGCGATTCCCCGTTAAGGTTCCACAATTTAGTTTAGAACTCGATATTCTTGATGGCGCAGCCTTGCTTTGCCATCAAGAGCATACCGCAATGGTTAGGCGATCGCCCGTTTAAAGAAAGCGATCGCCTCATTGAGCGCGATGATAAAGTTATCAATTTCGGCTTTAGTATTGTAAAAATAGACACTTGCCCTTGCAGTGCCATTTATGCCCAAATAACGGTGCAATGGTTGTGTACAGTGATGACCAGAACGAATGGCAATACCATCTTGATCAAGCATTGCGGCAATGTCATTGGCATGGATACCATGATCAATCGTAAAAGCCGCCAACCCAGCGCGATCGCCTTTGGGCCCATAGATCGTGATATCAGGAATCTCCATCAACGCTGCCATGAGGTAATTAATTAATTCCTGTTCATAGGCGTGGATTTTGTCCATGCCGATCGCCGTCAAATAGTCGACTGCCGCACCAAGGGCGATCGCCTCACCAATGGCAGGAGTTCCCGCCTCAAATTTATGGGGTAGGTCAGCATAGGTGGAGCGATCGAGAAACACATCGGCAATCATTTCGCCACCACCCATAAAAGGAGGCATATCCAACAAAATGTCACGCTTACCATAGAGAAAGCCAATTCCCGTTGGCGCACACATTTTATGTCCTGATGCAACCAGCCAATCACAATCTAGCTTCTGCACATCAATGGGCATATGTGGCACACTTTGACAAGCATCGATCAGTACCTTCGCGCCTTGGGCATGGGCATGGGCAGTGATCTCTTCCACTGGATTCACGCAGCCAAGAGTATTAGAAACATGGACAAGGGAAACCAATTTGGTTTGGGAAGTCAGCAAAGATTTAAACTGCTCAACAGTGAGCACTCCTTCTCGATTTGGCTCCAAAAACTTCAAAACTGCACCTGTACGCTGGGCGATCAGTTGCCAAGGCACAATATTACTATGATGTTCCATTACCGACAAAATCACCTCATCTCCCGCTTTCAAATTTGCCCAACCCCATGTATAGGCGACTAAATTGATTGCTTCACTGGCATTGCGGGTATAAATTATTTCCTGAGATGACTTCGCATTCACAAACTTGGCAATCTTATCCCTTGCACCTTCGTAGGCATCTGTCGCTCTGGCGCTGAGAGTATGTGCGCCCCGATGCACATTGGCGTTGTCATGTTCATAATAATATTTCCAAGCCGCAATTACCGACTTGGGTTTCTGCGAACTAGCGGCATTGTCAAAGTAAATGAGCGATTTACCATTTATTTCTTGATTGAGAATTTCAAAATCTGCTCTGACCTGATCCGCCAGAGTCTTTGCGTAGGTTAATGTCATCAGGCTTATATGTAAGACCATAGTTAGGATTTGCTATTTGCATCTTATCCTAAATTCTGAATATAATGTCTTGCCCCGATCCGTTAGAGTCGCAAAGAATGCAAACCGCTTTTACCGCTAGTCTTTTATTAATTACGATTTCAGAATTAGGTGATAAAACATTCTTCATCGCAGTGATTTTGGCAATGCGCTATCCTCAACGCCTAGTTTTCGCCTCAGTCTTAGCCGCCCTTGCCCTCATGACGGTGCTTTCTGTGGTTCTAGGTCAAGCCGTATCCCTACTACCCAAAATCTATACCCACTATGGCGCGATCGCTTTGTTTCTAATCTTTGGCGCAAAATTAATCTATGACGCTTCGCAAATGACTGCCCAATCAAATGCGGAAATAGTCCATGAAGCAGAAGAGACGGTGGAAACATTGGACTCCTCCAAGGCGATCGCCAAGTTGCCAATTATTGGCAAGTTTTTGAATATTATGCTATTGCGCTATCCTTGGCTGGGCATTGGGTTACAGGCTTTTATGATGACCTTCTTAGCAGAATGGGGCGATCGCACCCAAATTAGCACAATCGCCCTCGCCGCCGCTTACAATCCTGTTTTTGTCACCATTGGGGCAATCTTAGGGCATGGCATCTGCACCGCGATCGCTGTATTGGGCGGTCGGTTGATCGCTGGCAAAATTTCTGAACGAGTAATTACCGCGATCGGGGGGATATTATTTATTATTTTTGGGGTAACTGCTTATCTGCAAGGGGTTGAGCCGTAAGTGCTAGCGCATTTTCCCCATTGTCAAGGATAGCCAATAGAACACGGTGGATCGATTGTTTGAGAATATTGTATTCGGAATGCATTCGATCAAGTAATTTTTGGGCTTTGGCAATATCTTCACTGGTAAAGTGTTTAGCACCTATATAGTAACGGCTGCAACTTTCTATCTCTTGGCATAGATCCACCAGCCGAGTTGCACCAAAAGTACTACTCCCTCCTTTCAAAGAATGACATTCTGCCTCTATCGTTACGAAATCATGCTGTAAGATCGCCCTCTGCATAGCGGCGATCGCGATCGCTGTATGCTCTAAATAAGCATCAACTAAATTAGATACATTTTCCTTCCCTATAGAATCCCCCAACCTTGTTAAGGTCTTTACATCAATGAATGGAGAATAGTTGGAACGGTGATTTAAATCATTTAAATTTTTGAAATGGTTTTGTTGTGCCGCATTAGTGACGACCATAGATAATGTTTCCGCCTGCAAGGGCTTAGTTACATAGTCATCCATCCCCGCCGCAAGGGCAGCATCGCGGAAATCAGAAAAAGCATTTGCCGATAGACCCACAATCCAAGGCTGGTGCTTAGCAAACTGGCGAATATGCTTCGTAGCAGTAATTCCATCCATGATTGGCATCTGTAAATCCATAAATACGAGGTCATATTTACGACCACAAACCACATCAACGGCTTCCTTGCCATCACTGACAGATTCGGCAAGATAGCCCATTTTATCCAACATCAATAACAGAATTTCCCGATTTACAGAATTATCTTCAACCACCAAAATTTGTAATGGATAGCGATCGCCAATTCTAAGCTCTAAAGCTTGTTGAGCCTTTTCGTGATGATCATCTTGATTTGCATCATGATTAGCAAGCTCGCTATTACAAGTAACGCCATATTGCAGAATATCCTTGCCACTCTCCATAGCATCTTGCCCATCTGAAAGATTAGGCATAGATACAGCCTCAGCACAAATCGAAAAACTAAAAGTAGAACCCTTGCCCACCTCACTCTGAACATGAATAGAGCCGCCCATCATCTCGCACAACTGCTTGCAGATCACTAGCCCCAAGCCCGTACCACCATATTGACGGCTGATGGAGCTATCCGCCTGTCTAAAGGATTGAAATAGTTGTTTTAATGAATCTGGATCAATGCCAACCCCAGTATCAATGACATCAAACATGATTCTGTAAATATTGGCATCAGCACTAAGCAATTGCGAACTAATGCCAATGGTAATGCCCCCCTGTTGGGTAAACTTAATCGCATTATTTACCAGATTGACTAAAATTTGACGTAACCTCCCGTGATCGCCAATGATGTAAGTTGGGACGCTTGGATCTTGTGATACCGAAATAGAGAGAGACTTCTGCTCGGCACGGGCAGACATCATGGCTAGCATATTATTAACACATTCTTGCAACTTAAAGCAGCTCTCTTCTAATTCCATTTGTCCTGCTTCAATCCGCGAAAAGTCTAGAATGTCATCCACAATTGACAGTAGCATCTCTCCACCTTGTCGAATTGTGGATACATAATGTTTTTGCTGTGATGAAAGGTCTGTATTGAGCAGTAAGTCAGTCATGCCGATGACGGTATTCATCGGTGTGCGGATTTCAGGGCTCATAACTGCCAAAAATGTACTTTTTGACTGGTTAGCCGCTTCGGCAATTTGGGCGGCGGCAATTTGGGCTTCAGTATTTTTGCGATCGCTAATGTCATAGACCGATCCTCGCAATACCATCGTTTTGCCATCCATCAACAAACCGATCCGCGCCGTGTCGCTGACCCAAATTATCTTACCGTCACGCCGAACCATGCGATATTCGCAAAAAAAAGGTACCCCTGTATCAAGGGTATCTTGGAGCTTTTGATATACCCAATCGCGATCTTCGGGATGCACATAATTTTGCCATTCCTTAAAAATAGTTGTAAAGGTATAACTACTTACAGGCAATCCTAATAGTTCTTGAACTTGTGGACTGATATATGCAAAGTCAGTATAATCAACACTCTCATCGGCATTTTTGTCGGCTAATGGCGACAGATAAGACACACTCGGAACCTGTTCGACTAAATAGCGATACTGCTCTGTCCAATGATAGAGATTGTTGTATGCCTGTTCGGCATCTTGAGCCTGAATTTGCAATTGCTGATCATGGTTATCTCTAGCGATCGCGATCTCTGACTGCATAGCGACATTTTGCCACAGCAGCAAATCATCTTGATCCCATGAAAAGTTAGGACTCTCGATAGCGATCGCCCCTAAAAATCCCCATAGCACTTGCTCTAGTTGGGTTGCCGATCCTTGAATATTTACTCCTCCATCCACATCATGACTCGCTAAAGTCAATGGTATTAGCAGATGATTATTGTCAATAACTGGATTGGCATAGCTTTGAATTTTGGGATTATTTATGAGCTTACTGAGTATTGCATCTGAGAGATCGCCTGTCGGCGGATCTAATTGACAACTAGGGGCGATCGCCTCTGCCATGATTGCACCGCCCCAATCTCGCTCTCTAAACTGCTCAGGATTAGCGCCAAGGCAAGCGATCGGCTTTTCAAACTTATAAAAGTAAACATAGCGCAGACCTCCTAGTTCTAGAAGCGCTGCACAAACCCTACCTAGAGCCGCCCCCAGTGGTTCTGATTGTCTAAATACCTGCAATATCTGACTCGATATTTGCATTTGCGCTCTCAATTTTTCCATACCCAGATTCAAAGTTTAGTTTAAAGGGTGAAATAGACAAAGCTCGTAATCTTGGCAATTATTGCCATATATTAATTTGGCTGCCAGCACTATCACTGAGTTGAGCATTGACACTCCTTTGATAATAACATTTCATAAAACTATAAAGATAATTTTTAGTGTTTGTCATGTGGTTTTAATAAAAAAAGTAAGGAGCAATAATGGTAATCAGCAAGCCCTAATGCAGCGCTTGGCAATGAATCTGAAACTTAGCAGCACATATTTGGTCATTTGGCAAAGATTTTTGCAAGTCTTGTAAGTTAGTCGCTAATAATGTTATGACAATTGCAAGCAGGAGTTTTATATGTCCCCGATCGCACTCTCAACTCCAACCACAACTAAAAAAATCTGGACAGATGCCGAACTAATGGCACTAACAGATGGGAAATGTTATGAGCTTGTTAATGGAGAACTAATTGACATGGGAAATTCGGGAGCCTTACATGGATATACTTGCAGCCTTCTGGTTATGACACTGATGAATTACATCTTGCCTAGAGAACTGGGAATTATTCTTGACTCTAGTACCGCCTTCACGATGAAAAGCGGGAACAAGCGATCGCCTGATATTTCCTTTGTCTCAAGAGACCAGTTAAAAGGCTTGACCGCATTACCCGATGGCTTTTTAGATGGCGCACCTGACCTAGCGATCGAGGTTCTCTCCCCTAACAATACGATCGCCGAAATCGATCAAAAAATCGTGGAATATTTCGAGAATGGCTCACGCTTAGTTTGGGTGATTAATCTGAGATTGCGCTATGTTTTAGTCTATCGCTCATCCCAAGAACCCGATCGCCTACTCAAGCAAGCCGACTCTTTAGATGGAGAAGAGATTATTGCTGGTTTTACCATGCCATTGTCAGAACTATTTCAAAAGCTATCATTCTGAATATGCAATGGCATATCGGTCAGGTCAAAGTGCTGTCAATGCTCAGGTGAAACTTTGTTAAACTTGCAGAAGCAATGTTAAGGAAAAAATGAGCCACTGCCGATGAAAACCAACCTACTCCAAGAACTCCCCAGTTTGCAATATGCCACCGTCAGCGATCGCTTTGATGAAACATGGGAAGCGCCCCTATCCATACTATTAGGGCTAGGCAGAGCCGCAGGTGCTGACTTTGTAGAGTTTTTCTTAGAGCGCAATAACTACATCAGTTGTCTGGCGGAAGATGACGCAATCACGAGCATTTCGCCACGCCTCTCAACTGGGGCAGGTATTCGCATCTTCAAAGGCAAGGTTGATTGCTACGTTAGCACCAATGACCTCACATTTTTGGGCTTAAAATCAGCCCTCGAACGCGCCCTTGCAATTTTGGGCTTGCAATTGCCATCACCCCATGCCCGCATTCCCGAAATTCAGCTAGAGCTATATCGCGACTATGCCACCAAAAAGCAAAAAGACAATTGGCTAGGGCAATGTAGCCCCATGCGCGAAATGGGCGATATTTTGCTAGGGGCAAATCAAATGCTTGCCCAGCAGGGAACACATATTCAATCGCGGCGATCGGGCTATTTCCGCGATTGGCAAGAAATCTTAGTGGCAGCCAGTGATGGCACATTTGCGCGGGATATTCGGCTCACCCAATCTATCGGCTGCAATCTGCTCTGTGCCGATGGTGCAAATCGCTCATCCATTGGCAAGCGCGTTGGTGGCACAAGCGACCCTGCCTATTTGCGCCATTGGCAATATGAGCCTGTGGTGGCGGAAATCGTCGAGGCGGCTGGCAAAATGCTCTATGCCGACTATGTGGAGTCAGGCAGCTATCCGATTATTATGGCAAACCAATTTGGCGGCGTGATTTTCCATGAGGCCTGTGGACATTTGCTAGAAACTACGGGCATCGAAGCGAAAACTACGCCTTTTGCGGAAATGAAGGGTCAAAAAATTGCCCATGAAAACCTGACGGCCTGGGATGAGGGACGCTCTGAGGATGCCTTCGGGACGATTGATATGGACGATGAGGGGATGCCCACCCAGCGCACCCTGCTGATTGAAAATGGCATTTTAAAGAATTTCATTAGCGATCGCGCTGGCGAACTGCGGACAGGACATCCGCGCACGGGTAGCGGTCGCCGTCAAAGCTATACCTATCCTGCGGCAAGTCGGATGCGAAATACTTATATTGATGCGGGGGATTTTTCCTTGGATGATTTATTTGCCTCAGTCGATCGCGGCATCTATTGCAAAAAGATGGGCGGTGGCAGCGTCTTACCCACAGGGCAATTTAACTTTGCGGTAGATGAAGCCTATCTCATCGAAAATGGCAAAATTACCAAGCCCCTTAAGGGCGCAACCCTAATCGGCGATGCCAAGGAAATCATGCAGGAAATTTCCATGAGTTCCCGCGATCTAGAACTGGCGGCTGGTTTTTGTGGCTCAGTCAGTGGCAGTATATATGTCACCGTTGGACAACCTCATATTAAGGTAGACGCGATTACGGTGGGAGGACGCTGAAAATAAATGCGGGGGCAATTCATAAATTGCCCCTACCATGAATTGTCAATACATTTATTTCTAGAATTGCAAGCTGTTGTATATTCATATTCAACTTTTACAAGGTAATTAGGTCGTGCAGGTAAACGAGTTCAACGTCTCGCATTCAACCCTGATCGTGGTGGATGATGATCCCAATGTTCGCCACGAACTCGCATCGATGCTGGTGGAGCAAGGCTATGTGGTAAAAATTGCTAACGATAGCAGTGAAGCCTTGCTATGTGTACAGTTGTACGCACCCGATCTAGTGATTTTGAGTACATCATTACCCCAAGGCTCAGGGTATGACCTTTGTCGCATTCTCAAGGCAGATACTGCAACCGCCGATATTCCTATTGTTTTTACGGGAGATCAGGACAGCCTCGAAGATAAAGTTCAAGCTTTTGATATTGGTGGCGTTGATTATATTTGCAAGCCTTTACACTTAGCTGAAGTTGCGGCGCGGGTGCATCTGCACCTAATTTTGCGCCATCTGCAAACCGACTTAGCCCAAAAGAATCGAGAGCTATCACAGGCATTGTTGGAAAGAGTGGGGATGCTCAAGGATTTGCAGAGGGCAAATTTGTTGCTCCATGCCCAAAAAGAAGCGGCGATCGATGGCATTTTTGCAGTGGATGAGCAAGGAAGGGTTGCTAGTTTCAATCGCCGATTTTGTGAAATGTGGAATATTCCCCATGATCTGTTAACTCAAAAACAAAAGGACGGTCATAGTCTTAATGATTTCCCTTTAGGGGCATTTTTGACTAGTTCGCATTTACCCGAAGTGTTAACAGAACTGTTGGAGATGACCTATGAAAATCCTGATGTTGTAAGAAGTGGTGAGGTGAATTATGGCGATCGCACCTTTGACTATTACACCAGCCCCGTTAGCTCCGATCAAAATCGTTTTTTTGGCTTAATCTGGTGCTTTCGGGATATCACTGCCAAAAAAGAAGCGGAACTACGGCAATGGCAGCTAATGGAAGATTTACGGAAGGCAAAGGAGCAAGCGGAGGAGGCAGTTCGGACTAAGGCGGCATTTTTAGCAATGATGAGCCATGAGATTCGCACCCCGATTAATGGTGTAATTGGGATGACCCAACTACTTGCGGATACGGAGTTAGCGCCTGAGCAATCTAAATATGTCCGCACAATTCAGGTCAGTGGCGAGATTTTGCTGTCGGTAATTAATGATATTTTGGATTTCTCAAAAATTGAGTCGGGAAAGTTAGAATTAGAAACCGCGCCGTTAGATCTGCGGGTGTTGGTGCGTGATATCTATGATGTGCAGCTTCCAAAGGCGAAGGAAAAGAAATTGAAGTTTGAGGTGGGTATGCACCCGAATGTGCCTTATTTTGTGATGGGAGATGTGACAAGACTACGCCAAATTTTGTTAAATCTGGTGACAAATGCGCTGAAATTTACTGATTCGGGCTTGGTGCGAATTGTGGTCAGATTAGCTAATTCGCAAGTGCCTGTGGTAGGGGTTCCTTTTCAATTGTTGTTTTCGGTGACAGATACGGGGATTGGCATTTCTGAAGAGCAGATCCAGCGTCTATTTCAGCCATTTTCGCAGGCAACAGCAGCAACAGCCCGTAAATATGGTGGTACGGGGTTGGGTTTATTGATTTGTAAGAAGTTGGTGGAGAGCATGGGGGGCAAGATTCAAGTGGAAAGTCAGGTTGATCAAGGCTCAACCTTTTCCTTTACCGTGAAAACGGAGATCGCGCAGCAGCAACCCAATCAGATTTTAAGAGAACAAGTTACACTTTCTAATAGTCCTTCTCAACGTTTGGGCGATCGCCTACCCCTCAAGATTCTCATTGCCGAGGATAACTTGATCAATCAAGAGCTAGCAATGGCGATGTTGATTAAGATTGGCTATCGTCCTGATGTGGTAGATAATGGCTTGGCAGTATTGCAAGCTTTGCAGGTAAATCAGTATGACCTGTTGCTTTTGGATGTACAGATGCCAGAGATGGATGGATTGGAAACGGCGGATTACTTGGTACATCATTGGGAAGATTTGCAGACGGGTTATGAGCGCCCGACAATTATTGCTATGACTGCTAGTGCGATGCAGGGCGATCGCGAAATGTGTTTGCGGGCGGGCATGGATGACTACATTAGCAAACCGATTATGATGGAGTCATTGCAACGTACCATTGAAAAATGGGCGATCGGGGGACAAAATGACATGACGATCACTACTGATTTTGAAACTCCATTACCACAATCTTCTGTGATAGATATTTCCGCCATTAAGAATTTAGAACAGATCAATCCTAAACTGATTGGCAGAATGATTCATCTATTTACGGTTGAAGAAGCACCGACCCTATTACAAAACCTGCAAGTGGCGATCGCCAATAATGATTTACCAAATGTCAGTTACAACGCTCACACCCTGAAGGGCAGCAGCAACATTTTAGGAGCCAAAAGTCTTGGACAGCTCTGTTTAGAGATGGAACTAAAGGGAAAACGTAATGATAATACAGGACTGTCAGATTTATTTAGTCAAATCGAACAACAGTATCAAATCGTCTGCCAAGAGCTAACGCGCTTTGGGTAATCCTCAAAAATCGCCAAGGCAATTCATGGTCTCTCAAAGATTGTTTGTAACAGTCCAAATCATGATCGCCGCTACCCAAAAACCAACCAGCGATCGCCCTTCATCATAGTAGGTTAAGCCAGATATTAAAAAAGCCCTTGCCAGTCAGGAAGGGCTTAGAACCTTTTGGAATTGATTTAATTACTATAAGCTCTCAGTTCATCAATCAAGGCTTGAAACAGCATTTCTACAGCACGGCAGCAGGTACGAGATCGCACAAGCTTAATGGGTACACCATTGGCTTTGAGCTTATCGCGGTATTCTCCTAAAGCTTTGCCATAGTCATTGTTTGGGCGGGTTTTAGCAGGTTCGATAGTTGTAAATTCCCATTGCCACAAAGCCTTTCGGCATAGGGTAGAACCGCCCGTGATCCACTTGTCACTCTTCCCTGAACTATCTTCAACCAAACCAAATCCTAGAGCGAGTTTAAAAGCATTTAGCGATCGGTATCGCTTGCTTTTCCCTTTCCCCTTCTTGTTCCTTACCAGTTCGATGATCGGCTTATGATCTGCACCCAGAAAAGTGCCAAGCGGGTAGATAGTGCCAAGAATTAGCGATCGCACTCGTTGACCCATACGAAAGTCGTCAAAGACCTTGTTATAGGGTTTGAACATCTCATGACTGATTAACTCAGTCAACTGCTTTTCAATGCGTGATTCTTGTTCATGGATTACGCACATCCTCTCAGCGTGGTCTTTGGTAAATTCACCAATGCCAGTCCCGATTGATTCTGCTTCAAGCTTGGCAAACTTGTTTTTAGATTGGGTTGTGATCTTTCTGCCTGCCAAGTATCGAAATAGCGGTGCTGGCAGATCCGATTTGCGATTGCCTGAATGTTCAGATAATTCTGGAAACTCAAAAGCCAGTGCCTGTCTAATGCGATTAATGATTGGGCTTTGAACTCGGTTTAGATGTGACAGTTGCCTGAGGGGGTGACAAAGACATCTAAAACGTAGCCGTGACAAGCTGCATAGCCCTCTTACCTCGTTGATAGTAGGTTAACTTATTGGGAGCTAGTTTCAATA
>NZ_JACJPY010000040.1 GCF_014696345.1 Pseudanabaena cinerea FACHB-1277
TATTGAAACTAGCTCCCAATAAGTTAACCTACTATCAACGAGGTAAGAGGGCTATGCAGCTTGTCACGGCTACGTTTTAGATGTCTTTGTCACCCCCTCAGAGGTTTAACATTATCGCAAAACTTCTTGATTTGGTTGTTTGGTGTAGCAGTTCTTTACAGCTTTAAAGAATTTAAATTTCCTGTCAAGTATAGGAATGTATTAACTTTATTTGCAATTGCGTTATTGTTAGTCGCAATTATGTTTACTCTATTTATACCATCTGAATCTTTATATGTTGCAGATATCATAGTTGGTATAGCAGCTTCAGTTTTAATTTATGCACTGATTCAATATGATCAATTAATTGATCAAAACCATATTTATCCCAGAACAGTTCATGCTTTGGCAAATTTTTCCTATAGTTTGTATTTACTACACGTACCCTTGTTGGTGTTTTTAACTGCTGTCTTTCTAAAAAATGAGCGCTGGCAGCCAGATCTAATACATTTATTTTACGGTATGCTTCTGTTTGTAGTAATAATTCTCTATGCCTATGGCATATCTTGCTTTACAGAAGCCAAGACCCATGTTCTCAAAAATTGGATGACTAATGGACTCAATTTACTTACTCAGAAGATTAAAAGTATTTTCTAGTCACAAAACAACGTAGTACAGGCTGTTAACATAGCGCTCTGCGCTTAAGTAGACTGTACTGAGAGAATTGAAGTAGCCATTTTTTACTTGGCTACACCTTACCAAAGCGGCGATCGCGTTCTTGATAGTCGATTAAAGCGCGATGCAATTCTTGACGGCTAAAATCTGGCCATAGCACATCTGTAAAATACATCTCGGTATAAGCCATTTGCCAAAGCAGAAAATTACTGAGACGCATTTCGCCACTGGTGCGAATTAGTAAATCGGGGTTATGGTTGCCTGCGGTATAAAGATGCTGTTCAAATAGGTTTTCATCAATATTTTCAGGATCAATTTCCCCAGATTTCGCAGCCTCCGCAATTTGCCGACAAACCTTAATGATTTCGCGGCGGCTGCCATAATTAATCGCCACAGTAAAATGAATCGCCTGATTGTGGAGTGTGGCAATTTGCGATCGCTCGATCTCATGGCGCAACGGTTTTGACAAGGATTCCAGATCTCCCACAAAAGATATCCGCACGCCTTCGCGACACATTTCCTCTAACTCGCGCCGTAGCATCTGCTCAAATAGCACCATCAAAAAATCCACCTCATGGGCAGGGCGACCCCAATTTTCTGTCGAAAAGGCATAGACCGTCAGCGCGGCAATTCCCCAATCTTTGCAACAGCGTAAAATATCCTTGAGTGCCTCCACCCCTTGGCGATGCCCTGCAATGCGCGGCAGTGATCTCTGTTTTGCCCAGCGCCCATTACCATCCATAATTACGGCAATATGTTGAGGGAGACGTTGACGGTCTAGATCTGGGGGTAAAGTTTGCAATAGCTTAGCAGTCATTTCTTCTCTGACGATTTTCGGCTTACCATATTTTTAAAACTTGAGCTTAACCACTGCCAATTAAAAGTTGGCACGGTTCTTCTTAAAGGTGTTGGACGATAGTTGCCTAGTTTAGTTTCTAGAATCTCCCGCAGACGGCTACTAGTAATTGGTCGATCTAATATCCCACTTTCGGCGATCGCAATAGATCCAGTCTCTTCAGAAACCACTATACAAAAGCAATTTCTGACGCGATCTGTGATGCCCATTGCCGCCCGATGTCTTGTGCCAATTTCCCTAGAGGCAGCCTTTTCTGAAATAGGCAAAATGACACCTGCCGCCAAAATCCGATCTTCGCGTACCAAGACTGCGCCATCATGCAATAAAGTCGTGGTCTGAAAAATTGTGTGCAGCAATTCTTTCGATAGCAAAGCATTAAGCCTCACCCCTGGTACAGAAAAATCACGGTCATCGATCGGCTCTCCCGTTTCGATAATTATTAATGCACCAGTGCGATTTTGCGACAGTTCGATTACGGCATCATTAATCTCTTCAATCACTGAATCAGTTTCCACTGGCGATCGCCAACTGGCAGTTGGCTGCAATAATGACAATAGGTCACCCCGCCCTAGCCTTTCTAGAAATCGCCGCAGTTCTGGCTGCAAAATCACAGCTAAGGCAACGGCTGCTCCAATTAGTAACTTATCGAGAATAAAATTTAGTAACCGTAGCCCAAGGCGATCGCTAACCACACTAAAGATGGCTAAGAAAATAATGCCCCTGACCATCAACAAAGTGCGCCGATCATTGCTTAGCGAGAGCATGATGTAGATTAACCCCAAGACCGCAAGGATATCGACACCCCTGAGCATGAATGCAATTGTGTTGATATTGGTAAACCACTGCATTCATCGCCCTCTCATTCACAACTGAAAAATATACAGCACTTTGATATTGGACTAACGATAATATATTTTGGGAAAGTGCTGCTTCTCAACATTTCCCCAAAATATATTAATTATTTCCTTAAACCCTCTGGCAGGCAATCATGACGCAGTAAATCTTCGCGGGTTTCCCGTTTAATGATCAAACTGGATTCGCCATTTCTGACCACGATCGCCGCAGGTTTGGGCAAGCGGTTGTAGTTAGAAGCCATGCTGTAGTTATAAGCGCCTGTGGCAAATACCACCAAGGTATCCCCTGGATGAGTCTCAGGTAGCTGAATGTCCTTAATTAAGACATCCCCTGATTCGCAATGTTTGCCAGCGATCGTCACGGTTTGGGTAAGATCGGCACTCATGCGATCGGCGATCGCAGCGCGATATTTAGATTGGTAAGTGATTGGGCGTGGGTTATCGGACATCCCCCCATCAACGGTGATGTAGGTGCGGATATCGGGAACTGTCTTACTGCCGCCAACCCGATAGGCGGTGATGCAGCTAGAACCTACCAGCGATCGCCCAGGTTCGCAAAGCAACTTCGGCAATGGTAATCCCGCCTTCACAAAAGCTTCAGTTACACCTTGGCAAACAGTTTGCACCCATGCTTCGATACTGGGAGGATCATCGGATTCCACATAGCGAATGCCCAAACCACCACCAATATTTAGCTCCGAAAATTTGAGATTGTACTTCTCTCCCGCCAATTTAAACCATTGCACCATAACACCGCCAATGTCTTGGTGTGGCTGCAACTCAAAAATCTGGGAGCCAATATGAGCATGGATACCCACACAGTTGAGGAGAGACTGAGATACAAAGGCAAATACCGCCTCAATTTCATTGGGATCAAACCCAAACTTACTATCAATATGTCCAGTTTGAATATATTCGTGGGTGTGACACTCAATGCCTGGGGTCAACCGCAGCATAATCCGAGGATTACTGGTTTGCTCTAGGGCAAGTTGGTTGAGATTGTTTAGCTCATACCAATTGTCAACTACAATAGTGCAGCCAGCATCAAGGGCATAGCGCAGTTCATCGAGGGATTTGTTATTGCCATGAAAATAGATGAGGTCAGAGGGTGTGCCTGCCCGCATTGCTGTCAGGATTTCGCCTGCCGAGACCACATCAATGCCTAAGCCTTCATTATTGACGATCGCACATACCGCCATACAACTCCAAGCCTTAGAAGCATAAAGCACCTGTGAAGCGCCTTGATAATGCTGGGCAAAAGCATCGCGATATTGTTGGCAAGCAGTTCTTAGGCTGACTTCATCTAAAATGTAAAGCGGTGAACCATATTGACGCACTAGCTCCACCACATCGCAGCCGCCAACTTCGAGGCGATCGTTGCTATTAGTTTTAGCCGTCAGAGGTAAAAGTTGTTGATTAGGCGATAGGCGCTCTAAGCTAATTGTCTCAATTTTGAGACTTGGTAAAACAGTAACCATTAAGTATTCAGTTCAATATTAATGAAAGGTATAAGATCGCTAAATCTATTATAAATATGAATTACCCAGATCTAATCAATATCCAATACCAAATCAAGAAATGGCTATGCTGTTTATTGATTTTAAAAACTGATTTCAAAACCCTTACTGGGTTTAGTTTTCAACCCATAAAAATAATGTGGCAATTGCAAAAATCAGCGCTAGAGGATCTCAGAGGTAAACGAGAAAGGGAAAGGGTTTCAATGCCAAAGGTGCTGAAGCCCTCAAAATCGGAACTTCAAATTACTCAGGAAGCTTTGCTAGTTTTAAAGCCTTCTCTAGCTGCTCGATTTCATCTTTATGCGCCCTCACCTTTAACCTAGATTCAGGCAATAGCCTTAAACTCACCTGACGCTCGCGGGCAGTACCCCGCCAATAAAATAGACCAGCGATCGGCGATAGTGGCAATAACCACAACCACAAATTCGCCAAGTCGGGAATGAGTATCCCCAAGACTAAACCCAGACAACTCAGCCCCAGCGCTGCCAAAATGCTTAGAAATATTGCCAAAAACCAGCTTGGTTGAATCTGTCCTGATAAAACAGCCACATCGCGATCGGGATCAATCTCCACAACTCTATAAGCTCGTTGACGAAAATAGTCGCGCACCTGCTTCAGCAGTTGATCGTCATTAGTATCCTTTGACTGACCCACCGCAAAAACAGCATCGGTGGTGCGATCGCGAATTGAACCGCGCAAAAATGAAATTAAGCCCCAAAACAGTAGGGCAGTTAGAAATAGGGTAGAGTAAATTGTGGGAATAGTAACAGACATTAAAGCTCTGATAGGTTTAGATGGCAGCACAATCAATAGGCTTGATCGCTAGTTATTTCCTTCATTTTACAGTAACTCGTTGCATTACAGTCTATTGAGGGTTTGCATAGTACAGAAATACTTTTGAAAGTAGCACTCCGCAAAGCTTTTAAAAATATTCCTCGGTTTTCAGTAAGCTCAAAGTGCTGTAATTCGTGGCAGTCGTTAGCATTGCAGAACCGTTAAACTTCAAAATTTCCCTTAACCCTATTAGTCGAGAAAATGCTATAAAGATTAGAAATCAAAGCAAAGAACAAATCAAAGGGCTAACTAAAAGTTTGTGATTGAGTATGTATCTCTTGGAAACACTTAGGTAAAAATACAAATATGACTGAATATCCTAAAACCACATATGTGGGCAAGTATGCTGCCGATGACTCTTTTAAGCTTGCCAAATTTCTACGCATATTACGCAAACGTTGGATAGTTATTGCGGCGATGGCTGCCACCATATTTGCTGGAAATACTTACTATGTCTTTACTAGAACGCCATTGTACAAGTCATCGGCAGCCCTACTGATCAACAACTCAACGATCGCGGTTTCCGATATTCAGATTCCAGGACTGCCCAGTAGCTCAGCCATCAACCTTGGCACGGAAGTTGGTATTCTTAAGAGCCGCCCATTGATTGAGATCGCGATTTCTAAAATGCGCGAATCGCCTTCAGCAAGTGCCTATAAAGATATTGATGCAGGGCAGATTATGCAGGGGCTGGAAATTATGCCCGAAAGAAATGCGTTAATCTTGCGGCTGATCTATACCGATAGTGACCCCAAACGCGCTAGGGAAGTTTTGAATGCCCTGTCCCAAACCTATGTGGAATATAGCCTCAGCGATCGCCGCACCAAGTCCAGCACTGCCATCAAGTTTATCCAAGAGAAACTACCTCAGATCAAGCAGCAACTTGACAAGTCGGCTTTAGCTGTGACCCAGTTTCGCAAAACCTATAATATTGTTGACCCTGAGACTTACGCTGCGTCTGTATATTCCATGCGGGAAGCGCTGGAAAAACAGGCGCAAGAACTGCAAATTCGCATTGCCCAAGTCCAGCAGCAATATGAAATTATCGGTCGTCAGGTTGGCAAGACCCCTGAAGCTGCCATTAGTGGCGCAATTTTGCAACAGGACACGCCTTACCAATCTTTAGTGAAGCAATTCCAAGAAGTCGAAACTAATTACTTTCTAGAGCGCACACGCTTTCGAGAAGATCATCCTAATGTTGTTGCACTCAAAGATCGGCGTGACGAACTTTACCGACTGTTAGAAGTCCGCGCTCAGTCGGTGGTGGGCAGTCGTTCAGGAATAGCTAACCTTGCTAATGAACCCAATAGCCAAATCCAACAAAACTTATCTACTCAGCTATTTGAAGCTCAAACAAATCTTGCGGTTAGTCAGGCGCAGTTGGAGAGCATTAGAAATGCTCAGTCAGAAGTGGCGGCAGTATTTTCGCAAATCCCTCAAATTCAACAAAGGTTTGTGGAGATTCAACGACAACTAGCCCTCGATACGGCTACTTACAATAAATTAACCGAGAAGCTAGAGGAGTTACGCATTTCCGAAGCGCAGGAAATTTCATCTTGGCGAGTTTTAGAACCGCCGTTAATTCCCATCCGTCCATCTTCACCAGATATTGAGCGTGGCTTGATGACAGGGGCGATCGCTGGTTTAGGATTAGGGATCTTGGCAGCACTGTTACTTGACAAACTCGATGAACGCATCCGTGAAGTCGAAGAGGTCAAGGAACTAATCGATATTCCCCTATTAGGCGCGATCCCAATTACTGATGTTACTTCCTTAAGTGCTGTCATTGGTCAAGGCATTTTGCCCAGTAGTAATTACTATGCCTTTAAGGAATCTTTGAGTTCCCTCGCCCTCAACTTGCGTTATCTCGGCACAGATAACATGGTAAAGGTAATCGCCTTTACATCGTCTGTACCATCAGAAGGCAAAAGTACCCTAACCTATAATTTGGCGATCATTTTGGCAACCCTTGGCTATAAGGTGCTGTTGATCGATGCTGACTTAAGAAAGCCCACTGTGCATAAACTATCCAAGCTCAGCGATAAAATCGGGCTATCAACGATTTTAGCCACACCCACGCCTTGGCAAGATGTCTTTCAACTGGGAGATGAAAAGGGCAATCTTCATATAATTACATCGGGCTCGATTCCGCCTAATCCCATGCTATTGCTAGAGTCCACCAAAATGGCAGCATTAATACAGGAATGGCGGCAGCAGTATGATTATGTCTTGGTGGATACTCCTCCTGTCATCGGCATTGCCGATGCCCAATGCTTAACTGCTAAGGTAGATGCCTTCATTCTTGTCGCTGCCATTAACCGTTCAACCCGTAGCGGCATTTCTAAGGCTTTGGAGGTCTTGGAAAATGCCAGGGCAAATGTTTCGGGGCTATTGATCAATATGATTGGCGAATCTGATAGTGACTACCATTATGGCTATTACGATCAGTACTACTATCTCAATCCTGCCGATCGCCAAGAGCAAGATCCTGAAGAAGTCAAAACTGAAGTCAGCTAAAAGGAGCGGCGCATTGCGCCGCTTTTTTCTTGAAAGTCTTAGAAATCCACACCCCGCTTTAGATCGATGCCCTTTTCGGCATAGTGCTTGTGACAGACCATTTCGGAATGGATTGAGGCAAGATCAAAATAGGCGGGTTGATTGAAGCATCTACCTGTGATGATGATCTCGGTATCACGGGACTTTTTGAGAAGGGCTTGGCAGATTGGCTCAACGGGTAATAAATCTAGATCAACGGTGGGATTTAGCTCATCAAGAATAATGGTTTTGTATAGTCCTGAAGCGATCGCCGCTTGAGCAATTTCCCAACCACGTTGGGCCTCGATGCAGTCGATTTCCTGCTGTTGACCGCGCCAGACGATCGCATCGCGTCCACAGCGCTGATGGTCGATCACATGGGGATAGCCGCGTTTGAGGGCAGCGATCGCTGCATCTTCGGTATAGCCAGAGCCACCCTTAAGCCACTGCATGATCAAAACTCGGTGCGACAGATCGCGGCTGATGCCTGTCCCGATCGCCTTGAGTGACCGCCCTAAAGCCGAAGTGCTTTTGCCCTTACCCGCCCCTGTATAAATCTCGATGCCTGTGATGCCATACTTTTCCGCATGAGCTTCATCGTGTGATCGCATCTCTGAGTGCAGATCTGCAATATCGATTAATGACTGTGGTGCGCCGCGCCCTGTGCAAATAACTTCTAGGTGGGCGGGTTTATTTCTTAAATCTTTAACAATGCGATCGGCGGGAATTAAACCCAGATCTAGTACGGGATTAATTTCATCTAAAACTACTACAGAATAAAGTCCCGAAGCCATTGCGCCTTTGGCGATCGCCCAGCCCCGTTCCGCCTCTTGGCGATCAAAGGTGGTGATATGCTCCGAATCAAAAAACTCGGCTCTGCCTGTCCGCACATGATCGATTAAATGCGGGAAACCCTGTTGTAAAGCCGAAATTGCTGCATCTTCGGCATACTCGCGTTCCGCCCCCTTGAGAAAGCGCAATAGTAATATCCTTGTGCCGAAGGGCGATGTATCAGACATCCCTAAACCCAGCGATCGCAGCACTACGCCCAATGCCGCCTGTGATTTACCCTTACCAGTGCCGTCATAAACATGGATTTGTCCGACTTCACGCTCGGGACGCACCTGTGCGGTCATGATGCCAATAGCTGCCATGTTTTTACTTAGTCTCTTTTCACAACGCAATACAATAGTATAGCAACCTTAAATCATCTGAAATATTGCCTTAATGAAGAAGGTCTTGGCAAATATATTGCACTGCATCGAACATGGCACAGAGTTAGGCTGGATGCTCGATCCTGAAGAACAGAATCTTTTTGTGATCTCTAGCGATCGCCGTATTCAAATGTTTAAAGGTTCGCAATCTGTACCCGTTCTCATGGGTATTGAATTAGATTTGACGGTTGCTCAGATTTTTGAATGGCTAAGTTTTTAAGACTTGGGGCGGGGCGAGCGCTAGTGATTGGCAAGCGCCCCAATCATGAACCTGGGCTATAATTCCATTAAACAATCAGCCCTTAGAGCATTATGGTAGCCATTACCGACCCGCGATCGCAGCCCAAAATAAATATACAGGAACAAGCGATCGCCCCTGCAACCAAGTCAGCAATCCCAGAAATCAACTATCCCTGTTCCGACGGTGAACCCTTGGCAGAAACTCAACAGCATGTTCTCGCAATCCTAATGACCCTTGCTCTCTTGCGGTTATATTTGCAGAATCAACCAGCAGTCGTCTTTGCCGATCAATTTCTTTATTACATCGAAGGTAACTCAAAAGCCAGAGTCGCCCCCGATGTAATGGTTGTGTTTGATATCGAAAAACGGCTTTATGGCAATTACAAAATCTGGGAAGGACAGCAAACCCCAGCAATTATTATTGAAGTAACATCGGCAGGCACAAAAGATACCGATTGGAACTTTAAGAAGACCTTATACGAGCAGCTAGGAGTAACAGAGTATTGGCTGTTTGATCCCTATGGAGAATGGATCGCAGGACAGTTGCAAGGTTATCGGCTGAATGAGGATGGAGTGTATAAGCCCATCAAAGACAATTGCAGTGAAGTATTGCAACTGCGACTACAAGCTGAGGAATATCTCATCGGCTTCTATCGTCTAGACAATGGTGACAAATTACTCACGCCAGAGGAGCTATACAATGCAGCTCTAGATGCTAGTCAACGGGCAGATCAAGAGGCGCAACGGGCAGATCAAGCAGCACAACGGGCAGCCCTAGAAAAGGCAAGGGCGGATCGCCTCATGGAAAAACTGCGCCAGTTGGGTATTGATCTTGATGATGAAAGTTAATGGTTATCCATCGCTTTTAAAAATGTTTTCGTACTACTCAAAGTCTCATAGCTAAACTATTTTTGACAATAATGCCTGTCTCATGATCTCAATGGGAACGGGACGGTCTAGCCAAAATTCTAAGGCGATCGCCCCTTGATGAATTAGCATTTCTAAGCCATCGATCGCCGTTAACCCCCTTGCCGCCGCCAGTTGCAAAAAGCGCGTGGGGCGCGGTGTGTAGATCAAGTCATAGGCGATCGCCTGACTAGGGAGTAGCGACATTTCCGACTCATTAATGGGCGTATGAGGATCGCTACCCATGCCGATGGGCGTGGCATTGATCACCAGCCCTGCAATCTCTAACAAATGTGGCAGAGAAGTCCAAGGATGTACCCGCAGATTGTAGTCCCGCAATTGACTTGTCATATTACCATGAAACTTCTTTAGTTTTTTAGGGTCGCGCCCCACCACATGGATCATGGGACAGCCCAATTCTAAACAAGCCGCTAAGACTGCCTTGGCAGCACCACCACAACCAAGGATCAGCGCGGGGGTTTCTGCCCAATTAATCTCAATTTTTTGAAGCGGCTCTAAAAATCCTGCCACATCGGTATTCGTACCCACAAGGCGATCGTCAATGCGCTTGACAGTGTTTACTGCGCCCACAGACTTAGCAATGGGAAGGATTTCATCAAGTAGCGGTATCACTTCAATTTTGTGGGGAATGGTGAGGTTGAAACCATGCAAAGACTTAACCGCTCTTAACCCCGCGATCGCAGCCCCCAAGTCCTCCACAGGAATGGGCAGAGGCACATACACATAGTCCAACTGCATCGCAGCGATCGCGGCATTGTGCATCACTGGTGATAGGCTATGGCTGACAGGAAAGCCCATTACCCCTAAAATTTTGGTTGTTCCCGAGACAGTCCCTAGCATATCTGCTCACCTAAAAATATTTGTTTGATATTTGCTTTATATTTGCCTTAAGTTTCTTCTAACTTATAGCTAATAGGTTAAAGCAAAGCGCTATATTTGATCTCAGTTAAATATCCTAATATCATAGCTACCTAAAACCATGTCAGCCCCCACCAAAAAGTATCGATTAATTACCCGCAGCGACTTTGACGGCGTGGTTAGCGCCGTACTGCTGAGAGAACTAGATATGGTTGATGAGATCCTCTTTGTGCATCCTAAGGATGTGCAGGATGGCAAGGTGGAGGTATGCGATCGCGATATTTTAGCTAACCTGCCCTACACCGAGGGGGCATATCTGGTTTTTGATCACCACATGAGCGAAACCATGCGGATCTATGACACCCCCGAAAATCACATCATTGAAGGGCAAGCCCCATCCGCCGCAAGGGTCGTTTACAACTACTATGGCGGCAAACTCAAGTTTCCGAATATTTCCCAAGCGATGATGCAGGCGGTTGATAAATGCGATTCCGCCCAATTTGATCTAGATGACATTCTGCATCCTCAAGGGTGGGTATTATTGAGCTTCTTGATGGATTCGCGCACAGGCTTAGGGCGTTTCCGTGAGTTTACGATCTCTAACTATGCGCTGATGATGGAATTAGTGGAAGCTTGCCGCTATCAGACCATTGAAGAGATTATGCAACTTCCCAACATTCAGGAAAGAGTAGAACTCTATTTCACACAACAGGAAATCTTCAAGCGCCAAATTCAGCACTGCGCCGAAGTTCATGATCGCCTTGTGGTCGTCAATTTACAGAATGAGCCAACTATCTACGCTGGCAATCGCTTTATGGTCTATGCTCTCTATCCTGAATGTAATATTTCGATGCACGTTATGTGGGGAAGACAAAAACAAAACACCGTTTTTGCGATGGGTAAGTCAGTTCTCAATCGCACTTGCAACATTAATATTGGTGAGCTGATGTTGCGCTATGAAGGCGGTGGACATATCAATGCTGGCACTTGTCAAATTGACAATGAGGAGGCAGAAACCGTCAAAAATGAATTGATTGAGATTGTTGCTCGAAATAATCAGGAAATACGACCTCTAACTTTGGGGTAAATCTAGCGCGAAGCGCTGCCTGAAAACCCAGAAGAACTCTTTGAGCGATTCTCCAAGATTTTTCTAGATCTGTAAATCTTGCAAAAGCGGTAATCATAGAGTTTAATTTATACAAGCCAGCTCAATCATTAGATTCACGAATGAAAATCTTTGTTTACCATACGCCCGAATTAGTCCCAGAAATAGGAAGCCCAGACTGCGCGATCGCCGTTGACATTTTACGGGCAACGACGACGATCGCCACAGCACTAGCGGCGGGGGCAGAAGGGGTACAGGTGTTTGCGGATCTTGATGAATTAATGAAGGTAAGTGCATCTTACCCCTCCGATCTAAGGATTCGGGTTGGAGAACGTGGCGGTAAAACCGTTGAGGGTTGTGATTTAGGTAATTCCCCCTTTGACTTCACGCCCGAAGTGGTCAAGGGCAAGCGGATTTTTATGAGTACCACCAACGGCACAAGGTCATTGCAAAAAATTCAGAATGCCAAAACTGTACTAGCGGCGGCGATGATCAACCTCGGTGCAGTCTTGAAATATCTGCGTGCCACCCAGCCTGAAACCCTATGGATCGTTGGCTCAGGTTGGGAGGGCAGTTATTCCCTCGAAGATACTGCCTGTGCAGGGGCGATCGCCGCAAATTTGCAGGATGAAGCAGATTTTGGCAACGATGAGGCTGTAGCCGCCGCCACTCTCTATAAAGCATGGCAAGGGGAACTAGAGGAATTATTCTATCAAGCCAGTCATGGCAAGCGGTTGTTAAACCTCAATGGAGCCGAAGATATTGCCTACTGCGCCAAAATTGATGTAGTTGATGTACTGCCCAAACAGTCAAGCGCAGGCTTTCTAGTCGCAGCTTAATATCATCTAGCGCGAAGCGCTGATTTACAACCCTGCGGTAATAGCCCTGCAAAGCATGGCTGTTACCGCAGGGTTTTGACTTGAGTGCAAAGCGATGTAAGCGCATTTTTAGGGCTATGCCTTAGCGATAAAATGCGCCCACACATCGCCATCCACACCGCACATATCCCGCATATAGATGTAGGGATAGCGTAAGCCCTTGCCCTCAGTTTGCCGATAGCCTGTTAGGGCATTGCCATAGGGATCATGGACGATGTAGCCATGCTCATCAAAGCCAATCACGGTGATGATATGTCCGCCATGGGTAAAGTAACCACCGATGACCACAGGGCGATTTTCTAGCAACTCCTGCTTGATCTGCGCCCATGTGCGGGCGGTGCTAAATCCGCCCCTGTAACCATAGGCACGATAGAGTTCTTGCAATACCGCATTATCGGTTCTCGCTTGTCTCCCATAACGGTCAATGATCCATTGATATAGCTCATCTTCTAGCTGTTGGCGAGGATTGCGCGATCGCCTGCCATAAAAAGCCAATACCATCGCGATCGCCGTAACATTGCAAGTCGTAAAAGGATCGCGAGGGTTATCGCGCTGCGAAAAATAGGGAACACCCAAAACCTTCCGTTTCGGCGTAATTTCGATCGCCTTACCATTTTGGTGAATTGTTGTATGCCCCATAAACACATAACCCATATTGCCCAAGGGCGGCAGATCCTCCGTCAGCGTCACCTGAAAGTGAATATCACTAACGCTATAGCCCTCTAAGCCATAGATGCTGCCTGCGGTGAGTCTGGCTAGTTCAGTTGGAGCCAGTTGTCGCGAGTCAATGGGGCGCTTTTTGAGAACCGTATTTTGCTTGATCGTCAAGGTTTTCATGTCAGGGTCATAGGCGATCGCCTTACCCTGTTTGTTGATGGTGACGTGCTGCCAATAGAAAAAGCCCACCAGACCCACAGGGGCGATCGCCTCCTGAAACTTCACCCGAAAATGTCCATTTACCGATGCATAGCCTTGAATTGGATAGGTTGTACCTGCCTTAACCAGTAACTTCTGGGCATCATTGAGACTGCTGGCATTGAGAGACGACACTTTCATGAAAGTATCAGTAATTACGGTCAATCTCGCCCCCGTGATCGGAATGTCATCCACAGGCGTTGGGGGCGCAAAATCAAGGGATTCTTCGAGCTTGATCAAATCGACATGGGGCAGGAAAAAATATCCCTCTGCACCAACAGGGGAGATCGGTTGCCCTAACTTCACAAAAATATGATTATTGGGGCGATTTTCATCGAGCTTACCCTTGAGCAGTAGTCTAGTACCCGCTTTCACTGTCACTTTTTGATCGAAGGGTAAGGACACCGATGAAGCGGTGGAGACTTTAAATACCGTATCCTGTTTGACGACTAGGGTAACTGGAGCCTGCAACTCCACATGGGGGGCATAGAAATAGCCAAACTCACCAACAGGGGCGATCGGTTGCTTGAGCAACACCTTGATATGCCCATCTACAGAGCCATAGCGCCATACCTCAAAGGTCTGCCCTGCCCTTACCTCCACCCTTGCGGTCGGCGGCAAGGTGGCAGAGTCGGCGGTGGATCGCTTGAATATAGTATTTTGCTTGACTGTGAGGGCGATCGCTTGCCCTCGTACCAATACATTGATGATCAATTCTTGCAAAATTTGCTGATCTCGCCCCAAGGCGCGTACCCGCAAATAGATCGCCGCAGGACTTGGTAAGCCTGAGGGGATCTTTGCCTGCCAAGTACCTGCGGTGGCATTAGTTTGCACCTTGATTGCCGCATTATTGGGCAAAGTTACCAAAATCTGAGCCACTTGTTGAAAATCAGCAGCTCCCGCGATCGCGATCGCTTGATTGACTAGAACCTCCGTAGTTGCTTGGGTAACAGCGATCGCTACTGGCAATCGATTTGGCTCGCCCAGCCCTTGAGCGACCTTAACAGGATCATTTACGAGATCCTTTGCAGAATCAGTCATAGCTATTCACCTTGCTCTTTATTACGGTTTAATCTATTTGTGGCTCATGTTTGCATGAGAAAATAGCACAAACATCTCTAGAATTGATTTAGATATATCGGTTTTGATGTCAACTATGACAACATCAGCGCCCAAAATCTCTACCGAGGTTATTTTCCCATGGCAAATGCTTAGCTAGAGCCGAACTTGTTAGGACAGACTTGTTTTAATAAGGCGCAGAAACCGCAATCATGGTAATAGACTTAGATCAGCCTAGCAATTACCTTAAGAAAATCAATTTAGATTTAGTTAACTATCACCACCGTAATTATCAACCCAATTATGAACACAGTTATGAACAAAAATATTTTTAAATACCTCGCCCTAGCGATCGCGGCTGTGGCTTTAGTTTTTCAACTATTTACACCCAGCGTAAATGCAGCCGATATTCCGATCGCCCTGCGTACAGTTCCCCTCAATGACACTACCAACATTGTTTTAACCCAAAAAGATATTTCTAAGGGTAAAAAGCTGTTTACGAATGCCTGTGCCACTTGTCACCTTGGCGGTGCAACCTTCACCAATCCGAATGTGAATCTTTCGCCCGAATCCCTAGCAGGGGCTTATCCTACCCGCAACAACATTCTTGGGCTAGTCGACTATATGAAAAATCCCACCACCTATGATGGTGTTACCGAGATTAATGATGTTCACCCTAGTCTCAAGAGTACCGATATTTTCCCCATCATGCGTGGTTTGACTGACAATGACCTCAAACTCATCGCTGGTTACATCCTGTACGAACCCAAAGTCAAAGGGATCGGCTGGGGCGGTGGTAAGGTATATTATTAAAAAGCAATTTGCTTGATGTCTAATTCGAGTCGAGTCGAGTTAGAACTGCCCCTATAGTCTAGTTAAATTTTAGTCAGCATTTAATCATGAATATTTCTTCTCTTGCTAAACAGCTTGGTTTAGCGATCGCCAGCCTTGCGTTTATTGTTGGTAGTTTTTTCATGTCCGTCGCACCTGCGGCGGCTGATGTAGTCACAGTCAAGATGGGTTCTGACAAAGGACAACTAGTATTTGAGCCGAAGGAAGTCAAGATTATGGTCGGTGACACTGTGAAGTGGGTAAATAATAAAGCATTCCCCCATAACATTGTGTTTGATGGTCATGCAGAGCTTTCCCATAAGAAGTTAGCTCAAAAACCCAAGGCTGCGCTTGAGTCCACTTTTAACGAAGCTGGTGAATTTACCTACTACTGCTCTCCTCACCGTGGTGCTGGCATGGTCGGTAAGGTCATTGTTGAAGGTTAAGCTTTTAACTTACAGCCTGTTGAGGTTTTAATTAACACAGGAAAAATTAGGACTTACGCAATTTTTCTGGCAACAAAGCGGTGCAAACACAGTCTGCACCGCTTTGTTATGACAATTTTTTCTGGGTTTTAAGTTAACGCAAAGCGCTGTATTGCATACGCAAATCCAAATCAAGGGATATTGAGCTTCGGAGCGATGGGGCGAAGCTATCTATTCATAAGCATTGGATGATGCTATGGGATGATGCTAATGTCGCGGGACTAGCCTAATTTAATAAGTTAAAGAAGTATTCTATTTTGTCATTTTATTTCATCAGCTCGATTGACTAGGCTCAAACGTAATGCAGACTGCCATATCTCCTCAAAAAAACCAGAAAGAAGCGCCTCAGTCCCAAAAGCCTCGCAATCGTCTATGGTTAACTATAGTCTTGGTGATCGCGCTGTTGGGTGGCAGCTTGATCGCATTTAGAATTATTAGCGCCTCTCAGCAAAATCTAGACACCGCAGGTAGTAAAACTGAGCTAGTGGAGTCGCGATCGCTGCCTGTCAAAATTCGCTCAAGCGGCTCCGTTGTCCCCATTGAAACGGTAAACCTCAGCCCCAAACAGGCTGGTAAACTGATGGAGCTATTGGTGGAGCAGGGGGCAAGGGTTACGAAGGGGCAAGTGATTGCAAGAATGGACAATGCCAATCTGATCCCACAGTTATATCAAGCACAGGCAAATGCTGCTGCGAGTGAAGCGAACTTGGCAAGGCTCCGCAACGGCAATCGCCCTGAAGATATTGCGGCGGCATCGGCAAGGGTGGAGGCAGCACGGGGGCGGCTAGAGGCGGCAAAGTCGCGCTTGGCACTGACCCAAATCCGCACATCACGGTTTCAAAATTTGCAAACTGAGGGTGCAGTCTCCCGTGATCGCTTTGATGAGGTGATTACAGACAATCGCAGCACTGAGGCAGATGTACAGGCAGCCGAGGCAAATCTCGCCGAGGCAAATCGTCAATTGGAATTACTCCGCAATGGCAGCCGTCCTGAAGATCTTGCCCAAGCGGAGGCGCAACTGGCACAGGCGATCGCTGCCATCAGAGGCATCGAGGTACAGCTTGAAGACACCATTATTCGCGCCCCCTTTGCGGGCATTATCACCCAAAAGTATGCCAATGCTGGCGCATTTGTTACCCCCACCACCACTGCCTCTCTGACCAACTCCTCCACATCTACATCTATCGTGGCGATCGCCAATGGTTTAGAAATCATTGCCAAAGTGCCAGAGGTGGATATTGCTCAAATTAAAATTGGGCAAGAGGTGGAAATTATCGCCGATGCTTTTCCATCTGAAACCTTCAAGGGCAAAGTGCGGCTGATTGCACCAGAAGCAATCATTGAGCAGAATGTCACTTCATTTCAAGTGCGGGTAATGCTGGAGACGGGCAAGGATAAGTTGCAATCGGGCATGAATACTGATTTACGGTTTATTGGACAGATGATTAATAATGCCCTAGTCGTGCCAACGGTGGCGATCGTCACCCAAGAGGGAAAAACGGGCGTACTAGTTGCTGATGCCAATGGCAAATCGCAATTTCGCCCCGTTACCATTGGCACAACTGTCGATGATCAAACCCAAATTTTGAGTGGTGTGCAGGTGGGCGATCGCGTCTTTGTGAAGCAGCCTGACAAAAAAATCAACCCTTAATCACCAAAAAGCCGCGCTTAGCGCGGCTTTTTCAATCATTCGATCATTAGGCGGCAGTTGCCTGTTTGAGGGGCTGCCATGATACTTGGCGATCGCTGCCAACCTCAATGACGATCTTCACCCTTGGGTCGCGATCGGGGATTTGGCTAAGGGTTTCTAGCTCTTCTTGAGATAGATATTTACCTTCGATGAGCCAGACCACCAAGCCCTTAGACTTGGCAGGCAAAGCATTCAAGCGCATCTGAATTGCAGGCGGAATAAAATAAGTGCGGATCTCAGTTTTACCAAGGTGCGATGGACGCACCCCATGTACGCCTGTGAGATAGCTATTGACATCACCCAAACCCCGCGCCGTAATAAATAAAATGTCATAACCTGCATTTTTTAGACGCAATTGGTAACGCCCTTCATAGCCACCTTCGGGCGGAACGCGCATCGCCAAAGCACCTGCTTTTTCTAAATCCTTCACAATTTTGTCAGTGGCAATCAATGGCATAGTGACACCTGCATAATAACGACTCATGAAATATTACCGTGCTTTGGGCTTGACAGCACCTCAATCCATTACCTGCACATCAATATCAATTGTGCCTGGAGGCGTGATCCGCTTAAATTGATTGTTGTGGGTCTCTAAAGGTTCGCCGCAGCTAGGACAGTTAAACTGACTACCCTTTGTGGCGGTAAAAGTGTGGCTGCATATAGGACATTCTGCTGTTAAGATTTTGCTGGTTGCCCACCATTGCAAACCGATAAAGGCAGCGATCGGCAGCGCTAAAAGCAAGCCAATCAGAATAAATAGAGACTTCACGATCCAACCTAGCCCGATCGCGCCGATCGCCCAAAAGATAAATAAAGTGGTCAACCAAAATCGCACACCTGCCCAGCGATCGCCTGAGCCATTGGGCATCCCATTATCAAATGTGCCGAACCGATAATATTTCATAGTTTTCTCCCTTACTTATCCCTTGTGCCTGATGGCGTTTTGATGGAGCTAATTAACATATAGCGATCGTATCACTCCTAAATTAATTCAGCATTACGGTAGCGAGTATGGTTAACCACAAAAAAGATTAGTATGATCTTTGAAATTTGCGGAGCATAGCTGTGAGTCCTGCGAGAACAATTTGTTTGGGTTTTTTAGCCGTCATATTTGTGGGCGCATTTTTGTTGATGATGCCCATATCCAACACTAGCGGCACCTGGAGCGATCCGATTACGGCGCTGTTTTCGTCAACCTCAGCCGTATGCGTGACTGGACTCTCTGTCGTTGATGTTGGCAAGTTTTATACATTTTGGGGACAGCTATTTTTAATGTTGCTGTTTCAAGTTGGCGGTTTAGGTTACATGACCGCCACCACCTTACTGCTGCTACTGATTGGACGTAAGTTTAGCCTGCGGGACAAAATCACCCTGCAACAATCTCTAGATACCAGAGGTATTCGCGGCGGGTTACAACTTGTGCAGTCGATTATTGCGGTGACAATATTAATTGAACTCACAGGTGCTTTTGCCCTGATCCCTATTTTTAATCAGACCATGCCCCTCAGGGATAGCATTTGGTCAGCAATATTCCATAGTGTTAGTGCCTTTAATAATGCGGGATTCGGTTTATTATCCGACAACCTTATGAGCTATGTGCGTACCCCAATGGTCAGCATTATCATCGGCTTACTAATCATTTTTGGCGGCATCGGCTATCAAGTAATCCTTGAAGGATATTTATGGATTAGAAGTAAGCTGGCAAATAATCGTGAATATATTTCCTTTAGTCTAAATTTTTGTGTGGCGATTAGCACCACGATTACCCTGATTATCTTCGGTACGATATTTTTCTGGTTTACGGAGTTTAGCAATCCTGACACCCTCAATAATTTGTCTTTCCTCGATCAGCTAGTTGCGGCTTGGTTTCAATCTGTCACCACCCGCACCGCAGGTTTTAATACGATCGACAATGGCAAAATGACCATCACAGGGATTTTTATCACGATCGCCTTGATGTTTATTGGCGCAAGTCCTGGTAGTACTGGCGGCGGCATCAAGACCACCACCGCCCGCATTATGTCAAGCTGCACTAAGGCGGCTTTGCAGGGGCGTGATCAAGTGGTTTTATACGAGTTACAGGTTCCCAATGGTTTGATCTTGAAGGCTGTGGGGGTGGTGATGGGATCTTTATTTACAGTGATTCTTTCTACAGGACTACTATCAATAACAGATCGCAACATCAACTTTATTAACCTACTTTTTGAGTCCACCTCTGCCTTCGGTACAGTGGGACTATCAACGGGCATTACCGCCTCACTATCGATGGCGGGGCGATTGATCATCATTGCCACGATGTATATCGGGCGGGTTGGTGTTTTGCTATTGATGGGTGCTATTTTTGCGGATACTAAACCTAGTTTGATCAAGTATCCCCAAGAATCAATGTTGGTGGGCTAAGGTAATCCAATTTTTAAAATTGCTGCGTTGCGGCAACTTTAAAAATTTGCAAGATGTTTTTATAAAAGGAAAATAGAATGGACATATCTTCACTGAGTTTTTTTCGCAATCGGCGCTCAGATAACAAACAATTTGCGGTGATTGGCTTGGGGCGTTTTGGTAGGGCGGTATGTCATACCCTCGATCAATTGGGCTATGAGGTGCTGGCCGCCGACATGGAAGAAGCGCGGGTGAGTGAAGCGAGAGCCGAAAATCTGGCTGCCCATTGCATCCAACTCGATTCCACCAATCCCCTCGCCCTTCAAGAGTCGGGCATTTTGGAGATTGATACGGTAATTGTGGCGATCGGCAATTTTTTAGAAGAAAGTATTGTGACGACCCTGCACGTCAAGGAAGCGGGGGTAAAACAGGTGGTGGCTAAAGCTTCTTCAGAGATTCACGGGACATTATTAAAAAAAGTGGGTGCGGATCTGGTGGTCTATCCTGAGGCGGAGATGGGCAGAGCTTTGGCGCGATCGCTGACGCAAAGGGGTATTTTAGAACGCTTTGAGCTTGATCCTGATCATAGTATTGTGGAAGTGATGGTTCCTGAAGAATTTCATAATAAAACGATTCTGGAACTAAAACTGCGGGCTGACTATGGCGTAAATGTGGTAGCAGTGAGCCATGCTCAAAAGTTTGAGATCAATCCAGACCCTAACCAAAAATTACTGGAGGGTTCGGCAATGGTGGTAATCGGCAGTAATAAAAATATTAGTCGCCTACCGATCGCCTGTGACTTGCTCAACCCCGATGGCTCTTCAGTAACAACGCAGTTAACCTTACATCGATCTTCTGAAATCAAGCTCAAGTGAGCATGACTAGGTGAATATTTGCTGCAACGCTGAATCAATATCAGGATATTGAAAGGAAAACTGATTGATGCTTGCCTTATGGGGTAATACTTTTTGTCCGTCTAGTAAAACACTTGCCCCTTCACCAAACACTAAGAGCAATGCCGCCGCAGGTACGGGCAGAAATGCAGGGCGTTGAACTGCTTTGGCGAAAGCGAGCGTAAAGTCTTCATTGGTGACAGGATTGGGGGCAGTGGCATTGACCGCCCCTGATACTTGTGGATTGGTCAGCGCGTAGATAATTAGCGACAGGAGATCATCGCGGTGAATCCATGAAAACCATTGCTTGCCACTGCCAATTTTGCCACCGCCGCCCACCTGAAAAATGGGCAGCATTTTGGCGATCGCCCCACCCATACCCAAGACAATGCCTGTTCTGAGCTTGACCAGCCTTAAACCCAAGTCCATAACCTTGTCCGCTTCGGCTTCCCAGCCCTTGCAGACATTGGCCAAAAAATCGTTACCAGCATCACTGTATTCATCAAAGGACTTGTCTAAACTTGTACCGTAGTAGCCGATCGCCGATCCACTAATCAATGTTTGCGGTTTAACATCAGCCATCGCGATCGCCTCCACTAGCACTCTTGTGGTGAGAATGCGACTATCACGAATTTCTTGCTTGCGCTGCGCTGTCCAACGCACCCCCGCGATCGGTTCACCTGCTAGATTAATTACAGCATCACAGCCTGCGATTTGCTTTGCCCAGTCTCCTAGTTGAAAAGGCGTATAGCCAGTGACTTCGATATTGGGGAAAAGTTGTTTAGGAAATTGGCGATTGGCTTTTTGCGGATTACGGGCAAGCACAACGAGGCGATCGCCTAGAGCGTGCAACTGCTCTACTAATTTCACTCCAACAAATCCTGTACCACCTGTCACGACAATTTTCATGTTAGCTATTATTTAATTTCTATTAATTTCTATAAGATCATAGCCTCTAAATATAGTGGCTTTATAGTGACTTCCCCACGATTGCTTACTCCAAATTTAAAATCCCTGTAGCGCGGGCATCCTGCTCGCTTTTTTGGGGGGGGATTTGTCAGTCAATCATTTCCCAATGAGGGTTTTGAGTTTTTATCGCTGCCCACCATCACTTCTTGGCTATCACCATGACCAATGTCCCCAAATCTCCGTTATCTAGCAAAGGATTACCAAAACTTTTGATCGTTGACGATGAGACCGATAACTTAGATATACTGTATCGCACCTTTCATCGTGAATATAAGGTCATCCGTGCTAAAAGTGGATTTGAGGCTCTTGCTATTCTTGCCAAAGAGTCAGATGTTAGCGTGATTATCACCGATCAAAGGATGCCCATGATGTCGGGGACAGAATTGCTCAGTCAAGTTGCGGAAGCCTATCCTGATACCCTCCGCATCGTTTTGACTGCCTATACAGATGTGCGGGACTTGGTGCAGGCAATTAATGAATCTAAGGTGTTTAAATATATTACAAAACCCTATGAGATAGGTGTGTTGCGAACGGTGGTACGGCAGGCGATGGAGGCTCATCAATTACTAAAAGAACGTACTTCTAAACTCCGTGACAAACTCGAAAGCGCAGAAGCAAAATACAAGAGCATTTTTGAGAATGCGATCGAGGGAATTTTTCAGACCACCCTTGACGGTCATTATGTGATTGCCAATCGGATGCTTGCTCAAATCTATGGCTACAAATCAGTGCGAGAACTGATTGAGAATATCACCAATATTGCAGAACAGATCTATGTAAATCCATACCGCCGTCAAGAGTTCATCGATATTCTCGGCTCTCAAGATACCATTTCTAACTTTGAATCACAGGTCTATCGCCGCGATCGCAGCAAAATCTGGATTTCCGAAAATGTGCGTGCTATTCGCGATTGGCAAGGCAAACTTATTGGCTTTGAGGGGACTGTGCAGGATATTACGCAGCGCAAAAGGGCGGAAGAGGAGTCACAACTATTGCAATGTTTGACTTTAGAAATCAGTGCCGCGCAGCATTTTCAAACTGCCCTAGAAATTGCCCTAACGAAAATTTGTCAGTTTACAGGTTGGGACTATGGCGAAGCATGGACACCCGTGGTGGATGCCGAGCAATTGGTATGCAGTTCTGCATGGTATAGCAGTATTGAAGGCTTGGAAATATTCCGAGAACATAGTGAGAAAATTTCTTTCCCCGCAGGCATTGGTTTTCCTGGGCGGGTATGGGTACATCAAAAGCCTGAATGGATTTGGGACATATCCCTAGAGGCGGAGTCTAATTTTTTACGCAAGCATTTGGCGATGGAATGTGGTCTTAAGTCAGGGTTGGCAATTCCTGTGAGCGATGATCATAAGGTGGTGGCGATCGTAGTGTTTTTTACACGCACTCCCAATGATCACGATCAGCACTTGGTTGGTCCCATTGGGGCGATCGCGATGCAATTGGGGGCTTTGATGCGCCGCAAACGCGATGAAGAGATGCTGAGACAAATGAATGAAGAACTGGCAACTGCCCGCGATCGCGCCCTTGAAGCCAACCGTACTAAAAGCACCTTTGTGGCAAACATGAGCCACGAGTTACGCACACCACTCAATGCGATCATTGGTTATAGCGAAATGCTGCAAGAGGATGCGGCTTTATTGGGGCTAGAAGACTTTGAGCAGGATCTTCAGAAAATTCATCAATCAGGTAAACATTTACTAGATTTGATTAATGATATTTTGGACATGACCAAAATTGAGGCAGGCAAATTAGAAATCTATCCTGACTATTTTGATCTGCCTAAGCTAGTTTGGGATAGTGTCAACACTATTCAACCGCTACTGCTCAAAAATAATAATCGCCTTAATATTGATTGCGATGAAACCTTGGGCAGCATCTATGCCGATATGACCCGTGTGCGTCAGGTACTGCTCAATGTTCTTAGTAATGCTTGTAAGTTTACAAAGACGGGATTAATTTCAGTACAGGTAAGTCGCCAAACTATTTCACCGCAGCGATCGCCCAATTTATCCAGTCGGGAATGTTTTCAAATTTTAATTACTGATACAGGCATTGGCATCAGCCCTGAAAATATCCAAAAGCTATTTCAGCCATTCAATCAAGTAGATAGCTCCACAACCCGTCAATATGGCGGGACTGGTCTAGGTTTAGCCATTAGTCATCGGCTTTGCCAAATGATGGGGGGGAGTATTACGGTCAGTAGCGAGTTGGGCAAGGGTTCGCAATTTATGATTTCTCTGCCCGTTGATCATCGCGAATCAGCCAAACTATCGGCACAACCGCCAAATCCTAATGACGCGAAGCATAAGCATCAAATTTCTGAGCAAGAATTTGAGCAGATTTCTGAGCAAGAATTTGAGCAGGAACATATTAATGAACATAATTTTAATGAACATAATGAACAGTTATTGGAACCAGCGCCTCATCAAGCGATCGCCCACCCTGTTCCCTCAGCAGCAGTAATTGCCGCAAACCCCCAACAGCCACAGCAACTGGCAGAAAATGCAACCACTTCCTATCCGTCAGTTTTAGTTATTGATGACGATCCTTTAATTCATCAATTTACGCGATCGCATCTTGGGAAAAGGGGCTTATTTATTTATTCTGCTTTTAATGGAGAAGAAGGAATTTCCCTAGCACAACAAATTACTCCCAGTGCCATCATTCTGGATGTGCAGATGCCTCAGATGAGTGGTTGGGAAGTACTAAAAGAATTAAAATCGCAACCTTTAACCTCAGGCATTCCCATTATTTTGCTAACAATCTCCGAGATAGCTGTCGATGAGCCAATTAATCCATTTGATAATTCCGATAATTGCCATTTGGGGGGCTACGAGATCGGCGCGAATGATTATCTATTTAAACCCATTGACCGCGATCGCCTGATTGCCACCATCGATAAATATCGCTCTCAACACCAGCAACAGTTCTCAATTTTGATTGTGGAAGATGACAGCAACATTCGCGCCATGCTTAGACGGATGCTCGAAAAAGAAAACTGTTTAGTATTTGATGTGCAAGATGGGCATGAGGCATTGGCATCAATCCCGCGCTATCAGCCACAACTGATTCTGCTGGATTTGGTGATGCCCAACGTCAATGGTTTTGAATTTATTCATCTTTTACGCCTCTGTCACGATATCGGCTCAATTCCGATTGTGGTGATTACCGCTAAAGACCTTGATGAAACCGATCGGATTCGCCTGAGTGGTTCGGTGCAGAAAATTTTGCAAAAAACTAACTATAGCTATCCTCAACTATTGAGTGCTATTGAGCTGCGACTGCATCAATTGGGGATAATTGCCGCAAATGTATAAGCTCCCTATCGCCTACGCATGATCGATTATGCTGCAAATTGCTATACACTATTGCTTGTTTTGTTGATTTTTCGACACGCCATTATCAATGCCAAATACCAATCCTAGCCCCAACCCTAACCTTAGCGATATGGCAATCCATCCCAGAGCGATCGTTCACCCCAAGGCAAAGATCGGTAAAGGGGTCATCATTGGCGCTGATGCCATCATTGATGAGTTTGTGGAAATCGGCGATCGCTGTGAAATTCGTGCCAGAGCCGTAGTTACGGGGCATACCAAAATTGGCAATGACAATCAAATTGGCTATGGCGCAATCATAGGCTCGGAGCCGCAGGACACTTCCTATCGCGGTGAAACTAGCTTTGTGGAGATTGGCGATCGCAACACTTTCCGTGAATATGCCACGGTCAATCGCGGCACAAAGGAAGGCTCTAGCACCAAAATTGGTAATGATAATTTTATTTTGACGGGGGCGCATATTGCCCATAACTGTCTAGTGGGAAATCGGGTGGTTCTGGTAAATAATGTCTTGCTGGCGGGCTATGCGGAAGTAAATGACTATGCTTTTATGGGGGGTGACTCGGTGGTGCATCAGTTTACGCGCATTGGTTCCTATGCAATGGTGCGCGGACAGACCCGCCTTGGCATGGATGTCCCCCCCTACTGCATGGCCGTTGATACCAATGTGGTTTTAGGGCTAAATCGCCTTGGTTTGCGCCGCAATGGGTTTGACCAAGATCGGCGGCGGGCGATCTATGCTGCCTATAAGGTCATATACCGTTCAGGGCTAAATCGATCGCAAGCTTTAGCAGTTTTGGAGTCAAACCCCGAATTTGCGAATAACCCTGATATTCAACTATTTTGCCAATTTATTAAAAATAGTAAGCGGGGCATTTGCAAAATGTATAGCAGCAATGGCAATAATATTCGCGAAGATGATATGTAGGAAAGTGCAGAATGCAACCAGATCCGAACCCCCAAGGACAAGAGCGTGAGGTCAAAACCATAGGCGGTGCGGCGATCGATGGCACACCGATCGCCTACATTATCGTGCTTGCCTCAGTTGTCACCGTGCTTGCCTTTGTGCCTTTTTCGATTGTGCTTGGCTCTGGCAAAGGTATTCCCCTCAGTCAAAGCATTTTCCCCTTGCTGGGCTGGCTCCTCGGACCGATCGCAGGTGCTTTGGCAAGTGGTATCGGCACATTAATTGGCATTTTTCTAGCCCCCTATACCGCAGGCGTACCAGCGATCGCCATTTGGGGAGCCGTAATTGCCAGTTTTACCGCAGGGGCAATGGCAGATCAAGATGCAGGCTCTAGTCGTAAATATCGTAAATATTGGTACATTGGCTTGACATTTCTATTTGGCTTAGAATTAGCCGCCTATGCCTATCTTGCCCATCGCAACTTGATCCCCGTAAATACATTTATCGCAGGTTCATTTATCAACTGGTCTGCCCTATTATTATTTGCCCTGCCCACCCGTTCCCTCTTTGCCAAAATGATCAGCAGTCCCAATATGGCGATCGTGGCGATTGGTATTTTTGGCGGTACTTGGACGATTTGCGGACTAGCGCATCTTAGCCAAGTTGCCTTTACCTATTACCTATTCAACTGGCCAGAGCCAATCTGGAATACTTTAATTCCGATTATTCCCGTTGAAAATTTAATGCGTGGTCTATCGGGAGCGGTGATTGGCACTGGTGTAATTTCTGGCTTGCGAGCCATTAAACTCGTCAAACCCAAGCAAGCAATTTATTAGTATCCCATTTCTTCCTTTGCTGAGACAGGATAGGAGCATCACCAATCGCCGTTCCTATCCTATTCTTATGCTGATTTTTATGTCAAAATAGTTTTAATACTCAATAGCCTAATCTGTAATGTCTGCAATTTCGATCAAAGTCCCTAAACAAAAAGTCAAAAATCCGCCCCTACAGGTACATACCCTAGGCGATCGCGTCCTGCGGCAACCCGCAAAACGCATCAGCAAAGTCAATGATGAAATTCGGCAAATAATTGTTAATATGCTGCAAACCATGTACAGCAATGATGGTATTGGTTTAGCCGCGCCGCAAGTGGGCATTAACAAACAATTGCTAGTCATTGACATCGAACTCAAGGATGAAAGCAAGCCGCCCTTAGTGATGATCAATCCTGAAATTAAGAGTATGGGTGGCGACCTCGTGACTGGGGAAGAAGGATGTCTGAGTATTCCTGAAGTATTTCTGGATGTGGTGCGTCCTGATCAGATTGAGGTTTCCTATCGCGATGAGGATGGCAGACCGCAAAAATTAGTAACCAATGGTCTATTGGCTAGGGTAATCCAGCATGAAATGGATCATTTAAATGGAGTGCTTTTTGTCGATCGCGTCAAAAATGCAGTTGCCTTAAATAAAGAGCTAGTTGCTCACGGTTTCGCCACCAAGGATGTGCAAGCATTGCAATAACAGCGATCGCTTCGATCAACTCCCAACCAAATTTACCAATTTGCCCTGTGCAAATTACATCCTCATCCAATCCTTCAACATCGTTATCGCCATTCCATTCGTCTCAAAGGATACGACTATAGGACTTACGTATAAATCGCTAAAACCTGACTAAACTCCTGAAAAACTGCACCAGAAAACGGATGAAAATCATCTGACCATTCAGCCGTGAGACTGCATAGCAAACGAAACTGTATTGGTGTTGGCGGCAGATTCACACGCTCAACAGTGACATTAACCTGACTAGGGCGATCACAAACCAACTCAAAAAAATCTTGAGTAAAATAACGCGGACAATAGCCCACAAAATGTAAATCCTCAGTCCGTAAAATCAAAGCCCGTGAATCAAACTTATTTTGCATATCATGGGTAATCAGTAACCTTGTCCCCACTTCCAAAGTCCGTACATATTGTTCAACATCACTAGGAAAATGTCTTAAACCATGCGCGAAAAAGTGAACATGATAAACCCCATTTTCATCACGCTCAGGACAAGGAAAAACCTCAAAGCTATCAGTTTGACGCTTACCACCACTACGCGCCAACAAAGCGATCGGATCATCTTGGTGAGCAGGAATATTTAACCACTGCACAAAATCTTTATAGTCAGGACGCGATCGCTTTAGCAGCCGATTGGCAAACAAAGGGAAAAGTTCAGGCGAAGTATAGTGATAGTCAAAATCAGGAAAAGACCAGATCGGTTGAAAATTAGCCTCTTTCTCAGCTTTTCTCGCTCCCTGAATATAGACAAAGTGATACATCCCATCTTCATGGGTCAGTTTCCCCACAGGAAACCAAGTACGGGAGATTGAATCTTGCCAAGCTAAAAATAGAGTTTTCAATACCAACGATCTCGTTAATTTAGTAGTCTTTTTTTGTTGATTTCTAACATTTTTAAGCTAAAGTCCACAGCCACAGGAGAAATCCGATGCTCTGGTATCTGCCTAAAGATAGACTCTACATCTTGCATGGGGATTTTGGCTAGTTGGTTTAACCATCTCTAGGATAACTAGATACTATCCCCGCAAGGATATCGTTACCGTGAATCAGCGCTGTATCCTTTGACAGAAAATTAGTTGCAATCACCCCATTACGGTTTTGCCAAGTAGCCAGTTCATAGCTTGCATGGGGTAAGCCTAATAATTCGGCAAGTTCAGAGGCAACTTTTTCAGACCAGTCTTCCCCCGTATTAGGGCGAACCTGTTTAAAAAGACATTTACCTAAATCACGATGATTAAACCAAAATTTGAATTTACTACCCATAGCCTCTTCAGACTCAGCCGCATCCTCTGGAACCTCAATAATTTGAAACAGATTACTCATCTAAACCACTACGCCTAGCCATTGACTGACACTTGCAGAACTTCAATAGCATTATCTCCTAGAATAATCCTAGAGGTTGGTTAGTAGCCTTTATCACCGATAGCAAATCCATCATTTCGGGTAGTTCTGACAGTTCCATCAACGAATTGTTTACAGCAAGAAATTTTCTGGAAAAACATAGTCATTTTAAAACTTACACTGATGCTGTATTGGCTGTAAAAAGTAATCATGTCAGAGCTTTTTGCTATCTTAGGAACTTGACATGGTTAAATACGATCATAATTTCTGATGCTTCGCGTCAAAAATTGATCGTATTAATTTTAAATTGACATTATGTGTGGAATTGTTGGCTACATCGGGCATCGTTCGGCAAATGAAGTTTTGATCTCAGGATTACGCAAGCTGGAATATCGCGGCTACGATTCCGCAGGCGTAGCGACAATTCCTGACATTGACGGCAGCGATCGCAGTTTGCATCGGGTGAGGGCTAAGGGAAAGTTATCGCAATTGGAAGAGAAACTCAAGGCTGATACGGCTCCAACTGCGCCCATTGGCATTGGGCATACAAGATGGGCAACCCACGGCAAGCCCGAAGAACATAATGCCCACCCTCACACCAATACCACTGGCAATTTAGCGGTAGTTCAAAATGGCATTGTTGAGAACTATCATTTACTGCGAATTGAATTAAAGGAACAAGGTCATATTTTTGTCAGTGAGACAGATACGGAAGTGATTCCCCACATGATCGCTGAATATCTAACTCAGTTGGCACATTTGGGCAATGTGATTCCAGAGCGATCGCCTTCAGTATTATTTGAGGCAGTCAGGCTCACGGTTGAGAAGTTGCAAGGAGCCTATGCGATCGCCGTCATTCATGCCGACTATCCCGATGAATTAATCGTGGTGCGGCAGCAAGCGCCCCTAGTGATTGGCATTGGCAAAGATGAGAATTTCTGTGCTTCCGATACTCCTGCTCTCGTTGCCTATACCCGTACCGTAATTCCTTTAGAAAATGGCGAGATTGCCAGAATTACTAAGGATGCAGTGCAGGTATTTAATGCTAAAGGCGATCGCCTCCGCCGTGCGCCCCAAACCCTCAACTGGAACCCCACGATGGTTGAGAAGCAAGGCTTCAAGCATTATATGCTCAAGGAAATCTATGAGCAACCTGGGGTATTTCGGGCAGGGCTGGCGCGGTATATTAGCGAAGCGAATCATGTGCAGCTAGGTTTACCCGCAGGATTTATTGATTCCATTGAACGGGTGGAAATTCTCGCCTGTGGAACCAGTTGGCACGCTTCTTTAATTGGCAAATATCTATTAGAGCAGGTCGCGGGTATTCCCACCACGGTGCAATATGCTTCTGAATATCGCTATTCGCCGCCGCCTTCTCTAAACAACACCTTGGTGATTGGCGTGACTCAATCGGGCGAAACCGCCGACACCTTAGCAGCGCTAGAACTGGCTAAATCAAGGGGCGATCGCTGCTTGGGCATCACCAACCGTACCGAAAGTTCCATTGCCAGAGTTGCCGATGCCATTATCGATACTCAAGCAGGAATTGAGATCGGTGTGGCTGCCACCAAAACCTTTATCGCCCAACTGCTGATCTTCTACTTACTTGCCCTAGACTTTGCCGCTAGGGGCAAATTAACAGAAGTACAGATTCAGGAATTTATCGAAGGACTACGGCAATTACCCGCCTATATGGAACGGATTTTGGAAGGTCAAGAGCGTTACATTGAAGACCTATCGCGCCTGTTTACCCATACTAAAGATTTTATCTTTTTAGGACGCGGCATTAATTTCCCGATCGCCCTTGAAGGGGCGTTGAAACTGAAGGAAATTAGTTATATCCATGCCGAAGGTTATCCCGCAGGCGAAATGAAGCATGGACCGATCGCCCTCCTTGATGAGGATGTGCCTGTCGTGGCGATCGCTACCCCTGGGGCAGTGTATGAAAAAGTGTTATCTAACTCTCAAGAGGCAAAGGCGAGGGATGCCAAACTCATCGGCGTTGCCCCCATTGACGATCTCGCCGCCCATGAAGTATTCGATCACATTTTGCCGATTCCCATTGTCGATGAAATCTTTTCGCCAGTCTTGACCGTAATTCCCTTGCAATTATTGTCCTATCATGTGGCAGCCCATCGTGGGCTTGATGTCGACCAGCCCCGTAATCTTGCTAAATCAGTCACCGTAGAGTAAATATTGAGGGGCAGCGCTTCGCGCCGCTCCTCAATATTTTTTATTTGCAGCAAAATCTATGCAGTGGTTTCAAAAATTAACTAGCACGATCGCTGATTCCCTCTGGCAAAAAAACTGCCCCATTTGTAATCGCCCTGCGGACTTGATCCTTTGCCGCGACTGCGATCGCCAAATTGCCGCCCATCAGTCCCCCGAATTTTTACAAAAGGATCACCCCATTAATCCTCATATTCCCCTCTACAGTTGGGGCATTTACGATGGTGCGCTCAAACGGGCGATCGCCGCCTGCAAATATGAAAACCATCCCGAAATCATGCAAGCAATCGCGATCAAAATTGCCGACCAATGGCAGCGATCGCCAATGCCAAACAACACAAAAAAAAATCTAGCGATCGTTCCCATTCCCCTCCATGCCAACAAGCTCAAATCCAGAGGATTCAACCAAGCCGAAGTTGCCGCACGTCAGTTTTGCGATCGCACAGGTTTAAGGTGCTATCCACAATTATTACAACGAATAAAGGACACAAAGGCGCAAATGCTCACTCAAAGCGTAACCGAACGTCAAGAGAACCTATCGCAAGCATTCACTGCTCAAGTTACGCCCAAGCAACACCAAGTCATCCTATTTGACGACATTTACACAAGCGGCGCAACCATCCGCGAGGCAATAGCCACTCTTAGCAAAGCCAATACAAAGGTATGTGGTGTAATCGTCATCGCTCGCCCACAAATACCCAAAGCCCAAAAGCTAAAAGCCAACAGCTAAGCTTGGCTAGAAATTTCCGCCTTCATCCGCTCCAAAGTAAAATTCATTTGGTCAAACATTTGTTGCGGAGTAATACCAAAATTTCCCAGTTGGTTTTCCAATTGCTTGAGCGTCATCTGCGCCATAAAGTCATCAGAAAGCTCAAACCGCTTCATAAAGATTTTATAACGATCCATCATCTCTTCCATTTTTTCAATAAAGAGAATTTTCCCTTCCCGATCAAACTTGCCATAGCTACTTCCTAGCTGTGTCAGAGCTTGATAATCTTGAAATAGATTACGCGCTTCATGCTGTACGATTTCAGAGTCAAAAAATGCCATAACTATTACTTACAGAATCTAACAACTATCCTCATCTTACAAGCTAGATCAGTGATCGCTGAATTACCCGAAGTGGGGATATCACCCCAAAATCATTACCGTCAATACAACTTGTACGGCGATCTCCATAACCTGTCAAAAAGCTAAGTCATAATTGGCACAGCCCGCTCGCGCTTGCGGGGCAGAAACCTGACAGAGATTCGCTTCAGCCCACATTGCTCTTCAAGCTCATGGACATAATCCACGCCTTCCCCACTATGCTCGCGATTGTCTAGATCCTCAAGTACACCCAAGATCTGTGCGTCTAGTCCTGGCTGTCCTATGAATAAGTGCATCAGGGTTTCACAATTATCATCATCGGGGTAGATGGGAATGTAGTAAATGTAGGGAATATCCATAAATAATTAAAAGTAACTAAACGCGGTCAAGCTAGTGATTATACCAATTCATGAAAGTGTTGCCACATTTTCGTAAATTGAAAACCAAACCCATTAAAGGTTTTTAAATCACGAAATGGCTACGCAATTTTCTGATTTGGTATTGGCTCTCTACAAAGATTATAGCGACACTTAGACTTGTGTGAGCGCTTAAGATTTTGCTTAAAATTTTGTAATACAAAGCCAAGCACTGAAAAGCATAAACTAGAACTCTAGTCTAGAATATTAGAATCTTTATCAAGCCAAAGCGATCGACTAGGATCGCACCTAGGATCGCCAACTGCGATTTACTTAATCATGCTCAACCCAGATTTAAATACAATTCAACTCACCCAAGATGACTACGAGCGCTACTCGCGGCATCTGATCTTGCCAGAGGTGGGCGTAGAAGGACAAAAACGCCTCAAGGCTGCCAATGTCCTCTGTATCGGCACAGGCGGGTTAGGCTCACCCCTGTTATTGTATCTTGCTGCCGCAGGGGTTGGACGCATCGGCATTGTCGATTTTGATGTGGTAGATACCTCTAATTTGCAGCGTCAGGTCATCCATAGCACCAGCACCGTCGGCAAACCCAAGATCGAATCCGCCAAGACCCGCATTTTAGAAATTAATCCCTATTGCCAGATTGATCTCTACAACACCAATATATCTTCGGCAAACGCTCTAGAGATCATGGCTCCCTACGACATCATCGTTGATGGCACTGATAACTTCCCCACCCGCTATCTGGTTAACGATGCCTGTGTGCTGCTAAATAAACCCAATGTTTACGGTTCAATTTTCCGTTTTGAAGGACAGGCGACTGTCTTTAACTATGAGGGCGGCCCCAACTATCGCGATCTCTATCCAGAGCCACCACCACCAGGATTAGTGCCTTCCTGCGCCGAGGGCGGTGTGCTGGGCATTCTGCCAGGCATTATCGGCTTAATTCAAGCCACCGAAACTGTTAAAATTATCCTTGGTCAAGGAAATACTTTGAGTGGGCGATTGTTGCTATACGATGCCCTGAAGATGACTTTCCGCGAATTGAAATTACGTCCTAATCCAGTGCGTCCTGTGATCGACAAGCTGATTGATTATGAGATGTTTTGTGGTATCCCTCAACAAAAGGCAAATGATATGGAAGCACAACAGGCGATCGCCGAGATTTCCGTTACAGAATTGAAATCGATCATTGATGGTGGTGCATCTGACTATCTAATTATTGATGTGCGTAATCCTAATGAGTGGGAAATTGGCAAGATCCCCAATACTGTTCTCGTGCCTTTACCAGAAATCGAAAATGGTAACGGTGTTCAGAAGGTGAAGGATTTGCTAGGTGATAAAAAGCTCATTGCCCATTGCAAAATGGGTGGGCGATCAATGAAGGCTTTGGGCATTCTCAAGCAAGCTGGCATTGACGGGATCAATGTTACAGGCGGGATCAATGCTTGGAGCGAGCAAGTCGATCCAACGGTTCCTAAATACTAAAAGAATACAAAAAGAGAAAGGGCGCTTTGCGCCCTTTCTCTTTTAACTCAGCGCAAAGCGCTGTATTTGTCAGCGATTTAAGGTGAGTTCTTTTTTATTGCCTAAGATCCCCTGTGGTCGCCATAGCATTAGCAAGATTAAAGTTAAACCAATCAAAATCAATTGAATTGCCTCAAACCTGCCACCATCGGCACGAATTTGTTCGGGTAAAAAGCGGGGGAGCGCATTATAAAACTGGAATACGATCGCCCCAATGATTACCCCTAAATTGCTGCCTGCGCCGCCAATGGTGACGATTGTCCAAGCTTGGAAAGTAATCAGGGGGACAAAGTTATCGGGGTAAACCGTAGTTAGTTGCCACGCATAAAAAGCGCCTGCCATGCCGCCGATCGCCCCGCCAATGGCAAATGCCTGTAATTTGTAACCAAATACATCTTTGCCCAGCGCCTTTGCTACTTCTTCATCTTCGCGAATTGCCTTTAATACTCGTCCCCAAGGCGATCTCACTAGCCACTGTAGCCGCCAATAAACAATGCCAACTGTGATCAACAACAGTATTAGCAGCACATAGGAATAATATTGGCGATCGAGTAGATTTACCAAAGGTAAAGGAAAGTCTTGCACGCCCCCAGTGCCTCTAGTTAGCCAAGCCTCATTATTGACTACGAGCCGCACCATCTCCGATACACCAATGGTAACGATCCCCAGATAGTCTTCGCGCAATTTGAGAGCCGTGCTGCCGATCACCACCCCCAATAAACCCGCGATCGCTGACGCAATCAAAAAAGCCAATCCCCAAGGCACACCGTTTAGGCTCAGTAAAACCGTTGTATATGCGCCAATGGTCATAAAAGCCACATGACCGAAATTGACCAGCCCTGTAAATCCCCATTGCAGATTCAGACCTAAGCTAAATAATGCAAATATGGCTGCATTAATCAATAAAGTCGCAATATATTCGATCATGGATTAATTACAAAAAGCCCGATAAAACTATATATTCAAGTCTAATACCAAATCAAAAAATGGCTACACCATTTCCTGATTTAAAAACTCTTACTGGGTTTGGTTTTCAAGTTATGCAAGTGTGGATACACTTCTATGACTCGGTATAAACTGTTACGCTATTGAATGCTATGCATCTAAAATGCCATGCGTATATGTATTAATCCTAACTGCCCTGCCCCCGATCATCCCGACAATGACAAATATACAACCTGTCAAGGTTGCGGGTCTAACTTGATTATTGACGATTGTTACAGCGCCACCAAACTATTGAGCGATAGCGGTGGCTTCGGTATGGTTTATGAAGCGATCGATCTCATGGGTAAGTCCAAAATCCTGAAGGTTCTTAAACAGGATCTTAATGGGGATGAAAAAGCTGTGGCTTTATTTCAACAGGAAGCTTTGGTATTAGGGCGCATCGAACACGCAGGTATCCCCAAAATTGATGCCTATGTCCATCACTATTTGGAAAATGGAGCCATGTTGCATGGCATCGTCATGCAAAAAATTGAAGGGCTAAATCTTGAACAATGGCTTAAGCAACGTCATTACCAACCAATTGCCCAAAAACGGGCGATCGCATGGTTAAAGCAATTGGTGGAGATTCTATCCCTAGTACATAGCAAAGGCTATTTTCATCGTGATATTAAGCCAGCGAATATTATGTTAGCGCCATCGGGGCAGCTAGTCCTGATCGACTTCGGCACAGCCCGCGAAGCCACACATACTTATTTAGCCAAGATCGGAGGTGTTCAGGGGGTGACAAGTATATGTTCGGTGGGTTATACCGCACCCGAACAAGAGAAAGGTTTTGCCGTACCACAATCAGATTTTTACGCCCTTGGCTGTACGATGATCCACCTCGTAACAGGTAAGTATCCTTTAGACACCTATAATCCTGAACGGGATGTTTTTGAATGGCGATCGCGATCGCCCGATATTTCCGAAGAACTAGCCGATTTAATTGATGCCATGATTGCCCGTAAGCCCAGCGATCGCCCCTTAAATTGCCAAGCAATTTTAAAAATCATTATGGCAATTAAAGAAATGGATCAATTAGATTTTGCTACATCGGGCGATCATGCCAAAGCAAAAAATAAGATAAGCGCAAAACGAAAATCCATTCAAAAGTCAGTCAAACAGGCTATCAAAGAATCTAGTCGCCGTCCGCCATCACCGATACTTTTAGCATTTTCTGTAACCATTGCCGCCATAGTTGGCTTGAGCATTGGCACTGTCATCAAGATTTCTGCCATTGGTGAGTTTGAAGAAGGAATTATTCAACCCCTTGGACAACGCCAAAACCTACTCAATCCTTCCAGATTCTTGCTAGCTCATACCGATACGGTGCAGTCAGTCGCCATTAGTCCCAATGGCAGGGAGGTTGCCAGCGCCAGTGACGATGGCACTGTAAAAATTTGGCAAATTGACAGCAATAGCTCCACGCCTATTCGCGAGATCAAAGACCAAGGTGGATGGGTGCGTTCCGTAGTATTTCTGACTGACAACCAGATTATTACCGCAGGCTTAGATAAAAATATTCGGATTATCGATACAACATCGGGGAAGGTTTTAAAGCTAATCAAAGGGCATACCAACCTAATTAGTGGTTTGGCGATCGCCCCCGATCAGGATCTATTAGTAAGCGGTAGTTATGACAATCGGGTAAACCTCTGGCAAATCTCTACAGGTAAACTTAGGCGATCAATCAAAGAGCATACCGACAAAATACTTGCTGTTGCCATTTCTCCCAATGGTGAGCAGATCGCCAGTGCCAGCCGCGATCGCACCATCAAAATCTGGGATATTAAAACGGGTAAAGCCTTAGCAACCCTCAAAGGGCATCTGGGTGAGGTGAACAGTATTTTATTTACACCCGATGGTAAACGAATAATTAGTGCAGGGGGCGATCGCCTCATCCGCATCTGGGACTTAGCAACCAGCAAGCAACTTTATACGTTAATTGGACATAATGATGAAGTTAAGGCGATCGCCATTACCAGCGATGGCAACTATTTATTCAGTGGCAGCAAAGACATTCCCAACTCAATCCGCCTCTGGAACTTACAAACCCGTTCTAGGATCTGGAACTTAATCGGTCATCAAGATCTCGTCACATCCCTAATCGTCACTAAAGACAATCTCAAACTCATCAGTGGCAGTCAAGACAAAAAAGCAATTATTTGGGACCAGAAGTGTTGAATCAGACATGAGGTTATCCCAAAAGTGGACACACTACTCCTGCAAAAAGCGTGATTTCAGCTTAATATCACTATCTTCCTAAACCAATGTACATAACTGATATTCTCACTCATGAATGCTTGTAAATACCTCAGTTTATCTAACATCTTACAGCCAAACTCTTTTGGTATCTCTACTAGCTCTAATAAAACATACGCTATTAAGCAAGTGTAGATTTGGATCGT
>NZ_JACJPY010000041.1 GCF_014696345.1 Pseudanabaena cinerea FACHB-1277
GATAGTAGCCAGAAGTCTCTCCGAGCAATAGTTAGAGACTAATAACGCCGCCAAATATTGTATCGTCTCTATACAGTTTACACCTCAAACCCAGAAGACCCGTTTTATATTTTTCCATAAAATAGTATTTTGTTTGATCTGATGAATACTTTGTCTGAGTTTTCGTAAGATTTGCCAGTTAATCAGGTCAAGATAATGTTTAGTTTACAAGTAAAAATAGACTGTTTGTGAGTGCTTGTCTTGTTGATTGATGGATATAACAGTCACTTTCAAGGCATTCTAAAACTAGCTGATTGGCTTTGCAATATTGTTGTAGCAGCTCTAGTTGAAGTGGTGTTAATTCCCACATATGTCCAATGTTGCGGTAGTTGATAGACTGTTGTCTGAGGTGATTTGTCCAGTTTGACCACGCCGTATTATTATCGAATTGATCAGGACGTTCATTTATAAGATTTCGTAAGGATGTGGCTAGATTTTGATCAGCCATTTCTTGAGCATACTCTAATGCAAGGCTGAGATCTAGATCTAGATCTAGATTCAAATCTATATTTGCTTGCTTTTCAATCGCATGACTAAGATCAAAAGCTAGATCAAGGTTAAGACTCTGGTTTTGATATAGATCGAGATCGAGTACTAAAGCGCGAGCAAGAACACTGGCTAAGTTTGTAGAATTACTTTGAGCGATAGCGCGTACAAGCGTTAAGTAAAAAGTACGAATGGATTGAGTCTTTTCTTTTATGGAAGCAGATTCAGATTTTTTATGCACCCAATCCATGAGTCTTTGCAGTTGAGGCTCATTGGTAATTATTTGATCTGATTTTTCCTTCATAAGGATTAGTAAGTCATCGGCTAATCTCATCATGCTTACCGCTAACTTTAGAATATCATGCCATCGGTAATCGTTAATTTTACTAGCGAGAAGGTTCAGTTTTTCTTGCCTGCCGTCATTAATAATTTCTCGAGCTGTTAGATATTCCTGGAAAGTAAGATGGGAAAAAGAATAAATATCTTTGGCTCTTTCTACGAATAAGCCATGCTGTGATTCAATAGATTTGATTATAGCTTCACTGTTAATTTGTAAGGATTCTTTGTTGGTATTTGCCTGAGGTAAGTTGCAGATATAGTCAGTGATATATTGCTCTAAGTCTACTTTTTTGAAGAAATAATCACCTTGGTAAAATGTGGTGAAAGCAACTTTTGCTAACAAATCTTCTTTTCTCTGCATTGACAGATTTTTATAAATTTGATGTCTTTCTATATTGCGTTTAGCATCCCATTTTTTGAGGAGCACATCTAGTCCTTCACGGTATAGCTCGGCCCGATTATTAGGAAAATCACCATATTCATCAAATACGAGACAGAGTAGTGTGAGCAGTAGTGGGTTAGTTGCAAGTTCTTGAATAGGGCGATTTTCTTCAATTTTTCTTAGGAATATTTCTACGTTCTGAGGTTTGCTTCCGAACCAACGCTGAGCAAATTGGGTGATTTGGTTAAATTGAAAGTTTGCGATTTCTACTTCAGTAAATTTTTCAAATACATATTCTTGCGCCCCCAGTCGGCTTGTAATGATGAATCGATTATTATAATAATTATCTGAAAACTCTCTTATATCTTCAATTACTCGATTTAGGTCTTCTTCTTTTACTTCATCTAGTCCGTCAAGAAACAGGATGGCGCGACCATATTGCAAGATTGTTTTGATTTGAGTTTCGTCTGTGATGCTGTGAATTTGTAGGTCTTGATTAATGTATTCTACGAGGCTAGGCTGAGATTCGCTGCTAGCATACTGTCTGAGGGTGACAAAAATTGGTACGGCATTACTAAATATTTCTCCTTGCGAACATTTTAGGGCTGTGTATTTTAATAATGTAGTTTTGCCTGCACCTGGTTTGCCTAAAAGCATAAGTTTAGAATAGCGATTGAGAATTTCTGTACTAGTTACTCTGTCTGCGGATGTGGGATTCATGGCTACTCGATCTTGTTTGTGGTAATTGGCGAGGATTTCGGTAATGTTTAGGCGGCGGCGACTGGTAATTTTTTCAAGGAAATCTGTGCTTGTGTAAATTTCTTCGAGGTTAACGGGGCGAGACATATCAAGAACTCGCATTGTGGTGCAACGTTCTTGAATAAGCTGTTTGGTTTGTAGTCGTAATTGCTGTACAATATTTTCAATTTCATTGTCATGAAAGTTCATCTCTGAGAAGTATATTGAGTCGGGATTGTTGTTGAGAGTAAGAAAATTATTGTTCTCACGCTCTAGATGGTTTTGCAGGATGTGAATTAGGCGATTATTTTTGCCGGGACCTCTACCACTAATATCAAATTTTCGATATATTTCACCCATTCTTTTACGATAGGCTTCTTCCGAAATCCCTATGATGTTGGCAACTTCTCTGTCTTCATTGTTTTGTCCAAAACGTAGTATAAATACGTTTTCTTGATCTTTAGAGAGTTGGTATATTTGTGCCATTTTAGAGAGGAATTTGGATGAAAACATATTGAGGCTGTGTTTGCTATATTTTTGTTGAGGTTGGACCGTTTTTATTAGATGTTTTGGGCGCACCATTGATCTATATCTGCTAACAGTTGTTCCCTAATTTCCCAAGGTAAGAGATGGGCGGTGTTGGGATAGCAAATTAGTTGGCAGTTGGGTAGTAGGTGGGCAGTTTCTATGGTGGAGTGAGGGGTGATATGAAGGTCTCTGTCGGCAGCGATCGCTAGGCATGGCATAGTAATTTTAGATAGGTCGCCTGTGCGATCATAACCTTGTTTGAGGGCTTTTGAGAGTGCGTTGTGGGCATAGTGAGATGTTTGAAAAAATGCTTTGCTACCTATGTTTGTAATGCAGTCATAGGCAAATAAAGTATGTTGTTGAATCAAATATTTAATGAGGGAGTGTTTGCCAAACCATTGAATATGCCATGTCGGGGGGTGGGAGAAGGTTTTTGATAGCAACCAATGTAAGAATATGGCGATCGCTAAGTTAGTGTATTCCCACCAATGGATTTTAGGTAAATTGCTGCGAGGCTTAGCGGCGGTGGCAATTAAAATCAGTCCGACAATTTTGGGGCGAATTGAGGGAGGTGCGGCTACGGTATCTTTTAACGCTTCATAGCGCAAAGCTAGTTCCATTGCTAAGATCCCTCCAAGAGACCAGCCTAGAAGTAAATAGCTGTTTTCATCAGAGTGGTTGGAAGTACAGGATATGTTAAGAATATTTTCAAGATCTTGTATGTGATCTAACATTGTAAAGGGTAAATTTGCTTTACAATCTCCATAACCGCGTAAGCTTGGAGCGAGCGCCTGTATTCCTTGAGACTGGAAATGTTGAACGAATATTTGCATTGCATCACTGTTGCCAGGATGTCCGTGCAGGCATAAAACTCTTAAATTCTGATTTTTCATTAATGGTTTGATATGTGTAATCTGAGCGTACATATGCGATAAATTTCTTGGATATCGCTATGTATTTTTCTTTTTTATAGCAGTTATAACTTTTTAAAGCGGTCAATAATTTTATGAATCTATTGGAAAAATGTTTTTGTATCTCTTATATCTTTGATTATTTGTCACATAGGTAACTCTATATATAGAAATTAAAATTTGGGATGATTGATAATCCATGACCCCATCTGATGTTTTTTAATGCCTTATAACGCTTGGAGCTTACTTAAAAAAGCAAGAATAGATTTCAAAGTGCTACAAAGCACCTTTTTTAAAACTATATCTGCACTACTCAAAGCCTCAATAGACTGCAACAAGTTTTTATTAGATTATATTAGAAATGACTCAAACTACAAACTACATTGTTCCGATCGCGGAAATTATACCAGATCTAAATTATTCTAGTTTGATATCAATGCTAAACTTGATAGGCAAACAGACAGGAATTGCTAAGATTAAAACTTCACGTTTTGCTTGGAATATATTTTTGTCTGGAGGAGATATTGCTTTTATTGAGGAGCGCAATGAATTTTTTGTCAGTTTAAAACGCAAACTTAAGATCCATAAGTTGCATATTCGTCCTGACATATTAGAGATTTTGGCTAAAGCGCCAGCTAATAGCTTAGAGACTTGTCATCTTTTAGGGGAAATATATGAGCAGGATCGAGATGTAAGTCTAATAGTATTTAAGGAGATACTATTAGAGAATTTATTGGCGATCGCATTAGAAAAAAACTTTTCCTTAGAATGGCGACCTTGGACTTCAGAGCCAAAGGTGATTTTACCGATTTGGCAATTGTCGGATCTAGAAAATGCAGTCGCTAAGGTAGTTAAACAATGGCAAGCTTTTAATCATGTGCGGCATCCTTTTCAGACGGTACAGTTACTTGATACAGAATGTAGTATTTCACAGATTCCTCTATTTGCTCAAGTAACTAATGGTAAGTATCGCATTAGTGAGATTGCAGATCACTTTCAACAACATATTTCTCGCACTGCTTTAAAGTTAGATAAACTGGCTGAAAATCGGACGGTGGCAATTTTGCCATTGCCTAAGCGATCGCCTGCTATCAATCCACGAGATAGTGAACAGGAAAGTGAAATTATATCCGAACTGTCTCATAGGCGATCGGGATCTCCTAAAGTGATGATTGTTGATGATTCCCCCGTTTTGCTCAAGCAATTTGGTGACTTACTCACGAGTTGGGGATATCAGCTAATCTTGATAAATGATTCTGCACAGGCTACCCAAAAGATGCTGTCAGAAAAACCTGCTGTTGTATTTATGGATATCAATATGCCAAACCTCAATGGATTTGAGCTACTCAAACAAATCCGCCGTCAGCCTACCCTTGCAGCCACACCACTGGTGTTGGTGACATCAGAAAATAGCATTACCAATAACTTTCGAGCGAAATGGGCAAGCTGTCGATTTTTAAGTAAACCGCATACTGCTAATGACATTAAGGACTTTCGTGAACAGGTGAGAGCCGTGTTACAAGAACTTGCGCCACTACCCTAGTCTCAAAGCTTTGCTATACAACGCTTTTTAAAATATTTTTGGATGGCTCAAAGGTTTAATGGACTGTAAGCTATAGAAACCTTTGCCACCTTGCTCTACTACTTATTGAGTGGGAATAGAATACAATTAGTGAAACTTTAGGGAATGTATCTCAGACAACCAATCTAATCTGTTTGGGGTTGTTAATATTTAGAGTGAGACGATCCGTTTTGTTGTGATAATTTTTCTGTTCAGATGTCTCTCAGCCCAAAAACATGATTGCCATGACAGGTTCATTGCCTAACTCAGACCAAGTGTCTAACAATTTGACGGATGGGCAGGTCGTGAGAAATGCAACATTGCATATTTTACTTGCGGCTATGCGCGTTATGAGTCGCTCTACTGGAATCCTTCAGGTGGAGACTAGATATCATCGTTGGAAATTTTTGCTTGCAGGGGGAGGTTTAGCATTAGCGGAGGAGGAGGGACAGGTAATACCGACATTGGTAAGAAAATATGCAAACAAAGGAATAATTTTTTCGCGAATTCCTGAATGGGAGCAACGCCAAGTTAATCGCCCATACTGTTACCCTTTTGTGAGTAATGTTTTTAAAAAGCATCCTGAAATTACTAAGGATGTAGTTAGGGAGATTGTCCTAGAAAATTTTCTGGCTTTGCATCTTGAAGAAGAGTTTGCTTTTGTCTGGCAACCTGCTAATGATCTGCCAATTAATTTGCCAGTTTTGCCTTTGGCAGGATTGGAAAACTCGATCACAAATGAGGTGCGGCAGTGGCAAAAGTTTGAATGTGTACACCATCCTTATCAATTAGTGCAGCTAGTTGATGCGGCAAACCTATTGGCGCGGGTGGGAAATGATAATTTCCCGCTATTTGCCAAGGTAACTACGGGGCAGGATCGGATTTGTATGATTGCGGATACTTTTAAGCAGCCAATCTATCGCACTGCTTTGTTATTGGATAAGCTGGCTCAAAAAAATATTGTTTCAATTATGCCGCTCAATGAACGGCGATCAGATATAGAGATTGGTGCATCTTTGTCTGAACCAGCGATCGCTACTAAAGATGAGCCAAAAGTATTTATTGTCGATGATTCTCCTGTATTACTACAGCAGATGCAACGTCTATTAACAACTTGGGGATATCAAGTGGCGCTGACGGATAAGGCGGAGGAGGCAACAGATCGGATCTTGGCCTATAGTCCTGCGGTAGTTTTTATTGACATCAATATGCCAGGTTTAAATGGTTTTGATTTGATTAAGCAAATTCGCCGTCAGCGCGAGCTGGCAAATCTGGCACTGGTGTTGGTTACTGCGGAAAACAGCATGACTAACAACTTCAGAGCGAGATGGGCGAGTTGTCGGTTTCTCGCTAAGCCACGCTCTTCTGCGGATACACCTAAATTCCGAGAAGAATTGCGTACCCTGTTAAGGGAGATTGCACCATTATCAACAGATACTTTAGTTTGATTGCTACCCTTAAGTATTTCAATCATACATACCTAAATATAGAAGTTATCAAGCTGGGTTTTCCTTATTCTTATTAATGGTTGCTAAGCTTACTAAAGTAAATCTCTACAGTTTGTTTCTATTTGTAAAAATTTAATCTTAAAAATTTAATCTTAAAACTTATGAGCCAACATTTTTTAATAATCGATGATTCTGCTACTCAGAGACATTTGCTAAGTTCCTTTTTACAGGATCTTGGTCATACCGTTGATATCTGTGAGTCCACTTTAGGAGCTTTAGATAAAATCACGAAAAATCGCTATGCCGCTATTTTTTTGGATATTGTATTGCCAGATCAAGATGGCTATAAGTTTTTGAGAGAGTTGAGATCCCATGATACAGTGGCTGCACAGTATGTAATTTTATGCTCTACAAAAAGCACTAAATTGGAAATTGATTATGGTTTGAAAAGGGCTAAAGCTAATGACTATTTGCCTAAGCCTGTCAGTCGGGAGTCCTTATCTATGGTGCTTGATAAATTGTTGCAACAGGTAGGTTGATTTTGTTTAGGGAGCATGATCGTAAAGGGCTTGATAAAGTTAAAACTATGGAAATAGATCGTCTACAAAGTCACCTTGGGGATGCATTAATACAACCAAGCAATCGCTATATTGTCGCTAAGGTCTGCGATCGCCTGATTACATTCCCTGATACTTTAGTGGCGGAAATATTGATTGTTGAGCGGAACTCTATTTTGGTATTGCCTTTTTATGACGCGGCGATCATTGGTGTTGTGCATCAACAGGCAAGTGTGATGCCCTTGTTAATGTTAAGAACGCTTTTGGATGGGGCGCGATCGCTAGTAGCAGAATCGCTAACTGTGATCAAGCTCAGTGAAGCTGCTCGCCAACTGGGCAAAGCTGATCATAAGTTGGATTTGGGCGGGATCGGGGTAATTGTTGATCGGGTGATCGGTAGTATTGCCATTGATGAGTACATAGATGCGGTAGCTAATTCTAGTGATTTAGGGAAAGCCATCTTCCCCTTGCCTAAGTTAAGTAATATTGAGTTAAATGATATTTTGATGACCGAGATGGGTGATGGATCGAAAAATTCATCAAAGAAATTTAATCAAGTAGTAGCGAATATTGGGGATAACGAGTATACTCCCATTGAAATTGTTCTATTGAATACTCCTACCCATATTTGGCAACCGCAACGCTGGCAAAGCCGTGGGCAGAGCCTTCTAGATAGAAGGTAAATTAGGTGTATTTTAGGATGATTAGTAGTAAAAACATCTGAATCTCTTTCCTCTAGCGAACGCATATGGCAAGCACATCTAATCCCAAAAAGGCAACATCTTTGGATAAGTCTGGTAAGCCCTCGCCAAAGCGATCGCCTAATGCCCAGAAACAACCAATCAACCCATCCAAGTCAAAGGGCGCAATGGGGTTAGGTTTGCTTTTGATGGCGATCGGCGCTTCGCTAGTGGGCTTAGGTGGGCTAGGTTACTTGGTTTATCAAGAGTTGCTTGGTGCTTCGGAGCGGGAGATTGAGCAGTCGGCATTGGCTCAAACCCAAACGATCGCAGCTAGGCTGAATAATATTAGTCGGTCTGTGGACATGACGGCTGGTGCGGCTAGATCGTTGTGGCAACAGTCAAAGCCCAAGGTGGCTACACCCTATCAAAATTTATTACTTGAGCTATTCAAGCCTGATTCTTTGGTGGCTGGGGCTGGAATCGTCTCGGATGGGAATTTATTGCCGCCACCTGCCAAGGGCTTATCTATCTATGTTTGGCAACAAAAATCCGAGATTAAGGTTGAGCCTGCGGGTAAACCTTTGGCAACGGGGTTAATGGTTTCGAGCCGTGCTGACAGCATTAATAGGGATTGGTATAAGCAATCTGTTGCTGGTAAATCTAGCTGGAGTCAACCCTATGAGGCTTTGGGCAGAAAGATAATCACCTACAGCGCTCCTGTGGGGGATGGAAAAACGACGGTGGCTGTAGTCAATGCAGATGCGATCGCCACAGAAATTTTGGCATTAGATAGCCTTGACAGTAGGATTGGCTATGTTGTGTTTGGGGCGAATGGAGCCGTGATTACGGGTTCTGCACAGTTTGCCGCCCAGCAGTCCCAAAATCCTGCGATCGCTGAATCTATTGCGAGTTTGGCACAACAGGCGGTTGCTCAACCCGCAGGCATTGCTCAAAGCGGTGGCAATTTGTGGGCATATCGACGGGTTAATGGTAGTGGTCTGGTTGTAGCAACTTATTTACCTCAATCAGAAATTATTAACAAGTTGGCTATGCTTGTGGGTGGGGCAGCGATCGGTCTTAGTGCAGTTTTGGTGATCGCAATTTTGGGATTTATCAACAAGCTTAAAAAACGCCTTCAGCCCCTCGTAGAAGATTGCGATCGCTTTTTAGCTCAAAACGGCGATGTCACTAAACACAATTCGGGTGATGAGTTAGACCACCTTAGCGCCGCGCTCAAGTCTACCTTACAACAGGTTAAGAGTAGCGAAGTGCGCCTACGCAATGAGTTAATCAGTAGCAATGATGAAGATATATCGCGATCGCAACAGGTGCAGCAAAGCCTAGCCGAAACCGAAATGATCGAAGCCGAGGTCGGGGATTTGCTAGATGTCGTATCTTCTATGGAAGAAGGGGATCTCACCATCGAAGCGCAGGTTAATGATCGTGCCACGGGTTTAGTTGCTGACACCCTAAATCGCCTACGCGAAAAATTAGTGGAGATTATCTCCAGTGTATTAGGCACGGCGCAACAGGTGGCAAATGGGGCATCCGACCTAGAAGAATTGGCAAGGACGGTGGTGCTAAATACCGCAGAGCAGGCGCAGTCGGTTATTCAAGGACAGGCTCTCACCGAGCAGGTGGCAAATATTGCCAAACAGTCAGCAGAGCAAGTCAATGTGGCCAACCTATCCTTACAGGAAGTGCGCGATACGGTTGCCGATGGACAGACCGCAATCAATACCCTAACCGAGAGTATTAGCGTATTGCAAACTGGCTCGGCGCAAATTGTGCAGCGTATGAAAACTCTGGGCGAGTTTGTGGGGCTAGCGGAACAATTTGTACAGGATCAAGGACAGATCGCCTCACTCACCCAAGTTTTGGCGCTGAATGCTACCCTAGTTGCGGCAAGAGCGGCGGAACAAAAAGATCCAAAACAATTTGCCAGTGTAGCCCGTGAATTTGAATCGATCGCAGGACAGGTCAATGACTTGGCAACCCAAACTAATGATGGTTTAACAGTTCTGCAACAACGCACCTCACAAATTCAAACGGTGGTAACGGCGATCGATAGTGAAGTGCAGAATCTCAGTGGGCTAGTATCAGGATTTACGGAGGGCGTGGAATCTTCACAGGATGCATTTAACAGTATTCAAATGGCTACGGAAGAGGTGGTACAAATTGGGCAGAGCATTACTAGTTCTAGTACTGCGATCGCTGAAGCCGCAGGGACAACCGCTACTTATATCAGTGAGATCGCGCAACTAGCAGAACGTACTGCGGATTTGACGCGATCAGCGAGACAGCAGGCTGAATCGATGGGCAATCAGGCACAGCAACTACTACAAGGGATTCAATTTTTCCGCTTGCCTGAGGCGGCGATCGCTACGATTAACAATGTTGCCAATGCGACAAAAAACTTCACCCCTGCCAATGTCTCAGCCAATGTCTCAATGGATGAGAGCGCATCACCAGCAACTAATCAACACTATAGCAATAGTCTCTCTGACAACAGAGCCAATGCGATCGAGGAGGAAGATGAGCATAGTTTAGATCTCGTGTTACCAGCTTTGGCGGTTACAGGGGCTGTGGCAGGAGCGGCAGCCATAGCGGTCAATCAGTTTACTAATCAGCAGGACGATGACAGCGAAACTTCAGAACTAGTCCCAGATCAGTACGCCCAGCCACAAAATTTAACCTCTGCGACTGAGGCTTTCAGTGCATCCACCGAGAATATTTTTGATTTAGATATGCAGTCCACACAGGACGATTACAAGCCAGACCAGAGCCTGTCAGCAATATCCACCGAGCCAATGTTGATGGAACCTGTCGATAACTTGACAGATGAACTTGTAGATGATGCGGTGGGGCTTGGTGATGACTTTGGCGGATTTTATGAAGGCACACAGCCTGAAAACCCTGACATATCAGATATTGAAGCATCACTGTTTGCTGATCTGAAACAAGAGGTTTATGATCATGGCTCTATTGACGATGCACAGCTAGATGGTCAAATGGATGATCTTAGTGATCATGATGAACTACCCGATGATCTAGAAAATAGCGGAGAATTTGATCAAATTGGTTTATCTCAAGATCAAAATATGGATTTAGCGCAAGACCTTGATCCTACAAGTCTAGATATAGCGAATTTGAACAGCCCCTTTACTAATCCATTAGAGGATGTTAATCAGCAGGCGATCGCTGAAGCTTCGACTGACCCAATGATTGCTTTGGCAACATCTTCCTTCTTGGAAGATACCCAATTTGGAGCGCCAGCACCATTATCTGAAGAAATGTTGGCGAATGTACCTGCTTCCGTTGATTTTGCTATCCCCACCCTTGAAAATGACGATGACTTTGCGATTCCGCCAATGCAAATCGAATCTTCACTCGATGACTCGAATTCTTTCTTTGATGCGACTGCTTACAATAACTTAATAGATAACGCAACTAATCTTGATGATCCGTTTGCTGTAAGTTATGGCGAGGCTGCGGGTGATGATCCCTTTGGCATTACTTTTGGCGATGCTGATAGTGATATGTCTGATGAGAATACCGATGGTTTATTGAGTCCTGTATTGGGCGCTGAGAGCAATTTTGACTATAACTTCGATGAAACTCCTACTACATTTGATCTTAATTCTGAGATTGATGAAGCTATGGGAGAACCCCTTAATGATGGATATGAGTATCCCTATGCCATTGACTACAATTTAGAAGACAACTTCGACAATGGTGTCAGTGAAAGTTTTGCTAATGATGCTGATGCTCCTAGTGCTGATGCTACTAGTGATGTTGATAGCTTTAATAGCTTTACTGATCGCTTAGTTGATTATGCTGCTGACGCTAATGTTGATATTGATATTGATACTATTGATACTAATGTTAATCCAAAATACGATGCGAGTGAATTTAATCTCAACTTCTCTGAGGTTCTTGATGATGATGATGAATTTGAAGAATCCAGTAATGAATTTGATACTAGATTTTTGATAGGACTGAGTGAAGATGTATTTACTGAAGGAACAAGTGACGAATTTGGCAACGATTTTGCAGCTAACTTGGTGTTAGATGATGCTGATTTAGATGTTGATTTAGATGCTGATTTGAAGTTAGAGTCAACTGTGGATGAGTCTCCAGTTAATATTTTTGAGCAAGAATTTGAGCAAGAATTTGAGCAAGGTTATAATCCCAACTCTGAAGCGATCGCCAATAATATAGAGGAAGAGGGAAGCTTTGAAATCAGTTTTATTGATAGCAATGATTTAGATGTCAGTTTAGTAAATGATCTAGACCTTGCCTTTAATTTGGAAGAAGATAGCGATGTTGAAACAGAATCAACCAGTAATATTTTTGATGGAACTTCTGAACATGAGCTTCCTTCGTTATCAATGGTTGTGGAACAATTTCAAGATAAATCTACTCAGCAGGATTTTGGAGGAATTGAGGAAGAGTCAATGTCTGGCTATGGAGAAATGCCGCAAGCCTTGGATGCTAGCTTAGCTGAAGGGCTTGAGGATGAACTGGAGGACTTTAACCGCAGCGAGAGCTTGGATGAGAGCTTGGATGATGCTAGTTTAAGCGATAATTTTGGCGACATGATCACTGCTGAGCCAATAGTTGAACTAGATATTTCCGAAGATGCCCTTGGTTTAGATGACTTCACTGATGAAATGGGTGGCATAGGTTACAGCAACTTTGGTGAGGCGATCGCATTGGATGAGAATAATGACTTTAGTAATAATGATGTGAGCAATAATGTGATTAGTGACCTAATGACTGCTATTGCGCCTGACTTATCCTCTGAAGAACTTAGAAGTGATGGCTTTGGTGTTATTTCTGAATTGGATAAAATGGATGATGTATCTGGACTTGACAATATTTTGAATGATTTAAGTGTCGATACTGAAGTCAATCTATTGGATGGATCTGAAGAGATGGAAGATTTTATGGGAGAAGATGACTTAGGAATAATTTCTGAGGTTAATCCCATAGGCGAGAGTGCAGGACTAAATTTTTCTGATAGTTGGTTAGATGACATTATTGACGACAAGCTTGATGATGATGACGACACTAGCGCCGTATTTGGATCGTTTTCTACGGGGTTCCCGTCTCTTGATGATTTGCCCAAATCTATAGATTCTCAGCCAGATCCGTCAGTTGCTGACAAGGCGAATAGTTTTATCGATGATCTGATGGGCGGTAACTCAATGGATAATCTTTTAGACTCAGAAGATAATGCGGAGTTTGATTTTTCAGCATTTGAAGATTTGAGTAAGTTGCTGCAAGCTAATCCGCAGCCATCGACACAAACATCATCAGCAAAACCGCCAACCCTATCAGAGGCAAAGCCCAATGCCCATAACCATGAACGTCAAGTTTCTGAAGCGCAGTCTGAGATCGAGGCATTTTTATCGTCAGACTCATTAGAAAACAATGAAAGTCTGTAAAGTGATCATTGTACAGAAAGATATACATATACAGCTTAGTTTTGCCAGAGTTTCGCCGCAGTCAAATCTAAATCTCCCAATAATGGCGAAGCGATCGCCGTATCCCCTATAAACACCAACTCATCATAAAACCCCTCAACCCATTGCAAAATCGTCAACTATTGTAAGAGACAGGCAACCAAGAACATGGCAATGCTTTGAATAGAAGTATTTCAAATAAGGGATCGCCAAAGGTCATTAAACGTAAGGATGGATGCTCATCAAAGATATCTGGATCGAAAGTAACTTGATAAGACCGTTCGCGCAAGCTTCCAGCTTGCAATTGCCCAGAATCTACAGCTTGCGATCGCCCAGAATCTACAGCTTGCGATCGCCCAGTATCTCCTAATCGCAATGTCCAAACCTTGTCTCCAGCATCCTCAAAAGTAATTCCTGCTTTTTGCAGGATAAGCGATCGCGTAAACATTTGCTCGATCGCCTCAGCATCGAAGGGAGAGGTTGGAATCGGTTTACGCAGTTCAGTAAGGTCAGCATCGACATCCATGGCTACAGCTTCATTGATTTTGGGCTGCAAGGGAGATATGTCTAAGGTTTGGTCAAACTCTGATAGCAAGACATCTTCTTCAAGTGGATCGGCACTCATCACGGCGCGTTCGATAAAGGTGGGAACGCGGGCAAGGATGGGCTGGAGATTTCCGACAACGGTGGTAAAGGCTTTAATGCGATCGCGTAATTTAAGATAGACCTTGGCTTCTACTGTGCCATCGTAGTAAAAATTATGGATTCTCACCTGTGAGAATTTCTGTCCGATGCGATCGATCCGTCCGATACGTTGTTCTACGCGCATGGGATTCCAAGGCATATCGTAGTTAAAGAGAACGCCACAGGTTTGCAGGTTCAGCCCTTCACTGGCTGACTCAGTGCAAAGTAAGAGTTTAATTTCACCATCGCGAAACCGTCTTTTGATTTCTTCTTTAGGGAAAATCTGCCAAGCATTTTCTTGGTATAGTTCGCCGCCACGTCCTGAATAGCAAGCAACTTGAGAACCGTACAACTGAAGCAAGGTATCGCGCAGATAGTCCATCGTGTCAGTGTATTGCGTAAAGACGATCGCACTATCGCGCTCTAAGGATTCTTGACGGAGCTTTTTAATAAATTCTGAACGTTTGGTATCTTCTCCTGTATTCTCAAACTGTGTGAGTAGTTCTTGTAGATATTCAATTTCTTTAGGATCGACAGGTTCCATAAAGGATTCTAAACCTTCGATGATTGCGTCATCGGCATCGTCTAAGTCGCTGTAGTCATCATCGGCTAATAGATTTCCCTGTTGGGTTAGCAGACAATCTAACCTGCGCTGTAAGGATTTCTCGATCGCATAAAAGGAACTGGTGAGACGCTTGCGATAGAGGGTCATCAAGAAGCCCAAGGCTTTGCGGTTTTCCTTTTGAGCAAGGCGATAAAAATGACGGACGTAATTACTCACCTCTTGATATAGCAAAACTTCACGATTTGGTTCTAGGACGATCGCATTATCAAAGACTTCTCTAACGGGGACATCTTTATCCAAAAAGCCGCGTTTGTAATATTCCCGCAAGGTGTCGCGAGTATGGCGAAACATCAGGTCTTTGATGGGGGTATTTGCGCCTAGAAATTGCTTAGAAGCTTTGATGAAATGATCGTTGGCTAGATATTTTTGCGGAGATGTAATCTTTTGTCCACTTTGCCACACATCTTCAATCTGACAAGCCAATAGGCGATCGCTATTTTCTAAAGCTTTTTGAATTTTTGGGCAAGGCTGTCCACCTGTAGCAAAGTAATCGACAGACATGGTTTGCCAAAAGTTGAGATTGTGCGGATCGGCGGGTTCGGCGAGGGTGGCGAAGTACTCACAGAAAGCATCGGGCGATCGCCAACGTCCCTCTAAACCGATGAGTTTGAGTAGATCAAACATTTCGATCGCATCGATTTGCATGGGTGTCGCTGATAGCAACAGTAGGGCTTGAGTAATTGCCCGCAGCCGATCCATGAGTTCTAGCAAACGGTTAGGGGTATCTTTGCGGTTTTGTGGGCTTTTACGCCTTGCATGGTGGGCTTCGTCCAATACTACTAAGTCCCAAGGTTCGGATTCTAGTAGCTCTTGCATTCGCTCTTTACGCCGCACCAAATGACTAGACGCAAGGACTAGGTTTTGCTGATTCCAAGGGTTTCCCGTAACTGTGACAGATTGTTTGTAAGGATCGATTAGTTCATTTTTGCCATAGGACCAGAAATGTAAGTTAAATTTTTCGCGCATTTCTTCTTGCCATTGCGGTTGAACGCTGGCAGGAGCGAGGATTAAAACTCGTTTTACTTTTTTGGACAGTAACAAATAACGCAATACCAAGCCTGTCTCAATGGTTTTGCCTAAGCCAACTTCATCGGCAATTAAGGCATTGCGCGGAAACTCGGCTGCCATGCGACGCAAGATTTTCATTTGGTGCGCCCAAGGTTTGACGGGAATGGACTTAACGGAAAAGTCTAGGCAGCCTGCATGGTCATGAATATTGGCGAGTTGAAGGAATTGCTCTCTTTCCTTTTGAATCTCGTCCGCGCAAGCGTCTCGCTTGCAATCCTCTAAAAGAGAAGGAGAATTTTCTTGATTTTCAAATTTCTCATTATTTTCAAATTCCTCATTTTCAGGATTTTGCACGCTAGAAGCGTGCGCGGACGGGGGATCATCAGGCAAAATTTTATCGGACGGGAAATCAGAATTTAATTTAGGATTTGGCAAAGGTCTATCATCAAATTCAGCTTGTGGTTTCCAGTCTGGCTTTTGGGTTGGTGCATAACGCAATAGCTTTTGTTTTACGGCTGTGGGAATTTCAAACACTCGCACATTGGGAAGTTCATCTTTCCATAGACGTTCAAAGCGATCGCTTTCATGTTGTACCCGTTCTAAATCTCTACCGCCATCCCATGAAAAGAAGACGTGAAAGGATTCGCGATTGGCTTGCCAGCCACCAATTGATTCATTGTTAGAGCCATTAAAGGCTAAGCGATCGCCATTGGCATCGGTGATAATGCCCACTTTTTCATGAAAGAGATGTTGGGGATCGAGAACGCGATCGCTGGATTCGGGTAAGCCGCTTGGTTTGAGGGGAATGGCAATGCGAATGTCCAGATATTGATTAGCAATTAACCAACTGAGAATTTCAAAATGCTTGAGTTGGGCAAAGTTGCTCGGTGGGGTGAGGTCGGTATCTAGGCGGCTAGTCAAAGCATCCCGCAAGGCGTACCCCTGTTGGACGGCTTGGAGGTCTTCGGGCGAAAACTGACAGCCCATGATCAGGCGCATTCTGCCTTGATTTTCCAGTAATGCACCGATGCCTCTGGCGACACGGCTGAGAATGCTGCTATTAAAAAATCCTGCTTTGCGATCGTATTGCAGGGCGCATTCGAGGGCAGGAATATAGAAGTCGGTGATTAGGTTGTCTTCATCACTGCCGTAGCCGATTTTCCAGTGGCGATCGCGAAGGTTTTTCATGTTCTCTAGCAAGAGTTAGTATTGGTTCCAACTTAGAAATATTTATTTTTCAGAGCGATCGCAAGTCTAAACTAAACTCAGGCAAGATATCCTCACCAGATAACACATCAGGATTAGTGAGAACTTCTACTGCTTGGTTTTGGCGATAAATCTCGACAATATTCGCCCTGCGATCTAGCAACCAGCCCAGTCTTGCGCCATTTTCGATATATTCCTGCATCTTCGCTTGCGTCTCTTTGCGCGTGTCCGTTGGCGACATCAACTCCAAAACAAAATCAGGTGTAATCGGAGGAAACTTTTCTTTTTGAGAATCAGTTAATGCATTCCATCGCTCTAAGCTAATCCACGAGACATCAGGCGATCGATTAGCATTATTAGGCAACTTAAAGCAAGTCGAAGAATCAAAGACTTTGCCAAGTTTAAAGCGATTATTCCAAATCCAAAACTGAGCAACTAAACCCGCATTATAAATTCCCGTTTCTCCACCCGTCGGAGCCACAATAATTACCTCACCTTTAGAATTACGCTCAAACTTGATATCAGGATTGGCGAGACATAGCTCATGGAACTGATCGTCAGCAATTTTGGCGATCGCCTCAAGATTTAAAGTTACCGTATTCATGCTTTTCGTTTGAAGATACAGTTGTGCTTAAATTTTAGCAAAAAAAGATGGACATGAAAAATTCTTGTTAGTTAATCATTTTTTCAACCTCTAAAAAAGATTGGTCAATTAGCTGGCTAAATCTAGCTCAAGAGGCTCATAGTGTAGTGAAATTAGTTGCTCTGCTTTAACAGCGATCATTGCAAAAGCTTGTCCATCTGTGCCTGAAAATTCAACCTCAAAGGCTTTACCATCCTCATATTCTTCAACTACTGTACCTACTTGACCGCGCCTCAATAAAACCCAGCGATCGCCCATGAATTGCTTGGCGCGAATATTGCTGGTTAGGACGACCATATCATGCAACTGAATTTCCATTTTCTCTATTCCTCCTCTAATTCTGTTGTATCAAAATCTAAACCCATCTGACCACCTGACAAGTCAAGTTCGGGCTGCACATAACTAACCTTAGCTTTAATCTCATCCATCGCCAGCCAGAGGTCGGCAAGGGCTTTTTCTTCGGGGATGCGTTTGCGCGGATCGCTGATGTGGGGGATGACGCGCAGGGCTACTTCCCATGCTCGCATGAACATCTCATTGCTGAGTAAGCCTGTGGCTTTGATGAAGCGGCGGACGGGTTCGATGGTTTGTTCTTCGAGGTAGATGGCGGTGATGGCGTGCAGTCCATCAATGAGATAACGGGCGGAAAATTCATTGTCAACGAGGGAGAAGGCGTGTTTTTTGTAGCGTTGATCGGGGCTGAGGAGTTTGCAAGTACCGCTTTTGATGTCGAGGAGTTTGTAGGTTTTACCGAGGTCGGCAACGTTGAAACCGCCAATAGCGAGGGCAAGCTGTCTAGCATCATCAAAGGGAAATTCACGGGCTTGAAAGGCATCCCAAGCGAGGAAATACCATTGTGTCAGTGGGTCAAATCCTGCGGTGTCGGTTTGGGCAAGTTTGCGGAAACGATAATTGGCTACGGCTTTTCGTGCCTCGGCAAAGGCTACTTCGGGGCGAACTTCTACGCCTGTGCTGTCGAGGATGGGATAGTTGCGGGAGAAGACATTGAGGGCGGGACCAAAGGCGCTGAGATAAAGGTCGATGCCTTGAATTTCATTGGCTTCAAAGTCGGGAGCGCGTTGTTCGACTAGGTTGGCGACTTCGGGGCGGAGGTCGTCCCACCATGCTTGTCCTGCGTTGGGGTCACGTTTGCGGCAAATGAGCAGGACGGTACTAGAAACGCTATTTTTCTGGGCTTGGTGCAGATTTTGCGGGTTTTCGGTGCTGACTGCCCAGCTTGCGGTGATTTCAAATCCTGCGGTGATGAGGGATTGGGCAAGAACATCCCATGCGCCAGAGTCTTTGTGATTAAACTGTACGGTCATTACGCCGTTGTCTTTGAGAACTCGGTAATATTCACCGAAGGCGCTTTGCATTTTGGCTTCATAGTCTTGGTAAGCAAGTTCTTTGGGACTGACTCCCATATCGCGAAATCGCCCCAAATTTGCAACAGCTTCTCGATCTTTATCTGTGAGTTCTTGTAAAAATAAATCTGGGAAAACATCTCCTAAAACTCTACGCTGCCAAACATAGAAGAAATCTGATAATTCTGCATAGGGAATCGTGTCGTAATAAGGCGGATCAGTAACAATTGCATCAATGCTTGTATCTTCTAAATGAAATAGACTATCGGCTGAAGCTGAATCAATTTGAAATGTTTTTTCAGTATGATTCTCTAGTTCTTGAAAGCTTGACGAATTAATCTTTGTGCCGAGTAATTCACAGAGTTTTGTATAGTCTTCTGAAACTGCATTTGCACAATATATCCAAGCCCTCGATGCTCCATTGAGTTCTGGATAATTCCAAATTAAATTCAGGGCATGAGTTTTTGATGCTCTATCTAACATAGTTCTAGTTGAATGCCATCCAGAAACTCTTGAATTATGATCAACACATCTATCTATAATCAACGATAAATAAGTCAAAATAGCCTGTGATTTTTCTTCGCCTAAATCCTTTCTAATCTTCTCTTTAGCCTCATTTATAATCTCAGCATAAGTTACCAAAGTTAAAAGCTGACGCGGATTAAAATATTTGTCCCATGTCGTTAACCCGTAGCGATAAGCCATCATATATTGAGGATTGTCGCTGCAAGGTTCTTGTGGAATTAAATGATAAGAAGAACCATCATATAAATCTTGACTTTTTTGAGTCGCTTTTTCATATCCCAAAGCATCCATCTCATTAGGCATTCTAAATTCTAGTGAGCTTTTATTTTTTTTATAAGCAACCACATAAATCTGATGTTCAAATCCCTTTGTTTGAGCATAATTAATCAAATATTCTTGCTCGATGACATTTTGACAATTTGGACATTTCCCAACACTACGAGAAACTGTAGAAAAATCATCAGGATCATAATCACCATCAGGCATTTGAATAGAATTACCTTTACCCTTTTTGCCCTTAATTAATTCAAAATCAACCCGTTTTTCTGCCAGATTTGGTATCGGTTTAACCGCACAAATTTCACCCTTTTTAATCGCACTTGGCGATCTATCAAGCCACCAATTCGGACTAAGCGGCACAACTGACTGACAACTCGGACAAACAACAGTATGCGCCCAGAGATAATTTTGCACCTTCTCCCCATCCTGAGACGGGAAAAAATCCTTTAGCCGCTTCTCTGCCTCATCACCAACCCACTTCACCCACTTATCAATATCCTCCTGCAACGCCGCCCCAAACTTTAACGGAAACTCGATCGCCGCCTTCATCGTCACCACCGCCACAGGATTCAGGTCAGACGCAAACACCCGCAACCCATACCGCGCCGCCTCAAAAGGTATCGACCCACCACCCGCAAACGCATCCAACACCGCAGGAGTCTTATCTCCCCACATCTGCTCACAAAGCTCCTGTACCCGCTTCACCCGTTCAGGATCTGGCGGCGTTTTATATAGCCTTGTGCGCTGGTGGCGATTGCTTTTCTCAGTCTCACTTTCATTTGCCCTAGCCATATCTAAGCCTAGCAAATACTCAAACTCCTCCATGCTGATATCCGCAGGCAACAGCGAACCCAACACACTCGCCCGACTAAACGACAACGGCTTCCGCGAATACCACCGATGCAAACCCTTAAACGGGTTGCCCCCATTTTCATAGTAAACCTGCTCATTCAGCAGCTTCACAGGCATAATTTTTTCGATAAAAACTGGTTTGCGATCGGGCTGGGGCATATTCTAAAAGCAGTATAATCAATGAGACAATAATAGTGTTATTATAGTTCGATCTTTGAAATCAAAAATCTTGATTTAGTTGAGTATGGCTTAGTGAAAACTGGAGTAACAAATAGGGTATCGTATGGCAAGGGGAGAACTTCTGAGAAAACTCTTCTTAAACTTTTCTCTCAATGAAAGAGAAGGATTCTTTGCTGCGGCAGCAGAAATTATTGAAGAAGAAAAAGCTAAAAATCACGCCCTCCTCGCTAGAGATCTCGAAAAAATTTTGCAAAACGCAAATGGCAAAGCACTAGCTTCTAATAGCTTTAACTATGATCGCTATCCCGAAGTCCCCAAAGATCGGGAGACAGGATTGGCACTTATTGATGTTCAAAAATTTGATTATTCATGGGATCGGGTAATCCTTAATGAAACTAATCTTGCAATACTCCAGACAGTTGCACTTGAAAATCGTAAGCAAGAAGTTTTAGAAACCTATGGACTAAAACCAAAGTTAAAGCTACTCTTTTGCGGACCACCAGGTTGTGGCAAGACTCTTACAGCTAAGGTGATGTCTGGAGTTCTCGGAATACCACTTGTCTACGTTAACCTAACGGCAGTCTTTTCTTCTTTTTTAGGTGAAACGGCTACAAACCTAAAGAAGATTTTCAGCTATGTGGAAACAGGTGAATGGGTAGTCTTATTCGATGAATTTGATGCTATTGCCCGCGATCGCAATACACTGAACGAGCATGGTGAAGTCAAACGATTAGTCAATAGTTTGCTTCAGCTTATCGATACCTCTAATAGCAAAAGTCTATTTATTGCCGCTACAAACCATGAATCGTTGCTTGATAGTGCTGTATGGCGTAGATTTGATGAAATCCTCTTTTTTGATAAGCCTAACGTTAAGTTAAAAGTCCAGTTATTAACTAACTATCTATCTGCGTTCAGGCATGAAAAAATCTCTTTTGAAGAAATTGCTTCTAAACTTGAAGGGGCAACGGGGGCAGACATTGAACGTATCTGCGCTGATGCTATGAAAGCAGTAATTCTGAGAGGCGATCGTCAGTTGACTCATAGCGATCTGCAAACTAGCATAAGACGTTATACAGAAAGGCAGGGCATCATAAGTCGCTCGGCGACTTTTTAAAAAACATAAGTTAAGCCAATATGAGTAAATTTGAACATCTCAAACTACCCGTAACCACTATTAATCTCCCAAAAAGAAGTAAGGGGGGAGGTAGCTCTGGTGGTACAAACCGAGATCGCAGTAGTCACGGGCAAAAATTATCAGATCAAGTATTAGGTTTGTTAAAACGCCCAGAAAAAGAGCGATCTCTCTTTACTATTAACCCAAAGCTAATCTTCAAAATTAAACTAGCACCAAAAAGTATATTGCCAGAAGCTAGTCTGCCAGGTATAGGTTTAACCCTACTCGCTCAAGAATCAAGCGAACAGAAAGCTATCGTTGTTTTCTCGTCTGAACAAGAACTTACAAATTTTCAAGAAAAGCTGAAAGTCTATAGTAATGTGGGCGAGGGTTATGACTATGGCTATTTGGATGTGATCGAGGATATAGTCCCCTTAGAACCACAGGATCGCGTAGGTCGAAGGTTAGAACTAGAACCATTAGAAGCTAACGAACTTGTCGCCCTAGATTTAGAACTATGGCATACAGGCGATCTCGTAGAGATGAAAACTTACTTGGATAATTTAGATGAGGTGCTTAGAACAATCACAGAAGATTCGCCCATGCGGGTTAGCGATAGATATATTGGTGAATACATCTGCATAGCCAGAATTAAAGTTACCAAAGAGTTCGTAGAAGATATCCTACTTACAGATGAATATGTTAAAGAAATAGACCGCAGACCCCAGCCAGCCTTTGAGTCTTCTAGCGAATATAACCCTCCTTTGTCAGATTTTCCTGAAATTGCCCCACCTCCCGATAATATCTGTGGAATATTAGTAATTGACTCAGGTGTGCATGGAGGGCATCCAGCGATTATCCCTGCTCTTGCAGAAGCCTCAGAATTTTCCGCTCCCAATTTCGTCCTATCCAGTCCTAATGATGAAAACGGTCATGGTACAGGTGTTTCAGGAATTGCTATCTACGGAGATATTAAGCAATGTATTACCAATCGTCTTTTTCAACCAACTGCATGGTTATTCTCTGCCCGTGTAACAGATGCAAATAATCAGTACGATCCCGACTCTCTTTTGGAGAATCAGCTAGAGAAAGCTATTAATTATTTCATCAAAGCCTATCCTAATTGCAAAGTCATTAACATTTCCTTAGGAGATTCGCGCTTAGTCTTCACAGATGGACAGAAGCAATTTAGATTGGCAGCCAAAATTGACGAAATTGCATACAGCTATCAGGATAAAAACCTTGTCTTTGTCATCTCGGCTGGCAACTTTCAGTATAACCCTGACTCCAATGAACTAATTCATAGTGATTACCCTAACTACCTTCTGAATGAAAAAGCAGGAATTATCGAACCTGCAACTTCTGCTATCGCCCTTTCTGTAGGTTCACTATCATTGGGTATGGGTAGCTTCTTTTATCACGAAGATGCTCAGAGAAACGTAGTGGCAAAAATTCTTGGATATCCTTCACCGTTTACCAGATCTGGTTTTGGGGTAGATGGAGCAATTAAGCCAGAACTTGTAGACTTTGGTGGCGATCTTGTAATAGATAGAACAAGAGTTATCTATAATGATCCTAGTGCGGCAATTCTGACTTTATCTAAAGATTCGTCTTCCTCTTTATTCCGAGCATACTGTGGCACTAGCTTTGCTGCCCCTCGCATTGCCAATATAGCTGCTCAACTTTTCACAGAGTTCCCTAACGCTAGTTCCAACTTGATTAGAGCTTTAATTGTTAACTCTGCCACTTTACCAAAGGAAATTCCTTCTGCCTTTCAGGGAGATACGCATAAAAATAACAGAAACAAAATCTATGGTTATGGGCGACCTAATTTAGCAAGAGCATTATACTCAGTCGAGAATTATGTTGTTCTCCTAGTAGACAATGCAAAAATCCCTGTTGGGAACTTCCAGATGTATGAGATTCCACCTTTACCCAAAAGTTTTCTGGAAACTAAAGGTGATAGGACTTTAACAGTAACACTTGCTTTCGATCCCCCAACACGACCAACAAGAGGAGATTCCTATCTTGGAATAACTATGGAATTTCATTTGTTTAGAAATATAGATGATCCTCAGAAGATCACTAATGCCTTTGTCAATGCCAAAAAGACCGAATCAGAGAATGACTTTACAGAAATTTCCATCGAGGATCTAAAGAAGCAGTACCCAGGTTCAGGTATTACCGTCGATCTTTCCCCAGGAGTGAATCTCCGAAAAAAAGGAACAGTCCAGAGTGGTAAGGTCAAAATAAAGGATAGGGCGCTGTATATAATAGAGAACCCACTCTACTTGGTTGTCGCATGTAATCGAAAATGGGTAAAGGAAGGAGAGTATGATTCCCAGCGATACGCAATAGTAGTATCAGTTGAGCATTCTGATCATAATGTTGATTTGTACAATGAACTAAGGCTTAAGACTCAAGTAGTCCAAAGGGTTCGTATTCGTTCCTGATTTTTCTTTTCTTAGTCTCCCAGCAACACCCGAATTGCTTTAAGAGCATTTCTTTTAGACCCATTGGACACCTTCGCAAACCAATAATGCGCCTCCTCATTACTCATCGCCGTCACACCATTAGCAATATTGGCAATACGCTCCTCCTTCGAGAGTGGCTGCACCGTCTGAAATAGCAAAGCCAAGCTTACCCCTGACTGTTCATCAAGGACATAGGGCGCTTGGCGATCGCATTTCAAAGTTTTGGGATCGTACTTATTTGCTTTCAATGCAGCATAGATCGCCTGTCTGGTCAGCACCAACGCATTACCCTTGAGCTTACCGATTCGCTTTGCCGCAGGGCGCTTTTTTTCACCCGCTTGCTTATAAGCACATTGGTATAGCTCCAAAGCAAAATTATTGTTGTCGGTGGGTACAACCCTTAGTTGAAACTCTTGCATTACCTCTCTCCAAAAGATTAATTAACGTCCGCGCAAGCATCTTGCTTGCATATACCCAGAAATCCGCAGGCAAGATGCCTGCGCTTACGGTTTCTTAAATTAGGATTTAGTAACTTACCCTCGTAGTTAGAGATAGGCGATCAACAGGGTTACGCATTAAGGCTTGCTGTAAAGTTTGCAATTCATTACCATTGGGCGCGATCGCAGGGTCAAAGGTAAATGTTAGCTTGAGACTCACATTAGCTCTAACTCCCTCAGCACTCAGCAAAGCGTTGATAGGATTCGAGAAACTTTGAAAACCACGCAATCCGCCTTGATAGTCGAAACGCACAAACTGTTTGTCCATCTGAATCGTTGCCTTCTGATCAATCTCAAAGACAAATTTACTGAGTAATGGGAAAGCTGTCATCAGCTTGCGATAGTCCGTCACTTGATCGATCATAATTTCGATACTGTGAATCGCTTTTACTTTGTAATCAGCACAGCGATCGCTAAATCCTGTAAACGTAGCATTAACAGTACCAGACAGATCAATGATTTCAGGTTTTAGCAGCTCAAGAGGTAAGTTTATATCACTTACGCCAGTTCCTGAACTTGCAGCAGTTCCAACTGGATAGGATGAAATCACAGCATTAGTCTCTTTCTCTGCGGTTTCCCCATTGCCATAGTCCGCCACAATTTTAAAAGTCGTGGTTTGACTAATTTGTACCTGACGACTATCCGATGGTAAAAATTCACCAGCGATCGGTACTCCATCCTGATAAAGCTTGACCGATAACGCACCTTGCGATCGCCAGCGTAAATTCACAGTTTTAGCTAATTCACTACTGGGCATTACCTGAGCAGATAACTCAATCACACGTGGCTCAGGTGGCTTGAGGATGCCACGCCGATATAACTCCATGCGATCGGAAAACTCAATTGTGTCAGGCGTAGCGCAAGCATCGTGCTTGCTTCCCTGACCTTTACCATCATCACCCCGAATATAAACCTTCGTGCCAACCTTTAAGTCCCATTGCCCTTCCTGTATGCCCTTACGGATTGTTTCCCGTAACTTAGGAATATCTGCATCTAGCAACATCTGCAAACCAAGAGATTTGGCAAATTCTTCTTTTAAAGCTTTGGTTGTCCAATGGTCTAAACCCGCTAACCACACCTTTTGCAAAATATACGCAGGAGCAAATGCACCAGCATCTTCTGCTCGAATCTTTTGGCAATCTTTTAAAGACTTGAGAATCACATCTTGTTGGTTCTTATTACCCTTGACATCACTGGAAGATTCCGCAGGTAAAGTGAAATGCAGCAATCCTTTCGGTGCTTTTACAGGATCATTGGTTGGATAAAACAAATGGCGGTAGGCATTAGTTAAAGCAACTCTTACCTCTAAATCCTTTGCGCCACCCCGTTCCTTTAGTTGCTTACGCTGATTTTCTGATAAGTCCTCTTGACGATTTGGTGACTTGAGAATGTTTTGAATGGCAAGATGCTCTTTAGTAATATCAATTGCTCGCTCTAGTTCCTGCTTATTGGCAACTAAAAACAGCAACCGATTGCGAAATGTGCGGAACTTACCAGACTCACCCGTATTATTAAAAATTTGCTCAACTAGATTCGGTGCAACATCGGTGGAAGCATTCACAGTTCCTTGATCAAAGTCAATTACACAAAGGGCAATATCATCAGGTTTATCGTCAACATCACCCGAACTTTCAGGACTAGCAACTAAGGTAAATACTTTATTGGCAAAAATGCTATCGCGACGCGATCGCAGATGGTCTTTCGCTGTGAGATTGCCAATCTGCTCTTTCTCTTCCGCAATAATTTTATTGATCGATGGTTCTTCTTTAAAACGGGCGATCGTTGTAATCGGATCGATATCCAGATACCATGCCACGCTCGTTAATCGATCTAATACAGGGTCAATATAACTAATCTCAACTTGAGGCATCAGCAAAGCTAAATTTAGCTCGGCACGTCGAATCCCTGCCGCAGTACCTTGATTGATCGAATGTAAGAAAATCGTTCTGGCTACCCAAGTCGCAAATGGTGGTTTACCTGCCGCTTCCCACTGGCGATCGTGGACTTGAGCATGGGCAGGCTTTCCTTCGGCATTAAAAATATCCGCTTGAATCGGATTACGCATCAAGGGTCTTTGTAGTCTTGATGTAAATTCTCCTGTCACTCCTTCATCTATCCCAATCGGAATATGATGCGGATGAATCATTGGTATCCAAGCCTTTGGATCTTGCCATAAATATCGCACCACCATTGCCAATAGGCGCAATGCCCCCCTTGTACGTTGAAAGTTTTGAATTGATGCAACTTTTTTTGTCAGTAGATCAAAGAGTTCAGGAGAAAAAGGATAGCTAGATTGCAAAATCTGAGCATGATTGGCATCTTTACAGCTATCTGGCAAATTGATCCGACTGGCTCTATAGGTGTGTAAGTATTCCTGAGCAGCACTCTTAGCTATCTTTTCGTCAATACTTTTAAAAATTCTTTGCTTAACAATGTTGTAAATTTCAATATCTGTACTTGGACTCAGCACCCGTTCCTGTCGAGCCGAGGTTTTTTGCGCTTCCAACTCCTCTTTCAGAGTGGCAGTTTCTTCGCCAAAAGCATCAGATACAGAAGCAAGAGTATATACCAGAACCAGATTATTACAAGAAGCAGCTAAGTCCATGAGTGCAAATAAAAATGCCACGACTTGACCAGACAAGTCGCTACTACCAACGGTAATAGCTTTCGCTCGGCGCAAATATTGAGCAATTTCATCAAGAATAATTACTGTTGGTTGATCGGTGATTATTCTTTGTAACACTTGCGTACCAGGACTGACCCTCTGTTCATCTGCCCCTTTCAGTAATCTATAACCATCAATTCCGCCAAGTTGATAGGCAATTTCTCCCCATATTGTGTAAATAGTTAATCCTGACTCTTGGTGTAAAACCCCTTCCACACCACCAAGATCTTGACAGGCGATCGCCGCCACTTGGATCGGGCGATCGGGAATAATTGTAATGTCATCTACAAATCTATCTAACCCATTTATTAGTCTTCCATTTCTGGCAATATGCCAAATCGCGATTTCATCGTGGGTTTTACCACCGCCAAAACTGGTTTCTAAGCGAATTACAGGCGAACCAGTATCCTTACCTGTTAAACGCCCAAACACTTCGGATATCAGGGTCTTGAGTCCATTTGTCGGAAATGTATTTGCAAAAAATGTATTTGGGTCTTGATAAACTAAGGGCGCATTACCATCCACCACTTGCTTTAATTTTGCAGCAAATACATCCTCTGATAGGTTCCCCCCAAGCACTTCATCGCGTGGTACACAGGTTTCAAAAATAGATTTCAACATAGTTTCAATTCTTTGAGCTTTTTTTTTGATATCCATTCGTCCCAAAAACAAGCCCTTTACAAAACCTACTAACACTAGAAATACTTGTGTAAATCCTTCCCCCGATCGCCAAAATCGATTTTGCTTTTGTGGGTCAGACATCTTGTCTGACAAGGATTACAATTATTTTTGTCAGTCAATCAGGAGTTGGTGATGACCATTGCGCGATGGCAACGCAATCTATCAATTGATATAACGACTATATCAGATATTTTTAGTTTCTGTGTTACAAAAAAGCAATGTTTACGAAGTGGTAAATATATTGATCGAAGTTCACGGCGTAAGCCCTGTGACCCATATCACGCCATATTCTCACCCTCAACTTCACGAGAACCTAGATTAGCGATCGCACTGCACTGTCGACCTTGATAGCAGACGATACTAAATCCCATGGAGAAAAAATTAACAGGGCAGCAGCAATGATCCTCAACTCACCAAGTCAAGTTCGCTCAATTATCATCGAAAAGCCAGATTGACTTCCCTACATCCCTATAAAGCACCCGAAATTATTGCCTTACCAGCGATCGCTATTGAGCAAAATCATTACATAGAACGAGTAATTAATTTGGCGTATTGTTGTGAGGCACACCAAGGTAATGCTGCATATGGTTGTATCTTGTAAGTACTAGAACTCTTGCGTTTTTAAATTTTCGGATCTTAATCTTGTCGTATGTTTATTTACAAACTGCTACAGATTTAACACCGAGACGCAAAATGACGTAGCTTTATTCTGCACATTTAAAGTTCTGACTTGGTTTTGGCTTGGTTCTGACTTGGTTCTGACTTGGTTTTATCTTTAATACGTGCAAGGATGACCGCACTTTTGTTAGTTGGTATGACTGGATTCATGCAGGAGCAATCCTGTTAAACATAAACAGATATGGCAAATAAATCTCCCCTTTCAAATAAGAAGCCTAGGGCAAGACAAAGGAGAAAACCTGCCGATGTCACTGCGCCGATGTCTAAGCAGGTATCGAATAATAGTAGTTGGCTCAATGATTTGCCGATTAGTGCCAAAATTTTATTTGCGATTGGCTCGACTAGTTTCTTGTCCTTATCTGGTTTGGCGATCGCCTCTTTGTATTTGAGTAATACCCTTACACCAATTGTCAGCGTTGAAGCGAAGAACCAGTTATCTGGCGCAACTTTGTTTGTGTTTGGGTTAGGCTTTTTATTGATTGTGATGAGTTCACTATTTGGGCTATTTATTGGTAGCACCCTCAGCAAGCGGATTCGGCAACTAGAGGCGATCGCGAGGCAATATGCGGCAGGTGACTTTAACCTGACTGTGGCGGTGGGTGCAAAGGATGAGGTGGGACGACTGGCGGATGTGTTTAATTTGATGACGACTAATTTGGCTCAAAATAAAACTGAGCAAACTAACGCCCAAGTTGAGGCGGAGTCGCAAAATAATATTTTTCAGAATGAAATTTCTCACCTACTAGATGTGGTGTCTGAGTTGGAAATGGGGGACTTGACGGCAAAGGCGGAGGTCAGCCCCCATGCGACGGGTTTGATTGCGGATACGCTCAATCGTCTGTCGGAACAGTTGGCAGAGGTATTGGCGGCGGTGTTGCAGACGGCGCAGCAGGTGACAGTACGCACCGATCGCCTAGAGCAGTTGGCGATCGCCGTGTCGCAAAATGCTCAACAACAAGAAGGACTGGTGGTGCAAGCCCGTTTAGGGATTGAGGATGTGAACCAGTTGGCAGAGGATGCCGCTCAACAGGCGATCGCGGCGAACAAGGCGGTGCAGAGGGTGCGATCGGCGGTGCGGCAGGGGGAGGAGCAAATTATTGACTTGACGGCTTCGATCACCTCCCTTCAGGCTGCTACGGTGCAGATGGTGCAACGGATTAAAAACCTTGGTGAATTCGTGGCTCTGGCAAAACAATTTGTGCTGGATCAAAAGCGGCTTGCCTCGCTCACCCAAGTACTGGCAACTAACGCCTCGATGGTGGCAACAAGGGCATTAGAACAACGCGATCCTGAACAATTTGTCTCTGTGGCAAGGGAATTTGAAGCGATCGCCTCACAGGTTAATGCCCTAGCGACCCAAACCAATCAGGGGCTAATCGTCTTGCAACAGCGCACAGGCTCCGTTGATGTGGTGGTATCGGGTATCGATCAAGACGTGCGTGACGTGAATAGCTTGGTGTCAGACTTTACCAATAGCGTTGATAGTTCTGAGCAGACCTTTACGAATATTGCCAATGTGACAGAAGAGCTTGCGGAGATCGGCACATCGGTAACAGAATCTTCAAGAGCGATCGCGGAAGCGGTTAAATTTAGCTTGGCTTCGATGCAGGATATTGAGGCGATCGCCGAGCGTTCTGCTTCTCAGGCGCAATTTACCCGCGATCAATCGGGCAGAATGGGAATGTTAGCAAGGCAACTGCTAGAAAAGGTACAATTTTTCCGCCTGCCCCTGATGCCAGAAGCTAATGCAACTGACTTAGCGGCAAATGAGCTTGAAGATATAGATTTTATTGAGGTTGGAAGTATCGGAAAGTAATGGCAAATTCAGAGTTTAACGATCTGCAATTGCAAGACGAATTGCGTCATCTATTTGAAATAGATACCCAGAAAGATCTGCAACTATATGTGCAAACTGTGAGCCATCTTAGCGCCGACACTTGGCGTACCGATATTCAACAGTTATATCGCTCTGTGCATACGATTAAGGGCGGTGCGGTTACGGTTGGGTTTCAATCTCTGTTGCAGGTGGCAACGATTCTCGAAGATCTCTTATCCGACCTGCGTTACTTGGATGCGGCTCCGCCCCTTGAAGATGGCGAATTGGTGAACTATCTGATCGAAGCGGGGGAATTGCTGATCGGCGTGGTGCAGATGGCAGATCCGCAGATGGCAGCAAGCAGTGCCGAGGCGGCAGTTCGCTATATCCAAACCCTGCGCGATCGCATTCAGGCACAATATCTGCCCGAATGGAATGAAATGCGCCAAGTGCAGCAGGAATTTGCAGATCAAGGCTTTGACCTCGTGACGCTGGATTTGGAAATGGCGATCGAAGATTTGCCTCCTGAAGGGGAAGTCACTGCGGCGGCACTGGAGATAGCCCAAATGACGATCACCCAATTGTTAGAGATTGGTACAGAAATCGGCTTGGCGAAAGATTGGCATGAGTATGTGCAGGTAGGTTTAGAGAAGTTCTGCGATCGCCTTGACTGTGAACTGTGGCGCTCCGAATGGATGCCCTTTTTGCGTGAGGTCAAAGGGTCGGCGCGGCAGGGCGGGGTGCTTGCTTTGCTGCCCACCTCTGTACCAGAAATCACCCAGCCCGAACCCATCGCTGTCCCTGCTTTTAGCGTCACCCCTGCCGCCGATGTGCAGATCCCCGTGCCTTTAGAACGTCTAGAGCGATCGTCGCAATATCTTGTCGAAACGATGATGGCAACCCGAGCCACCCAAAGCTTCTATCAGTCCGTATTCACTAACCTGATGCCTCTAGTTACCCTTGCTCAAAATAGCGTGCAGTACATTACCCAACTACGGGAGGTGCAGGATGACTATGCTTTGCTGGATGTGGCAGGGGAAAAGGATGGGCTGAAGGTGGAGCGCTATCGGCAAGGCTATATTGCCATTAACCGCCTTTTAGAAATTAGCCTACGCTTGATTGAGCTAGGCTCAGAAACTGGCGAATCGGCAAGACGTACCGCCGACAGTATTCAAGTTTTGGATCGCAGTCTGCGTAACCTTCAGCAAACCATCGAAGAAAGTCGGCTCGTTCCCTTTGAAACCCTTGCTTTCAGAGCGAGAGGTATTCTGCGGGATTTGATGGCAAGGGTGGGAAAATCGGTGAAATTTGCGATTATCGGAGAACAAATCGAACTTGATGCAGGTACTTTGCGTAACCTTGAACCCGTATTGCTGCACCTATTGCGAAATTCCTACGATCATGGCATCGAAGAACCTGAAGAACGCCAAAAACTTGGCAAACCAGCCCAAGGGCGCATCGAATTGTCCCTCAAGCGGCGCGGTAGTATTTTTGACTTGAGTATTCGTGATGATGGTCGTGGCGTTGATCCCCATCGCATCAGTGAGATCGCCAAATCCAAAAATTTACCCCTAACCGATACTAGTACACCCGATCGCTTACTGAGTGTATTGTGCCAATCGGGATTTACCTCCGCTAAGACGGTGAGTGATATATCTGGGCGCGGCGTGGGGATGGATGTGGTGGCAAGTCAAGTGGCACAGATGAATGGCAAACTTAACCTTGTGTCACAGGTGGGCAAAGGTTCTAACTTTACAATTCAGATTCCTGTACCGCATTTATTTGTGCGCTGTATGCTATTGCAGGCATTAGAACGTACCTTTGCGGTTCCCACTTCCGAAATTTATACCACAGCATTAATGGAGAGTTTGGTCTGGCACAAAACCGATCGCCAAGACTACACCATTGAGATTAATGAGGAAAATGGCAGCGTGCCAGCGATCGATCTCTATCAATATTGGCAAGGACAGTCGGCAATGCGTCCTCTATTGCCCACAGCGATCGCCGTTCGCACCAAAAAACTAGGAGCCTATGATAAAGATGCACAGGGCGTTTGGCTCATTGCCGATACCCTCGTTGGGCAGAGTGACTTACTAGTTACGCCCATCCCTAGCCCCCTCAATGCCCCCATTGGCTTAGTGGGGATGAGCTTAATGCCCGATGGTAAATTGATTCCCGTGATCGATGCACTATCCTTTGCTGAAGCATTTTTTGGTGCAGATCCAGATTTGATTGCCTTTAGCAGTGATAGCGATGCCTCAATATTAGAACTAGCCAGCGATCGGCAAATCTTGGTAGTTGATGATGCGGCATTGATGCGGCGGCGCATTGAAAGCAGCCTCGCCCCCCAAGGCTATGATATTGCCACCTGTGAGGATGGCATGGAGGCTTGGCAGTGGTTGCAGCGCCATCAACAGCCCGCCATGCTAATCACTGATATTGAAATGCCACAAATGGATGGATTCACCCTAATTGATCGCTGCCGTCAAGCGGGAATGACCATGCCGATTCTAGTAATTTCTTCGCGTTTAGCAGAAGAATGGTCAAGGGAAACCAGCCGCCTTGGCGCTACAGACTACCTCACCAAGGGTTTTGCAACGGCGGACTTGGTTAATAAAGTTAGTTCTTTAATTGCTAGCCGCAACTGATGATATAGCCTGTTAGAATTTCATCAGTGTCACGTCTAAAACTATGAAAACTAATTTTGTCAATGTTTTGGCTTTGAGTGCAACTGCGATCGCCAGTATCTTTCTTGCGGCAAACCCTAGCCAAGCCCAGAGAGGTCAAGGTTTTTACTGTGATACATCGGGTGGCAGCCCCGCCACGATGTACCAAAATTCAGAGGGTGGGGTAGAAAGATGGATTTCTTGGGATTCTAACTTCTTTACTGATGCGGGTTGGACACCTGCAACTCGCTGTCGGGAAGTGAGCAATCGTTTAGAATCCTATCGAACTGCCAAGCTCCTCAAATATGTGACTGTGGGGCGCATGAATGGGGAAAATGTGATCTGCACCGCCAGTGAGAAGAATGGACGTTGTGGCGGCTTGATCTATACCCTCAAGCCAGGACAGGATGCGATCAGGACGCTTTATACTTTCTTCGGCTTGCGTGAGGGGCAAGCGGGTGTGCCTGTTCTCAGTGAAAGTGCCGAAATTCCTTACATTGACGTAAGTGGGCGGCTAGGACGTGACGCTGCTGCTACAACCAAAGTTCAGCCAGCCCGAACAACTCCTGCGGTCAATAATCCTGCGGTTAAACCCCAACCTGCATCGGGCGTGCGTAAAGGTGATTTTGATTAAAGTTGCCACTAGCTCCATTTAGGTTTGAGCCGATGTCCAAGCGATCGCCGTTGCAACTACTTTTACAAATAACTTACAGAACCATTGAGGTACTGCTTGTTGGTATCTCAATGGTTTTTATTAGCTATTTTTTGGCAGCAACGAAAGTTCCAGCTAATCCTATGGCAGTTGAGCCAAGTAAAAGCCCTCAAGGAATTTCCCCTGATCATTCCCGATTATTAAAAACGCGCATTCACCAATCGGCAATTGCCACTACGGTGAGAATCCTAATTTTCAATAATTCTGGAACTGCGATCACTTCTGGCTCTGGCGTGATGGTTGGGAAGTCAGGAAATACCTATACAGTGCTGACAAATCTTCATGTTTTGCAGTTTGCCGATCGCGCAGTTATTCTCACTCCCGATGGCTTAGAACATTCGCTAATGTCAAAATCCCATACTGCTAAGTTTGGCGATAACGACATGGCGATCGCCCAGTTTTCCAGTCCGCAACCCTATGCGATTGCCCACATTAGGCGCGAACCTTTGCAGATAGGCGATCGCGTCTTTGCTTCGGGATTTCCCATTTATCGCGATCGGAGTTTAGTGACAACTTTTGCTATAGGTCTGCAAGGCTTCCGTTTTACGGAAGGAATTGTATCACTCTTACCAGCTAAATCTCTGACACAGGGTTACAGCATCGGCTATAGCAACGATATTGTGGTGGGCATGAGTGGCGGTCCAATTTTTGATGAATCAGGTTTTTTAGTGGGAATCAATGGTCGCATTAAAAACCGTGATCCAGACTTTGGTGGTTACACTTTTGACGATGGTACTGAACCTTCACCAATGCTTTTGCAACAAATGCTGAAAGCAAGTTGGGGCGTTCCCATTAGTACCTATTTACGGTTTTCTATCCATTCTCATCTTTAAATAAATACATCAGGAGTCACATATGCGTTTCGATTTATCCAATGTTTTGACGGGTACGGCAATTGTGGCAGCGATCACCATTAGTCAACCGATGGCAGCATCAGCAAAAACAGCCAAGGAAGTTGCTCAAGTCGCCGTACCAACCACTGTCCGCATTGACAATCCATTAGGAACAAATCTGGGTGGTTCTGGCGTGATTATTGCCAAGAGTGGTAACACTTATACCGTTTTGACCTGCAATCATGTGGTCAAAAATTCTAGCCTCGATTACAAAATCTATACCAGCAAGAAGAAGACTTATAATGTGACGCAAGTTATCCATTTGCCGAAAACTGCGGGCGATCTCGATTTGGCGATCGTCAAGTTTGAAAGTCCTGACGAACAAGCAGTTGCGCCAATTTCCGATTCTGATGAAGCCAGCATTGGTTCGGGGGTTTATATCTCTGGATATCCCATGTCCATTGAAGTAGCAGGAGAACGTGAGTATGAGTTTACCAACGGACAGGTTTCTAGCCGTCCTGATAAGCGCCCAGGGGGCTACACAATGCGCTACACCGCCGTTACCAGAAGGGGGATGAGTGGTGGACCCGTATTTGATGTCAGTGGTCGCGTGGTGGGAATTCATGGTCAAGGCGATCGCGAGAAAGAATCAACCGCAAGTGGTGTGGAAATTAAAACAGGTTTGAATGCTGCCGTTCCTGTGAATAGTTTTACAGCGATTATGCCTTCGCTCAATTTGAATAAATCCGATCTTGCCTTTGATAATTCTAAGCCTGACGACACGCCGACAACTAAACCCACTCGCGAAGAGGTGAGGAGTTGGGAGCAGGACTTTGCATTGGCTGTGGGTGTCGGTGTTTTGAGGCAGATTGGTGTGCCTGTGCCATCATTTATCCCTGGCTTCCGTTTTTAGTGATAGCTTCGTAGGATGTGTTAGTGCAACGTAACGCATCAATTGCATAAAGCAATTGCATAAAGCAATTGCATAAAGTGCTTAAAGATGATCGGTTATGCGATCGCTAACCCATCCTACATTTAACCAAAATATAAATTTGATAAATTTGAATTGATTTAGGAGAAAAATCATGGTTCAAACATTACAAGCCTCAAGACTGAATTTATATGATGTGAAAGCAAAATTTCATATTCGTCAAGGTCAAAACGATCGCTTTTTTACACTATTACTGCAAGATGCGCCTGCCCTAAGTGATCTTGAGAAACAAATTTTGGATCGCACGAAACAGCAATATCTCTATCTTGCCGAGCGTCCGCTTTTGGAAGTAACGGTCAAGATGGTTACTCTGTCACCTTTGCTGTCGTTGGCAGGATTTTACGAGCCACCTTTTTATACAACTTTAGAAGAATCCATTGAGGTGGTGTCTCAGGACGGTGCAGAAACAGTGCGGGGACAGATTGATGTTTTGGTTTTACAAAATACGATTTGGGTGGTGGTAATTGAAGCGAAAAGCATTCAATATGATGTGATGATGGCGTTGCCACAAGCCTTGACTTATATGATATCTAGTCCCCAGCGATCGCCTGAAATAGATTCTAAAAAAGATTTATTTGGCATGATTACCAATGGGCGCGAGTTTCGTTTTATTAAACTCAATTCAGAAGTCGAGCTAACCTATACACTATCTAAGGTTTTTTCGCTTTCAGAAACAGAAAATCACTTATATGATGTCTTGCAAATCCTCAAGGCGATCGCGCAAATTATTCTCGAAGATTCTTGATAGTGTTTAATTTATTTAGGAGCTATTCCCCAGAAGTGTTGAATCAGACATGAGGTTATCCTAAAGATGGACACACTACTCCTGCAAAAAGCGTGATTTCAGCTTAATATCACCATCTTTCTAAACCAATGTACATAACTGATATTCTCACTCATGAATGCTTGTAAATACCTCAGTTTATCTAACATCTTACAGCCAAACTCTTTTGGTATCTCTACTAG
>NZ_JACJPY010000042.1 GCF_014696345.1 Pseudanabaena cinerea FACHB-1277
ACTGCATTTTCTTGTTACTATTTTTATTCCTCTTTATTCTTCCTATTTCTTCCTTGCTTGTACATAAGTATATTTACTTACCGCAAACTTGGGATGCTCCCGGGTATTTTACCTTTGCCGCTAACTATGCAGTGGGCAATACTGGAAGATATTTTCAGTTTGCAGTTTCATTTCCTCCTGTAGGAAGAAGAAAAATTAATCTCTGCTCTACCAATAGTCCTGGAAACTCTCCTGCCCAACAATGTTGGAATGGTATGTCCAATGCTAATGACAAAAATCTAAACAATGGGCAGTTTACTGGTATAGCTCTTCTTAGCGCCCGAGATGGCAAAACTCAGTGGACATATCTAGTGAAATAACTGCATCTAAATTGAGACTTTAACTAATGTGAGTGACAAGTTCACATAGTACATAGTACATAAATAGTATATAAAGATTTTTGGGAGCGGTGCTTTCAAAAATCTTTATGCTTTTTAACTAAGCCAAAGCACTGTAATTTCCCCAATATCATTTTTTATTTGCGAAATAATTATTATTTTGATTTAACTAAGAATATCTAACTGCATGAAATCTCTAACTAAAATTTTTATTGTTTTATTGTTGAGCGCAACTATTGCCTTTGGTAGTTTTAATAATTACGCTAATTCTTCACCTATAATTCCTTTAGACCACAGTCAATCTATTCCATCCGATCTACAGCCACAAATTCTTCCTAATCAAACCATAGAAATACCAATGACGATTACATATAAAAGGATGGTTGAAATAGCTAATAAGACTCAATGTATTCTTAAACCTATAGGTGCTTACAATAAATCCTTAGAATGGCCTTTAGGTGATATTGATTCATTGCGATTAGTAGCTGAAAGATTTAACAGTGATAGCTTTTCTTTTGCATCTAATTATCAAATTGATTGCGGGATAGGTAAAGAAAAAAGAAATTTACAATTTTCAACATCATTAGATACTGAAGGGAATAAAAAGATTAATATTGGAGTTATTAATCAAAATGGCAATCAGCCAGCAAAATTAACTTGGGATCAAATGATAGACCCTGATGACAAATCTCTCCTTAATCCTCCCTTTGGGGTTAATGCTTTTATTAGACAAAAAGACCAGACATCAATCTGGCTCTTTGAAGTTGTAGAAAAATAATAGCTTTTCTGCTCATTGTGGAAAGTAGATGATGAACGGCTAATGAAAATGCTACACCCGCAGGAATTACATTGTCCAAACTGACACGCATTACCATCTCTTATCTATGTAGCGGTTGTGAGCAGCGAGTAACGCCGCTACTTACTTCTGGGTTTTAAGTTGCTGTACTCTTTCTAAGTCACGCTTTACTTCAAATACCAATTCACGGTTCTTAGAGTCAATATTCAATGCTTTGTTAAGATAAATTTCTGCCTCTCGCAATTTACCTTTCAAAATTAACTCACTGCTCCAGCGATGATAGGTGACGGCTTGCCAATGGGTTACTTCTGGGGAATTGGGATACCTTTCGCTCATGCCCTCTACCACCGCGATCGCCACCACATATTTTTTTTGCTTGAGTAGCTCTTGCACCCGCCGCAACATATCTAACTTCAGTTTTAATTCAGGATCGCTGTTAATTGGATCAATCCGATTATTAACCTGCTTAACTTCAAGCTTGACTTTGGGTGGGGGTGGGGTAGGATTTTGGGGCTTTGGTGCAGGCGATCGCACCTCTTGGGGCGGATTTTTGGCAAATATTTCCTTGGATAGATCCTTTAGATCGCCCTGATCCGCATCCTTGAGCATTTTGTAAGCTTCTTGGACCTGTTGAAACTTTTCGGAAGCGGCGGGATCATTTTGGTTGACATCAGGGTGATATTTGCGTGCTAGGCGGCGATAGGCAACCTTAATGTCATCGAGCGTGGCATTGCGGGGTATTCCTAAGAGCCGATAGCATTCCGATAGATGCATGAAATTACAGAATATTGAAGTTTTGAGTGGCAGAAAAGTTTATAAGAGGGGCGCTATGCGCTCCTTTTATAAACTTCTCTGGATTTAAGGCTTCTTACGAATTGTATATTTGCCTTTGCTGGTAACGGGCGATCCCTTATTAGCTTCTACAAGTTTAATATATTTGTCCAAAGCTTCTTCCTTGGTGGAATGCTCAGAAATAACATGAACTTTGCGACTACCCGCCAGTTCGAGGACAACTTGGTGCATGATTGTTAGCCAATGCTCATCTTAGACAGAAATCTATGTGTAGTTTAGCAAATATTTAGTAAAACAAATCAAAACCTACAAATGCAGGTAAATGTAGGTAACAGAGGAAATTACAGCTACAGCGCTTTGCCCTGATTTAAATCACAGAAGGTTAGAATAGAATTATGTTTACCATTTCTTAATCTAATGTCAGAAGTAACCATGGTGGAAGCATTGCCGATCTTAGCGATCGCACCAGCACGACTTTTACGGGGTAACGGGATCTTGTCGCAACTCCCTAAATATTTATCGCGCTATGGAAGTAAAGCGCTGGTAATTGCTGGCAATATGGCGGGGCAGGTCACAGTCAATTATTTCAACAACATTAACATAGAAATTATTCAGGCTCCCGCGATCGCTGCTTGTAACGATCAAAATCTGCAATTATTGCGCGACATCGTTGCTCAAGAACATCCTGACATGATTATCGGCATTGGCGGCGGCAAAGTATTGGATACCGCCAAACTAGTGGCGCATCAAAACCAACTGCCCATCATCACCATCCCCACCACGGGCGCGACCTGTGCCGCTTGGACTGCCCTGAGTAATGTATACAATCAGAACGGGGGGTTTGCCTATGATGTCACCCTTGACCATTGCCCCGATTTAATGATTGTTGATTATGACATTATTGCCACTGCACCTCAACGTACATTGATCTCAGGTATCGGTGACGCGATCGCCAAGTGGTATGAGGCATCGGTGAGTAGCGGCAGCAGTGAGAAAACGATGGTCATTGCGGCGGTGCAAGAGGCAAGGATTTTGCGTGACCTGCTCTTACAAAAGGCGGCGGCGGCGATCGCCCATCCCCAAAGCCAAACATGGCGCGAGGTGGTGGATGCCACGGTCTGTCTAGCAGGGGCGATCGGTGGTATTGGTGGCGCAAATTGTCGCACTGTCGCCGCCCACGCCGTTCACAACGCCCTCACCCATCTCCCCCAAACCCACCACACCTTGCATGGCGAAAAAGTTGCCTATGGCATCTTGGTACAACTGCGCCTTGAAGAATTTCAGGGCAATCAGTTAGCGGCTTCATCTCGGCATCAGCTATTGAAGTTTTATCAAGAGATTGGCTTACCCACATCGCTTACGGATCTAGGCTTGAGCCAAATTACGATCGCCGAATTAGAACAAATCGCGGCGATCGCCTGTCAACCCAATTCTGATATCCATCGACTGCCCTTTAGCGTCTCTCCCAGCCAAGTATTGGCGGCAATGGTATCAACCACCAGCCCAATTGTGAGTATGATTGCTTAATCAGGTAGGGGCAATCCACCCGTGGTTGCCCTGCTGTGTTCTAAATTAACGCACGCTAGGCAACTCAATCTCGATCGCCTGCTGTTGCATCTTTTTGAATACATTGTAAAAACCATTGGCACGGGAGGGCGTGAGACTGGCTACTAAACCTGTGTCCTTAATGAAATCTGGCGAAAGATGTTCGATTTCTTTTTGGGTTAAACCACTCATACATATCGACAGCAAACCCAAGAAACCCTTACTAATGAGCGCATCAGAGTCTCCGCTAAAAACAACGCGCTCATTTTCATCTAACTTGGCAACGACAAATACTTGCGAAACACAGCCCTGCACTTTGTTTTCAGGGGTTTTAAGCTTATCTGGAAAAGCCTCAAGCTTCTTCCCGTACAAAATTAACTGCTCATAACGTTGTTTGGGATCGGACAGCCGTTGAAATCGCTTGACAATGCGATCGATAGCTTCGGGTAAATTATCTGGACTTGATTGCATGGAAATGTTTAATACGGCACTGTATTTTGACATTCCTCAGCCTGAAAGCTTGAGGATGCTTGGACTCACTATTGTCTGTAGGATGCCTGTAGGACAAGCCCTAGGTCTTACTTAGTGATACCTAGTCTTGCAACTAGCTTCTCAAGCGTGAATTTCCGTATGCCCTACGGTATTTAGCCTATTGTAATATGAAGTCGTGTTGAAAGAACGAGGTTTTAAGCCAATTTTTCTAATAACTAAGCCTAGAGAAATTTTGAAAGCTACGTTTTTGCTTATATCCATTACCTAGATATTTTTAAGAATAGTTAAGATAGCCTCAAATCAATGTAAGCAGTATCATGGCTGGCTGATACTAAGGTTTCTTGACCTGCGGTTAGGGCTTGTGGTGGCTCGACAATATGCACAGCCTGCATCCAGCAAGTATCTTGATTGAAAGGACTGGTATCTAGATAGATTTCATCATCTAGCCAGAGGCGAAACCAAAAGGCGATCGCATGGCAGTGACCACTATTGGTAATCTGCACCGCAATTTCACGAGATTCAGGTTCAATATTTGCGCCACAAAAATCAAAATCAAAGACTTCAAAGGGTTGGCAGAGGGTTGTGTACTTAAAGTTACGCAAGTACAACTGCAAGTATTCCGATTTTTTAGAAAAAGCATTAAACAAACTCAGATCGAAGCCCGAGACGATATTCACGCGATCCTCATGGAATATTTGGCTGCTATCCACTAGCACGGCATAGACAGTTGCTGACTTGGGAATAATTTGGGCATTGGGCTTAAGTAAATGTTCCCTTGCGTGACGAATAGAAGCAACCGCATATTCCGCCAAAAGCCCCACATCAAAGATTTCACTCACTAAAATGTCGGCGTGATCGCTTAAATCTACGCCAACTTGCAAATCATTGGACAATTTATTAAAAGTCGTGATCTGGTGACTATAGCCATTCGCCTCGACAATCCGCCGCGCCATATTCGCCACCACCTGCACCTTCTCACAGGTATATACCTGCTTTGCACCCGCCCTTGCCGCCATCAGCGCCAACAGACCAGAACCAGAGCCAATATCTAAAACCACTGATTCAGACTTGACCGCCTTCCGCAAAGCTTGCTCATAGCAATTATTGCGATAGGTGTCATTCATCATTGGGAAATGCCAACGGGGAACAAAGCGGTTATAGATTTTGTTGAGTTTTTCCGATAAGTCTGGCAGATCGGGGTTGAGGTTATGGGCATTTTCATAGCAGCCGATCGCTTCTTCAAACTGACTTTGGATCGCGAAGCAATTACCAAGATTGCAGTAGGCCTCGGCATATTCAGGCTTATGGGCGATCGCCTGCTGAAAATACTGCCCTGCCAAGGCATAGTTACAACGATCGTAGGCAATATTACCGAGTTCTAGCATGGCTGCCGCTAGTTCAGGGTTGATCTCGATCGCTTTTTGAAATGCTAATTCAGCATCACTTGTCTGCAAGCGATCGCGCAGTGTATACCCATACTCTAGATAAAAATCTGCATATTCCACTTCAATTTCTAAAGTGTCTTGATAGTAAGCAAAGGCTTGATCTAATACCTGATTTTGTGATTCCCCAAGACCACCAGAAGCAGGTGCAACCAATATAACATCAGGGTCATAATATTCTGCGGCGTATTGATGTCGAATCTCAATAGTCCGATCATAGGCAGCGATCGCCTCTTGCCAATTTGCTTGCTGATAACAAAACCTTGCCAGACGCAGCCAGACTTGATCATCACAGGAATTCATTTCCGCTTGCTGCTTAAGGGCTTGCAAAGATATTGCTTCTAGCATATGTATTGGCTATTTACTAGTTTTACTAAAGACTTACACAAAAATACCTTGAAACCCGCGCTACCCTACATAGCGAAAAGTCGCAAGGGCAATTCATCAACTGCCCTTACAAACCTTCCTGTCATTCAAGCCCTATAAAAGACGGTAATTGCTGGCTGCTATGCCGCGATCGCAAATTTGGGACGCTGATTAACCACTTCATCGATTAAGCCATAGGTTTTAGCATCATCGGGAGCCATAAAGAAATCGCGATCGGTATCTTCGGCAATACGCTCTAGGGGCTGCCCTGTATGAAAAGCCATCAACTCATTCAGGCGATTTTTATGGTACAAAATTTCCTTAGCCTGAATCTCGATATCCGTAGCTTGACCCTGTGCGCCACCAAGGGGTTGATGGATCATAATGCGGGTGTGAGGCAATGACAAGCGCTTACCCTTTGCACCACCCGTCAGCAAAAATGCGCCCATACTAGCAGCTAAGCCCACACAAATAGTAGAAACATCGGGGCGAATATGCTGCATCGTGTCATAGATTGCCATACCTGCGGTTACAGATCCGCCTGGGGAGTTGATGTATAGAAAAATATCTTTTTCAGGATCATCGGCTTCGAGGAAGAGTAGTTGAGCCACAATAACGTTGGCAATACTGTCATCTACCTGAGAGCCTAAAAATACAATCCGTTCCCGCAGCAGACGAGAAAAAATGTCAAAGGCTCTCTCGCCACGACCAGATTGTTCAATTACGGTGGGGATCATAGTTTATATTTACGATTTACTCTCAGTCTATTCTAATGATATAGCGATCCTAATTGATTTGCAGAGGCATATTGTTAACCCCACTTGCCATTTTCCCAAAAAGCATATGATGAGCGGACATCTCTAATTGACTGACAAATTTTAACCATAAACAGGCAAGATGCCCGTTCCACAAGGATTCTGTTTTTGTGGGTCAGACATCTTGTCTGACAAGGCTTGCAAGTACTTTTATTCAGCCAATCAGGTTATCAGTCAATCAGGTTATCAGTCAATCAGGTGTACATCTCTGAACGCTCAATCAAGAATTATTCTATGCCCTACAGTATTTGCTGTATTTTAGTAAGATCCCCATGCTAGACCCCATTCTCCGATAGTCTCCACAGATATGCTCCAGAATGTTAATGAAGTTTTAACTGCGATCAAATCAGGCATCTCACTCCCGAAAAAAGATTTTTACCAAATTAATTTGAGTGGTTATGACTTGCGTGAAGCGAATCTCCAAACGGCTATTCTCATTCGCGCTAACCTGCGATCGGCAAACCTCAGTGCCGCAAATCTACAACAGGCGGATCTACGCAGTTCTGACTTAAGTTTGGCAATCTTGAGACAAGCGAATTTGCAAGGTGCATATTTGTATCGAGTAGATTTAAGTGGTGCGGATCTTAGTGGCGCAAATTTGACTGACGCTAAACTACAGGGTGCGCGATACGACAGCTATACTATTTTTCCTGAAAATTTTGTCTATAAGTCATCAGGGGCGATCGGTCCAAGTGCCAGCCTCAATGGTGCGCCGTTAAACACTGCCAACCTCAAAAAGGCGGATCTGCAAAATGCCAATCTCATGGGGGCGTATCTTGGAGGCACTAACCTGACTATGGCAAATCTAGAGGGGGCGAGGCTAGTCCAAGCCGACCTACGCAAAGCCACTTTGACGGGGGCAAGTTTACGTAGGGCAAGGTTGAACGGGGCAAATTTGGCGGGGGCAGACCTGCGAGCTGTAAATTTTAGTGAAGCTGATTTTGAACAGTTTGAAAGTATCGCGGGCGCTGACTTTAGTATGGCTCAAGGGTTGACTGATGCTATGCGATCGCGCTTACTTAAGCATCCCCAATCTCAACTAGAGACCCGCAACTCCTTTACGCTCAAAACCACGATCGCCACACTTACCATTGACTAGCAGGCTATTCTTTTTCGCGCACATCAAAAATTTGGCATTCAAATTTGGCATTCAAATTTGGCATAACTTACACCGAAGAAACCGCGCCAATCTGTAACTGGAAAGCACTTATCAGCCAAATATGCCTTTGACATTCTTAACCAAGGAGTCTAACCTAAGTAATAAGGTGTATTCTGAGGAGAATTTTTAGGATGATTAAGATCAAGAAATGCTTAAATCAATCACTTGTTGGTGTATCGGTTTTCGCCACATTATCCGCGCTACCTAGCATCGCTCTTGCCAATACTACTGCCATTACTTCCCCTAATACCGATCCCTATCAAGCAATTCGATTAGATAGCCAAGCAATTAAGCTTAACCCCATTGGTTCTAGTAATTCTGAAGCCATTACCCAAAATGTTACCTCCGTCTCACAACTGAGTGATGTTCGTCCCACCGATTGGGCTTTTACAGCTTTACAATCCCTCGTAGAACGTTATGGATGTATTGCAGGATATCCCGATCGCACATTTCGCGGCAACCAAGCCACCAGTCGTTATGAATTTGCGGCGGGACTCAATGCTTGCCTTGACAAGATCAATGAAATTATCTCCGCAGGACTAGCGGATAAAGTTAGCAAAGAAGATCTGGCAACATTGCAAAAGTTGCAAGAAGAATTTGCCGCCGAACTCGCAACCTTGCGCGGTCGTGTTGATAGCCTTGATGCCAAGGTCGCCAAACTTGAGGCTCAACAGTTTTCCACCACAACTAAGTTAAGTGGTGAGGTGATCTTTGGTGCGGTTGCAGCTTCAGGTGGTTTAACCAATGGTAAATCTAATATTGTTTTTGGCGATCGCCTCCGCCTAGTTTTAAACACCAGCTTCACAGGCAAAGACTTATTAAGAACCCGTCTCGAAGCAGGGAATCTATTTGCCACCAATAATACCAATCCCGCAGGCATTGCTGGCGTTCTCAACAGTAATATGTCAAGGTTTGGCTTTGCCTCTGGTGTTCCTGCCACCGCTAACGTTGGCTCACTTAATCTTTTATTCTACCGCTTCCCCGCCTTTGATGGCAAAATGCACTTCTTCGCAGGTCCGATCGCTGCTCCTGATGACTTCTTTACCCAAATCACTCCATTTGCATCCAGTGGACAGGGTTCCATCTCTCGATTTGGACGCTTTGACCCATTCTTCCGCATCGGCGGCACTAGCTCACTCATTGGCGCTGAATATAAATTTGATGACAAGGTAAACCTACAGGTTGGCTATAGTGCAGGCAGTGCGGCTATAGCATCAGGCGATGGCGGTCTCTTTGGTGGTACAACATCGATCGCTGCTCAATTTCTATTTAAACTAGCCAACAATCTCGATACATCTGTTTCCTACGCCCATACTTACTTACCAAATGGCAGTCTCAATACGGGGCTAGTTAACGTTGAGCAACCTTTCGGTGCTTTTGCTACTAAAACCAACTTACTCTCTGGCAACTTGGTATGGCGCATGAATCCTTCGATCACTTTCAGCACTTCAGGAACTGTCATCTTTGCTGATACTCCAACCCTTGGCGCATCCACTACCTTTACAACTTGGATTGCTGGCTTCAATTTTCCAAATCTATTTAGGGAAGGCAGCACAGGCGCAATTCTGTTTGGACAGCCCCTCAAGAATAGCAATACAGCCACAGCAACCCCTTACCATTTAGAACTGTTCTATCGCTATCAACTAAACAAAAATATCAGCATCACCCCTGGTATTTTCTGGGTATTCAATCCTGAATCCTCCAGTGCCAATGCTACTGCCACAGTTGGCTTAATTCGCACCACCTTCTCTTTCTAACAACCTAATGGCTAAAGCCTATTGAGGCATTAACTAACACGGCAGAAATATTGCAAGCGCAGCTTGCAATATTTCCTGTGGTTTGAGTGGTTGGTAATTGCCGTAAATTTTGCCCCATGACTTTTACTTCATGAATGTTGTATTTTATCTATTCATTTTTATAAAAAACTTAGAAAAGCTCTAAAAACTAAGATCTTCGGTGACATTGTTTGGCTGAAGTCATCGTTTTCTTTAAGTTTTAAGTTTTAAGTTTATTTGCTTACTTATATCTTTATTATTTGCTGATTTTTGAATCTGGAATTGCTAGCTATTGTCTAGTCTAGACTTGCATAAATTTAAAATTCTGTGATAGGGTAAATTACGTGTTTCTATTTGCTGTTTAGTAACTTGTAAGATTTCACTAAGAATTAGGCTTGGCGAAATTTTACCTTTGTTTCTGGTCAACGATAGGAAGCTGTTTGAAAGGTTTTAATCTCCCCCTAAACAAGGGCAACTTTTTTAATCTGTCTCTCCCCTTTCGTAATGGGGCATAAATTAGTTCTTTTAGCGAAAGTAAAGATTTTTTAAACAAATTCTAATAGTTGTAAAGCTGCTTTCAGTAAATATCCTATCTATTTCTATTTATTTGTCAGAGTAGTAATGTCAAGAGTATTAGGGGCTAACAAATTAAAATATGGGGGGCAAAACCAGAAATGGCTAATATTACTAGGATCTGATGATTACGATCTAGAGTGTGCCAAAATATTGCTGAACCACTTACCATCTAGACAAGTGGTTGTACTGTCAAGTTGCTTACAACTAGTTGCTAAACTAGTAAAAAATAATCCCCAAGTTATTGATGGAGGAAATTTTGACATACTTTCCAATTTAGAGCATCATTCTTGGGCAGGCATAATTTTAGGGGCAAAAGCTACCCTGTCTGATTCTGAAACGTTAAGCTTGATCAAATTGAAACTAAATTATGTTCCTGTGTATCATATATGTGATGTCTGGGAATCCTTGTGGTTAAAGCTACCACCTTCTTTGCTTGATGCCAATTGGTTTGTTGCTAGTAGTAGGTTCCAGTATGCTAACTTTCTAAAGTTTAAAAGATTGATAGATATACTGGTTTCCATGCTTCTGTTAATAATTCTCTTGCCACTTATGTTGTTAGTGGCAGTAGCCATTAAGTTGGATAGCCCAGGTGAAATAATTTACAGCCAACTGAGAAATGGGCGAAATGGAAGGGTTTTTAAAATCTACAAGTTTCGTTCGATGTATACAGATGCGGAAAAAACTGGAGTAAAATGGACTTCTATAGGAGACAGTCGAATCACTAGGATAGGCTATTGGCTAAGAACTTTGCGGATTGATGAGCTACCGCAGCTCTGGAATGTATTAATTGGGGAAATGAGTTTGATTGGTCCTCGTCCAGAAAGACCAGAGTTTGACGTAAAGTTAAAAAATGCAATTCCATACTATCAACTGCGTTACCTAGTGAAACCAGGCATTTCTGGCTGGGCGCAGGTACTTTATCCCTATGGAGCCTCCGTGGAAGATGCTTACGAAAAGTTAGCCTACGACCTCTACTACATCAAAAACTATTCTCTATGGCTAGATATCGTAATATTTTTTAAGACAATCAAAGTTGTGTTATGCGGTAAGGGAAGATGAGTCGTAAAATATTAGTAACAGGCGGTGCTGGTTATATAGGCTCGCATATTGTGCGCCAGTTAGGAGAATCTGGTTATGACATTGTTATCTACGACAATTGTTCTACAGGCATACCTCAAGCCGTGCTTTGCGGAGAGCTAATTGTTGGTGATTTGTCCGATATAAATCGTCTCTACCAAATTTTTGGTAAGTATCGATTTGATGCGGTTATCCATCTAGCAGCACGTTTAGTCGTTCCAGAATCAGTTGATTATCCTCTTGAATATTATTCCAATAACACTTGTAATACTACAAACCTATTACATTGTTGTAATGTGATGGGGGTCGATAAGTTGATCTTTTCTAGTACTGCCGCAGTATATGGCGAGTCTCATCACAGCCCTGTTACTGAAGATGTTACTCCATTACCGATTAACCCTTACGGGCGATCAAAGTTGATGAGTGAGTTAATCATTCAAGACTATGCTAAGGCTTCTTCACTACGCTATGTTATCTTGCGTTATTTTAATGTCGGAGGTGCAGATCCTGCTGGTAGAATTGGACAAAATTCTCGCCATGCTAATCATCTCATTGCCAATGCTTGCAATGCAGCACTCAAGAGACAACCAACATTAAAAATTTTTGGGACTGATTTCCCTACACCCGATGGAACAGGCATTCGTGATTATATCCATGTTGAGGATCTGGCTACGGCACATATTGATAGTTTGCGTTATTTAGAGGATGGCGGAAACAGTGAGATTTTTAATTGTGGTTATGGAGAAGGGTATAGTGTGCGACAGGTAGTGGAGAGGGTGAAAGCCATTTCTGGTGTAGATTTTCCTGTAATTAATGGAGAACGTCGTGCTGGCGATCCTGCCTCTGTAACAGCGTCTATTGAAAAGATCAAAAAGGTATTGAATTGGCAACCCAGATACAACAACTTGGATGCTATTATCTCAAGCGCTCTGGCTTGGGAAAAACGTAAATTAAAATCTTGTGAGTGATTACCTAATAGCTGAAATAATCTAGCTTTGCAATATTTTAGTCCTGATAGTTCAATTGTTAGTTCAGGAAAGTGGTGTGAGTGAAAAGTAATTTTTTTAGAAACGGGTTTTATAACACATTTGCTGGTGTTATCAGAATTGGATTAGCTATACTCACAATCCCGTTACTAATGCGTTTAATTGGTATTGAGGAATACGGGTTGTGGACGTTAGCATCAACCATCATCCTTGTTGTCACCTTAGCCGAGGCAGGTCTTTCTACAGCAACTACAGTGTTTGTTTCTCAAGATTTAGGGAAAGAGGATTTTGAAGATTTGTCCCAAACCCTAACTGTGACGGTTGGCGGAATTTTGATACTTGCAACTTTTGCTGCAATGTCTCTCTATTTTACTGCCGATACAATTATTTCTCTATTTTCTAAGTTGGAGAAGTCTCAACATATAGTAGCTGTACATAGTTTACAGATTGGAAGCTTGGTTGTTTGGTCTAGGCTATTGCAACATATTTTAATAGGTGTCGAGCAAGCCTATCAAAACTATGGTTTACTCAATATTTTAAACACAATACAATATTTTTCTCTGAGTTTCGGTTTAGTTATTGTAGCTTGGCTAGGAGGAAAAACAGTAGAACTTATGCAGTGGCAAGCTATATCAAGTATGTTAATATTAATAGGACATATTTGGTTAGTCCGATCGCTGATAGGTAAGAATTTTCTTAGACCAACTTGGAACTATGATAAGGTCTTGGCGATCGCCAATTATAGTTTTGCGGTTTGGCTATTGACGTTAGGAACAGCCCTATTTAGTAGAGGCGATCGCTTGATTGTTGGTTATTGTTTAGGTTCAGAGAATCTCGGTATATACGGAGGGGTTACTGAAGTAGCATCAGCTATTAACTCGTTGTCATCATTGCCAGTTCAGCCACTTGTACCGATTCTAAGCAATTATTCTAGAAACCATAACATTAGCCACGCAGAACTAACCCAGAAGGTAAAGCAGTCCATAGAAATAAATACTTTCTTTGCCTTAGGCTCAGCAGCTTTTTTGCTAATCATTTCACCATTAATTGTACAGTTAATGTTTGCTAATTATTCTGTAACTAGCACATTGATAGCACTTCAAATGGCAGTAGTGATTTATGGTCTTTTTTCGCTTAATGCCACAGGATTTTATATTCTTATCAGCACTGCTCCAAAAATGGTTATGATAATTCAACTAATCAGTGGATTCTTTGCCTTAATATTAATTTTCATAGGAGCCAATAAATTTGGTCTTTTAGGCGCTATAGCTGGTAACGTTGGATTTCTCTTAACTTGGCTGATGATTTTCTTAGGATTAAAGCTACTAAAAATACCTAACTTATTGTGGTTAAAATCCTCCTCTTTTTTATTACTCTGGTTTATGGTATGTATATTAGGAAGTTTGTTTATTTCTCAGTTTGAGTTGTTAGTAGCATTTTCTATAATTCAGTCATTGGTTATCATGGGTTACTTTACTAGAATTTTTAATCAAGAGCTAAATGCTTTGTTTCAAAAAATTATGATTAAAAAGTGTAAAAATTAATTACCATGATAATTACTATGATCAATTTTACAAATAGTTACAGTATCATATATATTACTTATTGACATTGTTGCGGATATTATTTTGGAACCACCTAAAATTTAGGGTCGCCTCATTTTCAAATTTGACATTTTATGTATCTATGAGAATAGGGCATTTTAATAGCAACGGACTCTATCTTGCAATGACTGAATTTATCTAAATTCGTTGCCAAGACAAAGAATCAAATAGCCCTGAATTTCATGTCTGATCCAACATCTCTAAATTTTTTTATCTAAGCACACTTAGATGATGTTATATTAATATGGATTGATATTGATGAATTAGTGGAGTTATCAAGTAAAATGAAACTTTTTAATCCTTTTCTTAAGTTTTTTATTAGAAGATACTTATTTGGTGTTTTAGTAACCACACAGTTTTATCCCATATTTAAGGTGTTATATCGAATTTCGCTGTGGGGGATGAATATTGGCTTGGGAGGAGGAGGGGTAGAAGATACTGGAGAAAGTCATGTGTTGCAGATGCTTTCTAAAGATATTTCCAGAAAAAATAGCAAAAAAATTCTTCCTTTGATATTTTTTGACGTTGGTAGCAATCAAGGTCAGTTTGCCAAGCTTGTAATTAAGTCTCTGGGCGAAAAAGTCAGTTTATTCTGTTTTGAACCATCAAAGAATACATTTGACACTCTAACGCAAAATTTGGAAGGATTCCGAAATACTAAACTATACAATTTTGGATTAGGAGAGCGGGATCAATTGCTTAGTCTATATGCAGACAAGGAAATGTCTGGGCATGCATCGTTATATGATCGCAAACATTTTGATAAATCTACAACTAAACTAGTAGAAACTGTTGAAATTAAATCCTTAGATAAGTTCTGTTCTGAAAATAAAATTTCGCATATCCACTATCTAAAATTGGATGTTGAAGGTCATGAACTAAGTGTTTTAAATGGATCAACTAAAATGCTTCAAGCAGGAGCAATTGATTACATTCAATTTGAATTTGGAGGATGTAATATAGACTCAAGAACTTATCTTCGAGACTTTTTCGAGATCTTAAGTGATAACTACGATCTATTCAGACTGTTGAGGAATGGTCTTGCTCCTATCAAGACATATGATGAAATATTAGAGGTATTCACTACAACTAATTTCATTGCTAAGTTGAAAAGCCTGTAAGGTTTTAATATTGTTTGGCTCTTCTAGGTTCATGGGAATAAGCGCAGCTAATAGTAACCAAAATCTTCTCTGCGTAATAGTTACAGCCTTGTCATGTCGCCCCTATACTATTTACCACTCAAACCCAGAAGAGCCTAAGTAAGTACAGTATTATACGTATTATTTATTGACATTGTTTGTTGTTATTTCGGTATTATTTTGGATATTATTATGGAAACACTTAAAATGAATAAAAAACTAGGAATCTTCTCAATATCTAAAATAGTCTACTCACTTAAGATTATTCATCATATTATTTCTGAACTAGGATTTAATCCTCTAAATACAATCTGGTTTGTCAGAAGCTTTCCTCGATATATTTACCAATTTATAAATTTTTGGATCAAAACCAAAAAAGCCCAGCAAATTCCTCCTATTGGAACTCCATTCCCATGTATGTTAGATAGATATGAAAGTGCTGGCTCGTTACCTAAGCATTATTTTCATCAAGATCTATGGGCAGCTCGTAAAGTCTATCAAAACAATCCAGAGCATCACATAGATGTTGGCTCCAGAATCGATGGATTTATTGCTCATATACTGACTTTCCGTGATGTTGAGATTCTTGACGTTCGACCCATGACTTCTAATATTTCTGGTATTACTTTTCGTCAAGCAGATTTAATACAATCAGCAGATTTACCATCTGATATTTGCGACTCTCTTTCTTGCCTACACGCTTTAGAACACTTTGGATTAGGACGATATGGAGATCCTATTGATCCAGAGGGGCATATTAAAGGCTTGCAGTCTTTGACTAAGTTGTTAAAGCCAAATGGGACGTTATTATTGTCGGTTCCGATTGGCTTAGAGAGAGTAGAATTTAATGCCCATCGTGTGTTCTCAGTTGAAACTATCCTTACATTAACTGAACCAGACTATGAGCTAATTTCCTTTGCTTATATTGATGATCATGATAAACTTCATAATATTACTAAGCAAATCGAGACTCCAGATATGATATATGGCTGTGGACTTTTTGAACTTAAGAAAAAATCAAAATCATTAATATGAGCATATTAAATTATATACAGACAAGAAAGAAGATCGAGTCAAGTAAGAATGTTGACATACTTTGGTATATAGCTTTACTGTTCTTTTTATTACTGGTAGTAACTTTACAATCTTTAGCAAAAAATAATGTAATTTCAATATCAAATTTCTATATTCCTGATAGCTACACCTATGAGTTAAGACTATTAGGTATTAAAGACATTGAAAATGAAGGATTAGCGGCACAAGCCTACAATATACTCAATAAGTTTTTGTATAGTTTAGGATCACATAGCTTTTTTATTTTCAATGCTTCATTATTGTTTTTGTCTATAAATATATGTCGAGATGTGTTTCGATATATATCATCCAGAGCAATTAGCTATGCCAGATTAGCTATAGTTGCAAATCCTTATCTTTTAATAGGTGCAGTCGGACCAAACAAAGAAACCATACTTATTTTTCTATGCCTTTTATTTTGGAAGTTTTTCTTTAAGCCCGATAGCAGATCTAGAATTATTATCCTAACTATCATAGCCACAGCACCTATTTTTATTCGACCAATAGTCTCTTTTCCCCTGTATGTCTGTATATTTATTTATCCACTAATAAAAAACAAATATAATAAGCCTAGGGCTTTCATAATAGCTTTCTTAGGCTTTTTCTTTTTACTAAACTCAATACCATTTACCAAGTCTCTTATTTCTAGTTTATATGCAGATGATAATATTTCCTCATTTGCGACCTCTAGAATCTATGATATTTCATTGCTATTAAAAAACTATAGCCAAGATATCATTTTGCAATATCCAGCATTTGTTGCGAAATCAGTAATATTTCTTTTTGCTCCAATCGTTAGACCACTAACTATTTTTGAGTCTCCATTACCTCTGCTTGATGTTGGATATTCTTGGGTTGCCTTTTTGCTTTTTCCATTTAATTTGTCTTTAACCTTAGCTTCTTTTCCTTTTTGGAGAACCAGTAATAAACAGTTTTCTGTTTATCAATCAATGATATTTTTTTATTCATTATTATCTATAGTGGTAATTATCTTAAATCCGATTTTAACTTTTAGATATATATTTCCTTTTACTCCATTTGTATTTGCTTGCTTTGCATTACAATCAATCAAGGTCAGAAATTATATTATATATTTTTCTATTGTTATTATCTTAATAAGTGTTTGGCTTAGTGTTTGGCTTTCAATGATTTATAATTATAATATTGAAGGTGGAGTAAGTACGATTGAAGCAATACCTGAATTTCTTCAATGGCTATAAGCTTAGTGACACCTATGATTATAATTTTTATTACTAGTTTTATTTTATCTTAAATGACTATACCTATTTTGGTGGTTTCTTGTGATAAGTATCAGGATGTTTGGCATCCTTTCTTCCACTGCTTTTTTAAAAACTGGTCAGACTGTCCTTACCCGATTTATTTAGTTTCTAATACTCTTAAGTATTCAGATGAGCGCGTATCACCTTTGCTAATAAATCCAGATATGGACTATAGCTCTAACCTTATTAAAGCTTTGTCCTTAATTCCCCATGATTGGGTGATTTTTTGGGTAGAAGATCGTCCCCCTGCTCATCCTGTAGATACTGAGCGATTAGTACAGCTAATCCAATTAGCTCAAGCTAAAGATGCAGGATATTTTAAATTGATTCCATGTAATCCACCTGCTTTAGTGAATGAAGTAGAAGGTATAGGAGAAATTCCTAAAGGAGCGCGTTATCGTATTTCGATGACGGTAGCTTTGTGGAAAAAAGAAACTTTACTTAAAATTTTAAAGGAAGGCGAAACAGCTTGGGATATCGAGAAGAGGGGTGGGGTAGAGAGAGCTAATAAGATAAGCGATCGCTTCTATGCTCTGCCTATTGAAACTTTTTCTAATCCGCCTCTTTTAGATATTCATTTAATTTCTAAGGGGCAAATAATGTGGCGAGGTCTAAAAATGCTAGAAGATGAAAGAATATTAAATCACTTAGCAGGTCGCCGCAAAGCATCTTTTTGGAAAAATATTTATTTTGATTGCTACGACTTAGTTTGGAACCTATACTATCGTACAATTTGGCTTTATAGAAAGCTAATATCCTAAATCAACTCAGCCATAACTATGAAATCTATGCTACGGTATAATGTAGCACATCACTATTTCTTATGCTTTATGGCATTATCAATAGGCTATATAGCCTACTTCAAACCTTACCTATCACTTCACAAGAGAGGTAAATACTATAGGTTTGAAATAATTTGACAGGAAATAGTTTATGATGTAAATTTTATTTAATATAAGGGAATGGGACTATTAATTAGACAGATGAATCTCACGTCTAGCTTTTATACTAGGACAAAAATAAATAATTTGAAATAATTTGAAATAATTCGTTGCTATCAGATTGCTTTCAGATGTCAGTCGTTATAAACTGAGATATATGGTTACAGCAATTTTGGCACATATTGGAGAACAGAATATCTATGACTATGCCTGTAGAACAAGAAACATCAATCGATCTATCCAGATATTGGTATATTGCGAAGAAGCGCTGGGTTTCGGCATCAATTGTTGCTGCTTCTATATTTGGGCTGACGGCTATGGTTACTTTCATCCAAAAACCGATTTACGAGTCCCAAGGTAGATTAGTTTTTACTAAAAAAGATGCATCTTCGTCGCTCTCGTCAATTACTAACATGGCTGACAAAGTAGGTGAGTTGGGTGGCTTAACAAATACCAGTAACCCTATTGACACTGAATCTGAAATTATACGCTCATACCCCATTGTTAATAAAACAATTAATTCATTGGATCTTAGAAATTCTCAAGGGGAGGTACTTGCTATTGAGAGTTTTCTAAAGAATCTTAGTTTGAAGACAATCCGAGGAACTGATGTTCTCCAAATTTCCTACAGGAGTACTGACCCACAGGAAGCTGCAAATGTAGTAAATACCATGATCAAACATTATTTAGATAGTAATGTTAGTTCTAATCGTACTGAAGCAAGGGCTGCTAAAGAATTTCTATCTAGTCAGTTACCCAAAGTTGAAGATCAAGTTAAGGAAGCCGAGGCGAATCTACGCAGCTTTAAGGAAAAAAATAATTTGGTGGCTTTAGACGTAGAAGCTGAATCTGGACTGGAGTCTTTGAGCAAACTATATGCAACAATTAATGAAATCCAAGGTCAGTTAGCTGCGGTGGAGGCTCGCTCTCAGTCCTTGCAAAATCAAATGCAACTTAATACTCAGGAGGCTATTGACCTTACCTCTATCGGACAATCTGCCTCTGTACAACAATCACTGGCTGAGTACCAAAATATACAAAGAGATATTGCAGTAGCAAGAACTACTTATTCTAATCAACATCCCACTGTTGTGAGTTTAATGCTCAAAGAGGAAGCTCTAAAACAAGAGTTAGAATCAAGGGTTTCTCAAACTATTGGGAGGTCAAATTCCTTGCCTCAGCAAAATCGTCAAGCAGGATTACTGACACAATCTTTAACTCAAGACTTGGTTAAGTCGGAGGTAGAAAGGTTAGCATTAAGGAGTCAACTAGAAGAGCTACAAAAAATATTTTCAAATAACAGGAGTCGTTTAGATAGCTTGCCAAAATTGGAACAGGAGCAGATTCAATTACAGCGACAGCTATCGGTGGCTCAAGGAACCTATGAACAACTGCTGAAACAATTTCAGTTAGTGCAGATATTGGAGAGTCAAAATGTTGGTAACGCTAGACTGGTTGAGGAGGCTTTGTTGCCCTCCCGTGCTGTGTCTCCTATAGTTCCTCTAAATTTAAGTTTAGGTGGGATTTTGGCAGTTGTTTTGGGGTTGGGAACTGCATTGGTATTGGAATCGATGGATAAATCGCTCAAAAATATCGAAGAAGCGCAACTTTTACTCGATCTTCCTTTGTTAGGTGCAATCCCGTTAATAACTGCGGATGGCAGTAAAAGTATTGGAGATAGCAGCCAAGATTTACCCTTACTGAGGCGATCGCATGCTGTAACTAATTCATTTGAAATTGTTCAGGCTAATCTCAACTTTAGCCTTCCCGATCAAAAATTAAAAGTGATTTTAGTGACCAGTGCAACAGCAGGAGAAGGTAAATCCTTTGTGTCAGCAAATTTAGCAACTGTTATGGCCGAGAGGGGAAAACGGGTGCTGCTGATAGATGCTGATATGCGTCGTCCTCGTCAGCATAGAATCTGGAAGGTGTTTAATTCCAAAGGTTTGAGTAATGTTTTAATCAATCAAACCTCTTTGCAGGATAGCATTTTTCAGCCTTTACCTAATCTCGATCTGATGACTGCGGGAACCGCACCACCTAATCCCATAGCCTTGTTAGATTCGCATTCTATGGAGGAGTTGATTGATAAAGCCAGAAATAATTATGATTTCGTGATTATAGATACTTCTCCCTTAATGGCTGTTGCAGATCCATTGGTTATTAGTAAGCTGACCGATGGCTTATTGTTGGTAGTGAGGCTTGGCCAAGTGCATTCCGAAGAAGTAGCGATGGCGAAAACCCTACTAGATCAATCTAAGATTCCTATTTTAGGAATGATGCTCAATGGCATTAGTGATCACAATAGCTATGGTGGATATTACTACTATGGGCGTGATTATTATTTAGACAAAGAGGCGATCGCCGAATCAACTAAGTAATACTAGAAAATATTCTACTTCTTAAATAGTTTTTGTCACCCATCATGTTTACAGATGCAAATTATCCCACGTTAACTGTAGGAATACCTACATATAATGAGTCATCTCACATAGAAAGAGTAATTAGAGGATTTCTGGCTACAGATTATCCAAATCTTATAGAAGTCTTTATTGCTGATGGTGGTAGTACTGATAATACAGAAAACATAGTAAAAGAACTATCTTTAGAAGATTCTAGGGTTAAGTTTGTCCATAATCACTTAAAGATTCAATCGGCTGGACTCAATATAATTATAGAAAAATGTAAAGGAGAAATTTTCCTTAGAGCTGATGCCCACTCAGATTATGCTCATGACTATATAGAACAATCTGTAGAAACATTGATAAAGACTAAGGCTCTTAATGCTGGTGGCGCTCAAAGATTTGTAGCCAAAAATTCATTTCAAGCCGCAGTAGCATTAGCTTCTAAAAGTATTCTGGGTAATGGTGGTGCGCGCTATCGCGATCCAAATTATGAAGGATTTGTTGATACAGTCTACTTGGGTTGTTTTTGGCGAAGCACTTTATTGGAGTTATCGAAAACAAATACAGCCTACGCCGAACTTCCAGTTAATGAAGACTTTGATTTAAATCTACGCTTAAGTAAAATAGTATTTAATAATATACAAGTTACAAATCAAGATACAGACATAAATCCAAAATCAATTAGTAGAAATCCAAGGGCAATCTATCAAAGTAAAAAAATTAAAACTTGGTATTATCCCCGAAAAACTTGGAATGCTCTGTTATTACAGTACTTTAAATATGGTCGAGGTCGTTACTTAACAAGTAGCAAACATCCTTGGATATCACAAATTAGAGGGATTATACCTTTTACAGTAATTAGTCTCGCTGTATTGATGCTAGTTATTGATTTGTCATTTCCCCAACTTGGTTTACCTATCGAAATCCTGTTTTTATGTGGAATTTGCTTGACGTTTTTAGATAGCTTCCGACTAAATTGGCAATTCCGTAAAACTTTTAGTGCAGAAATTTGGCGTGGTGATGCAAATGCCAAACCGTCATTCCTTATTCTTTGGTTTTCCTGTGGAGTAGTCTTGTTAACAATGCCGATCGCCCATTGTGTCGGTTACGCTTATCAACTAATAAGACATAGGTTTTATAGAGTTGAAGGCTGGTAGAATTGATAAGAGTATCTGCTTGATATTGCCTATTCTTGCTAGATGTGTCGTCCCTAGCAAGCACTATTTGCTCTACCATAAATTGCGAGATTCTTATTGCTAATCCAAGCCCATAGTTGATCACCATAGGAAAAATGCCACCATTCATTGGGATGTCTTGCAAAACCGCTATGGGTCATTACTGCATTTAATAACTGCCGATCGCGATGAAACGCGAATGCTTGGGGGTGAGAGGAGCTAGCAAAATAATCTGGTAAAGAGCGATCGCTGATCTCATCAATAGGAGAACCCATATTTAGCAGTTCTGTATTAAGTTCTGCATTAAACAAAGTGACATCAATCGCCGCACCTGTGCTGTGGGGGGGTGGCATTTGTGGGTCGTTACTAGGAACTGCCCAAAACTTGATCACTTCCGTCATTAGCAAATCTTTTTGTAACTCTGTAAGGTTATCTATTGGCAATCCCTTACTTGCCGCTAATTGAGCGAAGCTGTAGTCCACCATAAACTGCTGCACAGGAATTGGGCGATAGGCATCAAAAATCGCAATTTGATAATTGGGATGCAGGGTTTGTAAATAAATTTGGGACTTTTGCAATCTTTCGAGAATGCCTTGGCGCACAAAAAAAGGAGACTGATCGCCATAGGGTGCGCCCAGCGCTATGTATGGGTGGGGATTGATCTTAAAAAAATGATCGGGAATCTGCACCAATGGCTCGTGGCACTCAGCGATCGGGACTGTTTGATATGGTTTCATTGCTTAGCGACTTGATCCGTTATGCAAACGTTGGCTGATTTTGGCATAAACTCTTTGCGATCGCAATTTTAGGATTTGCCATGTATTGAGATCGGGGATATGATGGCGCTGCGATTGCCTGTGATCAAAGAATTCATTGATTTCCGTAAGAATCACTTTTAACCGACTAATGATATTTTCGGTACGATATTCGGCTAATAATTCGGCTAATAAATGGGAATTTGCAAATATGTGGCGATCGCCCTGATTGAACCGCTCAATGACCTTCAGAATACGCTGCATATCAAATTCTTGAGAATAGCCTGCAATTTTATAACAATTAAAAGCAGGGTCGAGATAGTCCGATAGTCCATGATTGACGCTAGAAAAGACTTGGCAACCACAGGCGATCGCCTCTAGGGGTTGCAGTCCAAACCCCTCGGTCACACCCTGCACTGCCCAATATTCCGCAGAATCATAGAGATAAACCTTGGTACGGTGGAAAAGCGTTTCTAAACTATCCACATAATAATTAATTACTTCAACGCGACATTGCGATCGCAAAGCAGGAATCAACTGCTCTATGAGGTAACGCGATGATTTGCGCGACTGCACTAAAACATCAATGTCGCGATCGCCTGCGATATTCTGGAACTTGGGTGAAATTTCGTTGGGTAAATAATAAAGCAGTGAATGGGGCGATCGCTGTCCCCAATAGCCAAGGGTATTGCGGCTGACGGTGACAATTGGCACTGAGGCAGGTAGGTCAAAGCCATAGCCAGAACTATGGGCATGGTAAATCACATTTAAATTTTTCAGCCTTGAGATTAGCTTCGGCACATCAAAACCCCAACTGACCACAAAAATCGCATCTTTGAGATTCTCCAATGAGTCCCTTAATAGCTCATCGAGCCACAGCAACTCAGGCTGTCGTTGGCGATAGGTGACGACTTCCGCAGGACAGATTTTGCTGGCAATTTCTAAGGTTTTTAGCTCTGCCCACAGTCCTCCACATCTAAACTTACTTGTAGTTCCAGGAAGCAGAAAGTATAGTCTTCTCATCGATAAATATGGGCTGTTGAGGTTTTCGGTAATAATCTTAGTCTGAAGATATAATTTTATTCTTTAATTTTTTAGGCTATTAGCCAACAGGTCAGTGCCGCCGCGATCGCATCGGCAGCATCATCGGGGCGCGGAATACTATCTAGACTCAACTCCCGCTTGACCGCCTCCTGCACATCATTTTTATCTGCATTGCCATGACCCGTTAGCGCTTGCTTAATCTGCGGCGGCGAAAACTCAATTGGCTCAATATTTTGTTGATTTAGCACCAACACAATCACGCCCCTCGCTTGGGCAACATTAACCAAATTGCCCATTCGATAAAAAAATAATTTTTCCATGCCCACCACCTGTGGCTGAAACTGCTCAATCAGCGTGTGCATATCTTCATAAATCGTTTTCAGGCGATCGCCGATGGGTGTTTGCTTGGGTGTGACAATCGTGCCAAATTCTAAAAGTTTTGGTGCGTTAGGCTTTTCCACCTCAATCAAACCAAACCCAACAATCGCTAAACCTGGATCAATGCCTAAAATTTTCATGCAAATAATTTTAGCAGAAAAATGAGCATGGCAGTAGTAACTGTAATCTTTGGCTACATACAGGCTTGTATAAAAGTTTAATCTAAGATGGTTTTGATATATCTGTAAGGCTTTTAAGCTATAATGGCAGAGTGTTTTTGAGTCTTACTTCAAAACACATCCTAAAAGCGCCATCTAACAAGCGATCTAAAACTCTGGAGTTGTTTACCTTCATGCCTGAGACCATTACAGAAACTTACAATGCTAATCAGATCCAAGTACTTGAGGGGCTAGAAGCGGTTCGTAAACGACCTGGGATGTATATCGGTACAACAGGACCTAAAGGATTACATCACCTTGTTTTTGAAGTCGTTGATAATAGCGTTGACGAAGCGCTGGCAGGACATTGCGATCGCATCCTAGTAGACCTACTGCCCGATGGCTCCGTATGCGTCTCTGACAATGGGCGCGGCATCCCCATCGACATTCACCCCAAAACTGGTAAATCTGCCCTCGAAACTGTACTGACGGTTCTCCATGCAGGTGGTAAGTTTGGCGATGGTGGTTACAAAGTCTCAGGTGGACTACATGGTGTAGGGATCTCTGTGGTTAATGCGCTATCAGAATGGGTGGAAGTATCGGTATGGCGATTGGATACGGTCTATACCCAAAGATATGAGCGCGGCTTTCCTGTTACCGAACTCATCCCTACCAAAAGCACCGAAACAAGGCGTGGTACACAGGTACATTTCAAGCCTGATCCACAAATCTTTACGACCCAAACTGAATTTGAATATGACATTCTCGCAGGGCGGCTGAAAGAGCTTGCCTATCTCAATGCAGGGGTCAAAATTGAGTACAGCGATCGCCGAGGTGCAGAAGTTCGCACCGATATCTACTGCTATGAGGGCGGTATTCGGGAATATGTTGCCTACATGACCCGCGACAAGGAGCCAATTCACCCTGACATTATTTACGTCAATGGCGAACGGGATAATGTGGTGGTGGAAGTGGCGCTGCAATGGTGCATCGATTCTTACAATGACAATGTGCTGGGCTTTGCTAATAATATCCGCACCATTGATGGCGGTACGCACTTGGAAGGATTGAAAACAGTCCTCACCCGCACCATGAATGCCACAGCCAGAAAGCTTAAAAAGATTAAAGAAAACGAATCTAATCTGGCGGGAGAAAATGTCCGTGAAGGTCTAACGGCGGTGATCTCGGTTAAGGTTGCCGATCCAGAGTTTGAAGGGCAGACTAAAACTAAGCTGGGCAATACGGAAGTACGCGGTATTGTCGATTCCTTTGTGGGTGAAGTTCTCAATGAATATTTAGAGTTCCATCCTGCGGTGGCAACCGCCATTATTGAGAAGGCTCTACAAGCCTTTAATGCTGCCGAAGCCGCTCGCCGCGCCCGTGAGCTAGTCCGCCGTAAATCAGCTTTAGAGTCTTCAACTTTACCAGGTAAACTCGCCGATTGCAGTTCCCGCGATCCTAAAGAATCAGAGATTTTCATCGTTGAGGGCGACTCTGCGGGGGGCTCGGCCAAGCAAGGACGCGATCGCCACTATCAGGCAATCTTGCCACTGCGCGGTAAAGTTCTCAACATTGAACGCGCCGATGACAGCAAGATTTATAAAAACAATGAAATTCAGGCATTGATTACTGGCTGCGGTTTAGGGATTAAAGGAGAGGACTTTAATGAATCGCAACTGCGCTATCATAAGATTATTCTGTTAGCCGATGCTGATGTGGATGGAGCGCATATTCGCACCCTGTTACTAACCTTCTTCTATCGCTATCAAAGGGAACTGCTCGATCGCGGCTTTATCTATATCGGTTGCCCACCGCTCTACAAAGTTGAGCGTGGCAAAAATGCTCAATATTGTTACAGCGATCGCGACTTACAAACATTAATCGCCACTTTCCCTGCTAACGCCAACTACAACATTCAGCGTTTTAAAGGGTTGGGTGAAATGATGCCGCAACAGCTATGGGAAACCACCATGAACCCCGCCACGCGATCGCTAAAACGACTAACCATTGAAGATGCTGCCGAAGCCGATCGCATTTTCACAATTTTGATGGGCGATAAAGTCGCGCCACGCCGTGAATTTATTGAAACCTATGGTTCTAAACTTGCCCTTGCAGAGCTGGATATCTAATTTAAAGCGCCAAGGTATGTAAATTAACAAGGCAAAAAAGAGTTAAGTTCTTTATTGCCTTGCTGCTTATTTTTTCACATTATAAAGATTAGTATTAGTCATCAAAGCGCCCACCAACAAAGCCCCCTGCAAATTTGCCCAGCTTAAATTTGCACCCCTTAAGTCCGCATCTCGCAAATCAGTCCTACGCAAGTCTGCTCCCTTAAGATTAGCGTGGCGCAGGTTGGCGCGGTGCAAATCTGCATCACTCAAATTGGCATAACTAAGATCAGCCCCCACCAAATTAGCTCGGCATAACTTAGTCCCAGCCAAACTTGCTTTATTCATCAGTGCATGGCTAAAGTCAACCTTATGCAGATCAATATTGTTTAGTTCAATTCCCACCATCACGACATTAGCAAATGTTTTCCGTCCTGACCGATACAGCCGCAAAAACTCACTAGCATCCATTAATCGCTTCACTCAAAATATTAATTAATATAAAATAGTACAAAGGTGTTCTGCAAATTTGACAAAGTTCAGCCTGCAAAACACCTTTGTTTTTTATCGGTTATCCTTCATAGGAATCTAAATCTAACGCCGCAGAGCCACCACGATCTAATTCGACTAACATTTGTCCCAACTGTCGCCATACCAATAGCGCAATTCCCAAAGTAATCGGTAAGGCAACAACATAACCAAACAAAGTTGGTAAGCCAAATACTTCAAGCCCAGTTGCCATAAATATGGCAATGCTGATGGTCATGCCTAAGTAGGGAACTTTGATGCTGAAGCTCTTGAGTTCGAGGAGTGTGCGCGATGACTTGCTCACAGACCAAGCATTCACCAGATTGCGTAGGGTGACTTCAAACGATCGCCCACAGGCAAGACCAGCAATCAGTGAAACAGCAAACAAAAAATAAGGCGGATCGGCTGGAAAGTAATAATTCACGGTTATAAAATATATTAAATACTAGTAGTATGTCTGTATCTTATAGCGGTTTTACATCAAAGCGCAAAGTGGCATAGCCATTTTGCGCTTTAGAATCTCTGACAGGAGTATTTTTTTTTAGAACCGAAAAGAGAGTTGCGGCACTTCGTGCCGCAACTCTCTTTTGCTTTTTGACTATGCTTGATTAGCCTTAGCTTGTTGCTTGCGCCTAATGCGCCAGCCACCAACAGCACCCGCCACCAAAATACCAGCGATCGCAGGTGGTACTGGTACGGGTCTAGTGGGTACATAGCCAGAGATGGTGTCATTGCTGCACTCAAAACCTAGGGTGGCGAGGAAGGACATTCCCCGAACATCTTCAGGCAATGTAAAAGCAAAGCCGAAGATATGCTTATTGCTGGAGGCTATATTAACATTGGTGGGAAACATGGATGCGGCTAGGTCAGCAGGGCTGAGAGAGCGTACATTACCGCCAGTGTACTTAGTTCCAGTTGCGATTACATTGGGAACAGCAACGGAAGTGTTTTTAGTATAGTCACCGAAATAGGAATTGCTCCATGTCAAATCCCCAAATCTAGAGTTGGGGTCGGGCAAATTCTTGTTATCGTTATCAGCCTTTACTTTCTTGTTATAATCGTTCAGCTTGGCATAGCCACTATTGGTTGAAGCAACGCTCTTGCCAGTAACATTTGTGTATACGCCATTGCCCACTGCCGAATCGTTAAAGGCAAAACGTACACCCAATAAAGAGCCTTGAGCAGATTTAAAAGTGCTGCCGTTGTCATAGCCAAGATCTAAGAACAGGTCGCCATAACCGACATTGTTAATCGTACCGCTAGCACCAGCAACATAGCTAGTATTGATACCAACAAAAAGTTCCTGTCCAACTTGCTTAAAGCCAAATCCGTAGAAATCATAGCGGCTAGTACCGCTAAATAGTGCGTTACCGCTTACTCCACCCGATCCATCGTAAAGTTGATCATCGTTAGCATAGTGCCAACCATTGATGAGGGTGCTAGCTTGAGCAGGTAAACCTACACTTAAAGCACCTAGGGAGAGTAATAATGCTGAAGCTATTTTCTGAACAAATGCAATTTTCATGTTTCCCTGCTCCCCAGCATTCACAAATCCAGAAGCCTTAAGCCTAGAGTATGAACAACTGGTCTACATAAATTTAATTAACAGAATTGAGCATAGGTATTTTGTCGAGAGTTAGATACTAACTTAGGTTATCAAATAGTTATTTTTTAGTTATTAGTTTGGCTATTTGCGCTAAATTAAACATCCAAAGAAAGAAGAAAGCGCCGCTTTCTTCTTTCTTTTAGTATTAGTCGCGAGGTTTATCGGTGGCGCGATTGAGCAGCCATAATGATGAGACTAAACCCACAAAATGGGCGAAAATAATATTAAAGCTTGCCTGAATAATTTGAAAGTCGAGGGGTTGAATCGTCAGGTTGAAATTACCAGAGCCAGCAAATACACCCTGTTGCGATCGCAGGGTCAGTGAGCCGATAATTGCGGCAGAGCCGATTAGGGTCACAAACATCCCAATTAAATTGATGATTAAGCCGATTTTGATCTGCAAAATAGTTTGGGTTTTAGTGGGGCGATCGGGATATCGCAACTTTTCCGCCATCTGCGTATAGCGAAAGTTCCAAAAAATACTTGCCCCTAATACTGCCACCCCTGCCCAAGCAAAACTTAAGCCTGGCAAAGTGGCTGGGTTGCTATCAGCACCAGTGGGCAGCCCTGTTTGATTTCCCTTTAAAAAAACTAACTGCACTAGCACCACCGATGAAATCACGCATAGCACCACCTGCGTCCAAAAAGCCGTCCAGCCCCACCGCCGAAATGAAACCATCACCCGTAAAACATTGGGTGAAACACCACTTAGGTTATTGTCTCCGTTGGCATCTTTGTTTGTATTTTTAAGTTCTCTGGGCATGGGATTTGTTAGGTTTTACTGGCAATATTTTGTGACATCTTCGCCTCTATCCGCCAAGTAATTGAGCGCTCGAAAGCGCAAACCCACTAGTTGATCGTAGAGTGGGTTGATTTCGCACATGGCGGGGATGTGCATAATTTTACGCCCAAATAGCTTAACATCACGCTCAAAGGGGCATTGGGCTGGAATAACTTTACAGATCAAATTTGCGAGTTTGGCATCGTGGATATCGAGATGATCGAGCCAATCTTTTACAGGATTGAGCAGATCGGGGTGATGTTCTTCATGGTGTGCTGCTGATTGTAGTTTTTGCCTCAGCTCATTTATGGCTGTGATCTCTTGATGGAGCGCTCTAGAAAATTCTTGAATCACTTGGTCCTCACTATCAGTGTACTGTCCGTCCGCCAGTGCCATCATGACTGCCATTCTCAAAAAATTCTGCGCGATCGCAGGATCTTTGCCCAACCCATCCGCTAACTCTGCGGCGCTGATTGGAGGGTAATCGGAGAAGTTTGCACCTTCTTCTAACTCTTCGCTATGGCTGAGTTGATCGAATAAGGTGCGTTCTTGCTCGCTATAGTCATTGTCGGCAAGGGCGACACTCATGAGTCCACGCAGCCAAGCTGTGATTTGAGTTGAGGTATAGGGTGAATGTTGTGTTTTCATAGCCAATCGGTTAGTGACAATCGGTCAATGGTTTGTATAGATCATACAACTTTAAATCCTAAGAAGCGAGTGGCAGCGCTACAATCCGCTAGGCAATTCTTCTTAGAATTTTGCTTAGAATTTTGCTTGGAATTTTGCTTGGATGGCGAATCATAAGAAAACCATTAAGCGCTATACAAAGCAAAGCCTTCCATGTTTTTCATGATTGGGAATTGGGTGATTTGCGCTGCAATGTAAGGGGCGACAGCTATACTTGATTAGCACTGCTCAATCATTGTTTGAATACTATGGGCTATGAGCCGTTACACCACAAATATCGCCCCCAAACCTTTACAGATCTAGTCGGACAGGAGGCGATCGCCCATACCCTAGCAAATGCGCTGAATACTAAGCGGATCGCTCCTGCATATCTATTTACAGGCGCACGCGGCACTGGCAAAACCTCTAGTGCGCGGATCATGGCAAAGTCGCTCAATTGCCTTAGTTTTGACCATCCCACGCCTCACCCCTGTGGCAAGTGTGAGCTATGCCACAGCATCACCAATGGCAATGCCCTCGATATTACGGAAATTGACGCTGCCAGCAATACAGGCGTTGATAACATTCGGGAGTTGATCGAACGTGCCCAATTTGCCCCAGTCAAGGCAAGGTTTAAGGTCTATATTATTGACGAATGTTTGACGGGGGATACCCTTGTGCAGACTGATCTCGGTTTAATTCGTTTAGATGATCCATCTTTGTTAGGCAAACAGGTTTTAAGCTATGACGAGCAGACTGAAAAATGGGAGTACAAAAAAGTTTTGCGTTGGCTAGATCGTGGCATTAAACCAACTTTAATTATTAAAACCAATCAGCAGTCTATTCAATGTACAGGCAATCACCTAATCAGGACTCACCTAGGATGGATCAAAGCAAGCAACATCAAAGCTGGGATGAGCATTTTGTCACCTGTGCCTGTGGAGAGGGTCGAATCTGTAACCCTCGTTGGTGAAGAAAGAGTTTATGACATTGAGGTTGAGGATAATCATAATTTTGTGGCGAATGGATTGTTAGTGCATAACTGTCATATGTTAAGTACCGCAGCATTCAATGCCCTTTTAAAAACCCTCGAAGAGCCACCCGATCGCGTTACTTTTATCCTTGCCACCACCGATCCACAGCGCGTATTACCGACTATTATTTCCCGTTGTCAGCGTTTTGACTTTCGGCGCATTCCCCTTGATGCGATGGTACAGCACTTAGGGAAGATTGCAAAGAATGAGAATATTAATATTAATTTAGAAGCAATTACTCTAGTGGCACAGATCTCGCAGGGGGGACTGCGGGATGCGGAATCTTTGCTGGATCAATTGAGTTTGGTGGATGGCGAAATTAATGTCGGTGCGGTTTGGGATTTGGTCGGCTCAGTGCCAGAACAGGACTTACTGTCACTGGTGGAGGCGATCGCCAGCGATCATGCCACTGACCTCATCGACTATGGGCGCAGGATTATGGATCGCGGTCGCGAACCTTTGATCGTGTTGCAGAACCTCGCCAATGTCTATCGTGATTTATTAATTGCCAAAACCGCCAGCGATCGCAGTGACTTAGTGGCGATGACTAGTGACGGTTGGCAGCGCCTAGTGCAGCTTGCCCAAGCTTTAGCCATTCCCCAAATCCTGCATGGTCAACAACACTTGCGATCGGCAGAATTCCAAATTCGCAACTCCACTCAACCACGACTTTGGTTAGAAATTACGCTCATGGGTTTATTGCCATCGGCAGCGATCGCCCCTATGCAATCCCATCAAGCCGCGATCGCGCCTCCACTGAATGTTAATCGCCCACCCATTGCCCAACGTCCAAATAATCCGTTACCTGCTGCGACTCCACCAGCGATCGCCGCGCCACCATCAGTTGCACCATCAGTTGCACCATCAGTTGCGCCAATAACTCCAACCACCCCTGTCAGCAGCCCTTCTCCAATTAGCGCAGCTCCTATTCTCAACCCAGAAACTCCTCCTCTTTCTGAAACTCCATTATACTCAGGAGATGATGATCTTGAAGACTTTGCTGGCATCGGCTATGACCTCGCTCAAGTCTGGCAGAATGTTCTTGCGATCATGCAACCATCGACCAAAGCTTTACTAATTCACACTATGAAAGCGTTTGTGATGGGTATTGAACATCAAACTGTGAGAATATGTCTTGCGGTGGAACGGAGTAACCAAATTGAAAATCATGCCAAAGAGAAGCGGAATGAATTAGAGTCTGCGTTTTCTAGAGTCCTGCAAAGGTCAGTCAAGGTGGCTTTTCGCTGCGATCCTCATGCTGTCGCAACCACAACTAGCCCAACGCCTAACCCACCTACTGTAAATCGTGCAGCGATCGCACCACCACCATTTAATCCCAATCCACCCAATCCCCAACCATCCTCGCCTTATCCTCCCCAATCTTCATCACCAATTCCGCCCAATCCTCCCGTTAGTAATTCTGCAAACAATTCCCAAGGTCATTCTCCTAGTCCCGCTTTCACTCCACTGTCATCAGAGGATATGGTGATTAGAAATGTGGCAGAGTTCTTTAATGGGCAAATTGTTGATTTGGAAGATAGCTAGGCATATTTGGACAAATGAATTTTGCTTACGGAAAAGCTCTAAAGCTTTACGACAGTAGGAAATTGCGTCATCTTCTTTTACCAAGCTTGGCAAATCTATCGCCATGTTCTTTGTAATAATTTGCGTCTGCTTAAAAGGGTAAAGTGGTGATGCACTTTTGACGATCCATGTCGCTGATGATGCTGGCTGGAAGTTCTGGTACTTCAGAGGTGGCATAGATGGGATAAAGATCGCCATTGCCTGAGTCTCTAGATGCAACGATATTTTCGCGATCAATCCAGAAGAAGCCTTTACCGCCGCCATAGCGTAATTCTCTGTTGAGTACGGTTCCAATTTGCATGGTCAAATTTCCCTGATAGTCTTTGGTGACGACACAGGTTCCGCCTTTGGCTGTGGATGGATAGACATAAAAGGATTTATTGCCTGTGTACCAACTACCTAAAAATTTGGCGGCGGCAGGGTTACGACTTTCCCATTCTCTCTGAAATTTGCGTCGTTGATTTTGTTGGTTGCCTTTGAGATTAACTAAGCTTGCTGGGTTCCTAGATGCCCGTAAAATGCGATCGACTTTCTTGAAATCTTCGTTGGTAGGATATTTGGCGATCGCATCTGTTGGTCTTACAGGAGTGGAAGAAGATGGAGCAGAAGGTGTATTTTCGTGATTCCCCCACGGTATCTCATTGAAATCTTGTCTTTGGTTGATACCTCTTAAAATAGACATCAAACTATAGATATTCGGGCTGTCTCTAAGATAAACAAAGTCAGCAATTTGCCATCTATTATTATTTTTAGAGACTAAAACTTTAATTGGATTAGGTCTTCTTCTGCTATATCCAAGCCCTGTTTGGAGAGTAACATATACTTCAGCCGAATCCTGTTTAGGAGCAACTGAATCGATCTGAAATGAATAGCTTCCAACTTGAGCATTAGAAAACACATCGAAGTTAAGTATGCCACTCCATCGAGGCATCTCACTTATACGAATAGCTCTATCTAAATTTCTGTAGAGCTCTGGAGTAAATGCCCTCCTCTTCTGCGATAGTGTACGGCGGTAAGTATCACTGTTTTGAAAATACCAAGTATAAAAATCAAAGACAATGGATTCAGAAGGATGTTTTTGTGTAGGAGATTGAGTCTGAGTTTGAGAAGGTAGAGAAGCTGTACATCCTAAATCTGCAAATCTTCTGTCACGGATTTCTTGTAACCTTGTTGGGAATATGTATGTGAAGACTGATTTCCTACTCCCAACAGTTGTGTATTGGGCAATAATATCAGTTTTTTGATCTGGAACAGCAACCCCTGATTGTTTCCTTATTAAGCCACCTTTCTTTCTAATAAATGTTGTTTTACCAAAATCTCCAGATACTAGTAATTTATCCCCTGTGACCCTACCAATACTAATTTTCTGCTTTGTCCCACCTTCGTCATAGAAAGTCAGGACAGCACATATTTGTCCTTTAGTTTGCGATGGATAAAAGCTATAGCTTTCTTCCCATCCCGACCACATCCCCAAGAACGGAGAAATAGATGGATCAGCTTTTGCCCAAGCATTTGCAAAGTTATTGACTTGAGTAATCTCTGATGCTGATCGTATATCTGTATAAGCTCTAACGCGACTTGATCCCAACGCTGCCACATCAAAATCTGGTTCAAGCGATCGGATTTCTTGATCAGATAAATATCGGTTGGAAACTTGAGCGATCGCCTCTGTAATATTCCCCATGCTGAAAGATATAGAAGTAGCAACTAAACCAATTAGTAGATTTTTTGAATTAAACATGATGTAAACTTCTTTGATATTTGTGATGATATGAAAAAACTAGTATTAAGGGGATAAAGATGTTGTGCAGCCCATTTGAGTAAAGCGACCTTTATCCAGTTTTCCTATCCCCCTGAAGTCATTGAGTCCTAAGTGTCTTGGGAAATGTAATGGTAGAACTGATCTTTTTCCATTACTAAAGGAGTATTTAGCAAGAAATACTCCTTCTTGACTGTTTTTTGTGCGGTTACTCTTTTTTCTGGTAATAACTACCTTTCCTAGCTCTCCATCTGACACAAGTCTGCCGCCCTGAACTGTTCCAAAATTATAAGCAGGGGGATAGCCGAGGACTGCTTCAACTACACAAACTCGCCCCTTTCTTTGAGAAGGGTAGATGTGGAGAGAAACATCATCCATATATGTCCAAGTACCAAGAAATGGGGCAAAATTTGGCATAGAAGGATCAACTTTCTGCCACGCATTTACAATGCGGTTAATTTGCGTTGAGTAAGTACGCAAAGCTTCACCAGAAAAAGCATTCATAAATTTAGTTGCTCTCTCAAATTCAGGCTCAAGAGAATTAATTTCTTGATTGGATAGGTATCGACTAGAGTATGGAACTTGCGCGATCGCCCCTGACCAATTTCCTACCATCCAAACCGTAGCAAAACTCAACGAACCTAACAAAACATTTTTAGCAAACATCATAAAATTCACTTAGCAACCTAAATTAGTATATTCAGAAACTAATAGCACACAGAATTACGCCCTATTTGGAGACAATTGATCACATTTTGATCATTTCTATTCATCCGCTCCATAGTTTCTCTAGAAATACGTTCAAACGATATGGGATGACGATAATAACCGCGAGCGCAAACACCATCAACACTCATCTCTCCATTGCAAGTTTTCTCGCCTCGCCCCTGGAGTCCCCATTTCATGGTAGTCACTACACCATCTTTCCAAACTAATTTACTCACCCCTCCTCCAGCCCAAGAAGTTGATTCATAGATACAAGTCTGCCGCAGTTCTAACTGTTCTCCACGAAAAAAATAACAGGGTTTAGGTTGTGGCTCAGTTCTTCCTGCTTGCACAGGATTTGCCGACAAGAGCAACATGATAGAAGGTATTAAAGCGATCAACTTTTTCATTTTTCTATATTTCTATATTTGCTAAAAGGCGAATGTTTGACTAGGGCTGCCGATTACCGCTTTTGATTGCCGAATTGGCGATCGCCAATGCCGTCTCAGGCTGCCTTTGTTTTGCCGTAACGTCATACAAAACCCCATTTGACTTCCATTGTACTTTAGTCCAGCAAGCCGTTCCACCGCACCAACTTGTAAGCATTCCGTTGGAATTGCCAGACAACTTGACCTGCTTTATAGTAGCTGCATATCTGGGATCTGGATCTTGACGAGGTTTTTCAAAATCTTTGCCCCGCTTAGCGCTAACTGAAAAACGAAATGCAACATTACCCACCTCTCCAGGACGATTATTAAAACGAACACTGTAGTCAGTATCTGAGTAAGTATCTAAGAAAGTATAAATGCTTTCGCTTCTATCAAACTTATACTGTTCAACCACTTGCTCAGATGGCAACAAAATTGGGACATTTGTTCTTCTTGCTATTTGAGCGGAAATTGCCTTAATTGAAAATGTCCCAGCGATCGCCTCTAAAACATTTACCCCACCCAAACTAACTATTAAACTCAAAGAAGTGAGTAAAACTTTGTTTTTATTTATAAAGTTCATAAAGTTCATGAAGTTTAGCCTTATCAATTACATCAAATACCAGAAGTGTTGAACGATAGAAAATAATCAGAAAAAAGCGCTCCTAATTTGTTAAACTAGAAGCCATAAATTAAAAAAATAATATCTATGATGTTATCCAAC
>NZ_JACJPY010000043.1 GCF_014696345.1 Pseudanabaena cinerea FACHB-1277
CTAGATAGGTCATACTTACTATGACTTGACCTATCTTTTTTATCTTAAATCCTCAAATCCCCATCTACTCATACTTCCCATATCTTTTGTCGCCCCGTCAGCGTTAATGGTTATGATCTAATTGATATGGCAAGGGCTTTTGCCGCTTGTCAATTTTCTCTTGCGCGCACCAAAAATAAGGTTCTGCAACAAGAGGAGAAATTTAATAAGGCTAAGAATACAGCAATTAGAGTATTTGGTCGGTTGGGGCGACTCTATGAACGCCACAATAATGCCTATCCTCAAGCACAAATTCCTCCTTTAGCGTTTGCTCATACTACGGGATGGTTTGTCAACTATGCGAGGGGCGATGAGGCGATCACAGGACTACCACCACGTCCTCGTGAAGTAGATTTTGAGTTTTTTGATACTCTGCAATGGGATCAGCCTCTCCCTCGCCCTTGCCGCCGTCCTCCCGAAAATTTGAATGATGGCATGATGGGCAATCCAAGACCTAATCCAATGCCTAGAGATCCTCAAACTGTTGCGATCGCTGATAATGATGATGCCGATGATAATGAAAATAATGCCGCCGCCGAAAGGGACTTTTATCGCGATCAATTGCGGCGCAATGCTCAACAAAATGAGAGGGAAGTACGCCCTTAAGGTCTAAAAGCTCGATTTTAAAAGCCCTTTGCATTTCGATGTGAAGGGCTTTTTGTCGTTTTGAGATTATTTGCTAAGAAAGAATTGAGAATCTGCAAAATTTTGGCGCTTAACTCGGATTTGTATTTATTACTAAAGCACTTCGCAATAGGAGTATGAATTTATGTCTGCAATTGAACGGAATCCTGTAGTGCAGGGAACTTCAATGAGTCTCTCTGCCCAATCTCAGAAAGCAATGCAAGCCACTGGCGCATTAATCGCCATGACTGCTAAAGGATTGAGTGCTGCTGCTCAAATGGCTTTTAAGGCAGTACAGTCTTCCATCGGTTTGGTAAGTACTGCCATCCAATCTGCAAAGGAATTGCGGACATCAGCTCAGACTATGCAACAGCAAGCGATCGCGATTTCGCACGACCAAGGATTGAGTATTGCTGAAGCTAATACAGTGGCAGCATTGGCGATCGCTTCTAATTACATGGTCAATGATCCGCGAGTCATCACCCAGTCTCTGCAAACTTTGCAAAATAATCCTTCGGCGCAAAACTTGCAGGCATTCCAAACCACTTTGGAGAATGCTCATCAACAGGTATTTGTGGAACGTTTGAGTTTGGCGGTGCAGAATGCTGCGCTTAAGGTTGGGTTTACGCAGATCCCATCGGCAGCGACAAGCATGGTCAATGGCAAGGTGCGCCTAGCGGCGAGTGATGATACGGGTCGGGTATTGGTGACGGAGATTAGCAGCGATCGCGATCATGACATCAGTATGGTGACGGAGATTATTGGTTCCAGTGACCACACTTGCAATCAAATCCTTGATGCGTTCCATGTTGCCCTTGAAGCGGAAGGTGTGAAGATGGGCGATCGCGATCGCAAGTTTACGGGCGGCATCATTGAGCTAGAGGCGGCAAGACAGTTTGTGAGTCAGAAGGTCAAGCCCAAGGCAAAAGCGGCATCGTCAGAGCAAACTGAGCGCAAGGCAGCAGCAAAGCCTCGTCCTGTGCAGAAGCAGTCACAGATTCGCCACTAATTCACCACTACAGCGAAGTCATCTTTAAATTGCTACGCAGTTAGAGATGACTTCGCAAATTTATTAATTTGAGAATTTCTTTGAGAAATACATTTATGACTACAACATTACAACCAATTCTTCAAGGTATTAAAGAAGGTCGTGCCGCCTTTTTATTATCAGGACGTTCGATTCGTGATTTAGATGTCTATCCTGAAACCCAACGACTAGGACCATTACTAGAGATTTTGCGACAGGAACTAAAGGCATCACATGGCATGACTTTAGTTACCTATAGTCGCGCCGAAGGGCTAGATCTCGAAGCGGCGACCTTGGGGAGCGATCGCGATCGCCAAACCCTTGAGACCGCTTTTCACGCCCATCACTTGCTCAATATTCCTCAAGATGATCAAGAGATTCCCCATGTGTTGCGGGGGATTTCTAGCTTTTGTCGAAATACCAGCGCTTTGCCTAGCGCCAATGGTGGCGAGATGCGGGTTTGCTTTTTGTTAGACTTTGCCGAAGATCTTGCCCCTAGTTGTCAGGGCAACCCTTCCGATGCTCAGATTGTGGCGGCTGAACATGGCAATCTGTTGGCGCAGAGTTTAGCGATGCGAAATAATGGTCATGCGGTGATTTGGCATACCCATGATGCGGCGCTAGTCAGTTCCCTAGTGCGATCGGCTGTCCATCCGATCCATTTACCTCAACCCAAAGCACAGGAAAAATTGGTGTTTTTGCAAGCGGCTTTGCAACTGTATGACAAGGCAAAATTTGAGGAAGGATTAAGTCTAGAGAATGTTGCTTTTTTGACTAGCAATACGCCTAATCGTGGTCTGGAGGGTCTGATTAGGGCTTCCCATCGTGGCGATCGCTTGATCACGGCAAAGGAATTGGTGGCTCAAAAAAGTGCGGATGTGCAGATGCAATCGGAAGGAACTTTAACAGTGCTGGACACTGCTCAAATTGATCCCAATCATTCATTAGAGGGAGTCAACAGCAGCAAGCCGCAGCAAGTATTACGCCAGTTGGCTGCACATCTTGAGAAGGGCAGTCCCCATATGCCGATGAATGTTTTGCTAGTGGGGCCACCAGCAACGGGTAAGACGGAGATGAGTTTGGCTGTGGCGAAGTTAGCGGGAGTGTCGGCTTATCAGATGCATAGCCCCAAGGGAGGCTTTGTGGGCGAAACGGAACGCAAGTCGGAATTGCAGCAGCGTACCCGCAAGGAAGCGATTCCCAATATTGCCTTTGTGGATGAAATTACGGAAGCTTTGCCCTTAGAGCGATCGGATTTTGATGGCGATAGTGGCGCAACGAGGGCAGTGGCGGCAGCGCTATTGACTGCCCTTGCGGATGAGAGTTTGCGCGGTAAGTCTTTGCTGCTTGCGACTACTAATTGTCCCTATAGGATTGGGGCAGCCATGCGATCGCGATTTATGATGATTCCTGTATTGCATCCTTTGCGGTCTGACTATGGGGCGATTGTGCTGGCAACGGCGCAAAGAGTCGATCGCCAAGGGAGTCTTACTCTCTCATTGCAGGATCGAGAAATCGCCCAAGCTGCGAATCTCTTTTATACAAAAGGAGCAAATCCTCGCCATATTCGGGCTGCTCTGAGCAATGCGCTTTTACTTAAGGGCAGTCTCTCGCCTGAGCATATTTTGTTTGCGGCTGAAGATTGCACTGTGCCAAGCGATCGCATTTCTTCTATTTATGCTGACCTATGGGCAGTGGCGACTTGTTCTGCTAAGTCATTTTTCCCTTGGGCAGATTGTTTGGATTCCTATCCATTTCCTGATCATTTGGATGGTTTAGTTAATCGGGTTACGGGTGAAATTGATCGCGCTGAATTGGAACGTCGTATTGAGGAGCTAAAGCCCCATGCAAACCTCTAAATCGTCTCGTTATATGGATTTAGCGATCGCCGCAGTTACGGAATATTACCAGAGAGATCCGAGACTTCATCTTTCTGGTACTGGGGCGATCGCTGCCCTAGAAGATAAGTTAGCACGGCACTATGGCAAAAAATATGCGCTCTGTTGCTCGAATGCGACTACGGCATTATTGGCGATCGCTTTGGCTCTGGATTTAAAGCAGGAGCAGTTTATCACTACGCCCCTAACCTATGGCGGAACCCTTGCGGGTTGGTTGCTCTTGGGCAATCAGCCTGTATTTGCAGGGGTGGAGCCTGTCACCTATACCCTCGATCCTGTGGCGGTGAGAGAGTCGATTACGCCAGAGGTCAAAGCGATTTTGGCGGTGGATCTGTTTGGCAATCCTTGCGATATGCAGGGGTTGCGAGACATTGCTGATGAGTTTGGGCTTTGGTATATTGCGGATGCGGCTCAGAGTTTGGGGGCCTGTCGCGATCGCTTGCCTGCGAGTAGTTTGGCAGATGCGATCGTGGTGTCATTTACGGTTGGGAAGTCCCTTTGTGCGGGTGAGGGTGGGGCGATTATTACGGATAATGCAGAGCTTTATCAAAAGTTGGTGTGGTTTACGCAGCATCCCTATCGCCAATATCGCGATTTAGGATTAGAAAATCAGTTTGGTTTAAATGGCAGGATGCACCCTTTGGCGGCGGCGATCGCGAATGCGACCTTTGAGCAGGCGATGCAGGATTTGCAAGTCTATCAGTCCCATTGTTTGGCGATCGCGGTGGCGTTGAATGAGATTGGCTTAACGGAGGTGATGCCCCATAGTTTGGGTTACCGATCTACTTTTTTTAATTTGGTGTCGACATGGCGCGATCGCCCTGAGCCTGAGTTATTATTGCGGGAGTTGGGCGATCGCGGTTTTGATTTAGAAATTTTGCCGCTTTCTCTATGTCCGATTCCACAACAGGCGGCGTATGTGGCGCAGTATGGGGTGAGTGATGTGGCGATCTCTGACTATGGGAATAGTTTTGAATTGCGTGGGTTGGATAATCGGGTTTGGTAAATTTTTTTTAATGGAGTTGGATTGATTATGAATAATGAAGAACGGTTACAGCAATATGTGGTTTTGATTCAAGAGATTTTGAGTTGTCCTGATGGAGAGGAGGGGAATATTCTTAGTGCCAAGATGGAATTGGTGGATCTTGGTTTGGTGGTGGTGATGGGGCAGTATGCGGAATATCTGCGGGGGCAAGGACAATCGGGTGCGGCGGATTTTTTGTTAGATATGGCGGCACAGATTACAAGTTTTCTACAGCAGGAGAATAGCGTTAATCCAGAGGAAATGAGCAATTTTTGTAATCAACTATTTGCCGCAGAGCAAGAAAATGGACAAAGTGGAATTTTTGAACTGCTTGCTCAGAATTTGGGCTTTGTGAATGAGAACTTAGGGAATGCTTTAATTGAGGCTTCACGAAGGTTGATTGCGGCAAATAGTTCAGAATTGCAGGAATATATTGTTGGGCTAACGGAAAATATTTCTATTCATTTGACAGATTTTCCTTTAGGCAATCCCAGAGGCAAGATCATCAGTGCGATCGCAGGCTATGAATATGTCCTCAGTCTCCGCACTGATAACCCTGAAAAAACAGCCCAGACCCAAAATAATCTCGGCTCCGCCTACAGTCGTTTAGCACCGTTCTCTGAGAATCCCAAGCAAGAGATCGAACGGGCGATCGCCGCCTATCGCAACGCCTTGCGGGTTAGGAAAGAAGCCGAACTCCCTCAAGCATACGCAACGACCCAAAATAATCTCGGCTCCGCCTACAGCGATTTAGCACCGTTCTCAGAGAATCCGAAGCAAGAGATCGAACTGGCGATCGCATCCTATCGCAACGCCTTGCGGGTTAGGACAGAAGCCGAACTCCCTCAAGATTTCGCGATGACCCAAAATAATCTTGGCAACGCCTACAGCGATTTAGCACCGTTCTCAGAGAATCCGAAGCAAGAGATCGAACTGGCGATCGCATCCTATCGCAACGCCTTGCGGGTCTATACAGAAGCCGAACTCCCTCAAGCATACGCGATGACCCAAAATAATCTCGGCTCCGCCTACAGCAATTTAGCACCGTTCTCTGAGAATCCCAAGCAAGAGATCGAGAATGCGATCGCCGCCTATCGCAACGCCTTGCGGGTTAGGAAAGAAGCCGAACTCCCTCAAGATTTCGCGATGACCCAAAATAATCTCGGCAACGCCTACAGTCGTTTAGCACCGTTCTCTGAGAATCCCAAGCAAGAGATCGAGAATGCGATCGCCGCCTATCGCAACGCCTTGCGGGTGCATACTTCAGACATGCGATCTACTGATTGTCTGCAAACTGCGAGAAATATGGGCAATTTTGGCTTTAAACAAGGACTATGGGAAATTGCCATCGAAGGTTATAGCATCGCAATTGAAGCAGTGGAAAATATTCGCAGTTGGTCACGGGATGAAACTCGCCGTGAAGAAGTACAGGCAAATTCTATTTCCATCTATAGCAACATCGTGCAGGCATACATCAACCTCAAACAGTACGACAAAGCCATGGAATATGTCGAACGGAGCCGATCGCGCCGCCTTGTGGAACTCATGCATAGCAAAGACCTCTATGGCGATGCGGAAATTCCTGAAGAAGTCAAAGCACTACTCACCGCCTACGAAGCCAAACAACAGGAAATCGATCGCATCTTGAGACTTTTGTTAGGAGATGAGCGATCTCTTACCGCCACCAGAGAACTGCACGACAGCCGTGACCAACGCGCCCGTACTGAAGCCTTCACCGCCGAAATTAAAATCCTAGAACAAGAAAAACAAGAAATCTGGCTAGAACTACGCCGCCGCGACCCTGTGCTTGCTTCACAACAAAAAGTCGATGCTCTGGACTTCAAGGCTATGCAAGCCCTGATCAGCGATCAGCCCCATACCGCCATCCTCAATATCTACAGCACCGATACTAATGTCCATATCTTGATCCTGCGTTCCACTGGGGAACCCACCTATTTCCATTGCGCCGACCTCAATGGCATCGGCATCGCCGATCTCAATCAATGGATTTATGACACTTGGCTCAATCCCTACCGATTGGACAAGAAACAATGGACAGCAAATATGCCCCAATTCCTGCGCCAACTCGCCCAGACATTACAAATCGATCGCCTCATTACCGAACATCTCCAAAATATTGAAGAACTAATCATCATTCCCCACCGAGCCTTACACCAAATCCCCTTTGCCGCTTTGCCGATTGATCCCCCCCAGCCCCCCTTGTCGAAGGGGGGAGAAGATAAAGTCCCCCTTAATAAGGGGGATTTAGGGGGATCGTATCTCAGCGATCGCTTTAAAATCCGTTATATTCCTAGCACTCAGATTCTTAAATTCTGTAGCGATCGCGGAGATGTTCCCTTTGCAGAGCAGATTCCCCAATTTAGCACCGTAGAAGATACCCGCGAAGACCTGATGTTTGCCGCCTTTGAAGGCTCACAAATTGCCAAGATGTTCGCGATCGAGCAATCACGCCGCCTCCAAGGAAAGCAAAGCGCCACCAAAACCGCCTATCGTCAAGCCCTCAAACATTCTCGCGCCCTCCTATCTAGCCACCATGCCGAAGCACGCCTCGATATTCCCCTAGAGTCCATGCTCCTGCTTGGCGATGGCGCAATCACCCTCGGCGAGTTACTCACCTCCCGCTATCCCGATATTGTCGATGTGTTCCTCTCCTGCTGCGAGACAGGCTTAGGCATATCGCAAAACCTCACTGATGATATTGTCACCCTTGGTACAGGATTTCTCTGTGCAGGTGCAAGAAGTGTGATTAGTTCTCTTTGGAAAGTCGATGATCTTGCCACTGCGATCTTTTCTATTTTCTATCATCAAGAACGTCAAAAGGGTTGCGATCGCCTGACTGCCTTACAAAATGCTCAGACTCAATTACGAGAAATGACACGAATGGATTTGCACGAAATCGCCATAGACTGGGATTTAAAAGCATATCTCGGTAAATTGTTGACTCCACTCTATGCCGTCTATGACAACATCAAAAATGATCCTGAGAAAAAAGAACAGAAAAAAGAGATTGATAAACTTCTCTCTAAACTAAGTAATGCCTTAGCTTTAATTGCAGAACCTAAAGAGCAGAAAGCGCACCTTAAGCCCTTTGCTTCACCTGATTTCTGGGCTGCCTTCACAATTCAAGGACTTGGTTAAAATTGCAAAAAAACTCCAGCTAGTTCCGATATACAAACACTAGCTTCCTAAAATTGATGGATTAGATCATTCAGTTAGGCAAATCACCAAGAGATTTATATATGGCAACTACATTAAACGCGATCGCGCAACGACTTGAAAACAAACAATGGCAATACGAAATCGATCGCCAATCGCAAACCGTAATTACAGGAGTCCGCACCAGTTCTATTCCGCAACTATTGATCTTTATTCGGCTTAAAGAGAATGGAGAATATGTGCAGTTTCTCGCGCCGCAGCTTTGTCATCTCAAAGATAATCTTTTTAAAGGAGTCGCCTATCAAACTTTGCTACATATCAGCTATAGCGAACCCTTAATCCGCTTTGCTACCGATCCAAATGATGGCGAAATTTGCGCCTCTGTAGAACTGCCTCTAGAGGACGCAAATTTGACCCAAAGGCAATTCGATCGCTGTTTGGATGAGCTAATTCATTTAATCGACCTAGAGACAATGCCACGCCTCAATCGGGTATTAGCGACAGGGGAAGACACAGGAAAGGTCAACCCAATTGAATATTTGTATCAGGCAGCAATGGGCGATCGCGTGGGGGTAAGTTTTGACTTTCGGCGTAGTGCGGAGATGCTGCTGACAAGAGCCACACCAGAGGATCTGGCTTGGTTAATGGGGCAGATTCAGCAAAGGCGTTAGGGCTAAAAAAAGTTTTTTAAAGTTTTTTGGGAATTTAGCGAAAATTAGCGATCGAGTTTTGACTACTACTCAGACGCTAATTTTTTGGTGTTTGCAGGCTTCTATATATTTACCATCTATCTAAATTTTATGTTTTATTAACTTAACCGTGAGGCAATATGGCGGATGAATTAAAATTTGAGGAAGGTTCGCAATCTGATTTTCCTGATCGGATCGCAGACCACCTATCCAAGGCGCTACCTGAGGCGCAGTCTAAGGCTGAATTTATGTGCGATCGTAATTTTAAAGAGTCTCAACGACAAAAACTAAAAAAAGTTGAGGAAATTTTACAAGGTCGTGATGTTGATGCACTCATGGCACAAGATCCGAGCGTTGTATTTGAGGTTGTGTTGCGATCGGGACGCTTGGCGATCGTGAATAATCATGAGAATGAAGCTTTGGACAAGACGTATGAATGGTTTAAGAAGAAGTTTCAAGAGTTTGACATTAGGAAGCACAGTAAACATTCCTCTCTGATGATCTGCCTAGTAATTTGGATGAATAGAACTTTACGCCAAAGGCTTCAAGACTTGCGATTGAGAGAATGTGGTGATGATGTTAAGCGTAACTATCGAACCATTCAAGTTAAAGACCCTTTGACTGGTGAAAAAGTTATTGATGAAACAACTCAAAAGCCAAAAAAGCAGCGAGTCAAGGCAATCATTGGCAATGGAATGATTACCAATGACGATGGAGAAGAGACTAGTCCAATAGATCAAGTTGATGAAGATGGTCAAATTCACTCACCTAACCGCAGCCGTAGCGCTATTCATCGTAGTCTTGCTGTTAAGCCTACTAAGACCGTTTATAACGATGTGAAACAAGTAATTCAACACGATCCAGAAGGTAAGTTACGGGAGATGGTGGTTAAAGATAACCCTGCAATCAATGCCCATATAATTCTTAAGCGACTGCACATTGATGGAGAGTCTCTACAGGAGATTTCTAAGTCACTGGGCGCACCCAACTCATCTGTGAATAGTATTTTAGTGCGTGATGCTTATCCTTATCTTGGACAATATGTTTTGAATCATCTGGAGGGCTATGAGCCTGAGACATTGCGCCAAACGGTGGAGGCAGATCGTGATGGGGTTTTAACTAAGGCTTGTATGAAGGATCAGCATGGTGAGCGTTGCCCGAATGCCCATGTGCAGTATCTCGCAAAGCAGTTTTGCGTTTGCTTTGATACTCCTGAGCATCCAGTACGAGGCTTTGAAGCAGTCACCCGCGAACTGGTGGAGAAATATGGTTACAACATCACAAAAGAGATGGTTGAGGAGTTTTGGCGCACTACAGGCGTAATGACATTAACTAAGGCAGTCCGACTCTTTAATGTCAAGAAGCGCAATTCGTAATTCGTAATTGAGAACTACGAATTACGAATTATAAGATTTTTTACTTTTTACTTTCTACTTTCTACTTTTTACTTGGAGAACCTTATGTCTACGCAAACAATAGAACAATCGCAATCTGCACAATCTATCTTTGTACCTTTGACCGATTGGGCAATTACTAAAGCGGAAGAGATGGCTTTGTGTCATGAGTCAATTTCTAAACGCAGGGCTGTATTCGATCGCGCAGTGGCTTTGGCGGGAGTTACCGATTGGCTCAACTATGATTTGGGATTAGAGGCAGATGTGGCTAGTGGCGACTTTGCTGATCCTTTGTTACGCAATGGGTCAGAGGTGGCGGATCTGATCGTGAATAAAGATTACAAAATCGAATGCTGCATTGTTGAAGATGGGGTGACAGACTTTACAATTTCGCCCGATGTTTATCCAGAGATGGACTCTAGCAGCAATACGCCTAGAATTGCCTATGTGGTGGTGCGCTTGCCTGATGACTTAGTGGAGCTTGAGATCTTGGGATTTTTGCCTGCGGTAGAACTAGCAAGTCGCGATTTGACAAAACCTATCTTTTTGAGTGAGTTATATGCTCCTGAAGATTTGGCTTTTGAGATTAGGGCTGCGGCTTTTGATTTGGATGATTTTGGACATTTAGAGGACTTGGTTAAATCAGATATTGATGACCAGATGATGATCTCGATGATCTGTGGCAACTTGCAGGAGTCTTCGGTGATGAGAGAACTGGCTTTGAAAAATAATAAGGATCAACAGTCTGAAGAATTGGTGGATTCACCGCCAGAGTCTATGGATGTTATGGAACAGGAGCAACAGGAAAAGATGGCGAGGGTGATTTTGCGAAGATTGAAGTCGCTGTGGCAAGATTAGCGAAAAATGCGGAGCTAGAACTATGCAATTTATTAATCCTAAAATTGACTATGCTTTCAAAAAAATCTTTGGCTCAGACCAGAGCCATGATATTTTGATTAGCTTCTTGAATGCTTTGCTGTATGACGCTAAACCCGTTATTCAAGACCTAGAAATTATTGATCCCTATCTTGCGCCGAAAATACGCGGTGTGAAGGATACCTATGTGGATGTGAAGGCAACCATCATTGATGAAAATAATCAAACTGCTTCAGTGATTATTGAGATGCAGGTTTTGAATGTGGAAGGCTTTGAGAAACGGATTTTATACAATGCCGCTAAAGCCTATGCGGGACAACTTGACGCTGGTGAACGATATATGAATCTTCAGCCCGTAATTGCGCTGACGATCGCTGATTTTGAGATGTTTTCTGAGTTTGAGAAATGTATCTCACATTTTGTTCTCAAGGAGAAAAACGATCTTACTGACTATCCTATCTACGATCTGGAACTGGTATTTATCGAGCTGCCCAAATTTACTAAGGAGTTGGCAGATTTGGAAACCTTGACCGACAAGTGGATTTATTTTATGAAATCTGCAAGGCAATTGGAGTCTGTGCCAGAGGTGATGCAGACAGTGCCAGAGATTAACCGTGCCTTCGAGATTGCGCGAACGTCAAATATGACTCGTGAGGAGTTGGATGATCTAGAAAAACGCATGTTTTATATCTACGATCAGCAAACTCTGGCGGAAAGGTCGATGCAAAGAGGTCTAAGGCAAGGATTACAGCAAGGTCTAAGACAGGGGCTACAGCAAGGATTACATCAAGGACTACAGAAAGGGTTACAGCAAGGGCGGCAGGAAGGTGAACTGAATGCCAAATTGGCTATTGCCCGTCAGCTATTGCCGATGCTGGATGATGCAGCAATTAGTAATAGTACGGGTTTAAGTGTGGCTGAAATTGCAGCATTACGTCAACAAATACAGGAGTAAGACAATGGATTTTGATATGAGTGAAGAACGCATCGGGCAATATTTAGAAGTGATTCAGGCTTTGCTGAGATGCCCAAATGGTGAGGAGAATGCAATTCTCAATCGTTATCAGGACTTGATCGATCAGGGCTTTTTAATGACGGTGATGGCGGTGGCGGAGCAGTTGGAGAAGGATGGGCAGGAGAATGAGGCAAGGTTTTTGCAAAATCTGGCGGAGCAGTTGATGGAGTTTTTGCAGGAGCAGATGGGTACGGATGCTCAAGAGGTGAGTATGCTTGGGAATTTATCAGAGGATTTACTGAAATTTTGGCTGAGTCTGGTGCAGGCGGAGGTGGAAAGTGGCGGTGAAGATGAAGCGGTACATCGGGTGATGCAGCAAAATCTGGAACTGGTCACAATTGACTTAGGCTCGGTGATTGCGCCATTTGTAGAGTTGTTTCTATCGCAAAATCCTCAAGCGAAAGAAGATATTGCTGGCTTGGTGGAAAATGTCTGTATTAGAGTCAGTGATTTCCCAAATAGTAAGCATTATGAGACGACTCAGATTTCTATTGCAGGTTATCAAATCGTTCTCAATTTGCGCCAAGATAATCTACCCAAATACGCTCAAACCCTCACCAATTTGGGTGTTGCCTACCTCACCTTGTCAGAACTGGGAATCGCGCCCGAAGCGAACTTACGCGAAGCGATCGCCTCCTATGAAAGGGCGGCACAGATTCGCGAAGCAGCAGGCTTAACCCGCGACTTAGCTTCCACCCTCACCAATTTGGGAAATGCCTACCTCACCTTGTCAGAACTGGGAGTGGAAACAGAGGTAAATTCACAACGGGCAGCAGAAATTTATGAGTGTTCTTTTGCAGAATTTAAGCCAGAGGTGTTGCCTGTGGAATGTATTAAAACAGGTAGAAACCTCAGCCGACTCTATAGCAAACAAAAATACTGGCAAAAAACACTGCGGGTCTGTCTCCGTGTGATTGAAGCCGCCAAAAATTTACGCCGCATCAATCAAAACGATCAAGATCGCCAAAAGGTCATGGAAGACGTAATCAGCGTCTATGCCACCTCCATAGAAGCTCATATCGCCCTCGGTGACTATCCCGCCGCCATCAGCCTCGCCGAAAGCTCCCGCAGTCGCTACCTCGTAGAACTCATGGCAGCCAATGACCTCTACAAAGATGGTGAAATTGCCCCAGAAATCCGAGAGTGGATGGCAACCCACAAACCCGAACTGGAAAAACTCTGGGAAGAATATAACCAGATCGGCAGCATCATTGAAATCAAGCAACAACAGGAAGGAGATGGCGAAGCCAAACAACTCGCCACCGCAGGCACAAAGCGAACTGAAGACAGCCTCAAAAAGACGATCGCCGAAATCTCTCAACTCCAAGCAAGGCGCGACCAACTCTGGCAAAGAATGCGCGAACTCGATCCCGTCTTTGCAGGCAAACTCGAAGTCACTAGCCTCGATTACCAAGCTATGCAAGGTTTAATCGATCGCCCCACCACTGCCATTCTCTACATCTACACCACCAACGACAACACCTATCTCTTTGTCCTTTGCCAAGATCAAAATCAACAACCACGCCTCATCCGCCATGATTGCCAAGGTTTAGGCAGAAACGTTCTGCGTCAATGGTTGATTGACAATTGGTTGATTCCATATTTAGGAGAAACAGCAGCATGGCGCGAGTCAATCGATCAACGCCTAGCCCAACTCGCAGAACTGCTCCAAATCAATGAACTCACCCAAAAGCTCACCCAACCCGATCTCGACATTCAAGAATTAGTAATCATTCCGCACCTACTCCTGCACATGATTCCCTTTGGCGCTTTACCAATCTCCCCTCGCCCTCTGGGAGAGGGGCAGGGGGTGAGGGTAATTCTCAGCGATCGCTTTAAGCTACGCTATGCTCCTAGCGCCCAGATCTTGCAATATTGCCAAGAGCGCAACCCCATCAATCCCCTCAAACGCGGCTCCGTCGAAGATGCCACCAGCGATCTCTTCTTTGCCCAACTCGAATGTGACATCATCGCCCAAACCTATCAAATCCCCGATGCCCTAAGACTCAAAGGACAAGCCGCCACCGTTGCCGAATTTCAAAAACTCGTTATCAATGGCAAACTGCAACACCTGCACTCTAGCCATCACGCCGCCGCCGACCTGATGAACTCGATGCAATCTGCCCTCAAACTTGCCGATGGCGAAGTCACCACAGGACAACTGATGACCCCACCTTGGGCAATGCCCGATCTCGATGAGGTGTTTCTGTCTTGCTGTGAAACTAACTTGGGCTTACCTCGCGCCAGTGATGATCTGATTACCCTTGGCACAGGCTTCCTCACCGCAGGCGCAAGAGCCGTGATTAGTACCCTCTGGTCTGTCGATGCGATCGCCACTGCCTTCTTTTGCGCCTTCTATTATGATGAGCGCAAGGGTGAGAATGGTGAGCAAGATGGAGAGATTTGCGATCGACCCACCGCCATCCATCGCGCCCAAACCAAACTCCGCACTGCTACTTCCCTCTCCCTAGTGCAGTATCTAAATACCAAGCTTCTAGCCGCAAAAGCGCAGAACAATCAAGCCCTAATTGAGAGCATCAATGCCGCAAGTAAAGTATTAGCCAAATACATTAAGGAGAACCCCAAGGGTTGTCCTTTCGCCTCTCCCTTTTACTGGTCAGCCTTCATCTGCCAAGGCTTACGCTAGATACAAATGAAGAAATGGCTACGCCATTTCTTCATTTGGTATTACATTTTCGGTGGTAGTGCGATCGCTAATTAAGTGTTGGATTTTGCAAAAAACTTGGAAGGGAATCTGATGGGGATATAGAGCAAGACGAGTGTTACTCGGTCGCTCACTTCATTAACTTTCTCTGATTAGGAGCAATATCAATGGCTTGGAGTAATTGGATTGAATGTCGTTTTGATGCTAACGGTCAACTCGATACCAGTAATCTGCGAGAAGCACCACCTTCAGGTGGAGTCTATGCGATCGCTACCAAAACGGGTTGGAGCTATAACACTCAATATGTTGGGCGTTCTAAAAATGATATTCGAGGTCGGTTGAAGGCGCATCTGACTTTAAATGATAGATATGGTAATCATGTGATTAACAGTATCTTGGCAAGCAAGAAGGATCGTCCTAACCAGCCTCTGAATGCTTTGTACTTTGCTTTTCTGGAGACCCGCGAACATAAGTTGATCGAAGCTGCTTATATTGATGCTAGCGATCGCCCTGTTTGCAACTTGATCCGAGCAAGACTGCCTGAAGGCTTGCGTGAGCAGGATGTGTTTCGCTCTGAGCTAGACCGCTAGGCATAAATAAATTGGAAACCAAAAAGCTTGTTCTGCTCGCTAAGCGGGCGGAACAAGCTTTTTGGTTTTAATATGCTCATCAGTGCATTGCGCCGCTTTTTTTACAGAATAAATATTGCAAAAGGAACAGTAAACAGACTGATAAAAGAATAACCATAATTGCAAAGCGTGAGGCGAGCGATGTCTAAAAACAAAGTTCATGAATGTCCTAAGTGCAGCAAAATATCCTTCACGCAGATTAAACCTAACGTGTTTAAATGCTTTGCCTGTGACCATCACAAAGATCTCAACGATCCAGACTTTAAATGGTTGCCGATCGCGATCGCTGTTGGCAGTTGTACAGGATTGATTGGAATTGCGATTGGTATATTCTCCTTTAATCAAATCCTCCCCAATCGCAGCACCAACACTCCTAGCCCAAGTTCCAATCAAATAGCCGCAGCAAGTATGGGAGCAGAACCAGCACAGGCAGCACCTAAAGCAAATTCTCAACAGAAGCCCAAAGCGATCGCTAAGGCAATTTCAGGGAACCAAGTTGTCTTAGAAATTAGTGGAAAACCTCAAGAAGTGATCTTGTGTGGACTCACCGCACCAATGCCCAATAGTCCACTTTTTGGCGCAGCGACTCAGAACTTGCAACAATTGCTCGATCGCACGGGTGCGGATAACTTAATGCTGACTGCGATCGCTGATAGCAATGGTACACCTATTGTGGAGCTATACGATCGCCGCGAGAATATCTCCTTAAATGCCCATCAGGTCGCCAGTGGCTACACCACCTCATCGCAATTCTTAGCTAAACCCTGTCGCGATCGCGCGCAGATTTTGGCAAAAGTCCAAGAGGCACAGGCACAACAAAAGGGGCTATGGCAGCCTTAACTCCTTGATAGGCGGCAACTTGCGCTGCCTATCAATACTTGGTTTGATTTTAGTTTTAATTTTTTGCAGAAAAAATTTTGTAAGGCAGATAAAGGGATGTGGCGATCAAAAGAGCGATCGCTATATCCCTTAATTTATGTGTATTTATGTACTGTTTACAGACTTTTTAGTGAAATATGGAGTAATTTAAACGATGACAGCCACCCTCATTCCCAAAGCTTCATCTATGCCCCCTGACCCTAATCATCCTTGGTATCGCATTTGGCAAATTGCCTATGATTATGCTCACAAAAAGCCACAACCCGACGATCTACGCGATCGCCAATTTTTCAAACATATCGATGCGATCGCCCATCAGCCAATTGCTTCACCTCGTTACAAGCGGGAGATTGGACATTTGTACTTGTTTATACGTAAGCTGCCCTACAACGCCGATAAGCACTTTCGTGGAGGAAGATTTGAAAACCCGATTAGAGACGAGTATGAGAATATTCTTGATTCGGTACTTGCAAAAGCGATCAGGTTAATGCCGTCAGAATTTAATCCCACAGGTAAATCTTTCACGGGATGCTTTATCAATTGGGTAAATCGCAGGTTACGATTAGAATATGAACTTCTTGATTTCTATAAGAAGATCAGTTTGGATATACCTAATGAAGTTTCAAGTGCTGATAGTGATTCAAAACCTAACCTCAGTGACCTCAACCAACGCATTGAGTCAGATCAAGAGAAGTTAAAAAAGCAAGAAGCTAAGTTACTGGCAGCTTTTGAGAAGGATGTCCTCGAAAATGACTTTTGGGTGATTAACTACATCAAAGATGAGCCGAAGCTGACCTACAGGCTATTAACTATGCGACTCAAGCATGATTTTTGCCTTGGGCGCGAGAAATTTCAAGCGATCGTCAATGAGTTCTGCCCAATCGCTGAGGATGCGACCCCAGAAGAAATTACTGAAGCGAGAAAGTACTATTACAGCAAAATCGATGCCGAATTGCGCCGTCATGTCTATCCGAAAATCTTGACCAGACGGCTCATCAAGAATTTGTTTACGCCATTGCAAATTGAGCAAATTCGAGAAGCGATCGCTAATAGCGAAAGCCTAGACATTCCCGTTTACAAAAACTACCCCGCGATCACACCCAAGTTCATGGCAGAGAAACTATTACCAATGTTTCAACCGTTGAACCAAAAGCCGCTCACGATCGCAGAAATCATCAACCTGCTGCGAAGCCCCAAATACGACTACCTGACCTACAAAAAACTAGACGAACCCAAACTACAACAGATCTGGGACAAAAAATGCGCCCCAAAAATCGGCAAAATCGCCGCCCAAGTCCTAACCTACAGCCCATAAGAATAATCCCCAATTCCCAATTACCGATTACCAATCACCAAAGGAACCAAACCCATGTTTGAAATAGAAGAAACTAATTACCAAGAAATGATCATCCACGATGAAGGCAAAGTAACCGTCATCTTGCCGCAAGAGGCGCATCAATGGGCGCGAATTTTTGCCGCGAAGCAGGATGATGTGGAATCTGGGAGACGAGTTTATCTCAATACCTTGGCAGTCTTTGCCGTGAGTTTCTTTTTGGAGAGACATCGAATAGAAACTGACCTCGAAGCTAGTGACTGCTGGTATCCTAATCCTATGACTCCCTTTGATGTGGCGGATCTCTATTTGCCTGATCTTGGACAGATTGAATGTCGTCCTGTATTGCCTGACCAGCGCCATATTGAGATTCCTGAAGATGCGAGAAATGGTCGCCTTGCCTATGTTGCGGTGCAGTTTAGTGAGGTGTTGGATCGAGTGGTGCTATTAGGAGTAATCTGTGGTGAATCGAGAAGTTCTATTTATATACGCGAGTTTAGTCCGAGTAAACCTGAAAATGCGATCGCCAATTTACCCATTTTTTTAAATAAAGTGAAAGAGTTGGCGGCGCATCGGCAAGAGGATGATGTGTTATCGAAGGTGGAGGCAGATTTGGAGCTATCTTCGCCAATGGAGCTAGTGGCGCGGCTGCAACGCATTTTGATGTTAGAGTCTGAGCCTAGTTTGCAGAGGTCAGCGATCGAGCGTACTCTCAAGGAGTTGGCGAGGCAGGAGTCTACTATTCGCGAGTTTGCCGAAAGCCATCGGGAGTTTGCGGTGTTGAGCGATGAGGAAACCGAGGATCTCACTGATGAGCAAGTGGAGTCAACTTTTCGACAAATGGCGGCGGATTTGTGGCGCTATTTGCAGGGTTAATTTTAGGGAAAACAAAAAACTATTAGGAATCTAAACGTATGAATAACGAAGAACGGTTACAACAATATGTGGGTTTGATTCAAGAGCTTTTGAGTTGCCCCAATGGAGAGGAGGGGAATATTCTCAATGCCAAGATGGAATTGGTGGATCTTGGTTTGGTGGCGGTGATGGGGCAGCATGCGGACTATCTGCGGGAAAAAGGGCAAGCGGGTGCGGCAGATTTTTTGGTAGATATGGCGGCACAGATTACTAATTTCTTGCAGCAGAGTGGTGGTAACAGGGCAGTGGATAGGAATACTCTTTTCAATTTTTTGATGGAAGTATTGCAGGCAGTTAATGAAAACAACGATCCAAGGGTGATCTATCCCCTCTTAGCAGAGCATCAAGACAAACTCACCCTCGATCTTGCCTCAATTTTACAGCAATGGACTTTAGCCAAGCTCTCTGAAACCTCAGATCCTAACCAAGCCTATGGTATTTGTGCTGTTATCGGTAACTTTGCGGGGCTAATTAGTCAATTTCCCCTTGGCAATCGCGCCATCAATTTAGAAATTGCGATCACTGCCAATCAAACTATGCTCAGTTTTTTCACCCATTCTCAATATCCTGCGGAATGGGCGGCAACACAGAACAACTTAGCAACTGCCTACTCTGACAGGCTAAAAGGGGATCGGGCGGAGAATATTGAAGAAGCGATCGCACGCTATCATCTCGCCTTGGAAGTAAGAACCCGCGAAGATTTTCGAGAAGACTGGGCGGCAACTCAGAACAACTTAGCAAATGCCTACTCTGACAGGCTAAAAGGGGATCGGGCGGAGAATATTGAAGAAGCGATCGCACGCTATCATCTCGCCTTGGAAGTTTATACCCGCGAAGATTTTCGAGAAGACTGGGCGGCAACTCAGAACAACTTAGCAAATGCCTACAAAGACAGGCTAAAAGGGGATCGGGCGGAGAATATTGAAGAAGCGATCGCCCGCTATCATCTCGCCTTGGAAGTTTATACCCGCGAAGATTTTCGAGAAAACTGGGCAATGACTCAGAACAACTTAGCAACTGCCTACAAAGACAGGCTAAAAGGCGATCGGGCGGAGAATATTGAAGAAGCGATCGCACGCTATCATCTCGCCTTGGAAGTAAGAACCCGCGAAGATTTTCGAGAAAACTGGGCGGCAACTCAGAACAACTTAGCAAATGCCTACAAAAACAGGCTAAAAGGGGATCGGGCGGAGAATATTGAAGAAGCGATCGCACGCTATCATCTCGCCTTGGAAGTTTATACCCGCGAAGATTTTCGAGAAGACTGGGCAATGACTCAGAACAACTTAGCAAATGCCTACAAAGACAGGCTAAAAGGCGATCGGGCGGAGAATATCGAGATGGCGATCGCATCCTATCGACTCGCATTGGAAGTAAGAACTAGTGAAGCATTTCCCAAAGACTGCCTACAAACAGGACGCAATCTTGGCAATCTTGGCTTTAAAGAAGGAATGTGGCAAATTGCCGTCGAAGGTTATGCCCAAGCAATCGAAGCAGTCGAAACATCCCGCAGTTGGGCAAAGGACGAAACTCGCCGTGAAGAAATTCATGCCGAATCCATCGAAATCTATAGCAACATTGTGCAGGCATATATCAACCTCAACCAATACGCCCAAGCCTTTAGCTATGTCGAACGCTCCCGATCCAAGCGCTTACTTGACCTCATGCACGTCCATGACTTTTACAAAAATGGCGAAATCCCCCCCGCAGTCCAAGAACTCCTCGATCAAATCGACAATCACCAAAGCGAAATCGACAAAATCTATCACCCCAAAAACCAAACCCATAACCTCGCCACCGCCGACAGCCTCCGCTACGCTCCCAAAGACCATGAAAAAGCCAAAATCGACTACCACCGCCGCGAAATCAATCGCCTCTACCAAGAAGTTCGCCAACGTGACCCACTAGCCGCAGCAGGAACCAAAGTCACCCCCATCGACCTCACAGCCGCCGCCCAACTCCTCCAAGGCAGCACCACCACCGCCCTCCTCAACTTCTACAGCACCAAAAACAACACCTACATCTTCATCCTCCGCCATGATCCCAACTCTTCTAACTCCCCCTCTCCCAGTGGGAGAGGGGGTTGGGGGGTGAGGGTCGATCTCCATGTCATCCCCGATCAAGGCATCGATCAACTCCATGATTGGATCTTTGACGAATGGATCGCCCAAAGCCAAAACAACCGCCAACAATGGGCAATCAACGCCCCCAATTTCCTCATCGAACTTTCCCAAAAACTGCAACTCAACCACCTGATCACCGCATACCTCCAAAACATCACCGAACTCATCCTCATCCCCCACCTCTACCTCCATCAAATCCCCTTCATCGCCCTACCTATTGATCCCCCTTTCACCCCTCGCCCTCTGGGAGAGGGGCAGGGGGTGAGGGCAAATTATCTCGGCGACCATTTCACGATCCGCTATGCCCCCAGTTGCCAAGTCCTGCAATTTTGCCAAATCCGTGACCCCATCCCCGAACCCCTCACCTATGGACTCGTCGCAGGAGCCAGCCGCGATGTCCCCTATGCCCAATTCCAAGGAGATGAAATTGCCAAACTTCGCAAAATCCCCCCAACCAACCACCTCAAAGGCATCAACCAAGCCACCAAAGCCGCCTACAAACAACTGATCCACCAAGTCAACATCTTCCATGTCTATCATCACGGCAACTTCGACTTTGGCGAACCCCTCAACGCCAGCCTCACCGCCGCAGATGGCGACATCACCCTTGCCCAAATCCTGACATGGCGCTTACCCCAACTCTCCGATATCTTCCTCTCCTGCTGCGAAACAGGACTAGGACTGAGTAAAAAACTTACCGATGATATCTTCGCGATCGCCAGTGGCTTCCTTTGTGTCGGCGCACGCACCGTCTTTGGCACACTCTGGTCAGTGGAGCAACTCTCCGCCGCCCTGATCTGCGTCCTCTACTACCGCGACAGAAGCGAAAATCCCCACCACCGCAAAGCCCAATCCCTCCAAATCGCCCAAGCCCAACTCCGCGAGATGTCAGGCGCACAAATCGAAGCAGAATTTGGCGATGCCCTAGAAGACTCAATCCAAGATTACATCAAACAACTGCGCGACTACACCCTGAGCCTACCCGAAGGCACAGCCGCAAGGGAAACTGCCCAAACAGCCCTAGACGAAGCAAAAAATGGCAAATACGAGGACGGAAAATTCCAGCCCAGTCTCGAAACAAATCTATTTTCAGTATTTGCCCATCCTCGCCCCTTCGAGAATCCCACCTACTGGGCAGCCTTCACCTGCCAAGGTCTAGGCTAATAGCACAGCAAGCAACAAGCTTCAGCATGGCGCAAATGGTGCAAAACCGTAAAAATTTTGCAAAAAAAGAAACCTGACAGTTGATATAAAAACGTAACCTTCAATCATCAAATCTTTGACCTTCCAACTATCCAAACTATGACAAACATTGCTTTTCTCGGACTCGGCATCATGGGCGGCTCAATGGCAATCAATATTGCCAAACATAATTTATCTGTCACCGCATGGAATCGCACCGCAGGTCGCCCCATCGCCGTGATCGCCACCGCCGCAGGAGTCAAAATCGTTGAAACCATCGAGCAAGCCGTCACCAAAGCTGACATCGTGATTACCTGTGTCTCCGATGTCCAAGACGTGCGCTCAATCCTACTAGGTGAAAATAGCGTCGCCACCTATGCCAAACAAGGAACCCTGATTATTGACATGAGTACCATCGGCTCCCAAGCCGCCCGTGAAATTGCCAACGAACTACAAGCCAAAGGATTACGCTTCCTTGATGCCCCCGTCTCAGGCGGCGACATCGGCGCACAAAATGCCACACTCACGATCATGGTCGGCGGCGATCGCCTAGATTTTGAAGAAGCCCTACCAATCTTTCAAGCTATGGGCAAATCCATCACCTACTGCGGCGAATCAGGAAGCGGACAAGCCATCAAACTCTGCAATCAACTACTCTGCGCCATCAACCTTGCTAGTGTCTGTGAAGCGATCGAATTTGCGATCGGTCAAGGAGTCGATCCCAAATTAGTTGTCGAAGTCTGTAGCACAGGTGCAGCAGGCTCATGGCAACTAGCCAATCTCGGTAACAAAATCATCGACGGTGACTTTGCTCCTGGATTTGCGATCAAACATATGAGCAAAGACCTCCGCCTCGCCAAAGAAGCATTGGGAGAGAATAGTAAACCCTTACCCGCCTTTGAATTAACATCTCAACTCTTTAATATCGTTAAAGCGATGGATGATGGTCAAGGAGGCGAACAAGGAACACACGCCATAATTCGGGCTTATAGAGAATAAAAACGACAAAGGCGGCACATTGTGTCGCCTTTGTTGATTTTAAGCATTTTTACTTTCTTATATCGAGCATTTTCTCTCTAAAAATGTGCAAAATTAGCTTTCTCTAAACAGATAGATAAACAGCAATAAATCAGTTCCTTCGCTGATTTCCTCAAATTTGATTATTTATCTATTCTCTAGGAGTAGCCAATGAGTTCCAAAACTAAGTTCAAACGCCATCGCTTTGATAAAGCATTAATCTCAGAGATTCAGAAATTACACAAACTGGACAACTGGCATGGCATCATGATGCTACTTGAAGACTGGATCTGCATTATGGGTGCGATCGCCGCATCCCTATGGGCTTGGCAAAATCTACCCTTGAGTGGTGCTGCTTTAACTTACCTACTCTCAGTCTTAGTCATTGGCGCAAAACAACGCGGATTGCGAGTGATCAACCATATGGCAACTCACAATGCGATCGCCAAAAATCCCCAACTCAATTACATTCTTTCGACTGTATTTGCAGCATGGCTAGTTCTCGAAAGCGCTAGTGGCTACGACAACACTCACAACTCTCTACAAAATGGTCATCATCCTAACCTCGGTACAGAACGCGATGTTGATCACAAGGCGATCGTTGAACAGGGGCTATATGGTGAAGGCTGCTCTCCCGAAAATGTGCAACAGTTTTTATGGATGATTCCCTTCAAGACTCTCGGCTACATCACTTTTCTACTCAAAAATCGCGTCTGGAATCCCTACGAAAAAAGCACCGAACGGGTGATTCGTTTATCCTATTTGACAGTACTGCTCTCTGTCATGCTCTGGGCAGGTTTAGGAATGCCAGTCCTGCTCTACTGGATTGTCCCACTCTTCACCAGTGCCATTTGGATTGGCATTATTATCCAATTAGCCGAACACTATCCTCTGATGGAGTCAAATCACGAATACGACATCTATGTTAGCCGCAATCGCATTCTCAACCCTTTAATCAACTTCTTCATGGGAACCCATAACGAAGGCTATCATCTCATCCACCACCTCTATCCCCGCCTTCCGCTTTGGCAGATGAAAAAAGCCCATCAAGTCTTGATGGCAGATCCCATCTACAATTCACTCCATCATCAAACAGGCGTGCTACATCTCTTCCAACAATTGATACCTACCACTAATCCCCCTGCGATCGCTGAGCTGCAACCAGTTAGAGAATAGTTAAGCGATCGCCAACGAACCTAGAGAAATGGTCTCAGTGAGTCAGACTCACTGAGACCATTTCTCTTATGGAAATTTTGCAAAATTATTAATCTCTTAACTGATAGATAAATGTGATTGATTCTCAAAGAGATTATTGGAATTTTGAGAACTAATCAAAATTATTTTTTTAGGAGAAGCTTGTGATGCTTAGATTAAACCTTTTTAACTCCATATCAGCTACATCTACTCCCACAGACGAAAGTGTTCAATCAATCTTAGTGAAGCCAGTCAAACTTCGCGTTATTTTAGTTCGACATGGTGAAACAGACTGGAATAACCAAAATCGCCTTCAAGGTTCAACGGATGTGCCACTTAACAATAAAGGCAAGCTACAAGCAGAAAACGTTTCTACATTCCTCAAAAATGTACCAATTCATCAAGCCTTCTCCAGTTCGCTGCTTCGTGCCAAAGACACTGCATCTATTATTTTGCAACACCACAACATTGCACTAGAGACTCGTCCTGCTCTTGCCGAAATCTATCGTGGGCATTGGCAAGGCTTGACTTTAGATGAAATTAAAATCCAATATCCAGAACAGTTTAACCTATGGCGCAAAAATCCCCATCGATTACAAAACTATTCGGGCGAGACATTACAATCAGCTAGCGATCGGGTCTGGACAGAATGGTACAATATTCTGACTCAAAGCCAATCCCAACCTAAATCTCGTAATGTTCTTATCGTTGCCCATGAAGGAGTCAATCGGTTACTACTATGTCGCCTTACAGGAATTCATCTCTCAAAGTTCTGGGAAGTCCCACAACATAATACTGCTCTGAATGCGATCGACTATCCTTGGGGAATTCGAGGAATGTCAAGAGTCAGAATTAAGAACTTTGTGATGCAATCGATGTAATCAAATCATCAGGATTAGTCAGATCTTATTTTATTGAACGAGGTTAAAGTTAACAATAACAAACTGAATCCCATAATATCGAGGTTTTCATATTATCATTGCTAACATGAAAAACCTCGATATTGTTGCAAAGTATGGGTTTTCAAGCTTCCCTCGACAAATCGAAAGCCCCGACAGCCTAATTTATGGCTGCTACAGGATAGAAGTAAAAACCTGCAAGATAACCTTTAAAGCTATGCTCAAAGTAGTTTTCAGACAATATTTTAGATTAAGAGTTAATACCATAACAGGTCTAATCCAACCTCTCCGATGCTTTCAAAAAGGCTCGTTTTGCCGCAATCTTATTCTTGCGATTGGTATAGCGCCTAAAACTCCTGACATCACGATGGCGAGTCAACTCCATCGCCAAAGAAGGATCTAACTCATACTTCACAATCAAATTCGTCGCAAACGTATGTCGTCCTCGATGCGAGTGCAAATCAATCCCCGTCTTCTCCGCCAAATCATCCATCACATGACGAATCCCCCAATAGGTCAATCGCTTACCCTGACTGCGATTAGAACAAGATACAAACAAAGCAGTATCAGGCAATAATTCCCCTTCTTGCTCCCTCCTCCAACCCAAATAAGCATCTAAATCCTGAATACCCAACTTCGTCAAAGGCACTTCCCCCTTACTATCCCACTTCGCCTCCTTAATCACCAATTCCCCATTCACATAATCCTCAACATTCAGCAGACAAACTTCCTCCGCACGCAACCCATGCAACAACACCGAAAACAAAGCCCGATCGCGCAACATCATTTTACTAAGGGCGATCGCCTCATAAATCCGCAACACCTCCTCCTCCTCCAAATCCTTAGCCACAGGATCTGGCAATCGCTCCTACTGGATGCCAATGGTCGGATCGGCAACCACATATTCTGAAAGCAACATCCATCGATAAAACGATTTCAGAGTCCGCAGCACCCGATTCACCGAACTCAACGCCAACTCACGCTCCTTCAGCAAAAAAGTTTTAAACTGCGTCACCTTATGCCGACTCACATCCACCCAAGCTAGATCGCACCAATCCATAAGTGTTCGCAAGTCCGCTTGATAAGCCTTACGACTCTTGGGTTGCAAAGACCTCGATGCTAAAAATTCATCAACCCTTGCTTGACGTATATCTGTAGTGGCGATCGCTTTGAGCGGTTCATCATAAACAACTAAAATTGGCTCTGGTATTGACATAGGAATTAGTCTTTAGCCTCGAATTATAATTATTTCTCGCCCTGCGGGACTAATGACATTCTCAGTAGTCGTGCGATCGCTTAGCGGCAGCAAATCCTTACGGCGATCAAAAATCACCAACCAACCTGTATCCAAACTCAAACCTGATAAATATTTATCCAGTTGAGGCAACCCTTCCTTAATCGGATCGGGCTTTTTATCAGCCCACACTTTCAACTCCATCGCCAAAGTTACCTTACCATAGCGCAAACAGATATCCATTCTTCCCGAACCAATAGCATATTCCCTCTCCAACGTGCCACCACCATTAACAACACGGTGCAGAAAAGCCATCAATACAATATGGGGCGCAATCTCTGGATAAGGCGTACTATTAAATAATGGCTCTCCATGCTGCCGCCAGAATAATAAGAACGCTTCCAACAAGCGATCGGGCAAAAATTCACCTTGCTCACTAAGCCAGATTGGTTGAAGATACCCAATCGAAGCAGTTGTTACATAGGCAAGTACTCTAGGAAGCACTTCCTGGTAAATAGGATTAGCGATCGCCAACCCATTTTCGTTAGTACAAAGCCCTAAATCTAAAACGTAGCGAATATCATCCTGTGGTACATCTGGCAGTTCCTGCCCAGCGAGAATAGGCTGAATCACTGCTCTGACTCGAGCTTCTCTTAGTCTTTCCGCAAGGCTATCCAGATGCGTATCTTGCCTCTTAATCAGTATTTCCTTAGCTTGATTCACTAAATCAGCAGTAATAGGAATAGATGGATCTTTCGTAATATATTCCACAATTTCCTTAGCGATCGCATTAACCAACCAAGGTTGCCCCTGAGTTAAATGAAAAGCTAAATCGACCGCTTCTGGTGTAAATATCTGTCCTGTAGCATCTGTATGTTGCTGGTAGAGATTTCTCACATCCTCAAGGGTAAAGTTACTTAACGTAAAGGAGCGTACTTTGATATTAAAAGGGCTAGAAGTATTTAGCCGATCGCTCCCTCCTGACGCATATTTATAATCACGCACATCACGCATCCCCACCAATGCAACTGATTGCGGAAATCCTTGGGGACGATTAGGAAAACCAGATCGGATTTGTCTTAATACAGAAATTAACGTTTCGTTGCTCAAAGCATCAATTTCATCCAGAAAGACTACTAATGGACGAGATGATTGTTCAGCCCAGTTGCTCAAGTTTGTACCAATTCTCGCTCCTGCTTCGGCATCTAACCACTCGTTAGGTTGCATCTCTTTGGGCAAACGAAACCGTATCGATTGCTTCCACTCGCCTAAAATAGCCAATTCGGCTGCTCCCAAATCATCCGAGAAAGCCGCTCCCACTTCCAGCGATAGCATTACCGCCGTATACTGACCGCTAGCAGTTAGTTCTTGGGCAAGTGCCAGCATTGCTGTAGTTTTACCTACCTGCCTTGGCGCATGAATTACGAAATAATTTTCCTGAGCAATTAGTTGTTTGATTTCAGGCAAGCGCTCAGTCGCTGACAACATGTAATGAATGTCAGGCTTACAAGGACCAGCAGTATTAAACCATTTGGGCATAACGACAACTAACTAACAAAGCAGATACCCCTTCAATATAACGCAACGCGCCAAGCAAACCCCTGAAACCTTGAAAACACGTTAGCTGTACTAAGCATAAATACTTATTCGTTTAAATCTAATGGCATATAAATGATCATTATTTGTCCTAAGATGTTTCTATGACAAGTTAGCTGTCTTTGCTCGTTTTTTGGCGTTTATGAGGTTTTACTTGTGCATGGCAGTTTGTTTGTGGTTGGCTAGAATGGGGCGAGGGAGTACGATCTTTGATTCACAAGCTTTGCGATCGCTATGGGACATTTTTTGTGCTGAATTGAGGGCGATTAGTGCTGAATCTTTGCAAGATAACGCATATCAGAAAAAATTTGATCGCCTGACGGCGAAGGGGGAGGGTAAAGAAAAAAGTGCAGAGGGCAAAAGGGATAGAGAGCAAAGTGCTAGGGAAGAGTCCTCGCGAGACAACTGACAATGCGAAAACCGACATTGCTGCCGCGACCGCCCGGATGAAAGTAGAAGCGATAGGCAGAGCGACAATTCCTAGGATCATAGAGCCAAGAACCGCCGCGCAACAGCCGATTTTCCTTGCTTTCATCACCAGATACCCAAGGAATATTGCCACTTTTTTTTAGTTCTTCAGGTTTTTCAGAATAGCTATCATGCCAAGTATCTAAACACCATTCCAAAACATTTCCATGCATATCAAATAGCCCAAAGGCATTGGCAGTTTTGAAGTATGTTGTGGCTGTAGTTTCTTGGCGATAGATGCCTTTGCTCCCGCGCCAGGAACCCGACCACTTAAAATCTTCATCGTCAGTCCCGCGATAATTGGCTAGATCTGTAGAGATCGTTTCGCCGAAATGAAAGGGGGTTGTTGTGCCTGCGCGACAGGCATATTCCCATTCGGCTTCGGTGGGTAGGCGATATTCACGTCCTGTTTTGACTGAGAGCCGATCGCAAAATTCGACAGCTTCAAACCAAGAGACTTGCTCGACGGGGCGATTTTCATCACCTTGGAAACGTGAGGGTTCAGGGTTTAGCTTGATGTTGATTTGGGGTAATTGGGTGGCGACGGCTCGCCACTGGGCTTGGGTAACTGGAAACATACCCATAAAGAAACTCTGAAGGGTTACGCTATGTTGAGGGAATTCAGAGGTGCGGCGATCTGGCTCAGTTTCGGGAGAACCCATGATAAAGCTGCCTTGGGGAATAGCAACCATTTTGAGGATTGTGCCATTGCCCAAGTCTTCAGGATAAAATTGCGTTTTTCCTTGTCTGAAGGAAATATTGATGCGGTTTTTAATTTGAGCAACAGTCATTTCAGAGAGGAAGATGGATGAAGGGATTTTTTAAATTTTATCTTGTTTCTGGAGAAATGTATCAATTGTTGCGAGAGAAGTATATCAAAGTCCCCCTTTGTAAGGGAGATTTAGGGGGATAAATTGCCTTAGTTGGGAATGGTGGAGTATCCCCCCTAGCCCCCCTTGAGAAGGGGGGGAAATTAAAGTCCCCCTTTGTAAGGGGGATTTAGGGGGATAAGACTAGATTGATATTGTTACAAAAGCTTCAATTTGTTTACAGATTTCTTCAAAAGATTGCAATACCTCACTGTTCTGAAATCGAACTACTTGTAGATCGTAGCTTTCTAGTATTGCAGTTCTCTCCAAATCTGAGGTTATTCCCTCGTTAGTATAATGACTTTCACCATCTACTTCAATCACTAATTTTAGCTTTGGGCAATAGAAATCGACAATGAAGCGATCAATTGGTCGTTGTCTCCAAAATCGAAATGGAAATGTTCTCAAGTACCCCCAAAGTTTTCTTTCGGCAGGTGTCGGATTTTTCCTCATGTTACGAGCAAAATCGACAAGTCTGGGATCGTAGGGGAGAAAAAAGTCACCATGTTTTAGATTTGGGATCAATTGCAAGTACCAGTTAATTGTATGTTGATGCCAATTGTATAATTGTATTTTTTCTACTCTATTTAGGAGAGGATAAATGAAGAATACCCCCCAGCCCCCCTACCATGTACACACAAATCTCTCTGGCTACGTTTGAAGGTTTTAATCCCCCCCAGCCCCCCTTGAAAAGGGGGGAGAATTTTCTTCTTCCCACTTTTTAAGGGGGATTGAGGGGGATCATTAGTAACTCACGCTATAGCAAATAACTTGTGTGTACACAGTAGCTTGAGAAAGGGGGGGACTGGATCGCCTGACGGCGAGGGGGAGGGTAAAGAAAAGAGGACAGAGGGCAAAGGGCTAGGGAAGAGTCCTCGCGAGACAACTGACAATGCGAAAACCGACATCGTAGCTGCGAACGCCCGGATGATTGGAGCTGCGATAGGCAGAGCGACAAAGCCTAGGATTAAAGACCCAAGAACCGCCGCGCAACAGCCGCCTTTCCTCTTTTTCATTGCCAGATACCCAAGGAATATTGCCACTTTTTTTTAGTTCTTCGGGCTTTTCAGAATAACTGCCATGCCAAGTATCTAAACACCATTCCCAAACATTTCCATGCATATCGTAGAGTCCAAAGGCATTGGCAGGGAAATTTCCTACAGGACTAGTCTGAGAAGTTTGGCGATCGCCTCCCTTTGGTCCATTGTTATAGGCGTAGTCCCAATCGTAGTTTGCAAGTTTTGCAGAGATGGTTTCGCCAAAATAAAATGGGGTTGTTGTGCCTGCGCGACAGGCATATTCCCACTCGGCTTCGGTGGGTAGGCGATATTCACGTCCTGTTTTGGCTGAGAGGCGATCGCAAAATTCGACTGCCTCAAACCAAGAGACTTGCTCAACGGGGAGATCGTCGTCACCTTTAAACTCTGAGGGTTCAGGGGTTAGCTCGATTTTGATTTGGGGTAATTGGGTGGCGACGGCTCGCCACTGGGCTTGGGTGATGGGATATTTGCTTATGAAGAAATCGCTCACTGTCACTTCATGCTGTGGTGTTTCATCTTTATTAAATTCTGGTTCATCTTTAGGTGCGCCCATGAGAAATGTCCCACCTATGATTTCCACCATTTCCACCCTGACATCACCTAGCTCCTCTATACGCTGCCAACCATAGCCAGCCGACTTGGTGATTTGCCAATTTTTGCTATTCTTCTTATCTCGCGCAATTTTTGCAGTCTTAAAGTCAAAACGCGCCAATTCCTCGATTTCGATTTGGGCAATCTGGAAAGTGTGAGGTTGCATTTTGGGCAAACCTTTTGGATCTGGCGGCGGCGGATTTTGAATAAATTGCCTGAGACGCTCTGCCATCGCTCGATGTTCACTTCCCAATTGAGACAATGTATCGAGTCCAATTTCCGCAAACTTCTCCACCTGTTGACGTTCATCGGGTTTTAATTCGTGCAGTAGTGCAATTAGGGCCTGAAAGCTTTTTACCCCCTTACCCAGACGCTCTGCAATATAGGCGGAAACGGTATCTAATACGCGAATGGTTTTAGAGATTGGCACTGCGGCGATCAGGGCTTCCCGCACACCCTGCACAAAGCGGTATTGTGGGGGCTGCGGAGGTGATTGCGGTGGTAATGGAATAGTCTCTAAAATTCCGCCCATGAAGACTTCAGCGATATGTACCTGTTGCGATTCTGGCAAGAGCGTTTTTTGGATGAGATGCACAATCGGGATGCTGACGGGGACAGCCGCCATGTATGCGGCAAGTCTCTGGGCAGTAATTGAGGCAGTACGACAAAAATTTTGGACTCGCTCTTGGATTTGGGCTTCTGAGGTAATGGCAGTTAGGGATAATTCGTGAGCAGACTCGGATGGGCTTGATAATTTTGCTAAGTTGATTTCAATGCCAACGATGCTGGCGTTGAGGTTGCCTGTGGTAACTTTTGCCCAACGTCTGAACGGTTCGGGTTCGATGCTGATTGCGGGTAAGATGATGGTTGAGGTGGTGGAGTTTTGGTAGTCTAGATCTGCAAGTATCGGATAAATGGGCTTTGCCTCTTCACTCAATTTTGCTTGAGTTGCTCCCGCATATTTGGCAGACATTCGCATCAAGCGCCCATCCCCTAGGCTCGTTCTCGACCAGAGGCGTTCGGGAAATAGCTGCACTAGCACTAGCGGCGAGGCTTTGCCCCAATCTTGGAGGATGTCATAAATGGCGGGTTGCTGCCATAGGTCAGAGGTACAGTCGCTCAGTACCCAGATAATCTGCCTACCGTGAGGAACTTTGAGTGCCTTGGGATGCTGAGATCGCTTGTCTGTTTTGGCTTGCCAGTTGGGAGAGATGTTGAGTTCGGGGGTGAGGAGCCAAGTGCGGATTTGCCGAAATGCGCCCTGCTGCTCGACTAGTTCGATTAATTCGGCGATCGTTTCTGTCCAGATTTTAAGGGAAGGGCTATCTTCGATCGCGATCGTCAGGTCAAACCAGCGTTCTGACGCAGGAGTCATTACTGGCGACCAGATATTTTGTTCGGCGGTTTGAATGGCTGTGGCTTCTTCGTCTAAAACTGTTTGGGTTCGCGATGGCATTTTTTGCATTAATGGACGCAAGGCACGGGAAAGGGCTAATCGCGATCGCAGGGCATTTGCCGCAGGGATTTGTAAGGGTAAAGAATTGCTGTAGCTTTGTGGCGATTGGCTTTCAGGAGGGGGAGGTAAAACGATAGGTACTTTGGAATTGGGATCTGGTGGCGGCGGCGCGATGATTTCATTACTGGTGCGAACATTGACCTCATCTGGATCTGGGGTTGTCGAAGCAATTGGCTTGGCGATTGGTGATGGGCTAATTTGACGGGCTAACCAGAAGATATCTGCTAAATTTTCGCCATCAAGATCCTGCCACTCTTTTTGGAGAAGCTTTGCAAATTGAGGAATTGAGCTAGAAGTATCAGTCATGGCGCAACGACCTCTTCATTTATCTAAGGCTCGTAAGAGGCGATCGCGAATACCTTCAGGCACTTTTTCTTTGACAATCATCTGCACAGCATTGAGTAACTGATCTGAGGTGATAAATTCGCCGCTATCGCGCAATTTTTCAAAGTCTTTGATTAACTGGTTGGCTGCGGCAGCAAGTTCTTCGTCGCCAAATTGTGTGGTGACGATTAGCTTCAGGCGATCGAAGTCAGGATCTTTGATATCTAAACGCAGGCAGCGCCGTAAAAAAGCAGGGAGAAATTCACGCTCGTTGTTGCTGGTCAAAATCACTAAGGGAAATTGCTTGCAGCGTATCCGACCTTGAGGGACTTGGTATGTGGGCTGATAGGCTGACTCAAATTCATCGCGATCGGCTGTCCTTACCTCGATTGTTTTTTCTCCATCAATACGCTCTAACTCAGGGATCGTAAATTCGCCATCTTCAAAAATATGGAGTAAGTCATTGGGAAGATCGATGTCACTCTTATCAATTTCGTCAATTAGCAAAACACGAGGCTTATCACTAGGAATAAAAGCAGTTCCCAATGCACCTAAGCGAATGTATTTACCAATGCGATCTTCCTTTTTTCCGCGTAGTTGAAAATCCTGAATCCGCCCGATCGCATCGTAACTATACAGCCCATCTTTGAGGGTACTACGGGAGGTGATCGGCCAATATAGGACTTCGCCAAGGTCTAGCTCATAGGCGACAGCATAGGCTAGGGAGGTTTTGCCTGTGCCGGGCTTCCCCGTTATCAATAGTGGTCTGCGTAAATACAATGCCGCATTAACCATCTCTAACTCTTCTTGACTAGGATGAAACGTAGCTCCCCGACGTTCTTTTTTGGTGACGCGCTTCTCCGTATCTTGCTCATGCTGCTTGGCAAAATCACGCCAACGAGGCGGATCGGGTAATTTATCGGCGATCGCCTCTGCGTGAACTTGGCGATCGCCTTTAAAGATAAACCAGTCTTTGTCTGGAGGAGTTGCAGAAGTCATAGTTTAGTTACCTGCCATTTTGAGTTTGGATTGAGAGACAAAGGGAATTAGATGCGGATCTTCCCAAACAAGTCCAATATTAGCGCCACACTCACCAGCATGATAAGCAGCTTCATGTTTTGATTGAACTGTGTTCGGTAAATCTTGAGGACAAGCGCTTAGAATATCATTTTTATTGAAGCAATCGGGATCTAACCAAATTGCTATAGGTATGCCAGTACCTATCAATATTGGCAAGGGATTATCCTCGGTAATTGATGACAGCATCCTGTGCAGAATCAATCCTGTTGACTCTTTTTTGCGTAAGGCGATACTCAAGTCTTTGATGGTTCTCAATTTGCCATCAGTATCCATTTCAGAAACAAAACCAGTACAGGGAGATTGACATCGGATTTGTTGGAAAGCATTCCATTTTGTTGTCCATGAGTCACGCATCTGGAGTTTATAAATTTGGGGATTTAATCTTTCTGAGAGACGCAAAACCTGTTGATAGCGACAAGCAACTGGCTCTGGATATGGCTCGTACTCAGATTTTGCAATGGCTGTCCAGTGATATACCTCTTGTAATTTCAGCTTTTCGATGGGTAGAAAAATCTCTACTCGCATATTTGCGGACTGATTAGCATCGTTAATTAACTCAACACATTCTTCTAAGCAATTTTGTAAAATTTCTTCGAGTTGTGTAAAGCTGGCTTTGTTCTCAGGAGATTTTAAGAGAATCTCTTCTGGGGCTTTGATTTGAATTTGCTCTGTGGGGTTGCGGCTATCTTTGATGAGATAGGCTCTGACGTTGAAGCGATCGCTATTGTGATCGGTCTCAACACAAAATAGCAAATGGGGTGAACCTTGCTGCTGTGAAGGTTGAGGGAGCCTCTGCCCAATATTTTGTAATAGTTCGCTAACGTTGATATTTTGTTGCTCTAACCATGTGCGGATCTTCGGTATGTTTAGTCCTAGCACTTGCAGGGCAAAGTAGCCAACAAATAGGGCGATCGCTCGGTATCCATGGCGATCGGGCATATCTAAAACCTTGAGAATGGCTTCCTGTAATGTTTTTGGATAGGTTTCGTGAATATTGGAAGGTTCAAGGAGTTGATAGGCATTTTTCCAGTGGGGAGTTAGTTTGGCTTGCTCAGGCAATAGGATGTCGAATAGGGCGATCGCTTCCAAAATTGGCTTGAGTCGCTCGTAGGGAATCATGAATCCAATTTTAGTAGTTTCATCTTCATCCCTAGATACTGCCATTCCTACAACGCCACCTAGATCTTCATCCCAGACTGGGGAGCCGCTAAATCCCTCTTGAATACCTAGACCCTCATTTTTGGTTCCCTCAAGCTGTACTCTACGAGACTCAGGTTGTGCGCCAAGAATTTCTCCATTTGCCCATCTGCCATCCGATCTATCTTCAGGAAAACCAAATACTTGAAATTGGTGATGCCAAAATTCTTGCCCTTGTTTTAGAGAAAGAAGAGAAAGAATTGTTACTGTGTCTGACACGGATTGGCTCAGTTTCAGTACCGCAATATCCTCACCACCAAAACGCCACAGTTCAGGAACAACTTCAACTGCTAGGAAAGACTTCGGATCTGCTGGAAAAACAATTTCCATAGTTTTTCCCGTCACCTCGGTACTTGAGACATCCTCAGTTTTTTTAGTGATGCCCAAACATTGCTTTACAACGTGAGCGCAGGTAAGTATGTAGTCCAGACCTACACGAAAACCAGTACCTTTGTGTTTCTTGCTTGCCCCCAAGCATTGAGCGATCGCAGATCTGTAAGCCTTGTCTGGATGTCTCAATATTCTTTCAGATTCAGACATTTATTGACTGCCTATTATTTCCATTTTAAGGTGACTTCAAAACTGGCTTCTCCACCGACCGATGAAAAAATTACACCTGCTTCAACACTTAACGTAAAGCCAAATTTAACTTCTACCTCATCGACAGGAGTAGTTAATCCATCCCTTATTTTAGAGATTACGGCATTTGCCACTGGCTTAACCATATCTAAGGCTTTTTCAAAGCTCCCTGCCGCGCCCTCTGCGACCGCATAGACTTTATCGCCAATGCCTACTTCTACGGTCGCGCTATCGCTAGAGGGCTTAGGTACCTCGAAGTATACTTTTGTCCCGTCTGCTAACGTAAACTCAGCGATCGCTTTCTTGTCCATAGCGTTTGCCTACCCGATTAACTAAATAACTCGCTCATGTGGGTAAATAGGTGAAAGGAGGGACAAGAAGACGGCGGAGGAAGTCAAAATCAATCCAACGTAAATTGTAAGCCCACTCAAACATGGCTACATAGAGATGCAGATACTTTTTATGGATACCGCGAAATGGACGAACAA
>NZ_JACJPY010000044.1 GCF_014696345.1 Pseudanabaena cinerea FACHB-1277
AATCCATGCAATGTTCCAAAGATCTTACGTTTGCGTACAGCTTTTCTTAATAATTCCCCATCGCTAAGTATTTCTACTTAGCGCAAACTTGGGATGCTCCCTATCTTCATCTCATCTAATTTGATGCGGCTCATACAGTAGCAACAAATATATCCTTGTTCTTTTAGCAAAGATTCTCTAAGTTTATCTTTGTCTGGATAATTGTCATAGTCAGCGTTAGCTTGCGATCGATGCTCTACTAGAGATCTCGGCTCTGATTGTTTAATGATCTTTTTCATTTCACCTTAGATAGAAAACTAATCAGTGTATTTGCCTTAACGATCTCCGAATCATTATGACCTAGCAAATCAGACAATTCACGGAGTAATACTTTAGCTTCTTCGATTTGACCGTCATCGATTTTATATAGACATTCCGTTAGTTTATTTTGAATTTCTATAGGTCTTTCAGTGACTCCCATTAATTCTGATAAAATCGAGTTGCTATCACGCCCAAAAGTATAGGCATCGGCAGGGTAAACTTGAAAATCTTCTACAATAAATACATTTTCTTTTTTGACGTTACTAAGAACTTGTGGTGAGTGGGTTGTCACAATAAACTGACAGTTAGGAAAAGTACTGGTAAGACGTGGAATAATGTCGCGTTGCCATTGAGGATGTAAATGTAATTCTATTTCGTCAATTAAAATAATCCCTTCACCTTCTAGTGCATTTTTTGTCGGATCTGGATTAGCGATCGCCAATCTTCTCGCAATATCTGCAACCATTACCAACAAGTTTTTCTCTCCATCAGAAAGCTGATTAAGCACTAGTTCATGATCTTGTTTTTTAAGTACAATCTGCATACGCGATCGCTTAACCTTGAGATCTGAATAATCAGGTAAGATCGATGTAATAGCTTTCCTAACTAAGTTTAATTGATAGTCCTGATAATCAAGATTACCGTCCAGTCTTATCTCCTGTTCTAGATCCTCATTGTTTTTAAACCATACAAAAAAAGTTTCAAAATCGATATTATACTGATTAGTCGCATCTGTATAACAGTTAACTTGAGATAGTTTAGCAACATTTGGAGACAAAGGATCACTTCCAGAGAGCCTATAATTTGTAACTGATCTTTTAGTAGAATAACAAACAATGATTGGAATGCTTTTGTTAGGATTATTATTTATTTGGGTATTAATAAATATTTTGAAATTTCCGACATCCTCAAAGATACTGCGTTGAAAATCTTTCTGAGGTTCTTCACTACTTGAAGGATAGCCAAAACAGTATAGGAGTTGAATATCTCTAGAAAATGCTTCACTAAATTCTGAATAGGAAATTGTTAATTCGTTTATAGTTTCTTGAGAACCGTTAGAAATGTCATTTTCTCCGAAGCCATTCATACCCCTAGTACTGAAATTCTTTGCATTTCTAGTGACACGAAGTAATCGGCTAATTAACTCAAATAATAAATTATCTAAACAATCAATTATGCTTGATTTTCCTGAACCATTCACACCAATAAAAACAGCAAGATTTGATGGAAAATCTATGGTGACATCTTTGAAGCCCCTGAAATTTTGCATCCGCAACTTTTCTATATGCATAGCTGCTTTACACTAATAAACTTGATTCTCTAATCATTGTAGCGATATCTGAGGAAATTTAGACTAAATCACCTGAAAGCAACATTGAATATGATTAATGCCTTGAAGAGCCATTGAAAGGCTATAAGTTCAGGTAAAGTTAGCATATTACTGGGATTCTAGCTTGATATAGTAGTTATAGCTTATTGAGCTTGTTGATAAAAAACTATGAGTATTAAAGAACTTGAAACAGCAATCAAAAAGCTGTCTACAAAAGAATTAGCCAACCTTACTACATGGCTAATAGATTACTATAAGCAAATATAGCATCAGCAAATAGAAGACGATCTTGAATCTGGAAAGCTTGATGATCGCTACTTCCTTTGCCCCCAACAATTAGCGGTGTGGCGCACCGCACCGTACCGCTAATCATTAGGTTTTAATGTCTATTTTTTATTAGCTATTCAGAACTTCGATCGCTGCCTTCACACCAGCACCAGAAGTGAAATTACTATAGCCAAGACTAGAAATTGAAGCTTCTAGCGCCGCGATCGCCGTGAGAATATCGCGATCGCCCACAAAACCTAAGTGCCCAATCCGAAAAATCTTGCCATTGAGATGATCCTGACCACCCGCCATCACGATGTCAAACTTTTTCTTGATCGTGGCGCGAATTTTTTCAGCATCCAAACCTTCAGGGGGGACAACTGCGGTGATCGAATGACTAGCGGCATCATCAGGGGCAAGTAGATCAAGATTAAGAGCTTTGATGGCGGCGCGGGTGGCATTGCGATGGCGCAGATGACGCGCAAAAATATTTTCCAAGCCTTCCCTTTGCATAATTTCCAGCGAAGCTTGCAAAGCCATCACCATATTTACCGAGGTTGTAAAAGGCGTAGAATTTTTGGCAGCATCCTTACGCGCCTTGCCAAGATCTAAATAAAACTTGGGCAGATCCGCAGTTTTATATGCTTCCCATGCCTTGGGGCTGACTGCCACAAACCCCAATCCAGGAGGGATCATATAGCCCTTTTGCGAACCTGAACCCACAACATCTAGACCTAGCTCATCAATGGGAATATTATTCGCCCCCAAACTAGTGACAGCATCAACAATTATCAGCGCTTTTTCATGAGCCTTGACATAGCTGTTAATGGTGACAAGATCATTGAGAACCCCTGTAGAGGTTTCGCTATGGGTGATGATGACCGCCTTAATTTCTTTATTAGCATCAGCCTCAAGCTTTGCTCGAAAATCTTCAGGATTTAAGGGCTTGCCCCATTCCGCCTTGATCACTTCCGCATTCACGCCGTATGCATTACATACTTCAACCCAACGCTCGCCAAACTTGCCATTGTCACCCACAAGGACGCGATCGCCCTTACTCAAGAAATTAATGATCCCCGCCTCCATCGCGCCAGTACCACTTGCGGTCAGGATCAATACATCATTAGTAGTCTGGTGCAGCCACTTTAGTTTGGCGGTCACATCTGCCATGACCTTACTAAAATCGCCGCTACGGTGTCCAATGGGAGCTTTTGCCAGTGCCAACAATGCCTGTTCTGGCACTGGTGTTGGTCCTGGGATCATCAACATCAACTTGTCTTCCATGAGTCGAAATCTTGAATGTTTGGTTAAATATTAGATCTAGTATTTTACGCACTAATCAGCATGAAAAAATGATCATCACTAAATAGATCTCCCTCAATCCCCCTTGCAAAGGGGGAAGAAGAAAATTCTCCCTTCGCAAGGAGGTATCTCTTAAAGTTTGTGATATTCGGCTTCTGTAATTAAATCTAGCGAACTCTCCACCCGATCTAAAAATACTTTGCCTTCTAAATGATCGTACTCATGCTGAAAGATCCTTGCTACAAAATCTGTCAGCTTTGTCCTCTGGCGATTGCCATCGCGATCGCCGTAACTCACCTCAATTTCTTGATAGCGCGGCACAAGTCCTCGAATCATCGGCACTGACAAACAGCCCTCCCAGTCTTTCACCTTAACATCAGAATGGGCGATAATTTGGGGATTGATCATTGCTAATGGCTCCATCTGCGGCGCATGGGGGTAACGCTCATTTGGGTGAGAGGCAATAATGATCAATTGTAGCGATCGCCCCACCTGCGGAGCCGCCAACCCCACACCCCGACTTTCCTTGAGGGTGAGGATCATTTCATCGATTAACTTTTGGATCTGCGGATCATGGACATCAGTAATCGATGTGGCGATCGCCCGTAATTTGGGATTACCCAATTGGCAGACATCCAGCTTTTTAAGGGATGGCTGATTGAATAGTTGGTTAATTAGTTGTAGAGGTGATGAGATCATATGAATGGCGATCAAGTGAATAGCGATCGAGCAAGAGTTAGACAAAATTAAGCTTTGGGGTTTGCCTCGTAAGCAAGAATATCGATCAGAGCATCGGCTTCGGCAACTGCCAGACGTGCCTTTTGATATTCATCAGCAAACTTAACATTAGTGGAGCTATAACCCTGCATGATCATGATCGCAAAATATTCACGCTTAGTCATTCCTTCCACCAAGCTATCAGCATCGCGGTTGTAGGAAACTGGAAATGCACTGTCAGTGCGTCTAGTAGACATATTTAGCTTTCCTTTTGGGCTGTTTGTAAAATATTCACTATTAAATAATCACCTTATTATATATGTCTTCCGTCTTACACCAAATAAAGAAATGGCGTAGCCATTTCTTTATTTGAAAACCCTTACTGGGTTTGGTTTGCAAATCATAAAAGTGCAGTCACACTTTCGTGATTTGGTGTTACAGCAATTACCGATCAAAAGAACCACAAGGAAAATTTTGAAAGCATTGCTTTGCAACGTTTTCAAAATTTTCCTTGGTTTGGGGTTGGGTGCAGAGCGCTGTAAGTTAATGCCCTATCATATATTCAGATACTATGAATGCTACTTAGCAAGTAACTATGTCAGAAGCAATTACGATCGCTGATATTTATAAACTATTTGAACAAACTAATGCGGCATTAGAGCGATCTCGCGCTGAGTTTGATCGCCGTGCCGCCGAAGCTGATCGCCGTGCCGCCGAAGCTGATCGCCGTGCCGCCGAAGCTAAGGCTGAAAACGATCGCCGTGCTGCTGAAGCTGCCCTTAGTCTAGCGAAGTTAGAGAAAACTGTTGAGCGCACCAGCAAGGCTGTGGATGGCTTAACAACTCGCTGGGGACGCTTTGTGGAAGAGCTAGTCCGCTCTGCGGTGGTGCGGATGTTTCGCGATCGCGGTATTTTAATTACGCGAACGATGGAAAGAGTGCGATCGCCTCTGACATCAGGGACTCCGATGGAAATTGATATTTTGGGCATAAATGGGATGAAAATGGTGGCAGTGGAGTGTAAATCACGATTATCTAAGGATGATGTCGATGAAATGGGCGATCGCTTAACTAACTTCAAAAAAGCATTCCCTGAATATGCTCAATACACCCTCTATGGGGCGGTGGCGGGTATCGAAATTAATGAGGGGGTAGATATTTATGCTTATCGCAAAGGTTTATTCGTGATTCGCACTAATGGCGACTCCGTGGAAATCGCTAATGACGATAAGTTTCAGCCCTTGGCTTGGGGGTAAACCATGATTGCTGTACCAAATAACCCCAAAATTTCCCCTGATGAATATTTTGCATGGGAATCTCAGCAAGAAACTAGGTATGAGTATATTAATGGCGAAGTATTTGCGATGGCAGGAGGAACGATTGACCATAGTATGATCGCTACTAATTTGATTGCGCTATTGCGCCCACAGGTTAGGGGCAAAAACTGTCGGGTGCTAGGCTCAGATGCGAAGGTGGGAATTTCTAAAAATGGGGAATTTTTTTATCCCGATCTTTTAGTGACTTGCGACGATCGCGATCGCCATTCGGCTAAGGCTGTATTTTACCCAACGCTAATTATTGAGGTGTTGTCACCTAGTACTGAGGCATATAATCGCGGTAGTAAGTTTGCGCGTTATCGACAGTTAATTAGCTTGAGTGAATATGTATTAGTTAGTTCAGAGCAAGTTAATGTTGAAGCCTTTCGTTTAAATGAGCGCGGTAAGTGGGAGTTAACATCCTATGGCGAAGGTGATTTGGTGCAGTTTGCTAGTATAAATTTTGAATGCGCGATCGCTGAAATTTATGAAGATGTGGAATTTTTAGGTTAAAAAAATAAGAACTATGTTTCTAACAGTATATGAGCAGTAAAAAAATTTTTCTAGCAGTGATATCATCCTGTCGGATCGTGGGTAAGTTACTCACATAACCCAGACAGTTAACTCAACTCTCAATACATAAAGGGAACCAAAATTATGAAATCTGAATTCAAGACCAAGCTCATCCAGCACCTACTAGACAAGAAAGGTTCTGAAAAGGGTTTCACCCTAGTTGAACTTCTCGTTGTTATCATCATCATCGGTATTCTCGCCGCGATCGCGCTTCCTTCTTTCCTCAACCAAGCCAACAAGGCTAAGCAATCTGAAGCCAAAACCTATGTTGGTACTCTCAACAAGGGTCAACAAGCTTACTTCACCGAAAAGAACCGCTTCGGCACTGACCTTGACATTCTTGGTGTAGGTGTTAAGCGCCAAACTGAAAACTATGACTTTGGTACTAGCACACCAACCTACGATGGTACAAACCCCACTGCAAACTTTGCAACCACCTTTGGTAACCCTCGTGCAGTAGCGATTAGAGGCTACATTGGTCGTGTGCAACTTTCCAGAGTAGATGCAACCAGCGACATCACCAGCTTGGCTGTATTGTGTGAAGCCAATGCCGCAGGTGCAGGTACAGTTGTTGGTACTGCTGGAAATATTCCAACCGTAGGAACTTCTGCCACAGGTCCCCAATGTCAAGGTGCTACCGTACCAGTTGGTAACTAACACTTAGTCCCCATAGTAAATGCTTTTATAAAAGAGATGGATTGCTTGATGCTTTCCGTCTCTTTTGTGTATAGGCAATATTTGAAAAAATAATTGATATAAACATGAATAATAATCAATGGCATTCTGAATCTTACAAAGCGCTATTGCAAAAAGACTATGCTGAAGTGACTAAGATTTATCAGAAAAAGATTGATGAGCAACCCGAAAAAGCATTTATTCATACCGATTACTTCTACTTAGGGTTAGCACAGCTTTTACAAGGACAAGAAATAGAAGCGCAACTTACATGGATGAATTGCCTTACTGAAGAAACTTCTTTAGAACAAATAGAATCTTGGACTGCGGAACTGGTAAATATTCTCTGTACAGAGGTAAAGAGGCAATATGAAATAGCCGAGTATAATGTGGCATGGTTAATTTGTCAGCATATTCATGAAATAGATGGTAATAATTTAGATTATCTATTATTGAATGGTTTAATTTCCCTAAAAAGAAATACTTTAGAGGATGATGATCCATCTTTTGCAGAATTAATAAGTAGTTTACAATCTTCATTGCATAGCTGGGACTTCGGTTTGCTGTGGGAACTTTGGGAAACTTTAACTAAATATCCCCCCTTTCCGTATCTAGTTGAACTAACTAAAGCTTGTATCGCTCTGACCGAAAATCCTCAAGATTTTGCCTATAGATTGATATATTGTGCTGTTGAGCTTGCATTTTTTTATCGGCGATCTGATTTGGGCATCGCTCTACTAGAAATATGTCAAACTACTCTGCCCGAAGAGGTGGAAGTTTTGCACCATCTATCCTGTATGTATCAGGATGCTGGTAAGTACGACCTAGGAGTTACCACTGCTCAAAAAAACTACAAACTATCCACAAGGCTAGTTGATAGATTTTTTGCGAATGCCATATTATTACGCGCCTATCTCAACCAAGGCAACAGTTGGCAAAATGCTTTAGCCACTTTTGCGGAGCAGCAAGCATTACTAAATTCTCTAATCACCGAACAACCCCAAAATTTACAACAAGCGATTATCAATCGCCTTTACACCGCTAACTTCTTTGCGCCATACTTTCAGGATAAGCCTAGAGAAAATCGCCACATCCAAAATCAAATTGGGCAGCTTTGTCAAAGCAATTTGAAGTCCAGTTCAAACTTGGACTTAACAGAGAAAATGCAAGATTTCCGCAAACGACTTGACCTTAGCACAGATAGCAACAATGAATTAACCCGCAAGCTCAAAATTGGCTACATCGGTCAAGGCATGGCTTCCCATTCCGTAGGCTGGCTGGCACGATGGTTGATCCGTCATCACAATCGAGAAAAGTTTGAACTCTATGGTTACTTTCAAACCTATCGTCAAAATAATGATGATTTGCAAGCTTGGTATGAACAACAAATGGATGGCGTTTATCGGGCTGGCGTTGATGATGATGGCAAATACGAAGATTTTGATAATCTTGCTAAAAAGATTTATCAGGATCAAATTGATATCTTAGTAGATATTGATAGTATCACCCTCGATGGCACTTGCGGTACAATGGCACGCAAGCCCGCCCCCATACAAGTGACATGGCTTGGTTGGGACGCTTCGGGTATTCCTGCGATCGATTACTTTATTGCTGACCCTTATGTACTGCCCAATGATGCAGAAGAATATTATCAAGAGAAAATTTGGCGCTTACCGCAAACCTATATTGCCGTTGATGGTTTTGAGATCGCTGTTCCTAGTTTACGCCGCGATCAATTAGATATTCCCGCCGATGCAGTTGTCTATTTGAGCGCTCAACGTGGCTATAAACGCCATATTGACACTGTGCGGCTACAACTGCAAATTATTAAATCTGTTCCTAATAGCTATTTTCTAATTAAAGGAATTGCCGATCAAGGTGCGATTCAAGAGTATTTTAATCAATTAGCGATCGAAGAAGGCGTTGATACTAGCTGTTTAAGATTTTTGCCTCCAACCGCCAGCGAAGCCATCCATCGCGCTAATTTGGGAGTTGCGGATATCGTGTTAGACACCTATCCCTACAATGGCGCAACAACAACCCTAGAAACACTGTGGATGTGCATCCCTTTAGTAACAAGAGTTGGTGAGCAGTTCTCGGCGCGGAATAGCTATGGAATGATGATGAATGCAGGTGTTAGTGAGGGCATAGCTTGGACTGATGCTGAATATGTGGAATGGGGCATTAAACTTGGCAAAGATGCCCAATTACGTCAAGATATTGCTATGAAGTTAAAAGCATCTCGGCAAACTTCACCTTTATGGAATGCAAAGCAATTTACCCTTGAGATGGAAAAAGCCTATGAGCAGATGTGGCGAAAATTTGTTCTTGGTTGAGAAGCGATCAATTATTATCAATATCCCTTAAACCTATAAATAAGTCTATGACGTATGATAATTTATTAGATAATGGCGAGATATTTGCTTACTGTGAATATGTGCAGGGTTGTTGTCCTGAAGTTGGTTTAGATTTCTTCGATGATCTGGAGATTGATATCCTCAACACCAAATGGGAAGAGCCAGAATCAGCAATTGATTTTAATAATGTTGCAGTAATGGCATTAATTGCAGCAGATAATTGTAATGACCTTAATGAACGCGATCTTTATATAGAATATGCGATCGAGGCATTAGAAAAAGGCATCTTATTTACAGATAGTCCACTCTGTAAAGCACATCTTGCCATTGTCCATCACCTCATCGGTGAGTTTGATAAATCTATAGAAATTTGCCATAAAGCTCTCTCTGAGATTCTGCAAATCAACACAGACAATCACTTTAGCTCGTTATTAGGAATCATTTACTTACCTAGATATTCTTCAACATGGAGACAAATAATTCAAGGAGAAATCCCAAATATTCTGAGATTAGAAAATGGCATTAAGCAAGCGATCGCCCTAATATCAGAGCTAATGCGATATATAGCCATATCTGAAAACTATTCTCCTAAGTCAACAACCTCCTTATTAGATATTACTCAACCTCCTGATTCTTACAAAATTGTTATAGTTATTTCGGGAGGATTAGGAGAATTCGTCACGAATACACTGATTAGTATTAAAAATTGTGGTATTACCCTAGAAAATATCGAAATCTTCACGCCTAGGAACTCCATAGTAGATCTTAAGGATTTAGGTAAAATAGATTTTTCAGGTCAAATCACGGCTATTGAAGATATTACAGAAGATCAAGAAAATCTGAATGATAGTTCTGAATATCATGACTATGGAAGCGATCGCTTTGGTACATTCACTATTCATAAATGGAAGGCGATAAAGTATACTCTTAGCCAAGGTTTTGCCAAAGTAATATATACAGATGTTGATATAGCTTGGCGACAATCACCCATATCAATGCTTCATCATATTAGTCAAATGTATGATTTAGCTATTCAAACAGAAGGAAATTCTGGTTTCCCCCCGCACTGTTGCACAGGGTTTATGAGTTTCGCAAACACAGCAATATCACATCAAATCTTAGATTCCTTAATTGAGTTACATTCATCAGTTGCACAAACTAACCCCGAATTTCATGATCAGATTATCTTTAATAACTTGATTCATTCAAACCCTAGCTTGATCAAAAATCTTTTCTTTCTTTCGGAAACTCGTTTTGCCTGTGGTTTATCTGCAAAACTGATGTCAATTTCTGACGAAATGATTGAGAGCATCCAAACTGGTCAACCAGATCCTATGATATTCCATGCAAATTGGACTGTTGGCTTATTAAACAAAAAATCGATGCTACAAAGAACAAATAATTGGTTCATACCATAGTGAGACTGCTAACATCCACTCAAAAATACGAAGTTTTCTAGATTGTTTATAATAAAGAATTATGCAAATTAGTAATGATATTCCTACCAATGACTACCAAGAAATTCAAAGACTTCTGAATGTCATAGATGGGGAGTTGATTGAACTTAGTCAATTGCTATTTCTTCTAGATCTGGTTTGGGACGAAATGAATTGTGACAATATCAATCTGGATGCAGAAAGAATTAATAACTTCTATAAGCATCCAGTTTGGTTACTCAACGGCTTTTTTGCCGAACAACACTCGCTCTCATTACAACATCGTTGTGCTATCTCTAGTTGGATCACAGCTAATCACCTTAAAACAGTCCTAGATTTTGGTGGTGGCTATGGAACTTTAGCAAGAATGATTTCTGGTCAGTATAATGAAGCTAAAGTCGATATTTACGAGCCTTATCCTAGCGAATTTGCTATTTCTCAATGTCAAGATTATCCATCAGTAGAGTTTGTAAATCGTTTGCAAACTAATCACTATGATTGTCTAGTTAGTACAGATGTTCTTGAACACGTACCTGAACCACTTAATCTGTTCTCTCAGATGATTGATTCTGTAAAGATCGGCGGCTATCTCATTATTGCTAATTGTTTTTTCCCAATTATCAAATGCCATCTACCATCAACATTCCATCTGCGTTATACCTTTGATCGGTTTGCGATCGCAATGGGACTTGAAGTTATGGGAAACTGCATTGGAAGCCATGCAACCATATATAAAAAGGTCAACAACTATCCTGTAAATTGGGAGCAAATAGAACGTATGAGCCTTGTGTCTAAAAGGCTCTTCTTTTTAAGAGAGTTATAGTCATACGCTATCTCTTAGCTCTATTAATATTAAGTCAACAAATCCTGACAGTATAAAATATCAGTCATGTACTGCTGTACATATTCGCTAATACCTTGAGGCGTAAACCAATAATGAACTTCATTCATTTCTTGGAGCATTTGCTGGTATTGCTTATCTGAAATTTTGTTGAGTATATCTGGTAATTCTTTAATCTCATCTATATGAATAATCACACTAAACTTACTGTAATCCAATACATCCGTATAGGGTAAACCAATCTCATGATCGTGAACATAAATTGGGACAATACCAAGCTGCATTAGTTCAAAGAATCTAAAACTAGAAGGACCATATCCTCTAGGAGCTAGACCAAAACGACTAGATTGGCTCACATCAACAAATTTCTGAGCTAAATCTTCGGGTATATCAATAGACCAAGAGGATTTGACATGAAACTGAAAACCTTCTACATCTCCAAGCGCATTGTACATCCGCAATCTAACATCATGGGTGATAGTACCTACAAAGCTACACAGAGTTGTTCGTTGTGTAAAAGGAAGTCTAGGTACATTCAACAAACGATGCTCTCTATCTTCGACAATTAAAGGAAGAGGAATATATAAATCTGGATCACTATTGCCAGCGATCGCAAATAAAATTAAGTTCTCTGGTTTATCTGCCTGTAGTAACAAACCATCATCCCACTGGAAGAGTGTAAATACTAATTTACCTTCTTGTCTTGCCTCTTCGCATTTCTTTAAAACTAATGGAGTTAAATCTTGCATCACTGCAATCGCATTTCCGCCAGCATTTTGAAATAAGTTATGCCAAAATATATCTAAGTATACTAGCCTATCCTTTTCTGGAAAATCAATATGTTCCCAGTACAAACTAAAATATTCCTCCATATATAGACCATTCTTAAATGGAGGATAGTTTACAGAAGTTTGTGGCTTTAAATCGATAAAGTTATTTGTAGCATTTTTATTCATTGCTTGATAGCAAGAAATTCCAACACTAGAAGTATGCTGAGAAGGCAATGAATTGCATCTCAATACATTTAAGTTCTTTGAAAATATAGAGGTGCAATTTTTATATAGGTAAGAAGGAATCATTCCCCAAAAATCTATTCTATAAAATTCATTGCTTTGTAAGAAGAGTACACCCTCGTTAAACTCCATTCCATCTGTATTATCAAATACAATAATCCCATCTTTCTTTAATTTGTTGATACATTCTTGAGCACATTTATTCCGAAAATCTCCGTCTATAACTATTACATCAAAGCAGTTATCATCAAATTTGTGGATTGACTTACTATATTCTTCTTCAGACTTATAGTGAGATATTTGAGCATTATCAGGTAGTCTGGTCTGAACTTCTTGAAACCAATTTAAGTCACTCTCTATCGTCTGAACTTGTCTAACTCTTTTAGACCACCATAATGTTGAGTTGCCCGATCCCCACTCAAAAACTGACCAATCTGAATCAATAATTGAATCTAAAAAATCTATTGCTGGATAAGTCAGCCAAGGTACTGGCTCGTTATTGGCATTGCTGGGTTTGCCTTGAGATATTGATTGAATCCATCCAGACGTTAAAAGAAAGTTGGTTTCCCTAGGAAGCAAAGAGCTTATTTCTTCCCAGTCACAATTACAGATTAATATATGAGCATAGTAGACTTCAAAGCCTTGAAAATCTAATCCCTTTGACAAAGCTTCTTTAATTAAATAGCAAGCATCTTTATTCTTGCCCTCATTCAGTAGTTTTTGAATTTTGTTATGTACTGCGGCATTAGCTATATTGATCTTAAACTTATTGTAAAATTTATCGCTCATATGGGTAAGTAGGTGAAGTTAGCTAAATGTGACATCTGAAATCCTTGTATTTGGTAAAAGATTTTTTAAGTGAAACCATGTTTCACCTGATTCCCTACATGAACGCAGGATTTTTGGGCTTTAGGCTGTTACAAAGCGCTGTATCTAGCTAGCTAAAGCTTATCAATTATTCGATGTTTGTAAGCCAATTTTCATGTCTTTTGTTCTAACCTTATTGAGAGGACAAAGCAATTTACCTCATCTAAGTCGATAAACTCTGTACAGATTGTAACCCATTTTGAGTGTGCTAACCAAAATCAAAGTAGTTTCAGCCCAACTATACAGCCTACATTCAGCAGACTTAACCCTTAATTACTTCTTAAGTATTAAGCCTAAGATTAGTAAAACAGAGCCAATTGCTAAGCATCCAACCATGCCATAAAAGAAACCTTTAGCAGCATTGGCAGTAGATTTGGCTAATGCCTCCTCACTTTTGAGAGAGATGATAAACTTCTTGTCCGACTGAATGGGTTTACGAAGGGTGACATTACCACCATCATCGGCAGCCGTGCCAATTACCAACACTTCACGATCGCAGGGTAAAATTGACTCAGTGTAACGATAGCCAAGGGTGCGGCGATCGCCAACGCCAAAACTATTCCCAAGGGACATCGTGAAGCCACCAAAGGATATAGAAGTACTATTACCATGGCAAAACTCGTCAAGGATCTGTTCTGTGTCAATGTTGCCACCATCGGGGTTAACCAAGATCTGCCCAGAGCGATCCTCAAGTACAAAGGGAATCGAGCGACTATTGTTAGATACAGTTTCTGAAGATTTACGAGTTGCGATTTTAGTCCTGCCCTCACTGTCCGTAGTTTGGATTTTCTCCTCGTACTCGCGCACTACCCTCATGGTGTAATGCACACAGGGTTGTTGCTTGAGTTCCGACAATAACGGGCGATCGCTACGAATCAAACCGCGCACCTTTACATATTCCCGCAAATTGCCACTGCCGATTTCAGCCGCAATTTCACTGGCAATTTTTTGTAGCTCAGCGACCGTTGCAGGAATAGCAGATTGAATACTGCGTAACTTAGTACTGTAATTTTTCTGGACAAAGAATAGGACTACACCGATTATTAAGAGAATTGCCCCAAATATTGCCATAGCGATCACCTTTAGCTAGATTGAGTAATGTATAGCAGTTTTTAATGACTAATTGTCTAGCCCACTATGAAAAACTTTATTCAAAATCTACTACGTTATCCCAAATTTTTATTACTCATTATTGGTGGAGTCCTGTCGGTAGTCATCGGTCCTATTGTGCCTCTCCTCAAACAGCCCGTTACCGCGATCGCCATGATTACGGCGATCGTGAGCGGATTTATTGGGGTTTCCTTAGTGCTGCGAGCTATGCTCGGTTTTGATATTGCCTGAAGAGAGCAGAAGAATGTCGCAAAGATACAAAGATACAGAGATACCTCTTTATGTCCTCCCTGCAATCACCTTTGAGCTTGATACTGTAAAGCCATGCTAGACATCATGCTTATTTTGGCGATCGGCATAGCGCCACCCATCCTTTCCCTATGGCTGTTGCACCGCTATCAAGCCAAATTTCGTCAGCAATATGTTAGCTCAACTATGCAGCCCCTCTATCAACCCATTGCTCCAAGCCGAAAAACTTTACCCCCTGCGGATTTGGTCATGATCGAAGGATTTGGCTATGTGATTGGTAAAGTGAGTTGTCAGTACAATGCGCGATCGCCATATATTCGCTGTGCCGTCAATCCTGATGGGCCCTGTGACAATTGTCGGCATTACAGTTGAAATCCTGATTGACAGATACATCCCCATCACAAGCAGCCAAGGTGCTTGTGCGACAGGTCGGAAATTGCTCAAAAAGCTCAACACAGTCATGGTTTTCTAATCAAGAAATGGCTATGCTATTTCCTTGCAGCCTATTGAGGCTTTTAGTAGTGCAGAAATAATTTTGAAAGTGGCTTGGAGTGCCTTTTTCAAACATCCTTTTGGGGCTTTAGTCAGCACAAAGCGCTGTATTTGGTATAAGCTAGGATGGCTATACGCAGCAATCGTCTATCAAACCAACTATAAAAAAGTTTTTGAAAATGCTACAGAGTAGTGCTTTTAGAAGATTTTTGAGTTTGGAATTGATCCCCAGTCGCTGCGTGAAGGTGTTTTCAGCAATTTATTTCATCACTCTAAACTATGGCTACTACTAGACGGGTTGCCCGTGTTGCCGAACTGATCAAGCGAGAGGTTAGTAACATGATTCTCAAAGATATCAAAGATGATCGCGTGGGCATGGGCATGGTCAGCGTCACCGATGCCGAACTGTCTGGTGATCTTCAGCACGTTAAAATCTTTGTGAGCATCTACGGCACCGAAGAAGCAAGGGCGCAAACGATGGAAGCCCTAGCCTCTGCTACGGGGTTTATCAAGCGTGAAGTTGGGCAGAGGTTAGCATTGCGCCGTGTTCCTGAGATTGCTTTTCATGAAGATCGCTCCTTTGAACGGGGTGTTAAAGTGCTGTCGCTGATCAATCAACTCAGCCGTGAACGGGAAGAGAAGGAGGCATCTCAGAGTGATTGAACTAATCAAGGCGGGCGGCGTGGTCATGTATCCACTGATTGCCCTATCTATATTTGCCCTCGCGGGGATCATGGAACGGCTAATCTTTTGGTTCAGAATTTTGAAGCAAGAAAAGAAGACGGCGGAAAATATCTTGGCGATCGCCCGCGAAGATTTGCGACTAGCGGCAGAGCTGTCGGAGCAATCGGCAAAGGTTCCTATCGGCAGATTCCTGAATGCGCCCCTTGCCCTTGAACACCCTGAACCTGAGTTATTTCGGCTTGCCCTTGAAAGTACTGCCGATGAAGAATTAGTGGAAATGCTCAAGGGTGAAAAAATGCTAGAAGCGATCATTACCCTCGCCCCATTACTGGGCTTGCTCGGAACCGTAACAGGTTTAATTATTTCCTTTAGTTCCCTCAAGCTAGGCGATGTGGCAGCAAATACGCGATCGGGGTCACTGACACAAGGGATCGGCGAAGCTCTGATTACCACCGCAACGGGGTTAATTATTGCCATCTTTACATCTGCTTTTCATCGGTTGTTCTTGTCACTGCACGATCAGCAGACCAAGTTATTTATGAAATTTGGCAACCAACTAGAATTAATTTACCGTCAGCATTGGCAAAAGTTAAGCTCTAGTATTACCAAATAGAAGTGACAGTAAATAAATTGAGATAGAAATTGAGATAGAAAATATGCAAATGCAAAATGTGGGTGATCTACAATTTAACCCTCAAGAATTATTGCAACAATATCTATCTCAAAATCACGATCAATTATCTCAAAAATTGATTAGTATTCTAGAGCATTTTGAGATGTCTACCTATCTCGAATTGAAGATTGAATCTCAATATTTTGTTAATGCATTCGTAAAGAGTTTTTTATATATATTTACGCAGCCAGATTATTTACTTAGTGATACTTTCGTTAAGAGATTTATTCAATTAAATTTAACGATCTCTAATCTGGTAGCAATATCTGACTTCAAGACCACCGATGCTTATTTAGAACTATTGCAACTACAGCCACAAAATTATGCCAAGATCTTAACCCTATATTCGGCTCGCAATAGTTTTAAACTCGATCGCAAGGCTATTTTTGATGCGAGTCCAGCACTTGCCTGTCTATGGTATTCCCATTATTTAGAGATATATCGTACTGGTCTAGTCAATCGCATTGTTTATCAAAATCTGCGTGAACATCTTATCTATGAAGACGATCGCCTCCAAGACTTTTATCAAATTGATGACCTGTATTTCGGGGCAACCTATATCGATGGCGACAACGATCGCCTATTAAAAAACAGGATCAATCGCTCTATTCAAAATAGTCAACTGGTCAAAAATACTACTATCCGCAATCGCCCACATCCCCGCAAAATTGCCATCATTTCAGGCTTATGGTTTGCCAATCATTCAGTCTATCGAATTCTATCTAGCTGTATCGCTGCCCTCAAGGATGACTATGAATTAACCCTCATTCATATCGGCGATCAACAAATTAACATTGATATCCAGTACTTTCATGAGGTCAAGTATTTAAAACTTGCTAACAATCAATGGGATCTTAGTTTTATTCAAGACAACGAATTTACGGCTATTTACTATCCAGATATTGGAATGCTACCAGAAAGTATTGTGCTATCAAATATGCGAATTGCCCCGATTCAAATTTGCGGATTAGGACATCCCGTTAGTACCTTTGGTAGTGAAATCGATTATTTTATCAGTGGTTCAGAATCAGAAATATTGCGTAACCCTGAAGTAAACTATTCCGAAAGATTGGTATTACTAAATGGTTTAGGGGCAGCAAACAACTATCCTAATTATCAACCACAAACTAATTTAGAAGTCTCAGATAAAATACACACCAATACACTTACGAATACACTTACCAATACAGCCGAGCCAAGATTGATCATTAACTGCCCTTGGTATGCCCAAAAAGTTAATTATCCATTATTGCTATTACTCAAGAAAATTATTCACGACGCCAAAGTCCCACTTATATTTCGTTTCTTTTCGGGCGGTGGACTATTGCGTAAAAATGACTTTCTGCCCTTTGTCAAGGATATCGAGCAGGTATTGGGTGCAGAAAATATTTGTATATATCCCTATAAGTCCTACCCTGAATATATGGCAATCATGGAAGAAGCGACTCTTTGTCTAGACTCGTATCATTTCGGCGGATTTAACGTTATTATTGATGGGCTATATCTTCGCAAACCAACTATATTCTTTGAAGGAAAACGTTGGTATAATCGGGCTGGGGCGAGGTTGGCTAAAAAGCTAGGCTTGGGTGACTTAGTTGCCAAGAGTCCTGCGGAATATACTCAGTTGACCCTGAAATTAATTAATAACCTTGATTTTCGTCAAGAAATACAGGAGCGCATCAATAAAATCGATCTAGATCGGCAAGTATTTCAGGCTGATTTTCAAGTAGATAATAGTAAATGTTTTCATCAGGCAATCAATTTCCTAATTCAAAATCATGAAGCTCTAAAAGCTGAATCTACTGCTCAAGATTCATTAAAAGTCTCATCAAAAAATAATTATAAAAAGCTTATTCGTATCTCCTATGGATCATAATCATAATGTTGAGCAGGCTCTCCGCAAGAGCGAAAATAAACATATTGCTTTGATTAATGCGTTACCCGATCTGATCTTGCGGATGTCTGGTTCAGGTGTTTATTTAGATTTTTTTTATAATGATGGATTTGGGGTTTTAGGAGATCCTAGTTTAATTGGTAAAAGTCTATATGAGAACTACCTATTGCCGTCAACAATAGCCGATATGATGATGCAATATATTGGTAAGGCTCTGCAAACAGGCAGTCTCCAAATCTATGAGCAGGAGTTGCCAATAAATGATGGGTTGCGAGTGGAGGAAGTTCGGATTACAGTCTGTGCTGAGAATGAAGTATTAGTAATTATTCGTGATGTTAGCGATCGCAAACAGGCAGAAATTGCATTAAAGCAAAGCCAAGAACGCCTGAAATCTAGTGAATATTTGCTAAATGCAATGTTCATGCGCTCTCCATTGGCGATCGCGATCACCGATATCACAGGTAAATTTGTCCGCACTAATCCTGAATATCAAAAGATTGTTGGTTATTCAGAAGCAGAACTAGCCAATTTACGATTTACTGATATTACGCTTGCCGATGATGTTGATGAAAATCTACGCCGCCGTGATTTGGTACTTAATAATGAATGTGAGAGCTACCAAATGGAAAAGCGGTTTATTCGCCGCGATGGCAGCACAGTATGGGTGAAGGCTAGCAGTTCTAAAATTGATCAAGATAATGGCGATCCACCTTTTTTTATTGGGGTACTAGAAGATATTAGCGATCGCAAGCAAGCCGAAGCCTCGCTGCAAAGTTTGGTGGAGGGAGCCGCCGCCAAAACTGGGGCAAATTTCTTCCCTGCCCTCGTGGAATATATTGCCAAAGCTCTGAATGTCCGTTTTGTATTTGTGACAAGGGCACTCAAAGATCAACTCAAAATAGAAGTGTCATGGATTGATGGCACGATTAACCCCAGTTCGGTCATTGGCTTGCATACTTCGCCCTGTGCTGTAACCATCCATAAAGGCAGCTTTGAATGTCCCAATCTCACAGAATCTGGTTTTGCGGATAGTGTTGTAGTTAAAAAGTTGGGGGCAGTTTCATATTTCGGGCTGGCAATTACTAAAGCCGATGGTCAAAAAATAGGTAGTATCTGCATTCTTGATGATAAGCCAATAAGGGATATCCCTAGAGCTAATGCCATTTTACGGGTGTTTGCGGCAAGGGTAAGTGCAGAAGTAGAGAGATTTGAAGCTTTAGAATCTCTGCGTGAACTTAATCAGCAACTAGAGTCAAGGGTTGAAGAGCGTACCCAAGCACTGCAATATGCCAATCAACAATTGAGTGTTACTAATGCGGAATTGGCAAGGGCGACAAAATTGAAGGATGAGTTTCTGGCAAATATGAGCCATGAGTTACGCACCCCTCTCAATGCTATTTTGGGAATGTCTGAGGGCTTGCTGTCAGACACATTTGGGGATTTAAATGCAAGACAAAAGAAAGCTTTGGCTTTAATCGAGAACAGTGGCAGACATTTGTTGGAATTGATTAATGATATTTTGGATGTGGCACGAATTGAGTCAGGTAAATTTAGTTTGTCTGTGAGTTCGGTGGGGGTCAGTCAGCTTTGTCAATCAAGTCTTAGTTTCATCAAGCAGATGGCAAGCAAAAAGCAGGTGCGGTTGGAGGTGATTGTGCCATCACATCTGGGGGTGATCGTTGTTGATGATTTGCGAATGCGTCAGGCTTTAATTAATCTTCTAAGTAATGCCGTAAAATTTACGCCGACTGGTGGCAAAATCTGTTTGGATGTGAAGCTAATGCCCATTGACGAAACTAATCTCAGCGCGGTTAGCGATTCATCCCATGCCATTATCTTTGCGATCGCTGATACGGGAATTGGCATTTCGCCTGAGAATATCGATAAATTATTTCAAGCCTTCGTCCAGATCGATAGCAGTTTTACGCGCCAATATGCGGGATCGGGTTTGGGGCTAACGATTGTTAAGCAGATTGCCGAGATGCATGGGGGCTATGTTAGTGTCACTAGCAAGGTGGGGGAGGGAAGTTGTTTCGCGATCGTCCTTCCTTACATTCAAGCCCTGAAATAGAGAAGGGGCTTAAGCGCCTTTTGCCTGTCCCAACAATTCGATCGCTGACTCAGCCGCCGCTAAGCCTGAGTGGTAGGCGGATTCAATATTTTTGCCAGCGCACCAATCTCCTGCACAAACTAATGCTAAAGGGCTAGCGGTGGATAGGCAAGAAACACCTAAAAATTCTTCAGACAGGGCATAACGCCAGCGATGCACCTGCCACCATTCTGGACTGGCTAACCATTTTGCTAATAATTTACCTGCTTGGTTGAGTAGGGGTTTGCCTGCAATTTCTAGATCGGATTCCTCCATGGATTGCTTGGCAAATTCGGCAGTACTCTGCAATACAAAAACTTGCTGGCTGGAGCGATCAGGATGTTTGCTGCTGTCATGACTAATCCAACTCAAAATAGGATCATCAATACAGGCGATCGCTTGCCATGATTCGGGAATTTCATGATTAGGGCTATATCCCGCCATAATCGAGACACTAGGTGCAAACTTTACTGACTGCACGGCTTGCAAAAATGCTGGAGCTGATGCGAGAACATCTTCAAACAATGGTAAAAACTGTGGTGCAGGAATTGTGGAAACGATCGCGCTGGTTTCTAGAATTTCTTGGCGATCGGTAATCAGTTGCCATTTACGATTGGCGTGACTCACTCCGACAATACGAGCATTGTGGATGATGGTCAAGTCACTGGCTAGATATTTAGCGATCGCCGTCATTCCTAGGGGACAGCAATAGCGCTGGTGGCGATGGTTAGCATCGGGCGGTAACAAGCCCTGAGCCGACAATTGATAGACATTGCGCGTCCATTCCTTAATCACCCCTTTATCTTGCAATTTACGGATAAATCTCTCGAAATCATCACTTTTTGCGGAGATTAACTGAGCGCCGTGATCAACCCAAGTGCCTTGCAGCCGCCTTGTTGCCATGCGCCCACCCACGCCTGCCGACTTTTCGACAATGGTGACATCTAGCCCTGCTTGCTTGAGTTGTTGGGCGCAGGTTAAGCCTGCCATGCCTGCGCCGATCACGATTACATCTTTCATGTTTTTTTATGTATGTCTCTTGAAGAGCTTAGCTTATCGGAAAATGGGGTTTCAAGCCCCGTACTTCCAGCAAGGCTTTATATTACAGTAAAGCAAATACCGTAGGGCGCAAGGAAATTCATGCTTGAGAAGCTAGTTGCTAGACGAGGCTTCAAACTAGCTCTAGCAAACTTCTGAGCATCGGCACAAAGCGCCAATGCTCAAACTCGTGATTCGGTATTAACACTTCGGTATTAACACTAAAGTGTATCTTGCATTTTTTCGCCGTCATGGTACGCCGCGAACAATACAGGACAAGTCTTTCCCCAAGCGATCGCCCCAGTGGCATCAAGACAAATTGCGCCAAAATCGCGATCGCGGCTTTTTGCTTCATTAATTGACTTATCGATCGCCTCTTGTAAGCTCATGCCATCGGTGACACGTACCACCACCCTAGTGGCAAAACCCTCATCGAGAATATCTTCGCCCACACCTGTGCAACTAACCCCCGCAAACTTCGTGGCATAGTTGCCCGCAGGGGTTGCTGAGTCGCTGACCCTGCCGATGCGCTCAAAACCTCTGCCGCCTGTCGATGTGCCAGCACAAATACTGCCGTACTGATCAAGAACCACTGCACCGATGGTTCCCATCGCCACATCTGCCATTTTGCGAGTGAAGTTAGTCTTCCGTTCTTCCACCCATTCCGCCAACCGTTCATCGGTAAGGGGATTGTAAATGGGAATACCTAGCTCACGGGCAAGCTCGGCAGAGCCATAATCAGACAGCACGCGATCGGCACTAGACTGTAAATGCTGTGCCATATTAATCGGATTTTTGACCCTCGCGGTATTGATGACACCACTAAAACTCTGGCGATCGCCATCCATAATTGATGCACTCATTCGCACCTGACCATCGGACTGCAACACTGAGCCAGTTCCCGCATTAAAGCGCGGATCATCCTCTAGCATTTGACAAGCCTTCACCACTGCGTCAATTGCCTTCGTGCCATTCAGCAACATCGGATAAACCGTTTCCAATACAGCAAATAGAGATTTACGCACAGGCTCATAGCCGCCCTTGCTCTCAACGGTACTGCCAGCACCGCCATGAATAATAATTTTGGGTTGCATTTTATCTTGTTAATATTTTGTTAATATCTTGTTAATATTTTATTGATATTTCGCTAATGTTTCATTGATATAACTGTGTTTGAAACCCGCAATAGTATCTAACTCAATCCCATCAATTCAGGATCTTGGAATAGGGGCGTACTCAGATAACGCTCACCAAAACTAGGCTGAATCATCACAATCATTTTGCCAGCATTCTCAGGGCGCTTCGCCACCTGCACCGCCGCACAGAGCGCCGCGCCGCTAGAAATTCCTGACAGCAGCCCTTCCTCACGGGCTAATCTACGCCCAAAAGCGATCGCCTGATCATCATTCACACAAATCACTTCATCAATCAAATCTGTCTTAAGAACCTCAGGCACAAACCCCGCACCAATACCTTGGATTTTATGTGGACCTGGGCGACCACCTGACAGCACAGGACTATTGGCAGGCTCCACAGCGATCGCCTTAAAATCTGGTTTCCTGGCCTTGATTACCTCCGCAATCCCTGTAATCGTACCGCCAGTACCCACCCCCGAAATCAAGAAATCAATCTGCCCTTCCGTATCTTCCCAAATTTCCTCGGCTGTAGTTTTGCGGTGAATTGCTGGATTGGAAGGATTGCGAAACTGTTGCAGCATATAGGCATCGGGCGTACTTTCGCTAATTTCCTTAGCGCGACGGATTGCGCCACCCATGCCTTCAGTACCCGCCGTCAGTTCCAAAGTCGCGCCATAGGCTCGCAACATCGAGCGCCTTTCTAAACTCATCGTCTCTGGCATCGTCAAGATTAATTTATAACCCTTAGCCGCCGCCACCATTGCCAGCGCGATCCCCGTATTGCCCGAAGTTGGCTCCACCAAAATTGTCTTATTTGGCGAAATCAAGCCCTGATCCTCCGCCTCTTGAATCATATTCACCCCAATCCGATCCTTGACCGAAGCGGCAGGATTCATACCCTCTAATTTGACAATAATTCGCGCCACACAGCCCTCAGCATGGGGAATGCGCTGCAATTCAACTAAGGGAGTCCGTCCCACTAATTCGGTAATATTCTTGGCGATTTTCATAGCTTGAGTAATTGCTGGTAATTGAGCTTACAGTCAACTTTAGAGCATTTTTGAGGTCTTAGCGACTCCCCACAAATTAAGCGATCGCCACTTTCATTACCCAAAAGCTGCATACACTAACCATTTTCAGCTTTAATATAATTAAGGCGATCGTAAGAAAATTTCACAACTATTAGCTTTTAGCTTTTAGCTATTAGCTTTTAGCTTTTAGCTTTTAGCTTTTAGCTATTAGCTTTTAGCTTTTAGCTTTTAGCTTTTAGCTTTTAGCTTTTAGCTTTTAGGCTTTGCCAGTCTTCCAATCACCAATCACCAATCACCAAAAGCCAACCGCTAATAGCTAATAGCTAATAGCCAATCCCCAAGAACAACAAAAGCTAACCGCTAACCACTAATAGCCAATCCCCAATCCCCAATCCCCAATTACCACCCATGCCCACTTTAAAAGATTTTTTAGAAGAATGTCACACCCTTGGCTTAGTCCGCCTGATCGTCACCAGTGATGCAGGTGTGCTAGAGGCTAGGGTAAATATCGAGAAGCTATTTTACGCGGAACTCCCCAAGGGCAAATATGCCAATATGCACTCCGAGCATATCGAGTTTCACCTAAATATGGACAAAATTACGGATGTCCGCTTTGAAACTGCCGCAGCCAAACGGGGCAATTTCACCACCTACGCTATCCGTTTCCTTGATGCTGATGATAAGCCTCAAATGAGTGCTTTCTTGCAATGGGGTAAGCCAGGCGAATATGCTGAAGGTCAAGTCGAAGCATGGGCTGCACTCAAGGATAAGTACGGCGAAACTTGGAAGCCTGAACCTGTTGAGAAGGTATAAGCCGTCCATGGGCGCAACCATTTAGCCAATTAGCGCGATCGCACATAAACTCAGAGCCTCGCTCCATTCCACGATCGCCCCGTAAGTATCCCCAGTATGTCCGCCAAACTGACGCGCAAACCAAGCTCCTATTCCCCAAGCTAAGCCGCCGCTAATTATAGTTATGGCGATCGCTAGGGGTAATAATTGCCAATACCAACCGATCGCCAAGTTTCCTATTATTAATAAAATCGCGATTAACCACACTTGATAATCGTGCAAACATTCCTGATGGAACTTCCCTTTTCCTATTGCTTTGAGATAGGGGTATTGCATGATTGCCCTTAGTTGCCCCCAACGCGCCCATCCCCAAATGCTGGTAATAATCCAAAATCGATGCTGCAAAATGGCGGCGATCGCTATCACCTTCAGCAATAGAATCACAATGGCGGCGATCGCCCCAAATGCTCCTGCGCGACTATCCGCCATTACCTCAAGGCGGCGCTGGGGATCGTCAACAGCCAAACCATCGGCAGCATCCATCGCCCCATCTAGATGTAATCCGCCTGTGATCCATAGCCCTAGTAAAACCATTAGCAGCGATCGCAAATAGATGAATTCGGCATTGGGTTTAATGATTGTCAATCCATAATCTAGGGTGGAGATCGTCAAGCCAATGAGAATGCCGATGAGAGGTGCATAGAGAGCAATGCCACGAAAATCTAACTGTGCTTTGATTGGTAATGGTAAACAAGTATAAAAAATCAAAGCTGCCTGAAATTTTCGCCAATAGTACATCACTAATTATCCAAGTATTCCACGGGTTCAATTTTACGCCCCAGAAACTAGGGCTATGGGATGGCGAGATAATTTTTTGTGAAAATAACTTCTAGTCTTTTCACTAGCGAGTGCGATAAAATCAGCTAAAGTTAGCTTTACAAGCTGTAGCAAGATAGCCAATATGGTCACAAGAATTTTCCTGTGTAACGAACAGACTGAGCCTGAGATTCGCGATTTTATTCGTGAAGCGATCGCCGATATTTCAGAGGGGGAGCAGTACATCGTTACATGGAACTGTGGCAACATTCAAACGCTCAAGGTGGGCGATCGCGCTTACTTTAAACGCATTGGCAGTGCTAATCAAGGTTACTTTGCATCGGGTACGGTCGTGCCAGCCGATCGCGAATATCAACTGAAACAGCGATCGGCGCGATATCGTGAGCTTAGTGAGGCATACGACATTGACTCACAGTTAAATAATTTTCGGGTATGGGTGGCTTGGGATGCCTGTGTCAGCTTTGATGAACCGCTCCGAACTGACTATTTGCGGCAACTGCCCCACTTCCAAGGAATGCCCCTAGAACCCCAGTCCGATGCAGGTGTATTTCGGGATGAATATGTGAAGATGCTCGATCGCGAGTGGGAGCGTCAAGTCCAGAAAGCGGCAAGGGCAGGGAAAGGCGTTAGTCTAATTGAGGTCTATTATCGCTGGGGGCTAGAGGATATTCAGCAAGGTTTCCCACAGGATGCGCTGGAGTCTTTTCGTCAAGTTTTGAAGCTAAATCCCAATTTTATTAAGGCTTATCTGGGTTTAGGGGATGCCCATGTGAGTTTGAAGGAATATGCCAAGGCGGTGGGCGACTATGGTAAAGCGATCGCCATGCGTCCCGATAAGGCGAGGCTTGCCTATTACAAGCGTGGTGAGATCAACTTTTTGCTGTCCCAGTTGCAGCAGGCTTTGGCAGATTTTCAAGGGGCGATCGCCATCGATCCTAACTACAGCGATGCTCATTTGGCACTGGGCAATACCTATTTCAAGCTCAAAAGTTACGAACAGGCGATCGCTTGCTATGACCGCGTATTAGAGCTAACCCCTGAGCGCGACTTGGCGGCATTTCGCCGTGGACGTTGCCATTACATCCTCAAGGAATATCCTGAAGCGATCCGCGACTTTAGCTATGCGATCGAACTTCAGCCTAGCAATGTCGATGCCTATTACTATCGCGGCTTGACCTATGCTCAGCCCAACATCGCCGATGAAACCCTTGCGGGTGACGATCTACGCAAGGCGATCGTGCTGTATCAAACTCAAGGCAAACCCGACAAAGCCAAGAAAGCTAAGGAAATGCTCGAAACCCTAGCGATCGACTCGCTGCCCAAGGCAAAGCCCAAGAGCAGTTACACGATCGCCCCTGCGGTGGAAGCGGCGGTCAATCTTTTACCTAATAACGATGGAGCGCCCATTGCTGCCCCGATCGCCCTTGGGGTCAGCCTAGATGCGGATGACGATCAAGAAAGTAGCGATTTGATCGTGACTCAGCCCCCTGAAACCATTTCTAACGATCGCGCGATCGCCCAAGCAGAGGTGGCGATGGGTAATCTGACTGAGGCGATCGAAAAGATTGTTGAGGTGGAAAAAATTGTCGAGGTGGAGAGGATTGTTGAAGTTGAAAAACTAGTTGAGGTAGAAAAAATCGTTGAGGTCGAAAAACTAGTTGAGGTGGAGAAGATCGTAGAAGTTGAAAAACTAGTGGATCGCGTGGTCGAAAGGGTCGTGGATCGCGTGGTCGAAAAGCCCATTCCCTTTTCCATCGAAGATCCTAGCACTGCCGAAAAATTGGCGATGATCTCGGTGATGGCGCAATATATGCGTGATGGTTGGATGGTACGATCAGTCGATAAGTCGCAGGTTGGCTACGATCTTGAATGCGCTAGAAACGATCAACAGGAAGCAGTGATCATCAAAAGCTTTACCAGCGATCGCGCCTCCTTTGCCATTTCCGCGATCGAGATTGAGAATGCGCGGAGTAATAAAAACTTTGTACTGTGGATAGTTAGCGGTGCTGCCGAAAATCCTGATATGAAATGTATTCGTGGTCGGGAGCTTTTCGAGCAGTTTGACCTCGATCCCTTAGCCTTTGCCGCTAGGGTCAAGCAGCCCAATGTCCAGCTAGAGCGATCGGCGATCGCTCTAGAAATGCCCCAATTTGAGCAGTAAAAGCGGCGATCGGCAATCTATTCTTGCTGATTTACAAAAGCCAACTACAGCAAAGCTAAATAGCCTATTTACAAGGTTTTGAGTAAAAGCAGTTAAAATGATCTTTAGGTTAACCCTACTAATTTTCAGTACTTGCAATAAGTACAGACTCATTTGAAAAGGGCAACTCAATTTGATTAAGGAGCCAGAGCTGCTATTTTGCCGTAAGGAAAATGAAACCTCCTATAACTTCTCTTTTTCAGAAGGTCTTTTCCTTCTATATCTCTTGTCTGCCTTAATACCCAAATAGATCTTGTTGAAAATAGGGATTGCGTAGGTAAACAAATCCATGCTATAGTTATGCTCAGGAATAGGAACAGAGCTTAGATAAAAGCAGTATGAAAGCCTTTATACTTACTTTACACTTAAATAATTTAGACAAACGGTTGTCTAGACAGTCGCTGTTTTGCAATAGATGTTTGTCAATTTTATTTGACTTTATTTATACTCGATCAAATCTGATTGGGTAAATTTTGCTCTAACGGTACTTCAGCTAATACAAACTCCCTAGGTTCGGTAAGTTCTGCTTCTAGGCTTGTCTTTCTTAGGAAAACATGACTTCATTTAAACTGATGTCGTCCTGATTTATTTGCTTAGGTTTGCACTGCCTAGCTACTTATCTCATAGCCTAACGAAATTCTTTAAACACCTTATCAATTGGGGTGTCTGACTCAGTTGTGTGAGTCACAGATTTAAGTGTTTGTAGCGTGGATATCCTGACTGCTTTTCGGGGGATCTGTCAGTCAATCGGTATCACTACAGAGAAAAAGATTAGTTCTCCATGAGCTTATCTAAAATTATTTGCATTTCTCATTTAATTATTTGTTAATAGAAAAACTATGCTTGCAGATGTTACAGAATCTTTCAATGTGGCAAAATCTTTGGTATCTATAGCTGTACTTAGCTTACTAAACATAGGTCTTCTGTCAGCTAAAGATTGCTCCTATGCCATTGGATTTAATCTATCTAATTCTTCTAGCGCAGATAACAACAACGTTATTTCTACTCCAATTCAGTCGCCTATTCAGGATCTTCCCAAATCTACAGTTAGTCCTGATGCCAAAATATCTTCTTTTGATAAATCCTTAAATTCTCATATTAAAGGATTTGATATCCTTTCACTGAACAATATCTATGTAGCTGAAACCCCAAAGATACTGTCAGTGGATCATAGCAGTCTATTTACCATGCATTATGGGGAGTCAAAAGAACCTAACCATACTTCCTTTGTCTCATTTAAAAATGACATTGCCCCGACAGCAAACTCAAAAACTGGCATCACATATCCCTATAAATTAACAAATGCCAGTTACAACAATTCCAATATTGCTATCTTAGGGGGTGATAGCAGTCTCAGGGTATCAGCACCAAATTTAAACAATGTCAAACTTGATCAGTTTAAGTTTGACCCTTCTGGTGGCTTATTAGTATTGGGTTGCTTGTTTTTGGGCAAACGCTATTTGCGGAAACAAACTAATACAAATCCAAAGTAAAATATACGGTAAACTGTTGGCAGAGTAACTTGTTCTCGATAGTTGCTGTAAATGACTACAGGCTCATTTTTATCAAGATTTTTACTTTGCCCACGGCAATTGTACCAGCCAATCAGGTTAGAAAGTGATCGATTGACTGGGTGATTTTTTTAGCTAACATTTTGGCATAGGTCTTTTCGATAATACTGATATGATTGGCTGAGACATGGATAATTTCTACTTTGCCTTTCAGTAATTGTTCCCAATGTTCTTCTGGAAAATCAACGTCAAAGCCTAAATAACTCTTGGTAGCTCTAAAGAATAGCACTTGCCCCCAATAAGGCTTGGGTCGATACTCTTGAAGATTGGGTATATATTCGTAAACTGTTTCAGGAATATTGATATTTGGAAAATATTTGGAAATCAGGGCTTGGTATCTTATTTTGATTATGATCTTTTTTTGGTTCACATACTCGACAAAACCTAAACGATAGATAGAGTCAACCATTATCCATAGTTTATCAATTAATCTATTAATTAATTTCTGAGGCTTCGGATAAAAGACAATCCTATCTTTGATTAAATAAGTATCAAACATTATCAGCAAAGCTACCTTTTGATTCTGTGCAGTTAGTTGTTGTGCCATCTCGAAAGCTATAGTGCCGCCGAGAGAGTAACCCATCAAAAAGTAAGGACCATCTGGCTGAAGCGATCGCATTTCTTGAATATAGTGAGATGCTAAATCTTCTATTTTGGGATAGGAGATAGGATTACCTGTATTATCCCCCATTCCATAATGTAAACCATAAATAGGTTGATTATCCCCTAAATAATGAGATAGATCCTTATACTTCAGCCAATGAATAGCAAATAGAATAGGGCGAGTGCCTCTAGGTTGAATAGGGACAAGAGAATACCAAGGGAAAATTTCTGCTTCAGATTTTAAAATGTTAGCCAACTTTTCAATCGTTGGAGCCTGAAATATTGTCGATATGGACATATTAATATCAAAATTTAGAGCTATTTCGGATAGCACGCTTACGGATAGAAGAGAGTTGCCACCTAGTTCAAAAAAATTGTCGTGAATGCCTATATAACTAAGTTTTAAAGTTCTTTGCCATATTTGAGTAAGCTGCTTTTCTATTTCATCGCGAGGGGCAACATATTCTCCAGACATATCTTCCGCTATGTGGAACGCTGTAGCTGTGTTAGATTGGCGATCGCCTGATTTTGCTGGCGCTGGACTTATAGAGCTGTCTGAACTTGAATTAATCCAATAGGATTGGCGGTCAAAAGGATAAGTCGGCAGTGAAATTGGATAACAGTTTTTATAATCACCAACTTTAGCCCAATCGACCTTAATTCCCATTAGCCAAAACTTAATTAAATTTGAGAGTAAAGACAGTAAACTAGCATCATTTAAGCTGTCAATTGTGTTATTATCCACACTGGCTGAATTCAGTTTGATTTTATCCAGAAATTTAATCTCATTAGTGCCTAAATCTAGTTGAATATAATTATTTGCTATGAATTGGTTAAATGCTCCTACAAAATTGTTAGCATCTGCATCAAATTCTTGTAGCCATTGATCTTTAGAAATTACTTGGTTTACTTTTATTGTATAACCAGTTATAGGCGAGGTTATTGAAATCTTTGCAGGCTGAAAATTCAAATTTAATTCTTCTAATGTACTCTTTTTAAGAATTAACGAAACTACATCTTCTAAGGTTAAAATCTCAGCTATAGTTGCAGAAACATAATTACCAGTACCATTGCCTATAATGCTTTTAGGCTCAATTCCCCAATATATCCATAGTCGAGCGATCGCATATTCACAAATAAAATTTACAAGATCACAGTAAGAATTATTATTAAGGCTATCTTGCTCGATAAGTTCTAAAAGTGGGCTTCCTGTATGGTATACTAAAACCAAATCACATTCTTGTAAAAAAGAATAGGCATCTATTTGGCTATGATAAAGAGACTTAATAATAGACTTGATTTTACTAGCTTGTCCAGTGCAAACAAAATAAATAGGTGCTGGTTTGCGACGATTAACTTGATCATTCAGTACAGCAGCTAATGGCTCTTTTTGAATAAATGCGTTTAGTTGTGCGCTCAATTGATCTTTTGATTTGGTAATGATCGCGAGACGATGCTTAAAATGCGATCGCCGCGTATTTGCCGTGAAGCAAATGTCATTTAAAGATACCGTAGGCTGTTCTTGTAGAAAAGATTGATAGCGGATGGCTAACTCTTGTAAAGCTGTTGCGGTCTTGGCTGTGAGAGTCAAAACTTTTAAAGGCAAGTCACTCTTAGTAATAGATTTTAATTTAGCTTGAGATGGATATTCCTCTAATACAACATGAGCATTAGTGCCACCAAAGCCAAAGGCACTAACTCCAGCCCGAAGTGGGTATATTTCTTCTGGTAAAGATTCTAATGTTTCTTGAACCTTTAGCCCCAATTTGTTGAAAGGGATTGAAGGATTTGGTTCTTGAAAATGTAGGTTAGGTGGTATCTGACGATGATAAAGAGAAAGAGCCGTCTTGATCAAACCCGCCATTCCCGAAGCAGCTTCTGTATGACCAATATTTGTTTTTACGCAGCCCACTCGACAAGGATTATCTAGATCGCGACCTTTCCCCACAACTGATCCTAAAGCCTTCATTTCTAATGCATCGCCAATAGGTGTTGCCGTGCCATGAGCTTCAATATAATGCACAGAGTTAGGCGCAATTCCTGCTTGCCGATAAGCTTGTTGGAGTAGATCAATCTGGGCTTGCATATTGGGGGCGGTTAAGCCGTTACTGCGACCGTTGTGATTAACGGCACTTCCACGAATCACTGCATAAATGCGATCGCCATCCACTTCAGCCTGCGATAGCAATTTCAAAACTACAACTCCCACTCCTTCTCCCCGCACATATCCATCAGCCTTCGCATCAAAGGATTTGCAACGTCCGTCTGGAGAAAGGATCCCCGCATTGGCAAATCTAGCTGTAACCTCAGGAGATAAGATTATATTTACTCCACAGGCTAAGGCAATAGAATTTTCTCCATTCCGCAAACTTTTGCAAGCATAATCAATAGCCACCAATGAAGATGCACAAGAGGCATTAATACCCATGCTAGAGCCACGAAAATCAAAATAATAGGAAATTCGATTAGCTGACATACCATAATCATTTCCAATCGAGTCTTTAATATCTGGAACATCCTGATGCTGGCTAGCGATTGCATAATAATCATTGGAAGAAATCCCAACAAAAATACCAGCATCCATTCCCGATAAGTTGCCAGGAATTTGTCCCGCGTCTTCCAATGCTTCCCAAGCTACTTCTAATAAAAGTCTATGCTGAGGATCAATTGCGATCGCTTCTTTAGCAGGAATTCCGAAAAATTCGGCATCGAATTGATCTACCTGTTCTAAAAATCCTCCACGCTCATTTGATTGAACCTTAGCAGACCGCTCGCAAGGCAACTGCCCAATAGTATCAATACCTTCACACAATTTATTCCAGTACTCATAAAGATTGGGAGCTTGCGGAAACCGACATCCCATCCCAATAATTGCGATCAATTCTTTACTCATTTTAAATTAAGATTGTCTCTTGCTATTATCAAGATACGAAAGTTAACTGATGCTTTTAAATGAATTATAGGTAAAATCTCAACGATTTAAATACCTATACAGACTTAGAAAATAGCACATTTAAAGTTTTTAATCTTCTTATAGAAGCAGGCTTTTCCCATTCTAGTTTATGATTACCTAAATGAATATCAGGTAAACGTTGGATTAAAGTTTTAATCGCAATTTGAGCTTCCACCTTGGCTAAAAATAATCCTAAGTAATAGTGAATCCCATTACCAAAAGCCAGATTACGATTTCTTCGACTAAAATCAAGCTAATCGGGATTAATAAATTGCTCTGGATCACGATTTGCCGCACCTATGTAAATTGATACTACATCTTTAAGATAGCGATTTTTTTGTTTTAGACGTTCAGGAAGATTATCTACTTGAAATCGTCTATCTTTTAAAATAGCACCAGCATCCGCATAACGGGTAATAACCCAAGTATTGAAGATACTTCTATGAATCGGATCTTCGCGCCGAAGACGCTCATAAGTAGGGTAAGGATCATTCTGAAAATCCTTGTCAAATGCATTAAACAGATTTTTGCTTTTAGTCATAATTTCAATATTATCCAATGCTAGTTATAGTAATTACAGTTATCTAAATTATTAAGAAAGTGAAGGCTCAAACTTGATCGGTAATGATATTAATCGTCTCAACATAATGCTTTTATAATGAGTTATATGTTGAGTATTGAGGGAAATATTAGGTAATCTTTGGATTAGAGCGTTAATCGCAACTTGAGCTTCCAGTTTGCCAAGAAACTGACCTAAACAATGATGAATCCCACCCCCAAATGCAAGACCACGACTACGACGATTGAAATCAAGTCGATCTGGATTCGAGAATATTTCTGGATCTCTATTAGCCGCCCCAAGATAAACGAGTACTGTGTCGCCTTGACAAATAGATTTTCCAGCAATATCCACATTTTCTATAGCCATACGCGCTGCAAACTGAATAGGGCTGTCATAGCGCAAAAATTCTTCTACAGCATTTTTTATTTCATCAGGATTTTGTTTCAAATATTCTAAGCTTTGTGGATCATTTAAAAGAGCAAACATCCCATTACCAACTAGCCCCTTCATTGAATCTTGTGCCGTATCACTTAGCATAATACAGATACTGGCTATCTCATCATCGGTCATTAGACTTTCATTGTTTTTTTTGTTAATCAAATAACTAATTAAACCATTATTTGAATATTGTTTATATTCCGTTATTTTCTTTAAAAAATACTGCTTGTTTTCAATAACTATTTGATTTCGTTTTTGGTAATTCTCCAAAGACATGGGATGCTCAAAAACAACGATGGAATCAGAAGACCAGTTAATTAACTTATCATAATCTTCAACAGGTAATCCTATGATTTTAGAAATAGTTAATGAAGCTAAGGGTGCAACAAAATCGGCAATGATATCCATCTCACCTTTTTGACAAAGATCATCCAATAAATTATCAACAACTGCTTGAATTTCAGAACGCATTGATTCTAGTGCAGATTGAGAAAATAATGGCGCTAAAATTGCCTTAAGATCGGTGTGTTCAGGTGGGTTTAAAAAAAATAACCATTTGTCAAGTGTTTCTGCAAGAGGGTTGAGATTACCATTTTTCAGGTAGCGATTTTTTTGTTTAAGGCGCTCAGGAAGATTATCTATGGCAAAGCGCTTATCTTTCAAAATAGATTCACTTTCAGCATATCGAGTGACAATCCAAGTATCGAAAATGCTTTTGTGAACTGGATCTTCCTGTCGAAGGCGATCGTAGGTAGGATATGGGTTTTGTTGAAACTCTTTATCAAATGGATTGAATAAAATTTTCTTAGGACTCATGATTTCAGAATCTCCTATGTTTTAACTACTTCATCCGCTAAATAAGCCGCTAATCGAGAAATCTTTGGATATTCCCAAAACAAAATCGTCTCCAATTCTAGATTAAGCCAAGCTGATAACTCACCAGTGAGTCCTAACGCTACCGATGAGTCTAAGCCATAGCTAGCAAAAGACTCTTCAGGATCAATTTCTTCAGGATCGAGTCCTAATGAATTGGCTATTTTTGTTGTCAACCAGTTCTCTATAGTTTCTTGATCCACTACACCCTCATGAATAGCCTCGACATCCAATGATAAATCTATATCTACTATATTTTGCCTCCATTCTCCAACGATCGCTAGATCACTTTGCAAAAATTTTTGACGACAAGCATAACGCTGAATTTTGCCACTGGAAGTTTTCGGGATGCTGGCTGGTTTAATCAAAGCGATCGCATAAACTTGTAAATCATGATTCAGAGAGACGGATTCCCGAATGGCAGATACAACCTCCTCGACATTCAAGTTTCTCAAAAATGTACGTTCTATCTCTTGAACGATTACCAATTTTTCTTGATCGTCTACTTCTATGGCAAAAGCTGCCCCACAATCCAAACGTAAGGCTGTATGACTTTGCTGCACAGAATATTCAATATCTTGAGGATAATGATTCCTTCCCCAAATAATAATTAGATCTTTTAGTCGCGATGTAATAAATAATTCACCATTGCTCATAAAGCCAAGATCGCCAGTACGGAGAAACTTTTTATTTCCTGTCTCTACTAGCTCAGCCTGAAATGTTTTTACTGTATTCTCTTCTTGATTCCAATAGCCTTGAGCCACACTAGCACTATGTACCCAAACTTCACCCACCTGATTATCAAGACACTGAGTTAAATTATTAGGATCGACAATCCTGATATCCGTATCTAACCAAGCATGACCACATCCCACAATCTGCTTGCTATTTTTATTGTCCAAATCTACTTCTACAGCACTCCCTCTTTCTAGGGCTTCCAGTTCAGCCTTAAAATAAACGGGAGCATCCCAAGTTTGCGCTAAGTAGAAATACTTAGCGATGGGGAATTATTAAGAAAAGCTGTACGCAAACGTAAGATCTTTGGAACATTGCATGGATT
>NZ_JACJPY010000045.1 GCF_014696345.1 Pseudanabaena cinerea FACHB-1277
CTAGATAGGTCATACTTACTATGACTTGACCTATCTTTTTTATCTTAAATCCTCAAATCCCCATCTACTCATACTTCCCATATCTTTTGTCGCCCCGTCAGCCTTGAAAGTATGGCCTTATGACATTTTCAAGGTTTTTCCTATAATGCTTCCCATCTTCTAATTAGGAAAGATTCTGCCCATCCAAAAAATCTTCAATGGCTTCCTTTGCCTCTCGCAAGGTGCAATTGCTCTCTTCTCGGTAAACTTTAATTGCTTCTATCCTGCGATAAGGATCGCGAGCCAAATATTTGACGCGCTCTGATAGTTGTGATGTTGGCTCAATCTCTAGTTTGGTGAGGATCAAAGCTAAGCTGTTTTCCACACGCCTAATGCGCTTCTCAATACGTTTAACCCGCGCTTCAGTGCTAAAAATTGTAATTAAGACGGTTAGAAATAGGCTGCCATAGATAATGCCATCAAGAATAGTCATAGGTTTGTGTAAGTGATGGTTGTATTTCTCGCCAGTGGATTTGCAGATGAGTAGCGATGGTTTGATCTTTACATACATTCTTCCTTGCGTTGCGATCGACAATATCTGTACATCGGGTTCACTGCGTTTGGTGAATTAGAATTGTTGTGTGTTCAAAATTTTAATTAATATTGCTAAGTTATCAACTATGCTGCAACAATTTTCCCGTTATACGACAACTTGGGTGGATACGGTAAATAAGGTCAAGGCTGAGGCATGGAATAATTTGGCTAAGCCCTTGGCTACTCCTTTTTTTGAATGGGAATGGTTGGCAAATCTGGAGTCATCGGGTTGTGCGATCGCGCAGCAAGGGTGGCTACCTAGTCATTTATTGGTATGGCAAGGTGATGTTTTGGTGGCGGCGGCTCCTTTGTATATCAAAGGGCATAGTCAAGGCGAGTTTGTATTTGATCATCAATGGGCGGATTTATCCTATCGGTTGGGAATTGAATATTATCCCAAATTATTGGGAATGGTCCCGTTTACGCCTGCGGTGGGCTATCGCTTCTTGGTGCATCCTGAGCTTGGCAACAACCCATGGGAACTGTCTAAAATCTATGATTTGATGCTGGCGGAAATTGACAAGCTTTGCGATCGCCACAAAATGTCTGGTTGCAACTTTTTGTATGTTGACCCCAATTGGAAGCATGAGTTAGAGTCGCGAGGTTTTACGACTTGGATGCACCATAGCTATATTTGGGAAAATCAAGAGTTTACAGATTTTGATGATTATTTAAAAAATTTCAATGCCAATCAACGCCGCAACATCAAGCGAGAGCGTAAATCAGTAGAAAGTACGGGCATCAAGATGCGGGTTTATATTGGTGAAGAGATTCCCCATTATTTCTATGGCTATATGTATGAGCTATATAGTGATCATTGCAACAAGTTTTGGGGTGGCAGTAAGTATCTCAACCGTAAGTTTTTTGAACATTTAGCCTCTAGTTTTCGCGATCGCCTTGTATTTGTGGCAGGGGAAGTCGCCGATTATCCCCAACCCGTAGGGATGTCGTTTTGTATTCGCAAGGATGATTTGCTATTCGGACGCTATTGGGGCTGTGTGCAGGAAATTGATTGCTTACATTTTAATGCTTGCTATTACACCCCGATTGAGTGGGCGATCGCGCAAGGGATTAAGCGCTTTGACCCAGGGGCAGGAGGACAACATAAAAAGCGACGTGGTTTCCCCGCAACCCCCAACTACAGCTTGCATCGCTTTTATCGCGATCGCCTCAGACAGATCTTGGTTCCCTATATCCACGAGGTCAATGCTTACGAAGCACAGCAGATTCAGGCAATTAATAATGAGCTGCCCTTTGATTTTGCCGAGCCAGAGCTACATATCTAGCTACCTTGGGTTGGTCACAGGAGGTTTTGAATAGGCTAAGCCCTTGCAGAATCTTCTGGGGCTTGCGGATGGGGCTTTCGGAAAGGACAGTAATCTGTAATAAAGTATGACAACACTTTGGCGAATTGGTATTACGCTATATTCTGGGTTTAGTTAAGTCTGCAAGCATTAATTTAAATTGACTACTCTCAGGTCTGAAGACACTGAGTTTTCCACTTATCGTATTATTTTATGAAAATTTTAGTAATGGGCGGCACAAGGTTTATTGGTGTGTCCCTAGTTAAACTTTTGGTATCGCAAGGACATGATGTCACCTTATTTAATCGCGGTAAAAAGCCTTCGCCCGTAGCAGGATTGCGGACGATTATTGGCGATCGCACCGATGCCCAACAATTGCAGGATAAGCTCAGTGGCGAAACCTTTGATGTGGTTTTTGATAACAACGGCAGAGAGTTGAGTGATACCCAGCCCCTAGTCGAAATCTTTAGCGATCGCCTCCAGCATTTTGTCTATATGAGTTCGGCGGGCGTTTATCTCGACAGTGATGTGCTGCCCTATGGTGAAACCGATGCCACCGATCCTAAAAGTCGGCACAAGGGCAAGTTAGACACAGAGGCATATTTGCAGTCAATGGCAGGATTTCCCTTCACCTCAATTCGCCCAACCTATATCTATGGTCCGCAAAATTATAATGATGTGGAAGCATGGTTTTTTGATCGGATCGTGCGCGATCGCCCCATCCCGATTCCTGGCAATGGCAAGTTTATTACCCAACTTGGTCATGTAGATGACCTTGCGGCGGCGATGGTGGCGGTATTGGGCAACCAAAAAGCGATCGGCTCAATTTACAATGTTTCCGATTCGCGCTACGTCACCTTTACAGGTTTAGCCAAACAATGCGCGATCGCCGCAGGCAAAGATCCCGCCCAACTGCAATTTGTTTATTACAATCCCAAAGACTTTGACTTCGGCAAAAAGAAGGCTTTCCCCTTCCGCTTGCAACATTTTTTTGCCTCTGTTGATAAGGCGATCGCTGATTTGCAATGGCAGCCCCAATATGATCTACTGTCAGGCTTAAAAACATCCTTCGAGCAGGATTATCTGCCCTCTCAGCGTGGTCAATCGGAAATAGATTTTTCCACTGACGATCAGATTTTAGCCAATGCTAAATAAATCGCTTGTGCAGGTAAATAGACTTAAAAGCATTGCTATGCAATGCTTTTAAGTCCTTAGTTACAGCCCCCAGCAATTGCTAACTAGCGCTCATGAATTGGTAAATAGGTGACATCATGCAAACCTGTATAAACCTGCGTGGGACGGAAAAGGCGATTGTCAGAAAGCTGCTCTTTCCAATGGGCTAACCAACCAGGCACACGGGCGATCGCAAAAATAGTCGTAAACAAATTACTAGGAATGCCCAACTTTTTGTAAACCAAGCCAGAATAAAAATCAACATTCGGATGAATACCTTTACTAGCGAGGCGATCGTAAGCCTGCCGCTCTAGCTCCAGCGCAATATCGTAATAGGGATCATGCCCAAATTCATCAAACAACTTATGGACGAGATCCTGCAAAACGATTGCCCTAGGATCTTTCACCTTATAGATGCGATGCCCAAAGCCCATTAACTTTTCCTTACGCTCAATCTTGCGCTCTAAATAAGCAGTTACATTGTCGATCGAGCCAATCTCTGCGAGCATCATCATCACCTGCTCATTTGCCCCGCCATGCAATGGTCCTGCCAAAGTCCCGATCGCCGAAGTGATCACTGCATAGGGATCGGTCAGCGTTGAAGCGGTGACGAGGGCGGCAAAGGTCGAAGCATTTACCGTATGCTCAGCATGGAGAGTCAAACACACATCAAATATATGAGCCGCCATCGGATCAGGCACTTGCTCATTGAGCATATATAAAAAATTAGAAGCATAGTCCAGATCGTCACGGGGCATCACAGGATCATTCCCCTGACGCATCATATGAAAGGCGGCCACCATCGTTGGCACTTTTGCCAACAGGCGCACCGTTGCCTGATAGATATAATCTACATCATGGAAATTGCCCAGGGGATAAAACATCCCCAAGGCTGCCACACTAGTTTGCAACGCATCCATCGGATGGGCATTATCGGGAAACGACTTAATCATGTCGCGAATCCGATACTTGATCCTGCGTCTGTGGGTAATGTCGCTTTCAAAATCTTCTAATTGATTGGCCTTTGGCAATTCACCGAAAATAAGCAGATAACTGGTCTCAAGGAAATTGCTGTGAACACAAAGATCCTCAATGCGAATACCGCGATATTCCAACAAGCCTTTTTGTCCATCAACATAACTTATGTTTGATTGAGTTGCGGGAACACCTTCTAAACCAGGCTTATATTCTCCGACTGCCATATATTTCGATACCTTACAAGATTAGTTTTGCTGGTCTATTTTATCGCGATGCACGTTGGTGACTGTGCATCTACAACATTAAAATGCCAACAAGTGCAGATATTTGTCCAGTTGAGCGCCATATAAAATCAAGATGCTTTGCGCTGTTTTAAAACCCAGATAAATTTTTGAGCATCGGCGAAGACTGCCAATGCTCAAAAACTTTAATCTTTGATTACGCTTTTGCTTGCAAAAGTGGAAATTTATTGGAAAGGGTTGTTACCTTGCTTGCCAAAAAGTGAAGCTTCACCTTTAATTACGGCTTTGCCAAGGTTAAACGCAGCCCAAAGCACTACTAACGCAATTGGTCCTAAGACCACTAAAACTCGAAGATCCATGTATTTATGCCCTAATTTTTATCTGAATATATGTGATTAGTAATTGATAACAGATGCAATTTTGCTTTTGCATCACTCTCAATAATATGCTAATCGATCTAATCAAGTTGCAAAAAAGTTTTTAAAAGCCCTGCAAAGCAACACTTTAAAAACTTTTTCTGATTTGGGCTTGGAGACAAGGAGCTGTAACATATAGATTACAGTTAGATTACAGTGCATTCTTATCAAATAATCATCAGTTATCATTAATATGGAATACTGGCAGGCTTTTGTTTTAGGGGTTGTTCAAGGATTAACAGAATTTTTACCAATTAGTAGCACTGCCCATTTAAAAGTGGTTCCTGCGATTTTGGGGTGGCAAGATGCGGGTTTGTCTTTTGACGCAGTGATCCAACTGGGTAGCATTGTGGCGGTGGTGAGCTATTTCTGGAAGGATCTGCGCCATATTACTCTAGGCAGCATGAAGGCGATCGCCACCAAAAATTACAAAGCCCATGAGTTTAAACTGGCGATCGCCATTGTTCTTGGTACATTGCCAATTGTATTTGCTGGCTTACTGATTAAAATCTTGGTGCCAGACTATGACAAATCACCCCTCCGCAGCCTAGCCGCGATCGCGATCGCCTCAATAGTTATGTCGCTCCTGCTGGCGATCGCCGAAATATTAGGACAAAAAAGAACGGATCAGAAAATAATTAGTCGCCAATTTCCTAAAATCTCGATTATTGACGGTATTTTCATGGGTTTAGCCCAAACTATGGCTTTAATCCCTGGAGTATCGCGCTCTGGCTCCACCCTCACCGCAGGGCTATTTATGGGCTTAGATCGGGTGGCTGCCACGAGATTCTCCTTTTTACTGGGCATTCCTGCCATTACCCTCGGCGGCATTGTGGAATTGATCGGACTAATCAAAAATGGCTTTGATATGGGCATAGGACAGTTGGCGATCGGGCTACTTTCCTCAATGATTTTTTCCTATGTAGCGATCGCTTGGCTGCTCAAATTTTTTCAAACCCATAGTACATGGGTATTTGTTGGCTATCGTTTAGTATTTGGGGCTTTGCTTTTAACGGGTTTGGGGCTAGGTTGGCTAAAATAGATGCTAGCAATACTTACATTTCTTGTATCATTTCGTGTATATTTATAGATCGCGCCATCGCGCCATTATCCATGCTCGGATCGGGTTATTCCATAAATTGGGAATAGCTGTATATTCGCAGCCCCCATACCTGTACGGCATTTATTAAAACAGCACAAATCATGAGTTACGCAATCATTGAAACAGGCGGTAAACAATATCGCGTTGAAGTTGGTAGATTTTATGACGTTGAATTACTACCAGTCGAGCCAGACAGCAAACTAACCATCGACAAAGTTTTATTTGTTAACATGGATGGCGACATATCTATTGGTCAGCCTCTAGTCGACAGCGCCACTGTAGAAGTTACTGTAATGAGCCATCTCAAGGCAAAAAAAGTAATTGTTTACAAAATGCGTCCTAAGAAAAAGACCCGCAGAAAGAATGGTCATCGTCAGCCATTGACAAGGATCATGGTTGAAGCGATTAATCTAAGCGAACAGGCTCAGGCGGCGTAATCATAGATCTTCTGGGTCTTTTACAGCAATTTCGCTAACTGAAAACCCAGAAATCCTTTGACCATTGGCGCTTTGCCTCGATAGTTAAAGGATTTCTGTACTACTTAAAGCCTCAACAGGCTGTAATTATTTTTAAGAGGATAGAAAATCAATGGCACATAAGAAGGGTACAGGTAGTACAAGAAACGGGCGTGACTCAAACGCTAAACGCCTTGGCGTTAAGCGCTATGGTGGTCAAGTCGTGACCGCAGGTAGCATTATCGTGCGCCAACGTGGTACAAAGTTTCACCCAGGCAACAATGTGGGGCGTGGTAGTGATGATACTTTGTATGCCACCATCGATGGTGTGGTCGCTTTTGAACGTTTTGGTAAAACCCGCAAGAAGATTAGTGTATATGCCCCTGCAATTGTAGAAGTACCTGCGATTATCGAAACAGAAGTTGCATAAGAGCTATACAAGGAGCCAATTATTGGCTCCAAAAACAAGAAAGCCCAACAAAAAAGCCCTGCTAGTCGGGGCTTTTTTGTGCGCTAGGTAGTACGCGGGGAAAAGGATTGCAAAATTGCTTTGAGCTTATCAATTTGAATTGGCTTCGTGAGGTAATCATCCATCCCTGCTTTACGGCAAAGCTCCCGATCTTCATCAGTGGCATTGGCGGTCATGGCAATGATGGTAATTGGGGCTGAATGACTAGTTACTTCTAGTTGCCGAATATGCTGGGCTGCCATCAAGCCATCCATCTCAGGCATTTGAATATCCATCAAAATTAAGTCATAAAATTTGTTAGCGATCGCGATAATTGCTTCTCGTCCATTTGCTACCACGTCAGCCTGATGTCCCAAATGACTTAATATCCGCGTAGCCACCTTTTGATTAATAGGGTTATCTTCAGCTAGAAGGATTTTTAACTGAAGCGGTGGATGCGGAATATTGGGGCTATTCATATTTTTGGGGTTGACATTGAGGTTATGGAGATGATGGCGATAGTCAACAAAATGATACTTTTACCTATGCCATGATTTGCGGTACGCGGAAAAAGTCTTCTTCGCGATCGGGCGCACAGTCTAGCAAAATTTCACGATTGCCAAAGGGTTGCAGAAGATCAGGGCGGGTGATATTGACGGTATTAACAGCGCGGGTTGTGGGTTCCACCCCTTCTAATAAAGGATCAAGCTCATTAAGCTGTTGGAAATAATCCAAAATGCCATCTAATTGCTTAGTAAAGGCAATTTCTTCATTTTCTGTTAGCTGCAATCGCCCCAAACGAGCAACATGGCGTACTTGTTCTCTGTCAATCATCAATTTACTCTAAGTTTAGTTTGTCAAAATTATTACAAAATTATTAATATATTAATAGGCGTTAATAGGCGTTAAGTGATACTTCGAGCCGTCACCTAATTTCCTAGAAAAATAGATTAATATCAGCACGACCAGTGGTTTTGAGCCAATTTTGCGCCTCAATGTAATTATTGGGTGCTAGGCGGATGGCGCGAACCCAATGCTCGGCGGCGGTGTTGAAATATTCTTCAGCTTGCTCTTCATCTTGAGCGTTTTCACCCTTATGGTGATAGATCACGGCGACATTATTGAGGGCTTGAGGCATTCTTGGGTTGAGTTCGATCGCCTGTGAATATTGTTCTAGCGCTTTGTCATGATCGCCATTACTGGCATAGATTAACCCCATGTTGTAAAAGATGTAGCTGCGATCGTAAGCATTTTCTTCAAGGTTAAGCGCTTCTTCATAGTTGGCTAAGGCTTCGGCATATTCGCCATCACCTTGGGCAGACATGCCATCGCGATAGTAGGCAAAGGCCTCTTTTTCTTTCTGACTGGCAGGAAAGAGTTTCAAAATTGTGTCAGCAATAACGGTAAAGGTCTGGTCAACAAAGTTGTCATTGCGTTGCGATCTAGCCATAGTTCTTTAATAAATTTGCAGTCAGTTAATATCTAGCATATCAAAGGTGCGATATATTCATGGCGGTTTTCTTGGTTTGATTGCCAAGCGAGATATTTTGCGTAGCTCATGACGAGGCGATCGGTTAAGGCAACTATGGCAATCATAAGATCTCCTAGCTAGAGGCACTGGTGTAAAATCTGAGGGCGAACTGCCAAAATTTATTTGCAGTATAAAGCAAGGCGATCGCCAAAAATATTGAGCTTAAAATCCAAACTGGTTCACTGCGTCCGAGTAAGACCTCCGCAGGCACGGTAGTTAAAAAGGCGATCGGCACAATAAATGTAAAAAAGAAACGGTAGGCGGCGGGATAAGCTGCCATCGGATAGCGCCCTGCCTCCATTAACCCCCTCAAGACTTCTGTAACGTTGTAAATCTTGACAAACCATATACTAGTGGCTCCAAGCATAAACCAAATGCTATAGAGACTGACGCAACCACACATTAGGGGTACTAGCCCAAGGGCATAATCACTAAGTCCGACACCTAGTTTGTTGCCCGCATACAACAGAAGACCGCCGCCGAAAGTAACATTAGGAATGCCCCAAGGGGAAATCACTCTCGCAGATAGCCAAAATTGACTACTAATCGGCTTGAGCAGAACAAAGTCTAACGTGCCTTGTTGAACATGGATCACGATTTTATTGAGATTTGGCAGAAGCAAGGTACTAGAAAATCCTTCGAGGATTGTAAATATACCCAGCACCAAAATCGATTCTTCCCATTGCCAGCCAGAGAAGGTATAGCCATTGCGGTAAAACAAAAATAGCCCAAACAAACTGCCAACTAGATTGCCAATACTGCTAAGGGCGGCGATCGCAAAGTTAATACGGTATTCCAACTCGGCAGCGATCGCCGTTGACCAAAATAATTTAAGGGTTCTGAGGTATTTGGAGATGGAATTCATGGGCATGGCTTAGGTTTTTACAAGAGCCGCTAAGCAGCGCTCATAAACAAACTACGAATCAAGGCTTTGGTTGAGACTGCTACAAAATATCAGTGCCAACTAAAACCTTGATATTGACTCATAACACAGCAAAGCATGGCTTCGCCATGCTCTGCCATACCTACGGTTAATCTAGTAACGAGGGCCTCTGCTGTTGCGAGCGTTAGGACGCTCTTCACGGGGCTTTGCTTTATTAACACGCAGGGTTCGTCCCATCCATTCGGCTTCGTTAAGCGCTACGATTGCCGCTTCTTCTTGAGCATCATCCTCCATATCCACAAAGGCGAAGCCCCGAACTCGACCAGTTTCTTGGTCTGTGGGCAATTGCACGCGCTTTACCGTGCCATAGTCTGAAAAGACGGCTGTTAAGTCTTCCTTAACAGCTTGATAAGACAAATTTCCAACGTAAATAGTCACAGTCAGTTCGCTCCAAAAAGAGATCGATATAATAATTTAGCTAGTCTTCGGAAAAGACCCGCTCGATACGAGATCTCACAAATCCAACCTAAATTTCAGCTTTGGTATAAGTTTACCGTCTAGCCGTAACAATTTGCGTAGGCTGTATTACAAAGCTCTAGAAAAAACATGGTACAGCTACGCACTATTTATGTTGCATATGCCATAAATTCCTTGCTGTCAGCGCCATTGTTCGAGATTCAGGATAGATTTGTGACGCGCCTCTTAAAATTTAGATCAAAATTTCTATCTAAAGACATAGGCAAAAGCTCTTAAGATAAAGTTCTTAGGATAATATGTATAAAATTGGAGACTCAAAAAGTTTTGGTGTCCTAATGAATTCGTCATATATAAAAATTCCCCTAGGCTACGCGCTGTAAGTTATGATCTGTTGCTACGAATAAGTTTTTTGCATAAACATTATGGGTAAACAAAGTCGCCTGCTTGCCTTGGTTTTGGCTGTTTTAGTGGGCGCTGTGTATTTGATCATCAACGTCCCGCCTAAATTAGGGTTGGATCTACGCGGTGGCGCACAGCTAACACTGCAAGCAAAGCTCAATCCTGAACAGGGAATTAACGAAATTACGCCAAAGTTAATGGAAACGGCTCGGTTTGTTGTGGAGCAACGGATCAATGGTTTGGGAGTATCCGAAGCAACTATTTTGTTGTCGGGTAATAATCAATTGATTGTGCAGTTGCCTGGGGTGAATGATCCTGCCCAAGCAGAGCGGGTGATCGGTACTACGGCACAGCTTGATTTTCGCAAACAAAAAAAAGGTACAGAAAGCGAGCTAAGGGCAAGGTTGCAAATTCAACAGGCGGCGACGATTCAGCGCGAGGTGCTGAAAAATGGTGGTGATGCTAAGGCGATCGCCGAAAATGAAGCCGCCTATAAAAAAAGCATCGAAGACCTTAAGGGAATCTTTGAGACTACGGGTTTCACGGGGAATATGCTGAAGGATGCGGTGGCAGCGCCCACGGGCAATGGCGGCAATGACACATGGCAAGTTGCCCTCACCTTTGATGATAAGGGTGGTGAATTATTTGCCAAAACCACAGCCGAATTAGGCGGCACTGGTCGCGTATTAGGAATTTTTCTGGATGATAAATTAATTAGCTATCCTTCGGTGGGACCTGAATTTCAAGGCAAGGGGATCACGGGTGGACGGGCGGTAATCACGGGCAACTTCACGTTAGATACCGCCAATGAATTGGCATTGCAATTACGCGCTGGCGCTTTACCTGTGCCTGTGGAGATTGTGGAAAATCGCACCGTGGGCGCAACCCTTGGGGCAGATAGTATTCTCAGTAGCATTTATGCAGGGGCGGCAGGATTAGCACTGGTCTTAATCTTCATGGTGCTTTACTACCGCATTTTGGGAGTGGTTGCCGATATTGCCCTAATTACCTATGCAATTATTACCTTCTCTCTATTTGGCTTATTGGGAGTGGTGTTGACTCTGCCAGGTATTGCAGGATTTATTTTGAGTATTGGCATGGCTGTGGATGCCAATGTGCTGATTTTTGAGCGGACGATGGAGGAGTTGAGAGCAAGCCGTACTCTTTATAAGTCAGTTGAAGCGGGATTTTATCGGGCTTGGTCAAGTATTCTCGATAGTAACGTGACCACCTTGATCTCTTGCGTGGCACTTTTTTGGCTAGGTTCAGGGTTTGTAAAAGGTTTTGCCGTTACTTTAGGCGTGGGGGTCATCACCAGTATGTTTACCGCGATTACCCTCAGCCGATCGCTGTTACTCGCGATGATTAGCAATCCTGCTTTTCGTAAACCTGCTTACTATGGGGTAAAGTCCTTTGGCAAAATTAGTGCCGCGACCACAGAAGCGATCGCCGTCGAGCCTGACAGTAGCAATAAACCAAATGACACAACTAATGACACAACTTCGGGTGCAGTTTTATGAATGGAATCAAGTTAGATGTAATTAAAAACGCTCGTCTCTATGTTGGTATTTCCAGCGCGATCATTTTGGCGGGTATAGTTGCCATGGTGATTTCCTTTCAGCAACTAGGTTCGCCACTGCGGCTAGGCATAGACTTTACGGGTGGCTCTAGTGTGACTTTGAGTTTAGCTTGTGGTGGTGGTAATAGTTGCCAAAAAATTGATGTGAGTATAGTGCGCCAAGCCCTGTCTAACAAAGGTTTTGGCAATAGCGTGATCCAATTGGTGGAAGGTAAGGATCTCCAAGGTGTATCGGTCAGAACCGCAAGGCTATCGGTGGAGCAAAGAGAGGATCTCAAAAATGCGATCGCGGATGTGCTGAAACAATATGGTCAGGTCGACCCACAAAAGTCCCAAATTGATGACGTTGGACCAGCGATCGGACAGCAGACCCTTAACAATGGCTTATTAGCGATCGCATTATCTCTGAGTGGCATTGGTATTTTCTTGGCTTTCCGTTTTCAGTTAGACTATGCCAGCTTTGCGATCGTCGCCCTGCTCCATGACATCCTCGTGACCGTTGGTGCATTCTCGATTTTAGGCTTGACTTTGGGTGTGGAAATCGACAGTTTATTTATCGTAGCGATGCTGACAATCTGCGGTTTCTCAGTTAACGATACGGTTGTTATTTACGATCGCATCCGTGAAACTCTCAAACTAGATGGCGGTGTCACGAAGTTTAATGATTTAGTAAATGCTGCCGTCAATCAAACTTTGGGTCGTTCAATCAATACGACTTTAACTTCCACTCTGCCTCTAGTTGCCATTTTTCTGTTTGGTGGTGCGACCCTGCGTTATTTTGCCCTTGCCTTGATTATTGGCTTCCTATCAGGATCTTATTCCAGCATCTTTAATGCTTGTATTTTCCTTGCTTGGTGGCGCGATCGGCAGGTTTCTAAAATTAGTCAACCACCCCTTGAGGCAAACTAAGACATTTAGGGCTAAAACCATGACCATAACCACAGTTCGCAAACTCACTTTTGAAGAGTACTTAAACTATGACGATGGTACTGACAAGCGCTATGAATTTAATGATGGGGAATTGGTTGAAATGACACCGCCAATTGGCTTGCATGAAAGAATTGTTGCTTTTTTATGTTTTTGTTTAACCTTGGAGACAAAGCAAAAAGCCTATACTTACCGTGTGAGATCAAATGGCGTTGAGATCTGGACTGGCAAGCGCACCCGCCGTCCTGATGTTTGCGTATTGAGTAAACAGCAAGAGCTAGATATTTTAAGAAAAGCGGCAATTTTATTTGCACCGCCATTGCTGGTGATTGAGGTGGTTAGCCCCGACTATCGCCATGTCGATCGCCAAGAAAAATTGCATGAATATCAAAATATGGGTATTCAGGAATATTGGATTGTGGATGCTGAGCTAGGCAAAGTTTCGATTTTCTCAATGGTACAAGGAACTTATCAAGAGGCTGTTTTTGATTTAGGACAGAAAATTATTTCACCGACATTTGTTGATATGCAGCTTACCGTTGACGACATCTTAAATGCGGATTAAATGCGGATATTTAAATGCGGATATATGAGTCTTGATAATAGTGAGTCTATGCCTAGCGGATCTGACAATGAGTCATTGCCAGATCCTTTACTAGATCGCCAAGTCCAAAGATTGATCGAAGTACAAACCTATTTGCGCTGGATTTTTGATGTATTTATTTGGCTGACCGTTGGTACTGCCAGCGCTTGGGCGTTGCGATCGGATATTGAACTGTGGGTTGCCAGTTTTACATGGGCGGCAGTGCGAATTAGCCTCACCTATAATCGCTTGCCAATGATGGGACTAGGCTTATGTGTGGCGATGACCCTAGCAACCCTAGTTTGGCAAAGCTGCATTATTTTGTTTGGAATTAGCCCCAGTGAGCGGCGATCGCTGACTAATCAAGTAAAAAGGATTAAGGAAAAAGGAAAAAGTCATCTGCTGTGGCGATGGGTATGTGAGGAGAAGGTTTAGGGCTAAGGCTTGCCATTCTATTGCTGGAGGCGGCGTAACTCGTCCTGTAATGCTTGGACTTTGCTTTTGAGGGCATCTACATCATTGGGGCTTTTAGCGGTTGATGTGGTTGGTTCATCGTCTTCATCATCGATCGCGATCGCACGGGGTTGATCGTTGCTGCTAGGATTGGGGCTAGGGTTTTCGCCAATGGGCTTTTGAGCATTACGCACTAGGTCATCCACAAACTTCTTTGCTTCTTCTGTGGTCATTTCACCACGTTCCACCAACTCATCGGCTAACTTGCTGGCTTGGGTACGCAGTTCGCTGAGGGTCGAGCTTGCCTTTTCGCTGGCAACTGTGGCTAGACCCATGCCAAGATAAAATGCTTTCTGAACGATGCCACCAAAGGGATTCATAGTTATATTGCTATATGTGAATTGAAATTTTAGGAATAGTGGCACTTTGCACCATCATCCCTAAGCTAGTTGAAGAATATTATATCGATTATTTTGTATGAAATTTCTGAACTGGCTGTCACAAGCTGCGATTTCCCATCCAGAGGCGATCGCTCTATCTTTTAAGTCAAATCTCATTGATCAAGAGATTGATCAAGGGCTTAATCAACGTGATTTAAATTGGAGCTACGCGCAGTTAGAAACATTGGCGCGGCATTGGGCTTGGCAATTACAAAAATTGGGGCTGAAAACGGGCGATCGCTTGGGCATATTGTTAAACAATCATCCCCGTTATTTGATCTTGATCCATGCCTTAGCTAAGTGTGGTGCAATTGGCGTTTTTTTGAATACGCGCCTAACGGATTTAGAAATAATTTGGCAATTAAGGGATAGCGGCACGGATTATCTGGTTTACGATGGGGCGACAACAATAACGGCGATCGCAGTCACTAAACAGATTGAAAACTTAAATATTATCGATCTTTCCCATTGGTCAATCACTTCGTTAGCAACAGAATCTATTGATTTACAGACTAATTCGCAAAGTGATTTACAAAATAATTGGCTCGACTTTGAACAGATTCAAGGAATATTCTATACGTCAGGCACAACGGGTAAGCCCAAAGCCGTTCCTTTGACCTATGGCAATCATTACCACAGCGCGATCGCCTCGACTATGCGAATTGCCAGTTATGTCGATGATAATTGGTTAGTCTGTATGCCGATGTTTCATGTGGGGGGCTTGGCGATCGCTTGGCGTAGCGTGATCAATGGCACGAAAATCACATTATTACCCAAGTTTGATGAGCAGTTAGTATTAGACGCGATCGCTGGTGAGCAAGTGACATTAATTTCCCTAGTCCCCACCATGCTGATCAGACTACTCAAGCATCCACAATGCCAGAAGTTGCAAAAATCGCAAAAATTACGCGGAATTTTATTGGGAGGGGCATCGGCAAATGCACAATTAATTTCGCAATGTTTAGAACTAAAGCTTCCCATTATGCCCACCTATGGCATGACGGAAACCGCTTCTCAAATTACAACCCTGTTACCGACTGAACTAAATTTCAAAATAGGATCGGCGGGTTTGCCTTTATGGGGAATCGAGATCAAAATTGTGGATCTCCAAAATATCAAACAGGAATTGCCAACGGGGGCGATCGGTCAGATTTTGGTTAGAGGTGCAAATGTGATGGCTGGTTATTTTAATAGCATGGGAAATCGTTCCTCAAATCAGGAATGGTTTTCCACAGGGGATCTGGGATATCTAGACAGCGATCGCTATCTTTATGTGGTCAACCGCCGCCATGATCTCATTGTTAGCGGTGGTGAAAATATTTACCCTAGTGAGGTAGAAGCGGTTTTATGTCAGCATCCTGCGATCGCGGAAGTATGTGTGATTGGGCTGGATGATCAAGAATGGGGGGCGATCGTTGCCGCCGCGATCGTTTTAAAGCGATCGCAGGATCATCAATTGTCCCTCCATGCTATCAGATCCTTTTGTGAAGAGCAGGGATTAAGTCGCTATAAGTTACCCAAATCAGTTTACTTTGTAGATGATTTGCCTAAGTCTGCATCTGGCAAAATCCTACGCCAAGAATTAATACGGGGCTTAAGAGATGTATGCTAGTATTTGCTAAAAATATACAGAAGCTAAAATGACTGTCACCATTCACCATATTCTTGAGCAGTTTCGCCAAGAGGCAACCTCAACCCGTGATTTGGGCGATAAGTTTGAGCATTTGGTATTTGCCTATTTGCGAACCGATCCGCAATATCTCGCACTGTTTGAACGGGTGTGGTTTTGGATGGATTTCCCGTTGCGTGGCAAGAAGGGAGATTTGGGGATTGATTTGGTGGCTCAGGAGAGGGCAACGGGTGACTATTGGGCGATTCAGTGTAAGTGCTATCAGCCCGATCATTCGTTGGATAAAGGAGATATTGATTCATTTTTTACGGCTTCAGGTAAAAAACCGTTTAAGCATCGCTTGATTGTCGCTACTTGCGAATGGGGTAAAAATGCCGAAGATGCACTAAAAAATCAGCAAATTCCTGTCGATCGCCTAACCCTATACGATCTCGATCAAAGTCCTGTGGATTGGAGTCAGGTGAGTTCGCAAAATTTGCGCTATGCGGTGCAGAGTGTTTCTACGAGTATTAATGATAATGATGATGAGTTAGAAACTAGATCGCCCGTTTTACCGTTAAAGCCGAAGAAATCCATTAGACCGCATCAGGTTACTGCTTTGGAAAAGGTGATGGCGGGATTTGAGACAGGCGATCGCGGTAAGTTGATCATGGCTTGCGGGACGGGTAAGACCTATACGGCTTTGCAGATTGCGGAGAGGTTTGCGATCGCTAAAGGTAGCGCGACTGTTTTATTTTTAGTGCCTTCGATTTCGCTCTTGTCGCAGACTTTGCGGGAATGGTCGGCGGAGGCAACGGTGAAGTTGCAGAGTATTGCGGTTTGTTCGGATGCAAAGGTGTCGAAAAAGTCGGATATGGAAGATATGAGCGCCCGTGATTTGGCTTTTCCTGCAACTACGGATGTCGATGTAATTGTGGGGAGGTATCAGGCGCTTTGCCCTCACCCCCCAGCCCCCTCTCCCAGAACGGGAGAAGGGGAGCAAGAAAAAGAGTCTTTAAGTCCCTCTCCCCCCTTGGGAGAGGGATTTAGGGTGAGGGCAGAACCTCAGCTTACGGTGATCTTTTCCACTTATCAATCAATTCAGGCGATCGCCGATGCACAGAAAAAAGGATTACCAGAGTTTGATTTGATTACTTGCGATGAGGCGCATCGGACTACGGGCGTGACTTTGGCGGGGGAAGATGATTCGCATTTTGTGAAGGTGCATGATCAGGACTTTATTAAGGCGAAAAAACGGCTGTATATGACGGCTACGCCTCGACTTTATGCGGATTCGGCTAAGAGTAAGGCTAAGGAAAATGAGGCGATCGTCTGTTCGATGGACGATGAGAAAATCTATGGTCAAGAGTTCCATCGCTTAGGATTTGCGGAAGCGGTGGCGACGGGGTTATTGACGGATTATAAGGTGATGGTGTTGGCTGTGGATGAGAAGTATGTCAGCGCTACTTTTCAGCGTCAGTTAGCCGATGACAATAACGAACTCAGGCTAGAGGACGCAGTGAAGATCACGGGTTGTTGGAATGGATTATCAAAGCGATTTGCGGCGGAAAGTGATCGCGAAGATGTGCAGGGAGATATTGCACCGATGCGCCGTGCTGTGGCTTTTGCAGGGACGATCGCTGCTTCTGAGAAAAGATTTACGGAGATGTTTTCGCAAATCATTGAGGAATATCAAAAGACCCATCCCGATGAGGAGATTCTGCCCTGTGAGGTGCAGCACGTTGATGGGAAGCAGAATGTGATGGTTCGTAATCAGAAGCTAGATTGGCTGAAGGCGGATACGAGCAGTCAAGGTAATCTTTGTCGGATTCTCTCTAATGCGCGATGCCTGTCGGAAGGGGTGGATGTACCTGCGTTGGATGCTGTGATTTTCCTGTCGCCGCGTAACTCGGTGGTGGATGTGGTGCAGTCGGTGGGGCGGGTGATGCGAAGGGCTGAGGGCAAGAAGTACGGTTATATTATTTTGCCGATTGGGATTCCTGCGGATATGACTCCAGAGGAGGCGCTGAAGGATCATGAGAAATATAAGGTGGTCTGGCAGGTGCTGCAAGCCTTACGCGCCCATGACGATCGCTTTAATGCGATTATCAACAAAATCGAGTTGAATGAAACTAGACCGACGCAAGTGGATGTGATTGGTGTCGGTGGCGGCGCGTCCGATGATGGGTCAAAGGTCGGGAATGGTCAGCCGAAAGCGAAACAAATGACGCTAAATTTTCCGCAATTGGATGAGTGGCGCGATGCGATCTATGCCAAGATTGTCGTTAAATGTGGCGATCGCCGTTATTGGGAAGATTGGGCGAAGGATGTGGCGCAAATTGCCGATCGCCATACATCACGGATTAGAGCTTTGTTGTCTAGTTCGGAAGCTACGCACCGTCAAGCTTTTGATAGTTTTTTGGAGGGTTTGCGCTGTAATCTCAATCCCAGTATTAGTGAGTCCGATGCGATCGAGATGTTGTCACAGCATTTGATCACTAAGCCTGTGTTTGATGCGTTGTTTGAGGATTATCAGTTTACGCAATTAAATCCTGTTTCGATTGCGATGCAAAAGATGCTGGATGCTTTGGAGGGGCAGTCTTTGGGTAAGGAGATTGCGACTTTGGATAAGTTTTATGCGAGTGTGAAGACGCGAGCGAGTGGGATTGATAATGCTGAGGGTAAGCAGAAGATAATTATTGAGCTTTACGATAAGTTTTTTAAGAATGCTTTTCCTCGCATGGCGGAACGGTTGGGAATTGTGTATACGCCTGTGGAGGTGGTGGATTTTATTGTGCGAAGTGCGGATGATGCGCTGCGTCTGGAGTTTGGGGTGGGCTTGACGGATGAAAATGTGCATATTCTCGATCCGTTTACGGGGACGGGGACTTTTATGGTGCGGTTGTTGCAGAATGGTTTGATTGCGCCGCAGGATTTGGAACGGAAGTATCATCAGGAGCTTCACGCGAATGAGATTGTGTTGTTGGCGTATTACATCGCGGCGATTAATATTGAGGCGGCGTTTCATGATCTTCTCCCTCACCCCCCAGCCCCCTCTCCCAAGGGGCGAGGGGGAGCAAATTCAGATTCTTTTTCTGGTTCCCCTCTCCCTCTGGGAGAGGGGCTAGGGGTGAGGGCTAATCTCTCAAGTTCAGAAGTTGACCCTCACCCCCCAGCCCCCTCTCCCAAGGGGCGAGGGGGAGCAAATTCGGATTCTTTTTCTGGTTCCCCTTTCCCTTTGGGAGAGGGGCTAGGGGTGAGGGCTTACCAACCCTTTAACGGCATTGTCCTTACTGATACATTTCAGATGTTTGAGAGTCAGGGAACTTTGAATGAAGTGATGTTTCCTGAAAATAATCAGCGTGTGGTGAGGCAGCGAAATAATGATATTCGCGTCATTATTGGCAATCCGCCTTATTCGGCAGGGCAGACTAGCCAAAATGATGGAAATCAAAATTTAGAATACACAGAACTAGATAAGACAATACGCAACACTTACGCAAAAAATTCTTCTGCTTCGTCAGTAAGAAATTTATACGATTCATATATTAGAGCGATTCGATGGGCAAGCGATCGCATCAAGAATAAAGGCATTGTCTGCTTCGTAACGAATGGCTCATTTATTGACAGCAACAATATGGATGGATTGCGTAAATGTCTAACCGATGAGTTTACGAGCGTTTATTGTTTCAATTTGCGAGGGAATCAGCGCACATCTGGCGAAACTTCACGACAGGAAGGCGGTAAAATTTTCGGTTCAGGAAGTCGCGCCGCGATCGCCATAACTTTACTGATCAAAAATCCTGAAAAAACAGGAGAGCATCAACTTTTTTATCACGATATTGGCGATTATTTAAGCCGTGAAGAAAAGCTTGACAAAATTAAAAATTTTGGCAGTTTCACAAGTATTAACTGGGATTCACTGCTCCCCAACGACAGCCAAGACTGGATAAATCAACGTGATCCAGAATTTGATGAATTTATTTCATTAGGAGACAAAAAAGATAAATCAAATAAAACTATTTTTGATGAATATTCTCTTGGTATAGCTACAGCGAGAGATATATGGACTTACAATTTTTCTCGTCATAGCTTAATTGAAAATATGACTGAAATGATTCACTTCTACAATTCACAAGTTGAAGATTTTAAGATTTATTCACAAGGTAAAACCTTTAGTAATGTTGAAGCAAGACAAAAGCAAGTAGAAGTTTTTATTAATACAGATCCCAAAAGCATAAGCTGGTCAAGAGGTCTAAAAAACGATCTTGGCAGGTTAGTTAATTATGAATTTAATAACGATTCAGTTGTGAAAGGAATGTATCGCCCCTATTGCAAACAATGGAGCTATTTCAATAAGCATTTTAACGACATGGTTTACCAAATACCGAAAATATTCCCAAATGAAAATCTGAGAAATTTGGTGATTAGCGTAACTGGAATCGGTGCAAGCAAAGGATTTTCAGCACTTATTACCGATGCAATCCCCAACTTACACTTACACGATACTGGTCAATGCTTCCCACTTTATACCTATGAAAAACCCGAACCAACCGACCAAACATCACTCTTCCTAACCGAAACAGGCTACACCAAAAAAGAAAACATCCCCGACACCATCCTCAGCGACTTCCAAACCACCTATCAAGACCAAACCATTACCAAAGAAGACATCTTCTATTATGTCTATGGCATCCTCCATAGCCCCGAATACAAACAACGCTTCGCCGCCGACCTCAAAAAAATGCTGCCCCGCATCCCCTACGCCGCCGACTTCCACAGCTTCAGCACCGCAGGACGCAACCTCGCCCAATGGCATCTCAACTATGAAAATATAGAACCATATCCATTAGAAGAATTCAAAAGCGAACTCTATCTCGAAGACAAAGACTATCGCGTATCCAAAATGAAATTTGGAGTCAAAAACAAAGCGATCGACAAAACCACCATCATCTACAACAGCAAAATCACCCTCTCAGGCATCCCATTACAAGCCTACGAATACATCGTCAACGGCAAACCCGCCCTAGAATGGATCATGGAACGCTATCAACTCACCCGCGACAAAGATAGCGGCATTACCAATAATCCCAACGACTGGTCAGACGACCCGCACTACATCATCGACCTAGTTAAACGCATCGTCCGCGTCAGTATCGAATCCGTTAAAATTGTGAATAGCCTGCCACCATTGAATGAGAGATAGAAAAATTTGCTATGATCCACCGTAAGGGTAATTCATAAACTGCCCCCTATCATTACAAAAAACATTAATCCACCATGAAAACTTCATTAATCAAAATCAAAAAACCTAGCAAAGAAGCCCTCCTTGCTTTCCGCCGATCTTCTCAAAAAATGGCTGAATTATTAAAAGCTCACGGCATTAGCGAAGACGAAATCATTGCCGAATTTAACGCTATGCGTAAACAAGTTAGGAAAGATGAAGACAAATAATGTCAAAGACACTTGCCTTAGATACAAACATCTTGGTACGGGCTGTACTAGGTGACAAAGTTTCCAACCTCTTAGAAAAATACAATAACCCACATTCCGCTCGTAATGGAATGGGAAAAATAATTAAGAAACAGGCACAGGTAGGAGATAGTAGCGTTGGCAGGCAAGAGAAAAGAAATTTAAAATGCGAAGACGAAGAGCCGACAAATTAACAATTTGAGTAACACCATGAAAAGAGACTAAATGAACCGCCAAAAAACATTGAAACACCCAACGCAAAGTTGGGGAATTAGTGGGTTTACCCAATTGGTTAGGAATCGTATCTTGAGCGATCGCCAAAGCCAGCCTGAGTTGTCGTTGAGCCAAATTATAAACGAGCAAACAAAGCGCCATAATCATGCCCAGAGCCTCAATGCGTTTAGCAGACTTGAGAAAAACACTCGAAGTAAAAAACAAAGGGTCTTTAAGGAAACGAAAGCCACGCTCAGTAGCCTGTTGAGCCTTATATTCGCGCAAAGCATCATCGGAGGTGAATTCTACAGAATCAAGGATATTCGTGGCTAAAATAAATCTGCCACAGCGAACTCGTTGCGCGGCGATGTCTGAGTCTAGGGGAATCACAGTCGCCGTAATCCGATAAGTTATGTGGGTGGGGATAACATCAGGCTGTGGCTTACCCCGCTTGGCATAATGCGGTTTTTCCATTGTCTGAATATTCGTGAGTTTATGCCATTTCATCTTGGTTGATAGTTTCTCGGCAGCAGCGATCGCATCAGCAGGACAAGCAAAATCTTGCCCTGCTAGAACCTGTAATTCTTTCTGGCACTCCTTCTGCGTTTTTTCAATCTTTTTGTCTAATTTCTTGATATCTGACTTACGCCTTGCATCGCTTTCAACTAACATCCATCTTTGGCTTACCCCTCCATACTCACTCAGCGATTCGGCGGTGCTATATCCCAGTAATTTACTGGGCTGTAAAGGCTCTGTACTTTCCACTAATTCAGATGCAGCTTTGATACTCAATGGCACTCTGGTTAGCCATTTCAGTCCTGTCATGGCTTTTAGGTTTTCTTCACTGTATAGCGCGGCATCAGCTACGCATATCCCCTCAAATGTCCACTGTTGCTTGAATTCTTGTAATAATCCTGCTAATCTTGCCTTGTCAGCTTGGTTCCCACTTACCACCTCCATCATCACGGGAATATCCCCATCACCCACACAGATCAGATTCATCATAAATTGCTTCAAATCTGGTCGATGGTCGCGTGAATATCCATGGGTAATTTCGATATTCCCTTCTTCTTGCTTAGCATATTCTCCATGCACATGAAATGATGTCGAGTCTATATGTCCTGTTTCTACCTTTACTTCGTACTTTTTTACTGCCTTCAGGCTGATTCCCACAAATGTTTCTGTTAGTCCGACTTCATGTAAGTCATCCAGTACATCCCCAATGCGGTCATCGTTAATTTGCTCGGCTGTTATTCCTTCCCCTAATAAATGTTCTGTTGCTTTCCCTTCAAAAAACTTACTATACATATACAATGGCGCGGATACAAACCCTAATCCATTCAGGATCATTGCTTTCACGATTATCCCTGCCCTTACTTTTTCCCTTGAGCTTCTCCCGATTCTTTCGTTTATCTGCCCTACGATTCCCAGATCGTCTATTATCCCTGCTACGATTCCTAGATGGTCTAGGTTCGATACTTTTATCTCTGCTTTGTTTGTATTAATATGTTTTTCCTCCTTGTTGCCTTTCTCATTGCCTTTCGCTTATTATTTTACCATTCCATTACGAGCGGAATGTGGGATAAATTACTTGGTGTTGGTTATTAGTAGCCCAAATCAAGAGAAACCTTGAAAGCTTTAAAAGACTGGACGGTGATCGCTAGAGGGCATTCCATCTTTCGGCAGCCGAGGCGATCGCTTGATCGCTAGGCTTTTGCTTAAGCATGGCTGACTGTAGCTCTTCATAAATGATTTTACGCAGCTTCTCAATATCCTTTGCAGGGGGAATCAATACTTCCGATTGTGCTAACTGCGAAGCACTGATTACCCTAGCCCGATCTAGCAATGGCGCATCCTTGGGCGCTTCGGTAAAATAGCGATCGCTGGAACTGGCGATCGTGGAAGGCAATAGATTCTCAACCTTGGTAAAGGCTAATTGATTGGTGGCATTGGTGAGATAGAGCGCGAATTTTACCGCCAATTCTTGATTGGTAGAGGTGGTTGGCACTGCCACATTCATCACTGCCGCACTCTTTCTACCCGTTGAGCCTGTGATCTGCACACCCACATCTGTCACCTTGGCGATCGCTGGTGCATTTTGAGCCACTGACTGCAAAAACTGTGGTCCTGTCAACAACATTGCCAACTCTCCAGACTGATAAAGCTCTACAGCCTTGCGATGACCTTCCGTCAAAATCTCACGGGGAACTAACTGCTTCTCAAACAAATTCACCCAATAGCCAAATGCCGCTTTCCCATCTTGATCGTTAAAAGCCGCCTTGCCATTGGCATCTAGCAACTTCATGCCCATCTGCACCATCGACTCTAGCACCTGTCCGCCATCCATGGTGAGCATGAAGGCATATTTACCTGTCTTTGCCTTGATCTGCTCTGCAACTTTTGTCAGCTCGGTATAGGTTTGAGGCGGCTTGGCAGGATCTAGCCCTGCTTTTTCAAATAAATCGCGGTTATAAATTGTGATATCCGTTGCCACATACCAAGGCAATCCGAAAACTATATTTTCTAGTTGATTTGCTTTCCAAATATTCGGGAAATAAGCATTGCGATCGCTTGCTGATATAGCAGTTGCCATATCCACGAGCGCTTTCTTCTCCGCCAACTTAGAGGCAAACTGCGGATTGAGATTGACCACATCGGGCGCAGTTTTGGCAGCAACAGAACTTAAGATCTTAGCTTCCATTTCTCCCCAAGGAATATCCACCCATTCCACTTCTGCATTAGGATTCTCTTTTACAAATCCTGCGATTAAGTCAGTCATGTATTTATCGAACTGGGGCTTTAACTGCATTGTCCAGAATACAATTTTATTGTTGTTAGAGCTACTATCCACCACTTGAGAACCGCAGGCTCCCAATAGAAATAGTGTAGACATAGTCAAAAATTCACGGCGCTTGAGCTTAATCAAATATTGGGAAGTCATGGAGATTAAGGAGAATTGTAAATAGAAGTCTAGACTTTAATCATCATACATGGCAATTACGCACTAATCGCGCATTAAATCAAGCAAACGAGCCACTAGGATGTTTCTAAGCGCAAAGTATTGGCACTCAAAAATTTCTTTGGTTTTGGGTTTAAGGGCTATATGTTTAGGATTCTAAGTCTGTAACATTTTTAACAAAAATTTTTAACAAAAAACAAGGGAATCCCGCAAAATATTGAGGAACTAGCGGCAAGATATGATCATTTCGTTAAGATCATTGGCATATTCTACCTAGATCATGGAGTTTGCTTTACAATCCAAGATAGCTATCGTAACTCTAAGCAAATTGCGATCGCCCTCATAATATCCTCTATTATCAACATCTCCGTCCATGATGAATAGCAATGCAACGCCAGACAATCAAGGTTTGTACGATCCTCAATTTGAGCATGATGCCTGTGGAGTTGGCTTTATTGTTCATAAATTAGGTCAAAAATCCCATGCGATCGTGGAGCAGGGATTAACAATTTTGGAAAATCTCGAACATCGCGGCGCGTGCGGCTGTGAGACAAATACAGGTGATGGTGCTGGGATTTTGATGCAGATTCCCCACAGGTTTTTGGTAAAGGCGGCGGCGGCAGTAAATATCGTGTTGCCTGAATCTGGACAGTATGGCGTGGGCATGATCTATACTTCCCCTAATATGGAAGCGCGTCAACAGGGGCGCGGGATTTTTGAAAAATTAGTCGAAGCTGAAGGTCTGAAGGTGCTTGGTTGGCGCGACGTACCAACTGACAATTCCTCCTTGGGGGCGACCGCGCAATCCAGTGAACCATTCATGCAGCAGGTATTCATTGCCCGTTCTGCCGATCTTGCCGATGACCTCGCCTTCGATCGCAAATTATTTGTGCTGCGTAAACTTGCCCATACCGCAATAAGAGCAACAAATGTTGATCCTTACTGGTATCCCTCTAGCCTTTCCTGTCGCACGATTGTTTATAAAGGAATGTTGATGACGGCGCAAGTCGGGCAGTATTACGCCCATGATTTGCATGATCCCGATATGGAGAGCGCTCTAGCTCTGGTTCACTCCCGCTTTAGTACGAATACTTTCCCCAGTTGGGAGCGATCGCACCCTTATCGATACATTGCCCACAATGGCGAAATTAATACTTTGCGCGGCAATACTAACTGGATGATTGCCCGTCAGTCGATGTTTGAGTCAGATTTATTTGGCGATGATATTTCCAAAATCAAGCCTGTGATTAACATCGAAGGCAGTGACTCCACGATTTTTGATAATGCTTTAGAATTGCTAGTACTGGCAGGGCGATCGCTACCCCATGCGGTAATGATGATGATTCCTGAGCCTTGGACAGCCCATGAGTCCATGAGTGATGAGAAGAAAGCCTTTTATGAATATCATTCCTGTTTGATGGAACCTTGGGATGGTCCTGCCTCGATCGCCTTCACCGACGGCACAATGATCGGCGCGATTCTCGATCGCAACGGTTTGCGTCCTTCACGCTATTATGTCACTAAGGATGATTTGGTGATCTTCGCATCGGAAGCAGGTGTATTAGATATCGCACCTGAACTGATTGAATCAAAAGGTCGCTTGCAACCAGGGCGAATGTTCTTGGTGAATATGGAAGAAGGTCGCATTGTTGCTGATGAAGAAATCAAGCATCAAATTGCCTCTGAACATCCCTACCGTGATTGGATTAATCAGCACATGGTGGAGATTGCCAATCTTAAGGATGGCGTAGCTAGTGAACCTGAAGCAACTCCTCTAACCCAGAAGCAAATGGCTTTTGGTTATTCCTTTGAAGATTTGCGCCTACTGTTAACACCAATGGCGCGTGATGGAGTGGAAGCCGTGGGCGCAATGGGAAATGATGCTCCTTTAGCCGTTCTTTCCAATCGTCCCAAACTTCTTTACGATTATTTCCAACAGCTATTTGCACAGGTAACTAATCCGCCGATTGACTCCATTCGTGAAGAGATTATTACTTCCGCCGAAACTACTATTGGGGCTGAACGGAATCTGCTCAAGCCTGAACCCGAAAGCTGTCATTTGATCGAGTTAAAGACTCCTATCCTTAGTGATGCTGAATTTGCCAAACTCAAGTATATTAATGAAGGTGGATTTCAATCAATTACACTTTCGACTTTGTTCAACCCTAAATCTGGTGTATCGGGATTAGAATCAGCGATCGCCGAAATTTGCGCGAAGGCTGATCAAGCGATCGCTGAGGGTGTGAATATTTTGATACTTAGCGATCGGGGCGTGAATCCTGACAATGCGCCAATTCCAGCTTTGCTTGCTGTATCGGGTTTACATCACCATCTGATCCGCACAGGCACAAGAACCAGAGTCGGTCTAGTCCTCGAATCGGGCGAACCCAGAGAAGTCCATCACTTTGCGCTCTTGATTGGCTATGGTTGCGGTGCGATCAATCCTTACCTCGCCTTTGAAAGCATCAACGACATGATCAAGCAAGGCTTGCTGGTGAATGTTGATTACAAAACTGCGGTTAAGAACTTCATCAAATCCGCCACTAAGGGCGTAACTAAAGTTGCTTCTAAAATTGGTATTTCCACGATCCAAAGCTATCGCGGCGCTCAGATTTTTGAGGCAGTGGGACTCAATCAAGACGTGATTAAGAAATATTTCACTTGGACAGCCTCCCGCATTGAAGGCGCTGATTTGGAAGTTATCGCTAAAGAGGCGATCGCTCGTCATAGCCATGCCTTCCATGAGCGTAAGGATAATCTCACCCTTGATGTCGGCGGTGAATACCAATGGCGGAAGGAAGGAGAAGCCCACCTCTTCAGTCCTGAGACTATCCATGCTCTCCAAAAGGCAGTCCGTGAGGGCAATTACGAGCAGTTCAAGAAGTATTCTACATTGGTGAATGAACAGAATCAGCAGCATTTCACCCTGCGTGGCTTGCTCGATTTCAAATCCCGTGAATCGATTCCCCTTGAAGAAGTAGAGCCCATTGAAAGCATTCTGCGCCGTTTTAAGACTGGCGCAATGAGCTATGGTTCCATTTCTAAGGAAGCCCACGAAGCTCTGGCGATCGCCATGAATCGCATCGGCGGCAAGTCCAACACAGGCGAAGGCGGCGAAGACCCCGATCGCTACACATGGACAAACGAGCTAGGCGATTCCAAAAATAGCGCCATCAAACAGGTTGCTTCTGGACGTTTCGGTGTAACTAGCCTCTATCTCTCCCAAGCCAAAGAGATTCAAATCAAAATGGCGCAGGGCGCAAAACCAGGGGAAGGCGGTCAACTCCCAGGCAAGAAAGTCTATCCTTGGATTGCCAAGGTGCGCCACTCTACCCCAGGGGTCGGTTTGATTTCGCCACCTCCTCACCATGACATCTATTCCATCGAAGATCTCGCTGAGTTGATTCACGACCTCAAAAATGCTAACCGCGCCGCCCGCATCAGCGTCAAGTTAGTTTCAGAAGTCGGTGTCGGCACGATCGCCGCAGGGGTTTCTAAAGCCCACGCTGATGTAGTTCTCATCTCTGGCTACGATGGCGGCACTGGCGCATCACCCCAAACCTCGATCAAACACGCAGGCTTACCTTGGGAATTGGGACTCGCAGAAACCCACCAAACTCTCGTTCTCAATAACCTCCGCAGCCGCATCGTTGTGGAAACCGATGGACAAATGAAAACAGGGCGTGATGTCGTCATCGCCGCTCTACTTGGTGCTGAAGAGTTCGGCTTTGCCACCGCTCCCCTCGTTACTTTGGGCTGTATCATGATGCGCGTCTGTCATCTCAACACCTGCCCCGTGGGTGTCGCTACCCAAGATCCACAATTGCGCGAGAAATTCACAGGCGATCCTGCCCACACCGTCAACTTCATGACCTTCATCGCCATGGAAGTGCGTGAACTGATGGCGAAACTCGGTTTCCGTACCCTCGATGAAATGGTTGGTCGTACTGAAGTTCTCGAAGCAAAGCAAGCAGTCGAACATTGGAAAGCAAAGGGCTTAGACTTCTCGAAGATTCTCTATCAACCAGAAGTTGGTGCAGATGTCGGTCGCTATTGCCAAATTCCACAGGATCACGGTTTAGACAAGTCCCTTGATATGACTGTGTTGCTAGACTTGTGTCAAGCAGCGATCGTGGATGGTGAACCCGTTCAAGAGACTATTCCGATCAAGAACATCAATCGTGCTGTCGGTACGATCCTTGGCAACGAAATCACCAAGCGCCATTGGGAAGGATTGCCCGATGACACCGTGCATCTGCATTTCCAAGGTACGGCTGGTCAAAGCTTCGGTGCATTCGTTCCCGCAGGTGTGACGATGGAACTGGAAGGCGACACCAACGACTATCTCGGCAAAGGTCTAAGTGGTGGCAAGATCATTCTCTATCCCCACAAAGCTTCTACCTTTGTCGCCGAAGAAAACATCATCGCAGGTAACGTCGCCTTCTATGGTGCAACTAGTGGCGAAGCTTACATTCGCGGTATTGCTGGTGAACGATTCTGTGTGCGTAACTCTGGCGTAAATGCTGTAGTCGAAGGCATCGGCGATCATGGTTGCGAATATATGACTGGCGGTAAAGTAGTCGTTCTCGGTTTAACAGGACGGAACTTTGCGGCAGGTATGAGTGGCGGTGTTGCCTACATTCTCGATGAGTCAGGTGATTTCGCTACCCGTTGCAATACCTCGATGGTCGGCTTAGAGAAACTCGAAGATCCCGAAGAAATCAAGGATTTGAAGCAGTTGATTCAACAGCACGTTGACTATACGGAAAGTGCGATCGGTGAGCGAGTTCTCGCTGATTGGAATGCAATGATTCCTAAATTCGTGAAGGTAATGCCCAAGGATTACAAGCGGGTATTGCAAGCGATTAAGGAAGCCTTAGAAGATGGTTTGAGTGGTGATGATGCCCTCAATGCTGCTTTTGAAGCCAACTCCCGCGATGTCGCCCGTATCGGTGGCAGCTAGTTAACAAGAGGCAAGGGGCGCAAGCCCCTTGTTTGTTTATGTGATAACTTAGGTATAGAAAATTTGATCAAAAAACACGAAGTTTATGAGTAGCCCTACAACTATTGATGACATCTATAAGCTGTTCCAAGCATCTCAAGAGCAATATGATCGCCGTATGGCTGAGGCTAGGGTCGAATCTGATCGCCGTATGGCAAAGTTAGAAAAAACAGTAGAAAGAACCACTAAAGCTGTTGAAGCACTTACGACAAGATGGGGACGTTTTGTTGAGGAATTAGTGGAGCCTGCGGTATTGCGCTTATTCCAAGAAAAAGGAATTGATGTAAAGGAAGTTTATCCTCGTGCGAGAACTAAGCGTCAAGGTTTTGCTATGGAAATAGATATTTTGGCTGTGGATGATACGGAATTAGTGTTAGTGGAATGTAAGTCACGTTTATCAAAGGATGATGTGGATGAGTTTGTTGAGAAGTTAACGCGCTTTAAAGATTCCTTTCCTCATTACGGCAACTATAAAGCCTATGGTGCTGTGGCAGGAATTGAGATTAATGAGGGGATAGATCGTTATGCTTATCGTCAAGGTTTGTTTGTGATTAAGCCTTCGGGTGATGGTGTGGCGATCGCCAATGATGACGATTTTAAGCCTGTTGCATGGTAAATTTAGCGGTTTGTTATCGTTTAGGTGTCTAGGCTTCAATGATTGTTTCGTTTGCTTGTAAAGAAACCGAGAAGATTTGGCAAGGTGTGCGATCGCGTAAGCTACCATCAGACATACAGGAAAGGGCTTTACGCAAATTACGTCAACTTGATGTGTCCGCTAATCTGGAAGATCTCCGCGTACCACCTGCTAATCATCTAGAAGCATTGGTTGGCGATCGCACTGGACAATATAGTATCCGCATTACAAAGCAGTGGCGAATCTGTTTTGTTTGGCAAAATGGAAATGCCTATGATGTTGAAATTGTTGATTATCATTAGGAGCAAAGGCAATGGAAAATACTTTACTGCGTAATCCCCATGTTGGCGAAATCTTGCAATATGAGTTTTTAGAAGAGTTAGATATTAGTGCAGATAGCTTGGCTGAGAGTTTGCGGCTGCCTTATTTGAGTATGCAGCAAATTATTCAAGGTAAGGCTCCGATGACTGCGGATGTGGATTTGCGTTTATGTCGCTATTTTGGGTTATCGGATGGTTATTTTTTGCGGTTGCATTATGCCTATGAGTTGATGGAAGCAAAAAGGAATTTAGGTGATATTTTACGTCAAATAGTCCCGATCGCAGCGTTGCATTAGATCGCCTATCGAGTTACCGATTCCTCATGAAAAGTAGGATTGGAAAGGGTTAGATAAAATACCGAGTAATTTACCAATTTCTTTGATGAAGTAATCTTCTTGATCAATCCAGAGAATTTTATCTTCGAGGCGCAAAAATTTCCAAATCATGCCTGTCGTCACGACACCATAAATGGGAAACCTGTTTTCACTTCTAGCATTAAAGCGCTGAGCCGCGATCATTTCCGCGATGCATTGACCTAACCCTCCTTTAATATTTTCGTTTTTCGCTTCGACAAGGGTAATCACTGGACAGGAGATTTCATAGATTTCGCTGGAGGCTGTCAACAGAAAATCACAAAATCCATTTAAGCCAGATTCTACATCAACGTTAAATTCTGTACCTGAGAAAAAGCCTACCTTTTGATCAAATATTTGCCGAATTTCTAGCAGGATAGGCGCAATGAGAAGTTCCGATCGCGCTTTTTCAGTATTGATGGCATTGGCAATGGAGAGATTTCGTTTAAGGGTTTGTTGCAAATAGTCACTAATCGTCAAAGGTTGAATATCCACAAATAAGTTTTCCGATTCTTTGATCGTCAAGCCAAATTTTTCTTGTACTTGGGCTATCGTTTTAAATTCACTGTATGACATCGGTTTAAACTCCAACTTCGTAAATTTACTAATATCTATTTTGTTGCCGCTATCCTTTCCAAAATGAATATTCCCTTCATTAGTTTTTACAAAATGTCCTTTGTTTATCTTTACACAGCCAAAGTTATCACCTTTAAATAATCGAAATTGTCTCTCTAAAACAGCTTGTAAATTATCCTTATTAACTTCCACTCCCAATAAATTACTCAACCTTTTCCATAAACTAGCCGCCAACTTCTTAATATGCGACTCACTACAATGAAGTTCCTTTGATATCTGAGTATAATTCTTTCTTTCCCAAGCCCCCTTCAAAATCCCTTCTTCCAAAGATGTTAGATGTTCCTGTGTATCTTCCGACACTAAATCATCAATGTATTGCAAAACATTGTCTATGGTTTTCATGGATATTGTGGAGTTTGGAGGGGAATATTGCAGTGATTATACCAAATCCAACTAACAGTGAACTAAATCCTAACTAAAAGTGTACCGAGTAAATACTTTGATTTAAGTGAAAAGATTTACAATTAGCCTGAATAAACACAGCGATAAGTTTTATGAGACTTTTACTCCAGATTTTGGGTTTCTTAGTTGGTCTAGCTATTTGTTTGTGGGTTCATTATATAGCAGGATTTATGGGGGGCAACCCGTCTTCTGTTATGAAGCTTAATCCTGGTCTAACAGGTTCTTTTTATGCTGTTTTATTGCTATACGCAGGAGGGTTAGGATTTGTTTTTATTCGGTCTATATTATTTGGTGGTGACGACTATTCGTTAAAATCAGGATTTTTCAGTGGTTTGGTGGGTGGATACTATCTGCCTCCAGCTTTCTATGCCTATGCTTTATTCTTAGTTTTTTCAATAGCTCTTGGCGCTCCTGTTCCACCTACAGTGATTTTGTTTATATTCAAATAATCTTTCGGGTAATTTCTACAGTTAAGCGATCGCTGCTTGTTGTTGTTGGTTTGTTGAGGGGGCGATCGCTTGTGTGGTGAGAGTATGGATATTTGAAGCGATCGCTGTTTGGTGTTGTTAGTTTGTTGAGGGGCGATTGCTTTAACAAAAAAAGTGGTACGATAAATTGTACGAGTTTGGGTTTATTAATGAAAATCCTTAATGCAAGTGAAGCGAGAGCCAACTTGTTCAGCTTAGTCGAACAGGTTAACAAAGATCATTTACCAAGATTTATTACCAGTCGGCAAGGTGACGCGGTACTTCTATCTAAAGCTGACTGGGAAAGTATACAGGAAACTCTCTATCTACAGTCTATTCCTAATTTAGTTGAGTCAATTAAAGCCGCCGAACAAGCGAATGATTGGGTTTCTGAAGATGATTTCTTAGGAGCCTTGAATGGATTGGAAGATTGAATTTAGTCGAAATGTGTTTAAGGATGCCAAAAAGCTAAAGTCTGCCAATTTAGACTCAAACCTCAAATCTCTACTAGAAATACTCAAACAGAATCCTTATGAACCTCCCTATGAAAAGCTTTCAGGCAACTTGCAAGGATATTTCTCAAGACGTATCAATATCAAACATCGATTGGTTTATGCCATCAACGAAGAAACTAAAACTATTAGAGTTGTTTCTGTGTGGTCACATTATGAATAGCAAAATCTGGCGATCGCTGTTTGGTGTTGTTGGTTTGTTGAGAGGCGATCGCATATTTCTAAATTGGCAAACGCCTTACTCGATATCGTTCATCAGACACGATTATTACAGATCCCATATCTAAATCTTCTATGCAATTTTCTAGAATATTTTGCAATCGATTTAAAACAAACTGAGGCGATGTGTTTTTTAATCGAAAGATAATCACACTTGGCAAATCTGCTTTACTCACAGCCATCAGATCACCAAAATCTAAATCAAAAGTCAAAATGGTACGGTCTTCTAACTTAGCCTTCTCAACAATCAAAGGATCGGGTAAACATTGCAATCCCTCATCCCTAAGATGCTTTGCATCATGACCCATTTGACACAAAGCTTTCACAACTGTCTGTGAAACTCCCATATCTGCTAAAAGCTTCATCCACTCATTCCAGCAAAACTACGCACTTCCTCATTTGCCAGAAAAGCAGCGTACAACAGGCTTGCCCGAATATCTTCAGCCTCAAGATCGGGATATTCACGCAGAATTTCTATTGTTGTTAAACCATTTGCAATTAGACTTAACACGAGTGAAACTGTGATTCGCATTCCCCTAATGCAAGCCCGTCCACCCATGATCTGCGGGTTGAATGTGATGCGATCTAAAGTTTTTTGCATATATTAAATTTTTTAACTAAGCATACTTATTATCATCGCAATCAATACTTTTTGACAAAGACATCACCAATTTGTCATGCGATCGCTGTTTGATGTTGTTGGTTTGTTGAGGGGTGATCGCTTTGTTGATTGAGATTAGGGGCGATCGCTGTTTGGTGTTGTTGGTTTGTTGAGGGGCGATCGCTCGTGGGTGAGAGTATTGATGATTGAGGCGATCGCTGTTTGATTGAGATTAGGGGCTATTACCAAGAAATTCTAATCGTTTGTCGTTGTGACATAAGATTTATGTGCTTCTGCGTAAATTTTTAAAGCGACTGACATTTGCTGCGATGCATTCTCACCTTGCGATTGAAACCATGCAAAAGTTTCAGAATCGATTTGAACTGATGCTGTAATTTGTTTAGGACTTCTCAATTTGGCTTTAGCCCAAAACTCTGCTGATAATGGAGGAATATCAGATGTATCAATATCCTCATCACCCATTGCGTCAATTCTCGCCCAATCAGTCTTCGATGTATTGTTCATAGTATCTGCGTTCATAAGATAGAGCCTTTCTTAATGAAATAATCCTAATTGTTTGTTCGTCAGGTTCTGTATAGACAACCACCACGAATCGACCTTGAAGTAAACCAATACCGATATACCGATCCTCTCCATAGTTTTCTCTTGCGTCAAGTTCAACAACCATAGGCAAATTAAAAACTAGATAAGCGTCAGCAAAGTCAAATCCATGTTTAGCGAGGTTAATTTGTTTTTTACGTTCATCCCACTCAAATCTCATTTTAAAGTTTAGTAGTTGTCTGTATTGGGATTTTCCTAATTTTAACTTGTATTTGACGCTGTTTGATTGAGATTAGGGGCGATCGCTGTTTGGTGTTGTTAGTTTGTTGAGGGGCGATCGCTTGTGTTGTGAAAGTATGGATATTTTAGGCGATCGCTGTTTGATGAGATTAGGGGTGATCGCTGTTTGATGTTGTTGGTTTATTGGGGGCGATCGCTTGTGTGGTGGAAAGTATAGATATTTTAGGCGATCGCTTTTTGATTGAGATTAGGGGCGATCGCTGATTGATGTTGTGGGTGTGTTGAAGCGTGATCGTTCTACTCAATTTTCAGCTTGATGATCTGCCATGTATTTTTGTAGAACATTATTGATTAAAGTTTGATAACCGCGTGGAACTTGCTGTTTATACCAAGCTAAAACATTTGGATCAAGTCTCAAGGTTACAGGAACCTTGACAGGTGGAATATTAACCGTTGCATCTTCCCAAAAGTCAGTATCTGTCGCTGGAGCGTCCGTATAGTCAATATCAGAATCTCTCATCTGACCAAGGATTTTCAATTGTTCTTCTCTCGATATAGCCATAATAAATTCTCTTTTCCTCTTTATTTGCAAGCCTTACAGAAATGAGACGTATTCTTTGTCCTCGCAGAGTATAGACAGCAAGGAGAACAAATTCTTCCAAGCCACCAATGGCAATAAAACGAGATTCGCCATAATCTTTACGATTGTCAGGTTTTGAAATCCAAATACCCGAAAAAATTTCCTTGGCAAACTCAAAATCAATTCCATGCTTGGCAATGTTGGCGTTGTTCTTTTTGTTGTCCCATTCAAAGTCCATGTCACTACTGTAAACAAGTGCAATACATGATGTCAATACATTAAATATATCGCTATTTGATTGAGATTTGGGGCGATCGCTTTTGGGAGCATCCCAAGTTTGCGCTAAGTAGAAATACTTAGCGATGGGGAATTATTAAGAAAAGCTGTACGCAAACGTAAGATCTTTGGAACATTGCATGGATT
>NZ_JACJPY010000046.1 GCF_014696345.1 Pseudanabaena cinerea FACHB-1277
ACTGCATTTTCTTGTTACTATTTTTATTCCTCTTTATTCTTCCTATTTCTTCCTTGCTTGTACATAAGTATATTTACTTACCGCAAACTTGGGATGCTCCCTGAAGATAGAACATTGGCAACCACAAACCAAATATTCATCTAGACAACTTGATTACAGAAATTTGCTAGGTGCTTGCATGGGCAATCAAGGAGCGCGTCCTCAAAATCAACATTGCGACACCAGAAAAGGTGATAGTGAAATTACTATCAATCCCATCGAAGGTGATAAAAATTGTGAAAACTTAATCAAATATCGTCCTGATGGTAGGATTTACTCCGATGATGTATCTATCAATCACGATTTGAATGAAACTTTAAATCTAAATCTTGGCTTTCTGAAGAAAAATCGTAGTGATGCCCTTTTTATAGTAATTCGGAAACTTGATGAGAAGTTTTCAAATAAAACTTGGGCTAAAATCACAGTACAGAAAGAAATAGACAAGTTGAATACAAAAGATGAGAATGGCTTTTACGATGCGTATTGCCAGTTTATAGTTTCATACCTGAAATCCAAGTTATAGCGATCTGGGACACATAAAAATTCGCTTGCTATTGCTAGTGTCACAACATTATTAGGGATTAACATACAATTATCCCCGTAGTATTTGCTAAAATTAAATACACATCTTTAAGGTTTAGCTATGTCTGAAATCGCTATAACTATAAACAAGAATACTCATGAGGTTCTTTTAAGACTGTCTAAACAGTCTGGTGAGAATTTGCAAACTTTGCTAGATAAGGCAGTGGAGCAATATCGAAGACAATTGTTTCTTTTGCAAGCAAATCAGGCTTTTGTGGCTTTAAGGAAGAACGAGTTATTGTGGCAAGATGAGCTTAATGAGCGTCAGGAATGGGAGCAAACTCTAGCTGACGGGATTGATGAGTAATGCCTCAAAAGATTGCAAGGGGAGAGATATGGTTAGCAGATCTTAATCCAGTGAGAGGTCACGAACAGGCGGGGAAGCGTCCTTGTTTAGTGGTTTCTGTAGATTTATTCAATCAGGGATCTGCTGGCTTAGTGGTTGTTGTGCCTATCACTTCAAAGGATAAATCAATTCCTTTTCATGTGGCGGTTAATCCTCCAGATGGAGGTTTGAAGGTAAAAAGTTTTATTAAATGTGAAGATGTGCGATCAATTTCTGTCGAGAGGTTAGATAAGCGCTTAGGATCTTTATCTATTCAGGTATTTGCAGATGTAGAGGATCGATTACGCATTTTGATGGGGCTATAGTTGATTTCAATATTTTCATCAGCTAGAAACTTCATGAAGCTTGCTCCACCTGACGCGCAATTAATCTGTCTCGCAATCCTTGTGGATCAAACCTTGCCTCGTTCATTTTGCGGATTGCTTGTGCTTGATTTTGCCTTTGCTGTAAGTATGTTTCGACTTCTTGCTGATGATTGAGGTAAAAGCTAATTGTGCTATAGACATCGGCTAGTTTTAGGGATGGATAACGATAAACAATTTCTTCAGCCGTTGCGCCATTCTGCAAGGTATTGACGACTGTATCAAGGGTGACGCGGGTTTTGCCAACGCGCACTACGTCATCGGTGTCGATTTTGAGTGGAACTGGTTCGTTAGTAATTATTAATGTCATAATAGTTTTAGAGATTACTAGTATTTGTGTTTCCAAAATTTATCATAATTCCAAAATCTAATGATTGCATTTAATTTTGTTTTTCACAAAAAAACTAGGTCGTTGCTGACCGTATTGTCCATAATAGCAAGCCTTTCAGTTTCTCCAACAATTTTAGCAAAAGTCAATATAGAATCAGAATCTCCAAGCATTGAGTTAAATAATAGGCTAGACAGATGTCGCTTCAAAGGATTTACGGTGACTGATGAGCCTACTACAGAATATGATCTGCGTAACTTAGTTGAAAAATGCGAATCTAAACTAAAAATTAGCTATCCAGAAAAAGACGAATTACTAAATAGATTAGATTATTGTTTACAAAAAGGATATAAAGAACAGAAATTACCAACTAGGATGACTTTAGTAGTTCTTAATGATCTAGTAGCTCAATGTGAAAAACAATTAGGTGTAAATTCTAATAATGTTGTAATTGTAATTGTAATTGGATTATTATTTGTAGTTTTCATGTTTTCTATCGCATCAAATTCTAATCACAACTCTGGAAGCACTTATGTAGATTATCCAGAGACAGATGAAATAAGAATTAAATATAACCAGCAGATTCTAGTTGATCAAACTCTTTTGCAAATTGATCAAATGTCAGAACCTGAATTTAAGAGATTTTTATCGGATGTTTATTTGAAATTAAATTACACGATTAGTTTAAATGAAAAACCTTCTAATAATTCAAGCAAATTAATCATTACTACATATGATAACTCACAATCTATAGTTATTCAGGGAATAATATTCAAATCAGAAGTAGATCGAGAGCGGTCTGAGCGAAATTCAATTAGAGAAGCATATGCAGATATTCGACTGTATAATGCTAATTATGCTTGTGTTTTCTATAACTCATATTTCACTTATATTGTAAAAGAAGAAGCAAAACAGCTTGGCTTAGTATTATGTGACCGAGATGAACTACAAAATTTAATATTTAAATATCTTTTTGAATAAAAAAGCAAATTAAGAGTATTCAAAAAATATTAGATAAAATTATCAAACAATCAAATTTACAATATTTCAACATATGCAAATCAGGTTGACCATAAAAAATTATAGATGCTTTACTGAAGCTAACCCCGCTAGAATAACTATTCGCAAAGGGTTTACTGCACTAATAGGAATTAACAATTCTGGGAAAACGACTCTCCTGAAATTCTTTTATGAATTTCGCTATCTTTTGGAAACCATTAAAAATAAAGATACTTGGGAATTCTGTCTAGCTGAATCTACAAGACAATTACGTCTTCCAAAAGAAATCATAGATAATCAGGAAATTTTCTGTAATGCTAATGACCGTCCAATATCTATAGAGATTGAATTTTCGCGTGAAAACGATTCTGAAGCCAAAGAGATTCTACTTCCAAAAAAATTAATTTTTATAGTTGAAAGGAATATGTCATATTCTTTTCAACTGTTTGCAAATTATGGGCTACTAACATCTCAAAGATTTAAAGTTGTGGATACTGGTAAGTCATTTAAGTTTCAGCAAACAAGTTTTACTGATGAAGAAATGCATCAAGGAGGTTATGATGATTATGTACCTGTTTATGTAGAAATACCATATATTGAGTTTGCAGATCTTTTACACTCTTTAGGTAATACTCTATATATTGGAGCTTTTCGCAATTCAATAAATCTTTTTCCTACTGATGATTTAGGTGCAGTTAGAAACATACAGTCACTTCATGCTAGTTATTTTGATATTAATGTTGGATTGACTCTTATTAAACAGTGGCGTGAATCTAAAACTGGTAAGGATAAAGAATTAATTAGACGGATATATGCCTTGCAAAATGATATTAAGCGGATATTTGGTTTTGATGAACTGGATATTAATGCTTCAGTAAATGATCAGACAATTCAATTTGTTATTAATAATAATGAAGTCTATAATCTGTCAGAGCTAGGTGCTGGTCTTTCTCAATTCTTTTTAGTTCTTGCAAATGTTGCTATTAAACAACCTGCTTATATACTCATTGATGAACCTGAACTAAATCTACATCCTTCACTTCAACTGGATTTCTTAACTACTCTTGGTAACTATGCTAGTCAAGGAGTTATTTTCAGTACACATAGTATTGGACTAGCAAGAGCGAGTGCTGAGCAAATCTATGTAGTTCGTAAAGTAGATAAATATAAAGGTAGTGAAATAATTGATTTTGATAATGCAAAAAGTTCAAAATATTTATCAGAATTTCTTGGTGAGCTAAGTTTTTCTGCATACCGAGAATTTGGCTTTAATAAAGTTCTTCTTGTTGAAGGAGTAACAGAAGTTAAGACAATTCAACAATTTTTGCGTAAGTTTGGAAAAGATCATGAAATTCTTTTGCTGCCTCTAGGTGGTGGTAGCCTCATCAACGCAAATTTCAGAGATGAGCTACAAGAGGTCAAACGTATTTCAGATGATATATACGCATTAGTTGATAGTGAAAAAAGTTCTCCAGAAGAAACTTTATGCCCTAGAATACAAGACTTTGCAGATATGTGTGAAGAAATTGGAATTAAATGTCATGTGCTGGAGTATCGAGCTACTGAAAATTATTTTCCAGATCATGCGGTAAAGGCAGTTAAAGGAAATAGTTTTTCTGCACTTGCTCCTTACGAAAGCCTCAAAGATAGAACGCAATTTGGATGGAGTAAAGCAGATAACTGGCGAATTGCTAAAGAAATGACTAATGAAGAGTTGTTAGAAACTGATCTCGGTAGATTTATTAAACAGTTAATTGCTGAATAGATCTGCCGAAAAGCTATAATCAACCGCAAGTCTATAAATTTTTGTAAATATGTCGTCTCCAACCCCTGACGTACCAGCGAGCGAGTCTCGCGAAGCCCGTACCCGCCAAATGCTCGGAATGAAAGGTGCGGACGTGCAAGGCGCTTCCATCTGGAAGATCCGCCTGCAACTGATGAAACCGATCACATGGATACCCCTAATGTGGGGCGTACTCTGTGGCGCAGCCTCCTCTGGCGATTTTACATGGTCGATTGAAAATGTCATGCGATCGCTGCTTTGTATGCTTATGTCAGGACCTTTGCTGACGGGCTATACCCAAACCATCAATGACTACTACGATCGCGAAATTGATGCCATTAATGAACCTTACCGCCCCATTCCATCGGGAGCAATTCCATTAAATCAAGTGATCGCCCAAATTTGGATCTTGCTACTTGGTGGTATCGGTGTCGCCGCCATCCTTGATATTACGGCTGGTCACGGTGATTTCATTATTACCAAATTAGCGATCGGCGGTTCATTCCTTGCCTATATCTACTCTGCACCACCTTTGAAACTCAAGCAAAATGGTTGGCTCGGCAACTATGCCCTTGGTGCTAGTTATATTGCTCTGCCTTGGTGGGCAGGTCATGCCCTCTATGGCACATTAAATTGGACAGTGGTGGCTGTGACGTTATTTTATAGTCTTGCAGGGTTAGGGATTGCCGTAGTTAATGACTTTAAGAGCGTGGAAGGCGATCGCGAGCTAGGTTTGCAATCTCTGCCCGTCATGTTTGGGGTGCAGAAGGCAGCATTACTATCGGCAACGGCGATCGATGTTTTCCAAATCGGCATTGCTGTGTATCTAGTCACCGTTGGACAGCAATTATTAGCGAGTTTGATCGTGCTGTTAGTGATCCCGCAGATTACTTTCCAAGATATGTACTTTTTGCGCGACCCGCTTAAAAATGATGTCAAATATCAAGCCAGCGCTCAGCCATTTTTGGTAATCGGGATGCTAGTGGCAGGTATTGCGATGGGAAATGCAGGAATTTAGGGAGTAGAGAAACAGCGCTTTGTGCTGTTTCTCTATTGTAAATGCCCCAGTTGGCAGTATGCAGGCTTAAGGCGATCGCTTTAGCATCAACAGATAATTGTGATTGAAACTATGCTTGAACGTCAAAAAAATAGAAATTACCTGCAAAATTATTTACAGAATAGATCTTCAAGATTATCGAATTTTCTGAATGCGGATCTATCTAAAGCTCTATCTAAAGCTCTATATTCAGCAATTGGATTTGCCTTAGTTTCCTGCGCGGCAGCACCACCTCAAGGCGGTGGATTTGGCGCGATTCCTGTACCGATCGCCTCTGTGGAGACAGCAACCGTTACTGATAGCGCCGATTATGTGGCAAACTTGCAGTCGCGCCAATCGGTGGCATTGCAGTCCCGTGTTGATGGCTATGTGCAGGAAATCTATGTTAAGGCGGGCGATCGCGTGGAAGCAGGTGCGCCCATTTTGCGGATCGATCCTGCACGGCAACAGGCGATCGTGCAGCGATCGGTTGCCACCGTTGCCACCAGCCAAGCCGACTTTGAAAGTGCTAGAGCTACCCTTGCCCAACTTCGCGCTCGCCGTGAATCGATTCTATCCGATGTGGATTTTAACCAAAAGGAATTTAATCGCTTTTCCCAACTGTCAGCAGAGGGGGCGATCGCCCGTCAAAAGCTAGATGAAGTTTCCAATGGATTGAGGAATGCTAAGGCTGAGTTAGGACAAATCGAAGCGCAAATAGCGGCGCAAGAAGCAAGCATCAATAGTGCAGCGACACGCATTGAAGAAAGTCGAGCTAGTGCTATTCAAGAAGAAGTGCAATTGGATTTCTATACGGTGACGGCTCCTTTTGCAGGGGTGGTCGGCGATATCCCGATCAAGGTGGGCGATAATGTCAGCAACAGCACCGAATTAACTACAATTACCCAAAATCAAGTTCTCGAAATTCAGATCGCTGTGCCTGTGGAAAATGCGCCCCGCTTAAAAATGGGAATGCCCGTTGAGCTATTGGATAGTCAAGATAAACCCCTAGTTAAGGGCAATGTGGCTTTCATTTCTCCAAGTATCGATCCGCAATCACAATCGGTGTTAGTAAAGGCGAACTTTAACAATGGCAAGAACCAATTGAAGGTGAATCAATTTGTGAGAGCGCGGCTAATTTGGGCTTCGCGATCGGGTGTGCTTGTCCCCACTTCGGCAATTTCGCGCCTCGGTGGTCAAGATTTTGTATTTGTTGCCGAATCCCCATCAACCACTTCGCAAGCACCTACCCCGCAAGCGCCTAATGCCCCCCAATTAGTTGCCAATCAAAAAGCAGTCAAGCTGGGCAAAATTATTGGTAATAAGCAGGAGGTATTGGAAGGGCTGAAACCCAATGACAAAATCGTAGTTTCGGGAATTCTGCAACTACAAAATGGTGCAGCGATCGCCCCTGCTCCTAGCACAAGTAAGTAGCTCACCATAGTTATCGCGGTTTTCAAATGAGTGCGTACTCATTTGAAAAAGAAAAAATAAACACAAGCCCAGTGAGAGTTTTGAGTTTTCATTTTGCCTACGGCAAAATGAAAACCGCTATAAGAACTAAACTCAGAATCCGTCCTGCTTGCATTGCGGAATGGACAACATGAGAACTAGGATTGCAAATCCTTTGGAATTTGGCTAGAACTGTATAGAATTGTGGCAAATCCACTAATGTACATGAATAGGCTATAAATAGCCGCAGGTATTGCCATATCTTGATTATTGAGCATTCCTGCGGTAATAGCGATCGCTAAGGTTCCATTTTGAATACCAACCTCGATCGCCACCGCAATTTGTTGAGGTGGGCTAAGCTTTAATAACTTGCTGATCATCAAACCCGAAGCCATCGAAAGTATATTTAATAAAATTACACCTAAACCAGCCTGAACAATAAACTCAGGTAAGCGACTCCATTCTCTAATTAGAAGAATTAAAATAATCAAGGCTAAGAAAGCGATCGCAAGGCGACCAGTGACCTTTTCGAGGCGGTGAGCTATCTGGGGAAACTGATATTGTATATACATTCCAATCACAATCGGAATGATCGTAATCAGAAATATCTGCCCCATCGTAGAGCCAATTGGCAAAGCGATCGCGGCAATTTGTCCTAGAAAATGATTTAAGGCAAGGTTTGCCAATATAGGAATTGTGAAGATCGTAATGATGCTGCTACATACCGTTAATGTGACGGACAAAGCCACATCGCCCTTAGCCAGATAGGTGATCATATTTGAGGATACGCCTCCTGGGGAAATGGCTATGATCATCAATCCCGCCGCGATCGCGGGAGGCATAGCGATAACCTGCGTAATTCCAAAACCAATGATCGGTAGCAAGAGAATCTGGCTCAGTAAGCCTACCGACACAGCTTTGGGCTGTTGAGTAATGCGCTGAAAATCTTCTTGCTTAAGAGATAGTCCCATGCCTAGCATAATCAATGCTAAGGCGATCGGCAAAACCAGCGTAGTAAATATACTTTCTTGCATAGATTTTCTGTCAGTTAAAAACTAAAAAGAGGTGGCGCAAAGCGCCACCTCTTTTTGATAGAAATTTAGATAAAATCGCGGGGGTCGGTGACTTTACCTGTAATCGCTGAAGCTGCCGCCGTATAGGGAGAAGCTAAGTAAATTTGTGCCTGTTTATTGCCCATGCGTCCAGGGAAATTGCGGTTAGTAGTGGATACACATACTTCCACTTCATTGATTCTGCCAAAGGTATCTTGAGGACCGCCGAGGCAACCTGCACAGGAGGGTGAGGCTGGCTCAAGGCAACCCGACTGCAAGAAAATCTCTGAGAGGGTTAATCCATCAATTTTGAGGGTAAAGAGATCGTTGTAAACCTTTTGGGTTGCTGGCACAATGTAGGTGGGAACCTTGACCTGCTGCCCCTTGAGCAGTTGCGCTGCATGGTAAAAATCTTCAGTTTTGCCCCCCGTACAGGAGCCGATGTACACACGATCAATACTGACATCTTTCACTTCCCTAACTAGTGCGCGATTGTCTGGAGAATGGGGTTTTGCCACCACAGGCTCTAGTTTGGAGACATCGTAATGCTTGACATAATAATATTCAGCATCAGCATCAGCATATAGTGGCTCAAAGGGCTGATCACTGCGCGATCGCACATAGTCGAAAGTGGTTTGGTCGGGGGCAATCACCGCATTTTTGCCGCCAGCTTCGATCGCCATATTGCAGATCGTCATCCGTTCTTCCATCGTCATTTTGGCGATCGCCGATCCCGAAATTTGCAATGCACGGTAATTTGCGCCACTAACGCCAATATCGCCAATCACCTGCAAAATCAAATCCTTTGCCAAAAGATAGGGAGGCATCTCGCCATCAAAAATAAACTGCATTGAAGCAGGCACTTTGAGTAAAAGCTTGCCTGTTCCCATCACAAAGGCGGCATCGGTATTGCCGATCCCTGTGGCAAATTGTCCAAAGGCTCCTGCATTGCAAGTATGGGAATCAGTGCCAAACAGAACTTCCCCAGGACGAGTATGTCCCTCTTGGGCAAGGGCAATATGACATACCCCTTTATAATCTGGGTTTGCCTTAAAGTCCGATAGATCGGTAATATCGTAGAAATATTTGATGTCTTGTTCTTTGGCAAAATCACGCAAAATGTCGAGGTTGCGATTAGCACGAGCATCTTTAGTAAAAATATAATGATCGGGAATCAAAACAATTTTCTCGCGATCCCAAACCTTTGCATCATTGCCAAATTCACGCTTAAATACACCAATTGTTCCAGGACCACAAACATCATGGGTCATTAGCAAGTCGGCATTCACCCAAATATTTTCGCCAGGACTAACGTTGTTGCGACCCGATGCTTTTGCCAAAATCTTTTCGGTGAGTGTCATGCCCATAGTTGTGGTTCTCTTAGTTGATAGAAAATTTAAGTTAGTAGGTTAGGCGGTATCTAATTATACAGCAACCCTATGAGATTTTTGAGGGGGCTAAAAAGGATTCTGCAACTTTTACATTAGCGACACTGCCAATGATAAGTGGAGTGCGGGTATGTAGGCGATCGGGAATCACATCTAAGATTTCCTCAGAGCCTGTGGTCGCACGCCCACCTGCCTGCTCGATCAAAAGTGCAAGTGGTGCTGACTCATAGAGCAATCGCAATTTGCCATCGGGATGTCCGAGCGCCCCTGGATAGAGAAAAATGCCACCCTGAAAGAGAATGCGATGAATATCTGCAACTAATGCGCCTGAATAGCGGGCTGACATTCCCTTTTGCAAGTGAATATAGCGAATATATTCCCGTATGGGTTCTTCCCATTGCCAAAAGTTCCCTTCGTTGACGCTGTAGATTGAACCCTCTTGAGGGATAGTAATATTTTCCTGAAAGAGAATAAATTCACCGATGCTAGGATCAAGGGTAAAGGCATGGACACCTTTGCCAAGGGTATATACAAGCATCGTACTTGTGCCAAAGAGAATATAGCCAGCCCCCACTTGCTTACGTCCAGACTGAAGTAAATCTAACGCATCCCCTGACTCGTCATTCCCTTCCTGTTGGCGAATTGCAAAAATAGAACCGATCGCTAGGTTCACGTCAATATTGCTGGAGCCATCAATGGGATCATAGAGCAGGGTATAGCGACCGACGGGACAGTTTTCAGGAATATAATAGGGCTTTTCCATTTCTTCGGAAGCAAGGCGGCAGACTAGCCCACTTTGTTCAAAGGCGCGGAGAAATACGCGATTGGCATAGTGATCCATCTTTTTGACGGCTTCCCCCTGCACGTTTACCTCACCTGTTACACCAAGAACGTTTTCGGCGATCCCCGCAAGACTGAGATGGCGGGCGATCGTTTTACCTGCTAGTCCGATCCTGCCCATCAGGGCGCTGAGGTCAAAGGCTTCTCCAGAAAATGTGCCAAATTGCGAGAGGACGTGCTGCGAGAGGGTCATGAAGTCTCGACCGAGGGCGAACTCTTCGGCGGGCTTGAGTCTGGTGGAATCAGTCATGGCTTTTACCTTGAGGCTTGCTTGCTATCAGTCTAGTTCACAGATTCGCTTATATCACCAAGTATTCCAAAAATATTAATCTTGTAAGATTAATCTTGTAAGTAGCTCACCATTATTAAAGTTAAAAGCTAAAAGCTAAAAGCGATTGGCACAGTCTCAGGCTTTGGATTTTCATTATGATGAGCTACTTATCCAAAACATTAAGTCTTATGTGGAATCAGCCAAAAGCCCAATAAGAGCAAATCAGAGTCATGATACGATACCTCTGGTTTCTACTCAATCTTTAATTGATCGAGAAACCACAAACCACAATCAAATTGAAAAATTAATAGCATGAATCTCGTTACAAATTTGCGTAAGGCAGCAACTATCCTCCTCTCCCTAGTTGCTTCCATCGTGTTGGTTCTTGGATTTGCCATTGTTTCTGATTCTACACCTGCGATCGCTGGATATGACCCATTTATTGGTGAGATTGAGCTTCTACCCTATTCATACTGTCCAGAAGGCTTTTTAGAAGCAAATGGACAGACTTTGCAAATCAGTCAAAACCAAGCTTTATTCTCTTTGCTCGGCACAACCTTTGGTGGCAATGGAACTACAACTTTTAATCTCCCTGACCTATCAGGAAGATTTCCTATGGGGATTGGCAGAACTGCTGATCGTAATATTGTTTTAGGTCAACAGGCTGGCAGCGCGACCGTCACCTTGAATGTCAACTCGCTGCCAGCTCACAATCACGGCTATGCTACTAGCACCGTAGCTGCGGCTAATGCTACAGCAGAAGCTGGATCTGGCACGGTAACTGTTGTGAAATCAATTACTGCCAATGCTGGTAATGCCACTACAGCAAATACTGGCAGTGGTCAGCCAGTGAGCATTATACCTCCCTATGTGGGGATGAGATATTGCATCGCCACGCAGGGCATCTATCCTTCTCGTCCATAGTTCTAAAAGCTCCCCCAAAAAATCTTTTAAGAAGTAGGAATTTCTTCCTTCTTATTTTTAAAAGCTACGGTGTAAACAAAAGTCTTTATCGACTAAGTTTAAAGGTGTTTAATCTGCCCCTTTGAAAAAGCTATGGTGTACACACAACAGGGAGGGAACAAGATTTCTAGTTTTTTCCCCTTGCAAAGGGGAATTAAGGGGGGGATTGAGACTTGTGTGGACATAGTAGCTTGGGACTTTAAGTAACAGTCCTGTAATAAATTACGGGCTAAAAGCTTAAACCCGTTTCAACGGGTTGATCTTAGAAGTATTTTAGTCGGCTTCTGATTTTAGCTGTCAGCCAAGAACTTGAGTTATTGGTTTGTTTGCGTAAGTCCTATAGCTTTGCAAAAAGGGGGAGGATTTTCTTCTTTCCCCTTTGCAAGGGGGATTGAGGGAGATCTTTGAACTCACGCTATAGCTGATAACCTGTGTGTACAAGGTAGCTTTTTAGGGGGGGATTGAGAGGTCGCAAAACTTTAAATGCAGAGAGAGCTATATCTGATTGACTGACAAAAGTGTTTGTAATCCTTGTTAGGCAAGATGTCTGACCTACAAATTTAAAATCCCTGTAGCATGAGTATTCTATTCGATCGCTGTTTGCCATTGGGAGCAGATTAAGACATACTCATTGGCAAAGCAAACAATCATCGAGATAGTTTATTATGCAATTTTGGCGATCGCGATTACGAATTTTTTTGAGCATCATGGTGGGACTGATCATGGCGATCGCCCTCCATGCTTGCCAAGGTGAAACCAATGTTGCTAATGGTGATAGCAACAATACGCCCAGCCCTAAAACGAACCAGACTGTTGCTACGACCAAACCCTCAGAGCAGCCCCCAAAAGCGGTAAAATTGCCGCCTGCGACCAAAGCGATCGTCGATCGCGTTGCCAATGGGCTGTACAATCCGCCAAGGGGTGATGTCAGATTGGCGGTAATTAGCGATTTGAATAGTGCCTATGGCTCCACCGATTATGAACCAGAAGTGGATAAAGCGATCGCCTTACTTCCATTTTGGCAGCCCGATCTGGTGGCTTGTAGTGGCGATATGGTGGCAGGTCAATATCCATCGCTGACGGAAGAGCAGATGCAAGCGATGTGGGCTGCCTTTGATGATCATGTGGCATCTCCATTACGGAAGGCAAAACTGCCCTTTGGGGTTACAATGGGGAACCATGACGCATCCAGTGCTAAGAGCGGTTCGGGTAAGTTTTTGTTCGCTCGCGAACGGGATGTTGCGACAAAGTATTGGAATGATCCTGCCCACGATCCTGGGGTGGAATTTGTCGATCGCTTTGAGTTTCCCTTTTATTACACGTTTAAATATAAGGATGTCTTCTTTTTGATTTGGGATGGTTCATCGGATTTGATTCCTAAAGACAAATTGGCATGGGTGGAGAAGGCATTGCAAAGCCCTGAAGCGAAGGCGGCGAAAATCAAGATTTTAATAGGACATTTGCCGCTCTATGCGGTGACGGTGGGACGGGACAGCGCTGGGGAAGTGATGTCCAATACGGAAGAATTACGCGCCATGCTAGAGCGCAATCAGGTTCACACTTACATTAGCGGACACCATCACGGATATTACCCCGCGCATAAGGGTAAACTGCAATTGCTGCATATGGGCGTTCTCGGTGCGGGTCCACGCCCCTATCTTGGAGGTCGGATGCCGCCCCGTAAATCCATGACGATCTTAGATATCAACTTTGCCTCTCCCGAACTGACCACCTACACTACCTATGACATGAGAACGATGCAGCCGATCAAATATGACGAGTTGCCACGTTCGATCAATGGACATAATGGCATGGTGTTACGGCGGGATCTGAAAATGGAAGATTTGAGTACTTCTGAGCGAACCGCTTGTGAGAAACAATTGGGAGCGAGTCTCTGTAGTGCCTAATTTTTCTGGTGATCAGATTTCTGGTGAGCAGGTTCTTAGTCGTCCGAGGCGATCGCTTTGGTTAGATGCCACATTTCAGAAAACCTCACAAGGTCTAGCGATCACGATCCTGTTGTTAGTGGCGGCGATCGCCTTTGAACTAGCGATCGCGGCAATTCCTGCGCTGAAGGAATTTGGCTTAGGCTTTCTCTGGACGATGGAATGGAATCCTGTTAAAAATATCTATGGGATTTTGCCACAAATTTATGGAACTGTCGTTAGTTCATTAGTGGCGATCGCTTTGGCGATGCCCTTGGGTTGAGGCATTGCGATTTTTCTCAATGAAGATATTGCACCTAAAGCTGTTCGTGTACCGATTTCCTTTGCGACCGAATTACTGGCGGCGATTCCTAGCGGCGTTTAGTGGGTTGTGGGGGATTTTTGTGTTGTTGCCAGCGCTGCGACCATTAATGCGCGGACTGCATCAAAACTTGGGATGGATTCCTTCTGAGATATTTTTAGGGAAGATTAAAAAATGGAACGATCCCGCGATCGCCTCTCTTAATCCCAATGTGCCCCTTCCCGATCTCCCAATCACCGTAATCCATCGCTCCGATGGCAGTGGCACAACCGCCGCATTTACTGCTCATCTCAGCGCCACTAGTCCCGAATGGAAGAACGAAGTGGGAACAGGACTGAATGTGTCATGGAAGACTGGCACTGGCATCAAGGACAATGCGGGTATCAGCGCCCAAGTCCAACAAGGGGAAGGTGTGATCGGCTGTGGAATATGCCTTTGCCAATTATCAATTTTATTGGGAATATTTCAATCTAATTTCACAAGGCAATTTAGAAAGGATGAGTTTCCATTAGAGATTGCTAATTTATTCGCTCATGTGTGTAAATAGGTGAAGGGAGAGACAAGAAGACGACGGAGGAAGTCGAAATCAATATTCTTCGGCTATATGTTGTGTCGGTTGCCCTTGCGAAAATCCTCTCAGTATCAGCACGAGCTGACTACAGTTGTAGTGGCTTCCTGATAAGATCGTCTAACAGTTCAGTTAGGGGAAACTTGATCCTGTTTATGTCTGTTGTTGCGTTAAAACTTTTTTCCTATTTTTCCATTTCACCTGTTTGCCTCCATGAGCGCTTTTTCTTTGATAACAAATAGATACAGGTTAAATCTTTATGACCTTAGAGCCTGTTTGAAAAGTTTTGATCCGCCTAAATCCCCCTTAAAAATGGGACAGAAACTAAATCCCCCCAATCTCGCTTAAAAAGAGGAATGGGGGGATCTAGAGAATTCTTAAATGGTTTCTGAATACAAGTTAAGCTTGAGCAGCTTTCTTGCGCTTAGCAACCAACATACCAGCAGCAGCAACTAACCCAAGAGCCATGCCTGGAACTGGCACAGGTCTAGCCGCTCTATAAGCGTGGTTGTCTGATTCAAATGCAGTTCCAGTTGAACGCAAGATCACGGTGTCAAACTGTTTATCAACACTGTTTGCAAAGAAATCTACATATACGTTAGTGTATGCATTAGTCCAAGATGCAAACTGGGTATTTGGCAAATTGTATTTTTCCTTAACCAAGTTAGCAATTTGCTGACCGCCAAATGTTGCTAAAGATGTAGCACCTTGCTTAAACTCAATGCTGTTGTATGTGTCGATGGAACCCCAGTACAAACCAAAGTAGTCCACTAATCCACCGAATGAAACTACTGCTTGCTGTCCTTTATTTAAAGTAAGATATTTGGTTTCATTTTTGAAAGGAGTTGCGGACAGACCTGATACACTGCCGAAAAATAGCTGAGCAGCACCACTTGGGCTGTACTGAGCAAAACCTGTGGATGGAGCGCCCGCAACAGAGTTAAAATCAATTGTTACTGCTCCTGCGACTTGTGATTTGCAACTATCAGGAGCTAGGCAGCTTACAGAAGATGTCACATCAGTAGTAAATCCGCTAGCACTTGCCGAGCCTACGCCGACGGAAGTTGTTAAAATTCCTAGTCCAACTGCAATTAATGCTTTCATAATCTTTACTGCCTAAAACCTGTTTGTTACTTTTGTAAGTTTGAATCATTTCTCATGGATTAAACTATAGGTCACTTTCACTAAGGCTACAAGGTTGATAGGTTATCAGTTTAGTTAGTTTTTGTTAGGAAAAGTTATAAGAAAGTTATATCAAAGCAGATAGTGGCAATATTTTAGAAATTACGCAAAATTACTAGGAACTAGAGTTCTTCGTTCAAAGCTAAAGCCTGCTTTAGCAGACTAGAGAAGATCTATGATCAGTCCGTTTCAAGGTGGTTAAGCTTTCGGCCTACAATTTATATTGTAAGGCTAAGGATCTAGTTCAGCAATTACTGTCACGTCTCCTGCGGTATTTGCCTGAACCACTACCGCAGCGCCCGATCGCGGCACAATCCCAGTGAGGGCAGTGATATTTACCTGATGCGTCACCATAACTACTACGCCATCCTGTTGCTGATGTTCTACTATCAAACGACGGGTCTGGATGGTTTGGGCATCTTCAGTACTACGATCGCGAAAGAAAGAGTTGAGAGCAGGCTCAGGTTTCACCTCACCTAAATTTAAAAGCTTGGCAGTTTCCAAACAACGACACCATTGACTTGATAGAACTTGCTGTATCGGAATGCGCCGCTTCCGAAACTCAGCCCCCGCTTGGCGAGCTTGTGCGCGTCCTTCCTCTGACAAATTGCGCTGGGTGCTACAGTCATCTATCTTAAATTGCTCAGGATCGCCAGTACCTGGGGCGATCGCATGGCGCATGAGGACAACTTTGCCTTTACCCCTGAGGGCGCTCCATTCGTCATTGATCCCAGATTGAGCGTCAGAACGAAAGCTGACCACTGCGGATATCATCATCGTACTGGCGATCGCTACTATGTTTTGGATCATTATTTTCTCATTGTTTTATCGTTATTTATTTGAGCGCGATGCTTCGTGTCACTCTCAGCAAACTATGGCAACCCTCAAAACCCTAGCCCTTCCTGTAAGTCAACACAAAATGCTGTAGCGATCGCTTGAGAGCTTTAATATCAATGGGTTTACTGATGTAATCATTCATACCTGCCTTCAAACAGCTCTCATAGTCTTCGGGCATTACATCCGCCGTCAAAGCAACGATCCAAGGACAGCTTGCCGAGCCTGAACGTTGCCGAATTAACTTTGTGGCTGTGAGTCCATCCATTACAGGCATCTGCACATCCATTAGTACTAGATCATAGCTCAGGGTTGGGGGTGGATCACCCTGTCCAAATAGCAAAGCCAAACATTCTTCGCCATTATTGGCAATGGCGATCTCATATCCCATTCTCTCAAGCATGATCTGCACAATTTTCTGATTAAAAATATTATCTTCCACTAGTAAAATTCTGAGAGGTAAATCCTTGGCATTTACTTCAGAAAGGTCACTAGGGGGCTTGGCGATCGCTACTTTCGGCATTTGGGATAGTGGCAACTGCACCGTGAAATAAAACTTAGCACCGTGGCGATCGCCAGTTGCATAATTGGGCAGCCAATTAGGAGGAGGGTTGCCGCCAATATTGCCATGACTCTCCACCCAAGTATGCCCACCCATCATTTCCACAAAGCGCTTGCAAATGGCTAGCCCCAAACCCGTGCCGCCATATTGCCTGCTAATGGAAGCATCGGCTTGGGTGAATGGTTTAAACAGCGAACCAATGCGATCGCGGGGAATGCCAATCCCTGTATCGGCGATCGTAAATTCAAATTCATAAATTCCTTGCCCTTCCTGTTGTAGAGGCTTGCATTTATAGGCGATCGTCACATCCCCATGTTCAGTAAATTTGATGGCATTGCCGATTAAATTGATCAAAATTTGCTTTAAGCGTCCCTGATCGCCGATGAAATAGTTATTGTTTGCATCATTGTTTGCTTCATTGATGTGGTATTGCAACTTAACCCCCTTGTCAGCCGCCTGTTTGTTCAGCAAATTACAAACAGAATTCACGGTGTTGAATATGTTAAACGGCTTTTGTTCAAGTTGCAGCTTGCCTGACTCCAGTTTTGAGAAGTCCAAAATATCATTGATGATCATCATCAAAATATCACCGCTATCCAAAATCACCTGCACAAAATTCCTTTGATCTTCCCGTAGTGGCGTTGTTGCTAATAATTGCGCCATGCCCAAAACCCCATTCATCGGAGTGCGGATTTCATGGCTCATATTCGCCAGAAAATCACTTTTAGCCCTATTAGCTGCCTCCGCTAATTCCTTCGCCTTCGCAAGATCTACTTCCGTTTCCTTTTGCGACGTAACATCAAAAACGACCCCATACCAATAGATATCTCCATTACTGCGACGTTCTGGTTGTGAATTAAACTGTAGCCATTTAGTTTTACCTGAGGTTGTAATGATACGACATTCATGCAGCAAGGTTTTGAGCGTTCTACTGCTCTCTGCAACTTTATACAAAAGACCATCAATATCATCACGATGTACTTGTTCAAAAACAAGATTAGGATTTTGGCAAACTGTCTCTACAGTAATTTCGTTAATATTTTCAAATCCAGGGCTAACGTATTCAAAGGCACTAGAGCCATCGACATGTTGCACAAAGATCTGGATTGCCCCTGGGACTGTTGCCATGATCTTCTGGAAGCGCTCTTCGCTCTTTCTGAGAGCCATTTCTGCTTCGCGGCGCTCTTTGACATCCCTAGCCAGGCACAAAACTGAATGATTATCAATCTTGACAATTCTCACCTCTTCGCAATACAGATTACCATCCATCTCAAAAACCTGTTCGTAACATTGCGCTTGACCCGTGGCGATCGCGGTTTTTATTGCCCTAAATTTGCGATCAGCAATCTCTGGAGGCAACACCGCAAATATGCTCTTGCCGACAATATTACTTGCACTTGAAAATAAGTGATGGCGCAATTCATGCTGTTTTGACTCTAGATAAATGCCATCGTCACTAATGAGATTGATCGCATCTGGCAAATTATCAACAATAGAGCGCAACTTATTTTCGCTATATGCCAATGCCCTAGTACGTTCCTGTACCTGTCGCTCTAGGGATTCGTTAGCGATTTGTAGATCTTGATAGATTAGTGATTGCTGAATGGCGATCGCTAGTTGGGTGGAGACTTGGTGCAGAAATTGCATTTCATAATCATGCCAATGGCGCGGGGCATCACACTGATGCACAATCAACAGCCCCCATAAGGTTTGATAACCTTTGCCAACATAGTCAGTTAGCACAATCGGTGCGACCAAATTTGCTTTTACCTGAAATGCTGACAACATCTGCACATGACAATCGGAGAAATTGGAGTTATAGATATCTGAACTGGCACAAATCTGTCCCTCAATATACTTCTCCATCTGTGCCTGTTCAGGCATGACACAAGGACAGTCCGATGTAAAATTCATACAGGATATCCAAGGCTCAATCACTGACTCGGCAATTATTTTCCTGGTTTGGTCAGCATTAAATTTATAAATGACTGTGCGATTTGCTTGCAAAAATTGGCGCACCTCAATGGCGATCGCTTGGCAAATATCATTTAGGATCAAATTTTGGCGAACTTTGAGGGCAATGCGCGAAACAATCAACTCCCGCTTTTGTGACTGTTCTAACTGTTCATTCAAAACTAAATAGGCATATAAATTCCGAATACTCTGAAGTAATGAAGATTGTGTAACTTCAGACTTGATCAGGTAGTCAAATGCGCCAGCCTGCATGGCATCAACCGCATCCCGCACATGATCGCTACCCGTAATCACAATTACGGGCAGTTTGGGGATCACGCCCACATAATCATCATTTTTTCTAATAACATTTTTAAAAATATTGTTTTGGAGAATCTTTTCCTGCTGCTCATCATAGATCTCCTGTTGCATGGTCTTGAGAATTTGCATTCCGCTACCATCAACCAAGCGCAAATCTATCAATAAAACATCGGGCTGACGCGATCGCCACATTAGTAATCCATCTTCAATCGATTCTGCCTCTAGAAACTGATATTTATTCTCTGAATCATGCTCAATATAGTGTCGATACAAAGCACGATCAGTCCTTGAATCATCCACAATCAAAATGGTTTTTTTGGTGAGCATAGGGTCAAAGCGGTATTAACAGCCTTAGGGAAAGATAATTATGGATTTGGTTTAACGGTGTAGTCATCAAGAATCTCGCGCCCCTTGCGAGTCAAAGATTCCGAACCTTCTAGCAATAATAAATACTGTCCTCTCGCCAAACAATTGCGACATGATATCGACAAACTACTTTTAAAAAACCAGCCATACATTGTACCCAAAAAGCCACCCAGCCCAATGCCAACTAGCCCTGAAGTGGCGGCGATCGTAAACAAAGATTGCGACCAATCAAGATTTGCTAAGTTTAACTTGAAAACCAAATGCAGGATCACGCCCATGACCGTACAGGCACTGCCAACCCAAAACATCCCCGCCTTGGCATAGCGCCATGTCGTATGGGCTGGACTAAATAGCCCCACACTATCAGGGTTGCTGTAACCCTTGCCAACTAGAGCAAGGTTTTCGGGAGAGATGCCATGACATTGCAGCAGACGATATGCTTCAAAGGCTGACGACTCGTCTGGCAGCACAGCAATCATAAGTCGCGAATGTTTTGAGCGGGTGTGAGTCACAGGTTATGCCTTATGTCGCCTGAATGTGATTCAAATATAACAAATCGAGAAATAGCTTCGTCATTTCTTAATTTAAAAATCCTTATTTTCGAGAACGCTGCCAAACTTTAACCTTGCCATCCAGACTACCACTGACTAGAGAACTAACATCATCGCTAAAATCCACAGACGAAACGCCGCGATCGTGTCCTGTTAAGGTTTGGATGAGGGTTTTGTCCTTGACTGACCAGATCTTAATACTTTTGTCAGCACCAGCACTTGCCAACAAGCGATCGCCTTTGCTAAAAGCAACTATATGCACCTCATTAGTATGCCCTGTCAATACATCCTGCTGACCCGTACTCACATTCCATAAACGCACTGTATTATCTTCCATTGCACTAGCGATGAGTTTATTGTCATAGCTATAGACAATCGATCGCACCGCACTTCCTCTTTCCACAATCGTCTTCAGCACCTTGCCGCTTGCCACATCCCAGATTCTAATTGCACCATCCTTACTACCACTAACTAGCAGCTTACTATCAGCCGAAAAGGATACGTCATAGACCCATGATTTCTCTGATAACAATTGCCTCTGCTTGCCTGTCTCCACATCCCAAATCCTGATAGTACTGTCAGAGCTAGAACTAGCCACCATCTTACCATCAGGGCTAAAAATGGTCGTATAAACTCGTTCCTGATGACCTTCGAGATTTGCCAAAATCCTACCCGTCTTAACATCCCAAATAATTGCTTCGCGGTTGTCACTGCCGCTAACCAATTTAGTTCCATCGGGGCTGAAGAAAACATCATAGACTCTGCCTTTATGTCCTCTAAAGGTTTGTAAAATTTGATTGGTTTGGAAATCCCACAGTTCAATATTTTGATTGGAAGTCCCGATCGCTAAAGTCTTCCCATCAGGGCTGAGGCTAACCCCATAGATATTGTCATTACTGGCAACAGTGCCACCACTATTACCGATCTCCTTAACTAGAATAAATTTGGCACTAGCATCACTGTTACCATTAACTAGATTGGAATTCTGAGGATTGCGATCATTTTGAGAACTTTGAGCAGAACTAGTTTGATCTGTTAAGGCTTTTTCCTGTTGTTCTGCGTCACTTGCAACGTTAGCAGGTTTTGGTGATTCGCCCATCAGTAAGATCATTGCAGTAATAATGATTGCCCCGATGGTGACGATGCCTAAGCCAATATGCCAAGGGCGGAAATGCTGCAAAATTACGGATGGACTAGTGTTCGGGTTGTCCGTTGAATTGGTGAATGGATTCGCGGATGGATTGCTTGCTAGGTTAGTTGCGGGAATAGCTAAATTGCCGTTGCTCCGATCCATATGCCGATCTATTGGTGTAGGTCGGTTTGATGAGGGCTGGTTAGATGGGCTGGCGGCTTTGAGATGGGTAGAAGCCTGATTTGCGATCTCTTCATGGCTGCTGATTTGGATGGTGGACAGATTGTGACTAACATTAGAAATGGGAAAGCGATCGCAAAAATTCTTAATGGCTTCGTAGGCAGTGTCGGCACTGGCATAGCGTTGACGAAAATCAAATTTGACCATGCGCGACAGAATATCAGCAAGTTCTGGATAAATTTGCGGGGCGTGTTGTCGCCAGAGAATTTCTAGGTTTTCATCTTTGCCCAAGTGACTGGGCATGATGCCTGTGAGGGCTTGAATGCCGATCATGCCGATCGCATAGATATCACTGGCAAATCTCGGTTCACCATGCGCCTGTTCGCTAGGCATATAGCCTGGAGTGCCGATGCCCACGGTGAGGTTAGTCAGTTCTTCACCAGTGGCGATCGCGGTGGAATTGGCGATTTCTTTAACCACACCAAAATCAATTAAGAAAATCTGCCCATCACGGCGGCGAATAATATTTTCAGGTTTGATGTCGCGATGGATCACATGGTTTTGATGCACAAAACTGAGAATTGTTAATATATTTTGTAACAGGATCGCTACAGTAAACTGTTCCCAAGGTTTACCCCGCAACAGCTCGTGGCTGAGATCTCTGCCATTGATATATTCCTGCACCAAATAAAATTCTGCTGCCTCCTCAAAGTGGGCAAACAGTTGTGGAATTTGCGGATGTGTCCCCAGTCGATAGAGTACTTGCGCTTCAGTTTCAAACAGGCGGCGCGAAACTTTGAGGACACTAGCTTCTTGGACACGCGGACTCAAACGTTTGATAACGCGGTTAGGGCGATCGGGTAAGTGTAGATCACGGGCGAGATAAGTTTCCCCAAACCCTCCACCTCCGAGGAGGCTGATCACTTCATAGTGTCCACCAATTACTTGCCCTGTTGTCAGACTCATAAATTTTTTATCTGGATGCCTTGGACTCCCTATAATCTTGGCATATGGAGAGCTTTGCGTCTCAACAAAACTTAAAGTTATGTCCAAATTATGTGCAAATTATGTCCAAAAGATTTAGAAACACAGCGTTTGGCGCTCTAACCCCACCCCGCAACCTCGCGGACTTGGCTAGTTTACTTCGCACAAGTACTGCACAAGTACTTAGCTGTAATCTGTAAACGCTATGTGAGCGCCGTAAAACAATATTTTCAATATTTTCAATATTTTTAACGCCCTTCACTGGATTGATAATGCTATAAATGTGAGATCGTGCAAATCAAAATTGCGAAAATCAAATTGCGAAAGTCAAATTGCGAAAATCAACCTGCTAGATAGGGACTATGAACCGATTACCTCAATATCGCCCTAAGCAAATGTCCTTAGGTCCCCTAGAATCAGAACTGTTGCAGATTATCTGGGAACAGGGGCTGATTAGCGCCAGTGATATCCACGATCGCATTCTCAGTGATCCTGACCGTGAGCTTGCCTATGGCTCAGTGATGACCGTCCTTCGCCGCCTTGAGCAGAAGGGATGGGTGCGGTGTGAGAAGCAGGGGCGCACACTCCTATGGCAAGCGCGGATCACCTCCCAAGAGGCGCAGTCGCTTCAGGCATACGATCGCCTCAATCGCTTTTTGGCTGTGGGTGATGCTGACATCGTGGCGGCATTTGCCAATGATCTTGACCACGATAGCCTTGATAAATTAGAGGCGATCGCCCAGCGTTTGCAGAGTTTGCGCCAGTCCAGAGAGCAGTCATAGTCAGGTTAGAGCCATGTACCTCTTCATTTCTCCCAGTTTCCTACACTTGTCGCCCCCGTTTCTGCCATCCCAATTTTTACCGTCATTTATTTCTGTGCATTCAGTGATGATTGGTGGATCGCTGATTTTGGCATGGTTGCTACGCTACGGCTGGCGATCGCCCCATGATTGTCAGCTCAACTTACAAGAACGTTGGCAAAAGGCACTAGTAAGGTTTGTGCTGTCGCCTCTTTTAGTATTTGTTAATGCGATCGCCATTTTGAGCATGGGTTCCGCAGGGCAGATGATGGGAGTGCCAGTGGGCAAGGTGAGCTATGCGATCGCGGGTATATTTTTGCTCTATTGTGGGGGGCGGATATTGCAACTGATCCTCACAGGATGGCAATCGCTCAAGCGCCTAGAAAACTTGGCGATCGCCCATAGTGACCATGACATCGCCCCAAGCATTAGCGCCGATGCCAAACTCATTGATATTAATTTACCCTTTGCTGCCCAAATTGGTTTTTGGCGATCGCGACTTTTTGTAAGCACAGGTCTGCTCAATACCCTTGATGCCTCACATCTCGAAGCGGTGCTATGTCATGAACGCGCCCATGCCCATTACCACGATACATTTTGGTTCTTTTGGCTAGGTTGTTGCCGCCAGATTATGCCTTGGCTGCCTAATACCCAAGCCCTCTGGGAAGAACTCCTGCTATTAAGAGAATTACGTGCCGATCTTTGGGCAGCCCAATATACCGATAATCTTTTATTAGCCGAGTCTTTGGTGGTGATGGTGCAACATAGGATTGCACCTGCATTTACACCTGAGTTTACATTTACAGCAGCCTTTGGCGAAAATCAGAATAATTGTGCTAGTCGGCTAGAGGAAAGAATTAATTTCCTGTTGACAACATCTGAGTCATTACCCAAGTTCTCTTGGCGATCGTTCCTATGGCTCGGTTTTGCATTGATGCCTCTAATCGCGATGCCTTTGCATTCCTAAACACCAAGTCTGCCATGGTTTACAGCGCTTTACGCTGATTTAAAACCCAAAGATGTTTTTAAGCCGCAGTGCTTAGCGTTGCCCCGAAATATCTCTATATTACTCAAAGCCTCAATAATGCTGTAAATAACGTAAACTTCTATGGATCAATCGCCCAGAGCCGCCAGGTCTCAATTTATCCGTATCAACCGTGGCATTAGTCAGTTTAACAATGACTATTATGCTGCTTTGGGCTTGCCGATTATTAGTAGTCCGATTTATATTCGCCATGTCTATGTCAGCATTGCGCGAATTTTGCACCCCGATATCTATGGTTTTACCCTTGAACAGAAAGCAATTGCGACAGAATATTTAGCAAAGTTAGTCAATCCTGCTTACAACATTCTCATGAAAGATGAGGAGCGCAAAGCTTATCAAGGGATTTTTCAGTTGTTAGCCAAACGACTCATGCAGAAGTCTCGCAACATTCCCATCTATTCAAGTATTGCCTGTGAGTTGATGCAGTCTCCTAGTGATGGCTTTTATGAACGCGCTGTGTCAGCGATCGCCAAAGTTCAATTTCAATCCCTTGATCTAGTTCTCGAATATACTGCCCAAATTAGCGAACTGAATCTTGTTTATATTCTCTATAAAGAAGGATATCGCTATGATGATTTGTATATGCCGCCTGTACTGTCGCCGCAGCCAACTGCCTTTAGCCCTGTTGGGAGCTTCTTAGGGACAGATTCAGGGCGTGTATATCCTCCATTAAGTTCTGGAGTTTCGCAACCTTTACCAAATCAACCTTTACCAAATCAACCTAGAAGCCACCCCCCATCTGCGCCAATACCACCCCGAATGACCAACCAGAGTGATAGCACGGTCATTCAAACCGCTAATAAAGCAAATCGGTCAATCGCTGATCGCCTAAGCATTATTGAGGTCTGTATGAGTCAGGGCAATTGGAAAGTTGCTTTGAAAGAATTAAGGGAAGTTTTGCAGATCGAGCCAAATAACAGTCAGGCGCACGCCATGTTAGGAGTGGTGTATAAAAATATTAATCAGCCCCAAATGGCAAAAATCAGTTTGATGCGATCGCTGCAAATTAATCCCCATCAGCCCTTAGCCCTCAAACATATTCAAGATCTACAAAGACCTGCCACTTCTGAAAAATCCCCTGAGCCACAACCCATCATTTCAGCGCCCCAAAAGCGCAACTGGCTGTCTAATTTACTGGGCTGGACTAATAATGAGAGTAAGTAGTATACAGTGCTTTGCGCTAACTTAAAAACCCAGAGAAAACTTTAGAAGTGGTGCAAAGCGCCGCTCAAAAATATTTCTGGGTTTTTGGTAAGTACGAAGCGCTATATTTGCGAAGCGCTGTTTAGTTTAACGGAAGGGAATAATTTCGGCTCTTAGACCCGATTGGGCTAACTTACTCACTAAACTATCGGCGGTAGGGCGATCGCTATAGGCTCCCACCTGCAACACATAGCGCCCACTCCGCAACAATCGAAAAGCATCAGGAACAATTGTCCTAACTCTCTGCGTAATAGAATTGGAAGGATTAGCAACCACCACCCGATATTGAAATGCTTTGCCTGTACTGGGGTCAAGGGCAGTAGGAGGCAAAGCAGCGACTGCTGGTCTAGAAGTATTTGGTTTAGCATATTCTCGTTCTATTACAATCGCAGTGGAGTTCCCATTGGGCGAAACTACAGAACTAGGCAATGGCTTGTTATTGGCAGGCGGCGCGGGAATGAATAATGTCGCAGGGGGATTAGCCGCAACATTGTTCGGGGCAGGAACTGTTGCCAAGGGTGCAGCAGGTGTAGCGGGTCTGTTGCTGATGATAGAATTGGAAGTAGTTGTGGCGGCTCGGTAGTCGAGAGCGCCTTTGACCCGCGATGCTGTCACCTGATTTCCCACTGCGGCAATGGGAATGGTTGTCGCATTATTAATATCAAATTCGCGATTATTTCTAAAGGTGTTATTGCCAACAGAGCTGATCGTGCCAAGATCGGGGCGCGGTGAGCCATTTGTCCCTGTTAAGACCACTAGTCCATTGCGCTGATTGTCAGCAATCACATTGCCGCGCAATATTGGTTGAGCAGTATTGGAGATGACGATGCCATCAATGTTCCGTAATACATTGTTATTCACCAGTACAACTTGCGATTGCTGTCCAATGGATAGACCAAAGCCCGTGTTCTCAAAGCGATTATCGCGAATTTCGCCTGTGCTTGTGCCGAGCGCAGAAATGCCACTGCCTGTATTGCCTGCAAATACATTATTGCCAATATAAGCATTCGCATTACCTGTCAGAAAGATGCCATCGTGGGTGTTGCGCGTAAAGTTGTTATTGGCGATCGCCACATTGCGGCTAGATTCTAGCCATAGTCCGTAACCACGGGGATTGTTGTTGGTCAGGGTGATGCCTTCGATGCGGGAATTGTGGGCAGCCACGATCGCAATATTTTGACTGGCAAAGGTCGGACTCACGAAGCGTCCACCACCATTAATAATTACGTTATTGCCATTTGTCGATGGATTACCCCTCAAAATCGTTCCTTTGGGCAGAAGGATCGGGAAATTTTCCCCTGTTGTGCGGCTATAACTTCCATCTGCTAATTGAAAGATAGTTCCTTCCTGCGGATGGTTGGCGATCGCGGCGCTAATTGTCCGAAAAGGTTGATTGACCGAGCCAGAATCAATATTATCAACACCTTGGGGGGAGATATAAATTACTTTCGTTGATGCTGATGCCTCAAAGACTGGCGCAACAACAGACAGGGCGAAAACAATGCCAGCAAGGTTTTTAAGCAAACAGGGAAACTTAATCATAGGTTTTATCAGTAATACAATGTGTAATACAGTGTGTGTGAGCATACTGAGGAGAATCAGCAAACATGATTTAATAGACTAGCGCAAGTTGTATTTGTTTCGCTTGGAGTTAAATTTTGACTACGATTGATCTGTTTAAGAACGCCCAGGAATTTACCACCGTTCCCGCAGGACAGGTAATTTTTGACAAGGGTGGTGTCGCTGATCATATGTATGCGATCGTTGAAGGCGAGGTGGATATCTTCGTTGATGGTAAGTTTTTAGACTCAACTACAGTTGGCGGCATTATTGGTGAGATGGCGATGATCGAGTCCACACCCAGAAAATCAACGGCGATCGCCAAAACTGATTGCAAGTTGGTGGCGATCGATGAACACCGCTTCATGTTTTTGGTGCAACAGACCCCCAATTTTGCCATCAATGTCATGAAAATTATGGTTGAAAGAATTAGAAAACTTAACGCACTGGTTCTAGCCAACAAGTAATTGAGCCTTAATAATCGAGCCTTAAAAATTAGCGCTGTGGCGATTCGTGCTACATCGTTAATTTGGGGTTATTAATGCCTGTTTTCAATCTGAAAAATGGTTAGAATTTCCTATGACTATCTCAGAAAAACAATAGCTTCGCCATTTCTCTTTTGAGAAAAAGTTTTTTAATGAAAGCCTAACAATTGAGTCATAGAGCATTGCAAAATTGTAAGATTAGGGCGAATAGCTTAGCTTAATCACAAAAGATCATTAAAGGAATAGCTCAAGTGACTAAAGGAACAGAAATCATCGCGATCGCCGCAAGGGAAATTCTCGACTCGCGGGGCAAACCCACCGTTGAGGCAGAAGTGACACTTGCCAATGGTGCAAGCGGACTCGCCCAAGTTCCCAGTGGCGCATCGACAGGCAGCTTTGAGGCGCACGAATTGCGGGATGGCGACAAAGGTCGTTATGGCGGTAAAGGGGTTTTAATCGCAGTCCGTAATATTAGCGAAAAAATACTGCCAGAACTACGGGGCGTGGATGCACTTAATCAAGAACTCGTCGATCGCCTGATGATCAAGCGTGACGGCTCCCCCAATAAGTCTGAGCTTGGTGCAAACGCAATGTTGGCAGTTTCCCTTGCCACCGCCAAAGCTGCCTCAGCCGCGATCGGGCAACCTTTATACCGTTATTTGGGAACACCGCTATCCAATGTATTGCCAGTTCCATTGATGAATGTCCTCAATGGCGGCGCTCATGCTGACAATAATGTGGATATCCAAGAATTTATGATCGTGCCTGTGGGCGCACCTACCTTCAAAGAGGCACTACGCTACGGAGCCGAAGTATTTGCCGCCCTTAGCTCCGTCCTCCATGATAAAGGACTGTCAACCGCAGTTGGCGATGAAGGCGGTTTTGCGCCCAACCTGGAGTCTAACCAAGCTGCTCTAGAGTTACTAATTGATGCAATCACCAAAGCAGGATACAAGCCAGGGGAGCAAGTTGCCCTAGCCTTGGATGTGGCATCAAATGAGCTATTTAAAGACGGCAATTACAATATTGATGGCAAATCCTTGACCCCTCAAGAATTTGTTGACTATTACGAGAAACTGATTGCCCAATATCCCATCGTCTCCATCGAAGATGGTTTGCAGGAAGATGAATGGGCAAGTTGGCAAGCCATGACCAACCAACTGACCAGCACCCAGCTAGTGGGTGATGATTTATTTGTCACCAATAAAACCCGTCTAGAGCGCGGTATCCGTGAAGGTTGTGCCAGCGCGATTTTGATTAAACTCAATCAAATTGGTAGTTTGACGGAAACCCTCGAAGCGATCGCCACTGCCGATAAAAATGGCTATCGCTCCGTGATTAGCCATCGTTCTGGCGAAACCGAAGACACCACCATCGCCGACTTAGCCGTGGCAACCCGTGCAGGTCAAATCAAAACTGGTTCGCTCTGCCGCAGTGAGCGCGTTGCCAAGTACAACCGTTTGCTGAGAATTGAAGCGGAATTGGGCAGTCAAGCGGTTTATGCTGGGGCAGTGGGCTTAGGGCCTTCCCGCTAATAGTCGTACTATACAAACAAAGAAATGGCGTAGCCATTTCCTTATTTGAAAACTCCTACTGGATTTGGTCTTCAACTCACAAAAGTGTATGCACATTTTTGTGAGTTGGTATTAGTTCATTAAAAAAGGTTCGTCTGCATTGCAGATGAACCTTTTTTGATTTAGCCTGACTTAAGGTTTTACAAATAGCGCATGACTATTTGCAACACCTCAAGTCAATGAGTCTAGGCAACTTCTTCGACTTCATCGATCGCAAAGTTATTGGTTGCGATGTTGGAGTAGTTGACGCTCTCGAAACGAACAATCACTGGATAGATGATGCCGCTCTTGTCAACGGAAGCTACAGTACCGACTTCACGATACCAGTAAGACTCTTTACGCAAAATGCGAACCTTAGAACCACGTGCAACTGCCATAGTTTTATCCTTATGCCTAAAGGCTGTAATGTAAAAAATAAAATGATTACAGATATCCCCTCTAGGTTACTGTGAGGCGATCGCCTCTGTCTATTTCTAATGCGTTAAGTTTTATTTAGCACCCATACCGCTTTGTGGTTAACGGACAACCACAGTTGTCCCAACCTCAGCCCATTGATAGAGCCATGCTGCATGGTCGGGGGCAACATTAGTACAACCGCGACTCACTGGGATGCCAAAACTGCGATGCCAATATGCCCCATGTATCGCATAGTTGCCACTGTAGTACATCACATGGGGAACGTCGGGGATGTTGTAGTCATCGCCGCGCATTCTGGCGACTGGATATTTAGTTTGAATCTTGAAAATGCCCGTGGGTGTGGGGTTGTTGCTTTTGCCTGTGGACACAATTACGGCATAGACCAACTTACTGCCCTGCCACGCCAATAATCTCTGGCTACGCAGCCTTACCTCAATCCAGCGCTGTCCCGATCGCCGCAATCTTTCGATATCGCGATTGGTGGGTGATCGCCGCGATGATGTCTGTGCGATCGCTGCATCCAAATTTAATAAATTAGCCATGCTACTGATAGCTGCAAGGCTGACACCAAATAAATTAAAACCAAATGAATTAAATAAAAACACAGCCGCTAAGCAATTAGTAGCTATTCCTTGTCGATGCTTATCCATTACTTGATCATTTCAGCTTATTGAGGCATTAATGTAGTACAAAAGATAGTAAAAAATTTCGCTTGTGTGGGTAAATATCTTTACAACTGTAGTCTGATCGTGCTGATACTGCGGAGATTTTTGCAAGGGCAACCGACGCAACATATAGCCGATGAATATTGATTTTGACTTCCGCCGCCGTCATGAGCGAGAAAAAGAGCGCTAGGATGCTTAAATCAACAACTTTTGAATTGTTCTAGCTAGTTCCCGTAACTTGACGGGTTTGCTGAGATAGCCAGTTGCACCTGCGGCAAGGCATAGATCAACATCGTTTGGCATCGCTAGAGCCGTAAGCGCAATGATCGGCGTACTGGCAAAGGCGGGAAGTTGGCGGATTTTTTGAGTCGCTTCTAATCCATCCATGATCGGCATTTGGATGTCCATCAAAATTAAATCAGGCTGTAACGATCTCAAGATATTGAGGGCTTCTTGTCCATTGTGGGCAAGGATGATTTCGTAACCCTTGGCGATCAGATAACTGGAGAGGGTTATGATATTGGCTTCGCTATCTTCCACTAACAAAATTATGAAGGTGCGAGAATTTTGCGGGTCAGCCTGACTATTGACAGTGGCGGTAATGTTTTGATGGGGCGTTAATGCAGCAGAAGTAGGGGTGAAGTGAGGGATATCAATCATAAAGCAACTGCCGACCCCTAATTCGCTAGCTACGTTAACCCGACCACCATGCATTTCGACAATCCGCTTGACGAGGGGCAGCCCTAAGCCCGTGCCTTGATATTGGCGGTTGAGGGCGCTATCAATTTGGAAGAATGGTTGAAATAGTTTGCTGATGTTTTCGTGGGAGATGCCAATACCTGTATCCTTGATGGCGATTCGCACATAACCTTGAATGTCGGTTTTATCAAGATTATCAGCTATGTCAACGGGCAGTAAGGTTACTTCTAGGCTAATTGTGCCTTCTTCTGGAGTAAATTTTACGGCGTTACTTAGTAGGTTGATCAGTGCTTGACGAATGCGCCGTTCATCAATACTTAATTCAGGAAGGTTATTTGGGAATTGGGTGTGCAGTTGAATCCGCCTTTTGAGGGCTTGCTGCTTGATAAAAGCGAGACTAGATTGGCAGAGTGGCTCGATCTCCACATTACTATATTCCAGTTCGAGTTGTCCCGATTCGATTTTGGCTACATCTAGAATGTCATTGATGAGATCTAGTAAATGGGAGCCACTGCGCTCGACTGTTTGCAATGCCTTGATTTGAGGTTCGGTCACATGACCAAAAATGCCCTCTTGCAGCCCTTCGGTCATGCCGAGGATGGCATTGAGAGGGGTACGCAATTCATGGCTCATATTTGCCAAAAATTCATCTTTGAGGCGGGTGGCCCGCGCCAGTTCTTCGTTGGAGATGGCGAGCTGCTCGTTGCGTTCGGTGAGTTGTTGTTGTGCTTTTTTTCGATCGCCTAATTCCTGTTGTAGCTGCTCATAGAGACTTGCCTGTTGAATGGCGATCGCTAGTTGGATGGCAATTTGCTGGGTGAGGTTAATCTCAAATCTTTGCCAAGTCCTTGGGCGATCGCATTGATGGACACATAACAGTCCCCATAGTTTTTCACCATAAAACAAAGGAATGATCAGGTTAGCGCGGATCTGAAATTGTGTCAAAACCTCAAGATGGCAAGGCTTTAACCCATGGTTGTAAATATCATCCATTGCTGAAAATCGCCCCTCTAGATATAAGGGTGAATAGTCTTCGCCAAAGCAATGGTCATGGACGGGCTGGGCCAATACCGATCGCAAACCCGCAATAGCTGCCTCAGCAACAAACTCGCCATCATCACAGCCAGAGTCGATATTAAATCTAAAAATACCAACGCGATCGGCATTGAGCAGGTGGCGAATCTCTTGGCAAGCAGTATCAAAAATGGTTTGCAGGTTGAGCGAAGTGCGAATGCGTTGAGTAATTTCCCGTAATAATATTTCTTGCTGTGCCTGTTGCGCGATGATTTGTTCAGAATGCTTGCGATCGCTAATATCGCGGCAAACACAGATCAATAGCCCATCATCCGTCAGGGACAGAGATAGCTCTTCGTCAAAGGTGGAGCCATCTTTACGGATCGCGATCATTTCCCCAGCCCAAGATCGGTCTCTTTGCAGCGCTGGGAAAATCTCATATTCAAATCGCTCTAGCTGCGCTGGCGAATATGAAATATGCCAACTCTTGCTCAACAATTCATCCACTTCGGCATAGCCAAACATCTTGGCATGGGAGCGGTTTAGGTAAATATATTGATCCGCTTTCTTGATGGCAATGCCATCAATGGCAGTCTCAATCGTTGCTAGTTTTTGCTGAAGTTCTTTTTCGGTGCGTTTGAGATCGCTAATGTCAACCACCACACAAACGCATTCTGTCTCTGACACCATGGCGAGACTGCTCAATACTGACACAGGGTAGCCATCTTTGTGAAAGTACACCTTTTCCCAAGGTTCAATCACTCCATTCAATTTGACATGGGCGATCGCGTGCATATCCATAGACAAATATTCGGGGGCAGTCATCCTTGCCCAGTCCAGTTGACCAAGCTGGAGTTCATCGCGGCTATAACCCACGAGATTTAAGAAACAATCATTTGCGTCAGTAATTTCCCCATTTAAGTTGACAAATAGCATCCCCACCACATTGGCATCAAATATGCCCCGAAATCTCGCTTCACTAGCTTTTAAGGCTAATTCTGTCCGCTTAGAATCAGTTTGATCACGGAGGATAATCATAGCCTCATCACTGCCGATCGGCACAATCCGCACCTCTTCAAAAACTAGGCGATCGTGCTTGTCATACAACTGATGTTCATAGACCTGCAAATTCCCTGTGATTAGGGCTTGATCGATGGCTTCAAGCTGTCGTTGGTACAAATCTGGCGGTAATATTTCCGAAATATTTTCATGAATTTGGTGAAACTTATCTCGATATTCGCCCGTGTTGATATATTCTAAACATTCGCCCTGACGATTTACCCGCAACAACAAATCAGGTAAAGCATCGATCATGGCGCGAACTTTGGCATTGCTAGTCCGCAACTCCTGCGTGCGTTTGGCAATCTTCGCTTCTAAGGATTGATTAAGCTCAAGGAGTGCCAGTTCTGTTTTTTGGCGTTCTTGCAGCTCTTCCTGGAGTTGTCGGTAAGTTAAGATCTGTTGCTGCTCTAGCTCTATATTGCGATGTTCAAGGAGGGCAATTTTTTCCTCCTCTAGACGTAATACTCTCTGTTCTAGCTCTGCGGCTAGATTATAAATTTCAACGGGGTTAAGGGCTTGGAGCAAACTGCTTTGTGTAATTATGCCTAAAAGTTGGTTGTCGGGATCGGTAACAGCTAAGCGACTAATAAAGTGCTGCTCCATCAACTGATAAACCACTAATAGCGAATCCGTTGGCTTTACCGTAAAGATGGGGCTGCTCATCATCTCACTGGCGGTGCTGCGATCGAGGTTTAAGCCCAATGCCTGAAACTGGACGATATCCCGCTCGGTGACAATTCCGATCGGCACTTGTGAGGTTGGTTGCGTCTGAGCATGATCGTTCTGAGTGGTAATAATTACCGAACTGACGCAATGGGTTGCCATGAGTTTGGTGATCGCCAGCATTGGTTGTTCTGCTTGAGCGCAAACCACATCAGAGGTCATCACCTCAGAAACCAGTCGCAAACGCAAGAGGTCGATCGGGCGGGAGGTTTGGCGCAAACTTTCATGGGTGACAATGCCCACCAAGCGATCTTGATCATCAACGATGGGCAGATGGCGAATATGTTGTTGTTGAATTAAATTTACTGTCATGAATAAGTCGGTAAAAGCTGACTCCCGCATGGTCACAACTGGATGCGTCATCACTTCTTGGACTGTCAACACATCCAGCGATCGCTGCTCAGCACTAAGACGCACCACATCCCGCTCGGTCATAATCCCCAAAATTCGCTCCTGTTCCACAACTAACACACAGCTTGAGCGCACATCTATATGCAGTTGCGCTTGTTTGTGGGGTTGATCTTGCATGGTGGCACATTGCGATCGCAACTCACTCATCTTGCATATCGCCGCCATGACTGTAGTGACTGGAGACACCACAATCGGATTGCGAATGATTGCCGCATCTAGCTCTGATTTAGTAATTGCGTGAAAGTGCGTGAACATAAATTTAGGGAAAAATCAATGAATTTAGCCTAGATTTAGACCTTGGCAGTTGGCATAGCAAAAATCGGCAATGTAATACTTACTGTTGTTTGCTCTTTACAATACTACGGACAAAATTGGTGAGAAATAGAACCGTAAGAGCAAAGCTTGTGGAAATTAGGGTGTAATTTAATCGAAGTAAGGTCTAAATCTAACAGGGAAATAAAGCGGTCGAGGAGATGGCGATTGAAAGCCAAGCGTTTGTAACTCGCCATCGAAAAGACAAAAGTTTTGTGAGGATGAGCGGCAAGATGAGATTGCCAAGCATCGAACTTAGCCAGATTTAGAGCCATCAAAGAAGCATTGAAATGAAAGTCAAGCTTAGTCAAATCACGAGCTTGGCAATCGGATAAACCCGTAAACTGTTTAGCATCACGAAAGATGAATTCAATCTGAAAGCGAGATTTATAGAAAGACAGAATTTCTAATGCATCAAGATTGATATCGGTAGAAAACAACAGAGCCAGCCCAACACGCTCAGGATTACGGCAGTCTCGAATGTAAGCAAGGCGGACTTTACGTTTCATGCTGACCACCCAAACCTCAATCGTGTAAAGGTAAAGCTGTGGTTCGATTTGCGAGACTAAGGTCATCCGACTGACATCAGTCAAATCCACCTTGCCATCGTACTTGCGTTTTCGCCCACGCGGTTTCTGCTCTCCTGTATAGACATATTGCAGATCCGCATCACAACGTAACTTGCCAATCACCTCTAAGTCCAAATTAGTGACACCATCGACCCACTTAATTTTGCTATAAAATCCATCACTGACGACGTGTTTGACTGATTTGGGGAAATAGGGCTTAGTGGCGGCTAATTGCTCCAGAT